>JAHCAG010000012.1 GCA_019635015.1 Burkholderiales bacterium | reverse complement strand
AAGGAATTCCTGGTGCTGATCGCGGCACTGGAGAAGCAGCTCGCCTTCGGCAGCGTCGACGAGTTCTATCACCTCGCGCGCACCTGCCTGGTCAAGGACGAAAAATTCTTTGACCGCTACGACCTGGTGTTCGCCGCCTACTTCAAGGGGGTTGCCGGCATCGACGCGGCAACGGCGGTTATTCCGGAGGAGTGGCTGCGCAAGCTGGTGGAGAAAAACCTCAGCGACGAGGAGAAGAAGCTGATCGAGTCGCTGGGCGGCTGGGACAAGCTGATGGAGACGCTGAAAAAGCGCCTCGAGGAACAGAAGGGGCGCCACCAGGGCGGCAGCAAGTGGATAGGCACGGGCGGCACCAGCCCTTTCGGCGCCTATGGCTACAACCCGGAAGGCATCCGCATCGGCCAGCACGAGTCGCGCAATCGCCGCGCGGTGAAGGTCTGGGACCAGCGCGAGTTCAGGAACCTCGACGATTCGGTGGAGCTGGGTACGCGCAACATCAAGGTCGCTCTGAGGAAGCTCAGGAAGTTCGCGCGCACCGGCGCGCCGGAAGAGCTGGACATGGAGGACACCATCCGCTCGACCGCGAAAAACGCCGGCTGGCTGGACCTTAAGATGGTGCCGGAACGGCACAACGCGGTGAAGGTGCTGATCTTTTTCGACATCGGCGGTTCGATGGACGACCATGTTCGCGTCTGCGAGCAGCTGTTTTCGGCGACGCGCACCGAGTTCAAGCATCTTGAGTATTTCTATTTCCACAACTTCCTCTACGAGCGGGTGTGGAAGGACAATCGTCGCCGCGCCACCGAACGCATCGCGACCTGGGATGTGTTGCATACCTATCCCCATGATTACAAGGTGATATTTGTCGGCGACGCGACGATGAGCCCGTACGAGATCACCTATCCCGGCGGCAGCGTCGAGCACAGCAACGAGGAGCCCGGTGCGCTGTGGCTGCAGCGCGCGCTGTCGGTCTATTCACAGGCGATCTGGCTCAACCCGCAGCCGGAGGCGGTGTGGAACTACCACGAGTCGATCGCGATCACCCGCGAGTTGATGGGCGGGCGCATGTTTCCGCTGACGCTGGACGGCCTGGAGCGGGGCATGCGGCTGCTGAGCCGCTCCCACTGAGATGGACCTGGTCGAGGTCGCCGCGCCCGGCCCGGAACTGGCGGCGGTGCGCGACCTGTTCCTCGAATACGCCGGATCGCTGAACTTCAGCCTCTGTTTCCAGGATTTCGAAACCGAACTCGAAGGGCTGCCCGGCGCTTACGCGCCGCCGCAGGGCATCCTGTTGCTGGCGCAGTCCGGCGGCGAAGTTGCGGGCTGCGTCGGGGTGCGGCCCCTCGATACCGGGCGCTGTGAAATGAAGCGGCTGTATGTGCGCGGGCAGTACCGCGGCAGTGGTCTCGGGCGGCGGCTGGCGGAGCACGCGGTCGCATTCGCGCGCGGCGCGGGTTACCGCAGCATGCTGCTCGACACCCTGCCGCAGATGGCGGCGGCGGTGCGGCTCTACCGCGAACTGGGCTTTGTCCCTTGCGCGTCGTATTACGACAACACGCCGATCGGCAGCAACTGCCTGGAACTGCAGCTGTAGCCCTGCGCAGTCAGGGTGCCCCGAAAAGCCCCGCTGGTTTGCCATCTGCACCGGCTTCACGGCCGAGCATTGCCGCCTTGCGCGTGCTGCCCCAGCGGTAGCCGCTGATCATGCCCGAGGCTCGGATCACGCGGTGGCAGGGGATCAGGTACGCAATCGTGTTGGCGCCAACCGCAGTGCCGACGGCGCGCGCGGCCTCCGGTCTGCCGATGGCGCTGGCGAGTTCGCCATAGGTGGTCAGCGCGCCCGGCGGCAGGGCCAGCAACGCGCGCCAGACCTGGACCTGGAAGTTGCTGCCCTTGACCAGCAGCGAAAGCGGCCGGCGCGGCTCCTGCAGCGGCGCGAAGACGCGCTGCGCAGTATCCGCCGTGCTCTGCTGGTCCCGTTTCAGCACGGCCCGCGGCCAGGTTTCACGCAGGCAGTCGAGGGCCTGATCCGCACTGTCGACAAAATGCAGAGCGCAGATGCCGCGCGTGGTGAGGGCCAGCAGCGCGCTGCCGAAGGGTGTGTCGTGCAGGCCCCAGCGGATGTCGATGCCGGCGCCGCCGCTGAGCGCCTCGCCCGGCGACACCGCTTCCAGCGTCACGAACAGGTCGTGCAGCCGGCCGCCGCCGGAGAGGCCGATCTCGGCGGCGAGATCCAGGGTGTTGCGGGTGGCGGCGAGGCGCCGCCTGGCGTCCTCGACGGTGAGGAACTGGAGAAAACGTTTGGGGCTGATGCCGGCCCAGCGTGTGAACAGGCGCTGGAAATGGTGCTCGCTCAAGCCCGCGTGCCGCGCCGCCGCGGCAAGATCGGGTTGTGTCGCCGCGTTGTCGCGCAGGAATCCGATGGCGCGGGCGATCCGCGCATAGTCGCGGGCAGGAGAATCCGGGTGTCCGGCGGTGATGTCCATGGCCCAGAGGATAAGGCGGCTGCGCGGGCGGGGCTACCCGATTGTTGCGGTAAATGGTGACTGGTAATTGGTAATTGGTTTTTGGCCGGTCACCATTTACCAATTACCAATCACCGCCGTCACCGCTGTCGGCGGTCTCCGCCGGGCGGCGGTGCGACTTTCATGATTTCGTCGATGGTGGTCAGGCCGGCGGCGATTTTCATTGCGCCGCTGACGCGCAGCGGTTTCATGCCTTCGCGGGTCGCCGCCTCGCGCAGCGCGTCGAGATCGGCATTGGCGACCACGCAGTCCTTCAACGGCGGCGTCATCACCATCATTTCATAGATGCCGACGCGGCCCATGTAGCCGGTCATCCGGCATTCAAGGCAGCCCTTGTTGATGTAGGTCGAGCCCTTCGGGTTGGCCGCCTTCCACGGCGCGACCAGGTGATCCCAGGCCGCGTCGTCGTAGTCGTGCTGCAGCTTGCAGTGCGGACACAGCGTGCGCACCAGGCGCTGCGCCATCACGCCGAGTAGCGTCGACTGCAGCAGGTAGGGCGGTACGCCGAGGTCGAGCAGCCGGGTCACGGCCGCCGGCGCATCGTTGGTATGCAGTGTCGACAGCACCAGGTGGCCGGTCAGCGCGGCCTGGATCGCCATCTCGGCGGTTTCGAGGTCGCGGATCTCGCCGACCATGATGATGTCCGGGTCCTGGCGCATCAGCGTGCGGATGCCGGAGGCGAAGTCGACGCCGATCGCCTGCTGCACCTGCATCTGGTTGAAGCTGGGTTCGACCATCTCGATCGGGTCTTCGACCGTGCAGACATTGACCTCGGGTTCGGCGAGCTGCTTCAGCGTGGAGTAGAGCGTCGTCGTCTTGCCCGAGCCGGTGGGGCCGGTGACGAGGATGATGCCGTGCGGCTTGGCGGAGATCTGGTTCCACTTCTTCTGTTCTTCTTCGGAGAAACCCAGCTCCTTGTAGTCCTTGACCAGGTTTTCCGGATTGAAAATCCGCATCACCAGTTTCTCGCCGAAGGCGGTGGGCATGGTCGACAGCCGCAGCTCGACTTCGCCGCCGTCGGGCATCACGGTTTTCAGGCGGCCGTCCTGCGGCCGGCGTTTCTCGACCACGTCCATGCGGCCGAGCACCTTGATGCGCGAGGTCATCGCCGCCATTACCGGCGTCGGGATCTGGTAGACCTGATGCAGCACGCCGTCGATGCGGAAACGCACGTTGCCGGCGTCGCGTCGCGGCTCGAGGTGGATGTCGCTGGCGCGCTGCTCGAAGGCGTAATTGAACAGCCAGTCGCAGATGTGCACGACATGCTGGTCGTTGGCGTCAAGCTGGCCGCTGCGGCCGAGCTGCACCAGTTGCTCGAAGTTGGCGATGCTGCTGGCGGGACCGCCTTTTTCCTTGTCCTTGTCGGAGGCGCCCTGCACCGAGCGTGCAAGGTTGTAGAACTCGACGATGTAGCCCTGGATGTCGACCGGGTTGGCGATCACCCGCTTGATTTCGAGGCGCAGCACCTGTTTCAGCGAGGCTTCCCAGCCGCGCACCCAAGGTTCCGAGGTGGCGATCGTCGCCTCGCGGGTGTTCACGCTGACCGGCAGGATGCGGTAACGCTGGGCGTAGGCGTTCGACATCACCTTGGTCACCGCCGTGAAGTCGATCTTGAAGGGGTCGATGTGAAGGTAGG
Organism: Burkholderiales bacterium; assembly: GCA_019635015.1. Classification (GTDB taxonomy): domain Bacteria; phylum Pseudomonadota; class Gammaproteobacteria; order Burkholderiales; family SG8-41. Next base: position 99,356 of record JAHCAG010000012.1, on the reverse strand, counting down.
GCAGGCCGCACTTGTCGGCCAGCCACTGGGTCAGCGATTCGACGGTGAGCAGCTTGCGTGCGCTGCGCGGGTCCTTCCACTTCTGGTCGGCGATGATCACCAGCGGGTGGACATCAGCGCGGCTGAAGCGGCGATTGGCCACCAGTTTCTCCGCCTCGTCCCGGGGAACCAGGTTGTCGGCGATCAGATCGGTGACGACCTGGGCCAGTGTCAGCGGGCGGTCACCTTGGGGTTGCGGTGCGGGGGCGGTGGACATGGAGGCTGAATATACGCACTGGTTCTTTATGATTCAATGATTTAGGGAAGACCCGGGCCGTGCTGCCGGGCGCTGATTCTGCGCCATCGCATAAGCACCATTTAAGAGCATAAAAAGCGACGCCGCACCATAAATGAGCGCTCATGCTCTCTGTGTTTGATATTAATTCAATAAAAACAATAACTTGATATCAGGAACAAGTATTGCTTTCCATCGCCCGATCAATTCAAGGGGGAGATGGCAATGGAAGCGGTCAAAATCAGCACGGATACCCTGTTCATCCTGCTCGGCGCGATCATGGTGCTGGCGATGCATTCCGGCTTTGCGTTTCTCGAAGTCGGCACGGTGCGGCGCAAGAACCAGGTCAACGCGCTGGTCAAGATTCTCTGCGACTTCGCGGTCTCGACCATCGTTTATTTCTTCGTCGGTTACGGCGTCGCCTATGGCGTGTCCTTCATGGTCGGCGCGGAACAACTGGCCGAGAAAAGCGGTTTCGAAGTCACCAAATTCTTTTTTCTGCTTACTTTTGCCGCTGCAGTGCCGGCGATCATCTCCGGCGGCATTGCCGAACGCGCGAAGTTCTACCCGCAGCTGGTGGCGACCGCGGTGATCGTCGGCCTGGTCTATCCCCTGTTCGAGGGTATTGCCTGGAATGACCGCTTCGGCATCCAGCCCTGGATCGAGGCAACCACCGGTGCGAAGTTCCACGACTTTGCCGGATCGATCGTGGTGCATGCGATGGGTGGCTGGCTGGCGCTGGCGGCAGTGATGATGCTCGGGCCGCGCATCGGTCGTTACCCGAAAGAGGGCGGCGTCGCCGCGCAACCGCCGTCGAGCATCCCCTTCCTTGCGCTGGGCGCGTGGATCCTGACCGTGGGCTGGTTCGGTTTCAACGTGATGTCGGCGCAGACCGTCGACAAGATTTCGGGCCTCGTCGCCGTCAACTCGCTGATGGCGATGTCCGGCGGCATCGTCGCTGCGCTGGTGGTCGGCCGCAATGACCCGGGCTTCGTCCACAACGGCCCGCTGGCCGGACTGGTCGCGATCTGCGCGGGCTCCGATGTGATGCATCCGGTGGGTGCGCTGGCGACAGGAACGGTGGCGGGCGCGCTGTTCGTGTGGATGTTCACGCTGACCCAGAACCGGCTGAAGATCGACGATGTGCTTGGCGTGTGGCCCTTGCACGGTCTGTGCGGCGTCTGGGGCGGCATTGCCTGCGGCATTTTCGGTTCGCAGGCGCTGGGCGGCATGGGTGGCGTGAGCCTGACTGCGCAGCTGATCGGCACCGGAATGGGTGTGGGCATCGCGCTGATCGGCGGATTCCTGGTTTATGGCGTGCTCAAGGCCACGGCGGGCATCCGCCTCGAACGCGAGCAGGAATTCAAGGGCTCGGACCTGTCGATCCACAAGATCGGGGCGACACCCGATCGCGAGGCGAACTGGTAAAAATCGCCGGATAACCTACTGCGCAGCCGGATCGCTGCGTCGCGTGCTCGCCGAATACCTCGCCTAACTGCGAGTTATGTCTCGGCATTCGGCTGCGCGGCTCCTTGCGCTCCGACTTGCTCGCTACGGTTCTTCGGCGATTTTGCCGGCGGTGGTGTGGATGGATCAGAACGTCGCCGTGCCGCGCATCGCGTAGCTGCCGGCGGCGTTCGCGGTCCACAGTTCCACTGTGTTGCCGTCGGCCGCCGGCTGGCCGTTCACGCTGAAGGTCTCCTGGTGGAAAACCGGGTGGGTGGCGCGATAGTCGAGCCTGCGCACCGGCCGCGGGTCATTCCGGCGGCACAAATCCAGCAGCAGGGTGGTCTGCAGCGGGCCGTGCACGATCAGGCCCGGATAACCCTCGGTGTCGCGGCAGTAGTCGATGTCGTAGTGGATGCGGTGGGCGTTGAAGATCAGCGCTGAATAACGGAACAGCACCGCTTCATTGGTCTGCAGTTCGCGCCGCCATGCCGCAGCCCGGGGCGCCGGTTTGCCGGCCGGGGGTTTGTCACCGGGTTTTGCCGCCTCGCGATAAACGATGTCATGTTCCTCGACGATCGCGACGATGCCGCCGGTCTTCACCGTGTGGCGCACCATCACGAACACCAGCTGGCCGCTGCTGCCCGACTTGGCATCGACCGAGACGATTTCGGATTCGCGGCTGATGGTGTCGCCGACGCGGACCGGCGCGCGGAAATCGATGCGGCCGCCGGCCCACATCCTGCGCGGCAGCGCTACCGGCGGCAGGAAACTGCCGCGTTTCGGATGGCCGTCGTGGCCGAGTTCGGCATTGGGTGCGGTCTCGAGGAAATAAAGCCAGTGCGCGCTGTGGGGAATGATGTCGCCGGCTTGCGGCGGCGGGTCGCTGCGGTCGAGCGTGGCGGCCAGTGCCGCGACCGGGAAAGCCGTGGCGATGTCGTGATGGATTTCCTTCTTGCCGATCCAGTTGCGCAGGTGATCCAGGTCTAATTCCATAAGTATTTGATTTTATTAATTATTTTAATGTCAGGGTGCAGGCAAGGTCGCGGGCACTGCGCCGCTCCATGTCGAGCACCGCATCGCGGATGCGTCCGGCCTGCGGCTTTGACACCACCAGCGAGGCGTTGTCGAAGAACTTCTCGCTGATGTCTGCCTCCGACAGCGCGCGTTCGCCGGCGCCGCGGTTGATTTTTTCCATGTGCACGAATTCGCGGCCGTCCTTCATCTTCACCACCACGCCGCCGGAAAAATATTTCGGGAAGGCGGAGTCGGGATCCGCTTCGTGATCAACCTTCTGTGCCAGCGCAAGGATCTGCGGATCGTTGAGCGCTTCGGTTTCGAGCTCCGCGAAACCGAACCTGCCGCGCACGAAGCAGGCGGCGAGCACGAACTGCACGCTGAACTTGGCCATGTAATCCGATGTCGGACGGCGCCGCATCTCCGCCGGTTCGGCGATGGAATGGAAGGTTCCGGGGTGCAGCAGCGCGCGCACCCTGGCGATGTCATCGGGATTCACCTTGTGCCGGCGGTGGATCGCGAGCGCGGCATCGGCGCAGGCATGCAGGAAGTGGCAGATCGGAAACGGCTTGATTGCGACTTCACCGAGCAGCCATTCCTCGCCGAGGCGCCGCGTCATCGCGTCCATGTCGACCTCGTTGAAATGCGTGCCGGTATGCGAGCGGAAAATGCCGTCAACGCCTTCGTAGACTTTCCGGGTGCCGACAAAGCCGCCGCTGGCCAGCGCCGCCGCGGTGATGCCGCCGACTCCCGCCCAGGCCGGATGCAGGCGTTTGTTCCAGGCGCCGTCGGCGCGGTGCTCGGCGATTGCCGAGGCGGTGCTGCCGGCGAATCCCTGGGCGTACTGCAGCCGCTGGGGACTGAGGTTGAACAGCTTGCCGGCGGCGACTGCACAGCCGAAATGGCCGGCGATGCCGGTGGTGTGGAAACCCTGGGGGAGCATCGTGCCCCGGGCTGCGACGCCGAGCCGCGTTGCTATTTCAACGCCGAGGATGTAGGCCAGCAGCAGATCGGCGCCGGATGCATCGCGCTGTTCGGCAAGGCCCAGCGCGCAGGGGAAGGCGCTGGCGGTCGGATGCACGATGGCGCCGGGATGGGTGTCGTCGTAGTCGAGGCCGTGGGCGAGGATGCCGTTCATCAGCACGGCATCGCGCATCGGCAGCCTGACATTCATGCCGATCACACTGCTGTTGCCGGACTCGCCAAGGTTGCTGATGCCGGCCAGCGCATGCTGGGCGAAATCGAAGCGTGTGGCGGCCAGCGCGGTGCCGCAGACATCAAGCACATGCAGCCTGGCGTTTTCACGGACATCGGCGGGGATGTCCCCGGGCGTCAGGCCGGCGGCAAAGGCGGCGATCTGCTGCGAAATCGACGGGGTGGCCGGCAGCGCCGGGGCAGTGGTGGTTAGCGGATTCGGTCTGGACATGGCAATGCCTCTGCGGAAGCGGTAGCGGAAGTCCGGACTTTAGCAGCCGGCCCGGGATTTTGCGACGTGCCCGCCCTTGCCGGCGGCGGCCATCTATTGCTGCGACAGTGCGGACTGCGCTTCCGCGCTGCCGAGCATGCGCCGCGCGCTGTGGCCGACATCCGGCACTTCGACCAGGCGCCAGCCGAAGGTCCAGCCACGCTGTTGCGCGAGCTGCTGCGCGGCGCGGAAGGCGTTGCGGCCCCGTTCCAGGCGGTTGTATCCCTGGCGTTCCGCACCCTCGCGGACGTTGAGGTCAGCGCCGCGTTCGATGTCCGCGGTGCCCAGCAGCAGTGTCAGCGGCTGCGCGAGGTAGCGTTGCAGCGCCGCATCGCCGGACATTGCCGCCGGCAGGCCGCCGAATCCGTAGGGGAAACGCTCGGTCAGGGACGGCCACAGGTACGTCGACGGGTTGGCGATGACGATGTGCCGCGCCGCATGCGGCGTGAAGGCGGCGAAACGCGACAGCGTTTGGCCGCCTGCAGAGTGGCCGATCAGCGAATAACCGAGGGCAGGGCTGGCTTCGGCGGCGCGCACTGCATCGATGATCGCGAGGAAGGTGCCGCCCATCCAGCGTGCCCCGGGTTCAACCGCGAACTCGCCTTCCGCGCGCTGGTCGCGCACGATGCCGCCGGTCTGGTAACGCCAGGTCGGGAAGCGTTTGCGGTCGAACAGCGGGGCGACAACGAGGAAGCCGAGTCGGTCGGCGAGCGGGATGGCGTAGTCGCGGTAACCGGGGGCGTTGGTGCCGAGGCCGTGCAGTACCAGCAGGATCGGGCCGCCGGCATAATCCGGCGGCTTGTAGGTGTGCAGGTCGATCCGTTCACCGGCGATGTCGATGCTGCGCAGGCTTTTGCCGAAGGGCAGCGGTTCGGCCTGTGCCGCCGTACAAGCCGCCAGCGCGGCGAGGCCGAACAGAATGTGGCGCAGGGTCAGAATGGCGCGGTTCCGGTCAGCGTCGTGCGTTCCATGCGCCGCCGCTGCGGCAGCGCGTAGTCGAACACCGCGCGATGCTGGGTCGAGGCGTTGTCCCAGATCAGGAAATCGCCGGCCTGCCACTGGTGGCGGTAGACGAACTCCGGGCGCGAGGCATGTTCGAACAGCGTTTCGAGGATACGGTCGGATTCATCCCGCGGCAGGCCGGGGATGTGCGAGGTGTAGCCTTCGTTGACGAAGAGACAGGGCTTTTTCGTGTAAGGATGGGTGCGCATCACCGGATGTTCGACGTCCGGCGTGCGCGCTTTCTGGGCTTCGGTCAGCGGCGGACGCGGCCCGCTTTTGCGGTCGCGGTAGTAACCCTTGGCATAGGAGGTCACCGCGCGGCGGTCCGCCACCTTCCGTTTGATCTCCTCCGGCAGCGCTGTCCAGGCGGCGGTCATGCTGGCGAACAGGGTGTCGCCGAGCGGTTTGCCGCTGTCGTCATGCGGCACTTCGTGGGCGTAAAACAGCGAGCCGCGGCTGGGTACGGCCATGTAGGCGAGGTCGGAATGCCAGAACAGCCCGGCGTCCTGGGTGCCGATCGGTTTGCCGTTTTCGATGACGTTGGAGACCACGAAAATTTCGGGATAACCCGGCTTGCAGCAGTCCTTGCGCAGGTGCAGTTCCAGTTCGCCGAAGCGGCGGCTGAAGGCGATGTGCTGTTCCGGTGTGAGTTTCTGGCCGCGGAAAAAAATCACCTCGTGTTCGTGCAGCGCGTCTTCGATGGTCCTGAAGGTGGCATCGTCGAGCGGCTGTGACAGGTCGATGCCGCGGATCTCGGCGCCCAGCGCGGCGCCGGTGGGACGGATGTCCGGCATGGTCGTGCTCCTCCGTTGTTTGCCGTGTTTTTTTGTTCTGTGCGGATCTCAGCCGAATGCCGGGATGCCGGTCAGCGCGCGGCCGAGGATCAGGGCATGGATGTCGTGCGTGCCCTCGTAGGTGTTGACCGCCTCCAGGTTCATCACGTGGCGGATGATGTGGAATTCGTCGGAGATGCCGTTGCCGCCGTGCATGTCGCGGGCGACGCGGGCAATGTCCAGCGCCTTGCCGCAGGAATTGCGCTTGAGCAGTGAAATCATCTCCGGCGCGACGCGGTTCTCGTCGATCAGGCGGCCGAGGCGCAGCACCGCGTGCAGTCCGAGCGTGATCTCGGTCTGCATGTTGACCAGCTTCAGCTGCACCAGCTGGTTGGCGGCGAGCGGGCGGCCGAACTGCTTGCGGTCCAGCGTGTAGCGGCGTGCGGCGTCCCAGCAGAATTCCGCCGCGCCGAGCGCACCCCAGGCGATGCCGTAACGCGCCTTGTTGAGGCAGGAGAACGGCCCCTTGAGGCCGGACACGCCGGGCAGCACGTTTTCCTCGGGCACGAACACGTTGTCCATGACGATTTCGCCGGTGACCGAGGAGCGCAGGCTGAACTTGCCCTCGATTTTCGGCGCCGACAGGCCCTTCATGCCTTTCTCGAGAATGAAGCCGCGGATGACACCGCCGTCGTCCTTCGCCCACACCAGCAGCACGTCGGCCAGCGGGGCGTTGGTGATCCACATCTTGGCGCCGCTGACCAGGTAACCGCCGTCGGTTTTTTTGCCGCGGGTGGCCATGCCTGCGGGGTCTGAGCCGGCATTGGGTTCGGTCAGGCCGAAGCAGCCGATCCATTCGCCGGTGGCCATCCTGGGCAGGTATTTCTGTTTCTGCGCCTCGCTGCCGAAGGCGTAAATGGGATACATCACCAGGCTCGACTGCACCGACAGCGCCGAGCGGTAGCCGCTGTCGACGCGTTCGACCTCGCGCGCGATCAGGCCGTAACAGACGTGGTTGACGCCGGCGCAGCCGTAGCCTTCGATGGTCGGGCCGAGGAAGCCGAGTTCGCCGAATTCGTTCATGATCTCGCGGTGGAATTTCTCGTGGCGGTTGGCTTCGACCACCCGCGGCATCAGTTTTTCCTGGCAGTAGGCGCGCGCCGTGTCGCGGACCATGCGTTCCTCTTCGGTCAGCAGTTCGTCGAGCAGCAGCGGGTCGTCCCACTGGAAGCTGGTCTTGGCGGGCGTGTGTGCGGCGTTCATCGGGGTCTCCGGCTACAATGCAGTCTCGTTTCCTCTTCCGATTCTAGATCATTTTGGCCAACGAAGACCTGACGCGACTGCGCATCGATCGTGATGCAGCGCCGGCTGCGCCGCGACGGCGCAGGTACCGGTGGTGGTGGCTGGCGGCGCTGGCCGCCGCTGCGGCCGTATTCTGGACGGTGAGCCGCAATGCGGCGCTGCCGGTGGACGTGAGCGCGGTGTCGCAGGCCTATCCCTCGCAGGCCTACACCCTGCTCAATGCCACCGGCTACGTCGTGGCCCAGCGCAAGGCGGCGGTGGCGTCGAAAGCCACCGGCCGGCTGGAATGGCTCAACGTGCGCGAAGGCAGCCAGGTCAGGGCCGGCGAGGTGCTGGCGCGCCTCGAAAGCAGCGACGTCACCGCGCAGATGAAGCAGGCTGCGGCGGGTGTTGATGTCGCCCGTGCCAACCTTGAGCAGGGGGAAGCCGAGCTGAAGGACGCAGGCCGCGCGCTGGAGCGTTCGCGCGAACTGCTGGCGAAGAAATTCGTGTCGCCGGCGGCGCACGATGCGGTGGTGGCGCGCCACGACAAGGCGAAGGCGGCGATCAGCGGATTCAAGGCCTCGATTGCCGTTGCCCAGGCCAACCTGCGCGCGGCGCAGGTTGCCGTCGAGCAGACGCTGATCCGGGCGCCTTTCGACGGCGTGGTGCTGACCAAGAACGCCAATGTCGGCGACGTGATCACGCCGTTTTCATCGGCGCTGGGTTCGCAGGCGGCGGTGGTGACCATGGCCGACATGTCGACACTGGAGGTGGAGGCCGATGTTTCGGAGGCCAACCTGGCGAAGGTCAGTGTCGGACAACACAGCGAAATCCAGCTTGATGCGCTGCCGGGGGAGCGTTTCCGCGGCATGGTCCACCGCACGGTGCCGACTGTCGATCGCGCGAAGGCGACGGTGCTGGTGAAGATCCGTTTTGTCGATACCGATCCACGGATCCTGCCCGAGATGAGCGCCAAGGTGGCTTTTCTCGGGAAGGAGGTGCCGGAGGCGGAGCGGGCCGCGCGCACCGTGGTGCAACCGGCCGCCGTGGTCGAGCGCGACGGCACCAGCGTGCTGTTCACGGTGAAGGACGGCAGGGCGCAGCAGGTCGTGGTGAAGAAGGGCATGGTCATCGGCGAACTGCTCGAGGTCAGCGGGGTTGCCGCCGGTGACAGGGTGATACTGCGGCCGCCGGAAAAGCTGCGCGACGGCGCGGCGGTCACGGCGAAATAAGGGCTTCCCGGCCATGCCGCAGTCCGCGCCGGCGGTGGCCATCCGCCACCTCGTCAAGGCGTACCGCCGCGGCGGGCAGGTGGTGCCGGTGCTGTCGGACATCAACCTCGACATCGCCGCAGGGGAATTCGTGGCCCTGATGGGGCCTTCGGGCTCGGGCAAGAGCACGCTGCTGAACCTGATTGCCGGCATCGATCGTCCGGACAGCGGCGAGCTGCGGGTCGGCGGCACCGACATCATGAGCCTCGACGAGGCCGGCCTGGCCGACTGGCGTGCGCGCAACGTCGGCTTCATTTTCCAGTTCTACAACCTGATGCCGGTGCTGACGGCCTTCGAGAACGTTGAACTGCCGCTGCTGCTGACCGGGCTGGGCGCGCGCGACCGCCGGGAGCGGGTCGGCATCGCGCTGTCGATGGTCGGCCTTGCCGACCGCATGGATCATTATCCGTCGGAGCTCTCCGGCGGCCAGCAGCAGCGGGTGGCGATCGCGCGCGCGATCATCTCGGATCCGGCGATCCTGGTGGCTGATGAACCCACGGGCGACCTTGACCGTGTATCGGCGGAAGACATTCTCGGACTGATGGAGCGCATGAACCGCGATCTGGGCAAGACCATCATCATGGTGACCCACGATCCGGCGGCGGCGCAGCGCGCACGCACGCTGAAACACCTGGACAAGGGCTCGCTGATCGATTGAGGATGTATTCAAGTATTTGTTTTTATTGATATTTTATGCATCTGCTGAAACTGATCCTGCGTAACGCGCTGCGCCACAAGCTGCGCACGCTGCTGACGGTGCTCGGCCTGCTGGTGGCGATCCTGTCTTTCGGCCTGCTGCAGACGGTGGTTGATGCCTGGTACTCGGGCGCCAACAATGCGGCGCCCGACCGCCTGGTGACCCGCAGCTCGGTATCGCTGGTGGTGCCTCTGCCGGTGCATTACCGCGACAAGATCCGAGCGCTCGACGGCGTGCGCAGCGTCGCGGCGGCGAACTGGTTCGCCGGCGTCTACCAGGAGCCGAAGAATTTTTTCCCGCAGTTCGCGATCGACGCGCTGCCGTACCTCGGGATGTACCCGGAGTACCGCATTCCCGGAGACCAGTTGCGCGATTTCCTGCGCGACCGCAAGGGCGCGGTCGTCGGCCGCAAGCTGGCGGACACCTACGGTTTCAGGGTCGGCGATACGGTGCCGCTGAAGGGCACGATCTTTTCCGGCAACTGGGAGTTCGTCGTGCGCGCGATCTACGACGGCGCAACGCCGCGCACCGACACCTCGCAGTTTTTCTTCCACTGGGATTACCTCAACGAGAGCGCGCGGCAGCGCGCGCCGCAGCGCGCCGACCAGGTCGGCGTGTTCGTGGTGCAGGTCGCCGATGTCGCGCGCGCCGCGGAAATCAGCAAGGCCGTCGATGCCCAGTTCGCCAACTCCGCCGCGGAGACGCTGACCGAGACCGAACAGGCTTTCCAGATCGGTTTCGTCAAACAGACCGAAGCGATCGTCATTGCCATCCGCATCGTCTCCTTTGTGGTGATTTTCATCATCCTCGCGGTGATGGCGAACACGATGGCGATGACCGCGCGCGAACGCATGGCCGAGTACGCGACGCTGAAAGCGCTCGGTTTCGGGCCGGGCTTTCTCGGCGGCCTCATTTTCGGCGAGTCGCTGGCGATCGCGGCGGCAGGCGCGGCGCTGGGTGTGGCGCTGACTTTTCCTGTCGCCGACTGGTTCGCGCGGCAGATGGGCACGCTGTTCCCGGTGTTCGAGGTCAGCACCTCGACCGTGCAGCTGCAGCTTGTCTGTGCAGCGGCGGTCGGTGTTGCCGCGGCGGTGCTGCCGGCGCTGCGCGCGGCGCGGGTGCGCATCGTCGACGGCCTGCGGGCGATGGGATGAAAAAAATTCGCATGACTTGCTTTTCCGTCCCTCACCCCCGACCCCTCTCCCGCAAGGAGAGGGGAGGTATTTGCTGCAAATGGTTTGATAACCATTTGCAGGATTAGTGATGGTCCGGGCGATCCCGTTTTCCTACACGCTGCGCAACCTGTGGACGCGCAGGCTGACGACGGTGCTGACCGCGGGCGGCATGGCGCTGGTGGTGTTCGTGTTTGCCGCCGTGCAGATGCTGGACACGGGCCTGCGCCAGTCGCTGGTCGCCACCGGCCAGCCCGACAATGTGCACGTGACGCGCCGTGCAGCCGGCGCGGAGATTTCCAGCGTGGTCGAGCGCGCGCAGGCGGCGATCGTCGAGACCCAGCCCGAGATCGCGATCGGTCCCGGCGGTCTCAGGCTCGTATCGAAGGAAGTGGTGGTGCTGATCACGCTGCCCAAGCAGGGCTCCGGCGTCGCCACCAATGTCACCACCCGCGGCGTCGGTGAAGCGGCATTCGAGTTGCGGCCGCAGCTGCGGATCATCGAGGGGCGCGCGTTCCGTCCCGGCTCCACGGAAGTCATCATCGGCGCCAGCATTGCCAGACGTTTCGATGGCGCTGCCGTGGGTTCGCTGCTGCGTTTCGGCGGTCGGGAGTGGCGGGTGGTTGGCCATTTCGAGGCCCGGGGTTCGGCCTACGATTCCGAGGTCTGGGCGGATGCGGAGCAACTGCAGCAGGCCTTCCGCCGCAACGCCTGGTCGGCCGTGGTCGGCCGTCTGGCCGATCCCGCGCAGTTGCCGGCGCTGAAGGCGCGGCTGGAGGACGATCCGCGCCTGACGCTGGACGTGAAGCCGGAGCGCGAGTTCTTCGAGGAGCAGTCGAAGGCGCTGTCGAACTTCATCAGCTACCTCGGGCTGACGCTGTCGGTGATCTTTTCGGTGGGCGCGATGATCGGCGCGACGATCACGATGTACGCCGCGGTGGCCAACCGCACCGGCGAGATCGGCACCTTGCGCGCGCTGGGTTTCCGCCGCTCCAGCATCCTCGCGACCTTCCTGCTTGAGGCAGTGCTGCTGGGACTTGTCGGGGGCGTCTGCGGGGTGGCGCTGGCTTCGCTGATGCAGTTCATCCAGATCTCGACGCTGAACTGGCAATCTTTTGCCGAACTTGCCTTCACCTTCACGCTGACGCCGCAGATTGCCCTGAGCTCGCTGCTGTTCGCGGTGCTGATGGGGCTGGTCGGCGGCTTCCTGCCGGCAGTGCGCGCGGCGCGGCTGGGCATCGTCGACGCCCTGCGCGCGGCCTGAGCCGCTTCAGTTTTTTGCCGGCGCGCGTTCGATGGTGCCGAGGTGGAAGCGGTATTCGCCGGCCCGGCGGTCGGCGTAGTAGTGGGTCAGCGTGTTGCGCACCGTGGCGAAGGCGAGTTGTTCCCAGGGAATGTCCGCTTCGTCGAACAGGCGGACTTCCAGGCTTTCGCTGCCGGCACTGAAATCGAGATCGAGCAGCCGCGCGCGGAACAGGATGTAGACCTGGTTGATGTGCGGGATGTTGTACATTGCATAGAGCGGCCCGATTTCGACCCTTGCGTTGGCTTCCTCCAGAGTCTCGCGGGCGGCGCCCTGTGCGGTGGTTTCGCCGTTTTCCATGAATCCGGCCGGCACGGTCCACAGTCCATGGCGCGGCTCGATCGCGCGGCGGCAGAGCAGGATGCGGCTTTCCCATTCGGCGATGCAGCCGACGATCATTTTCGGATTCTGGTAATGAATCGTGCCGCAGGCGTCGCAGACGTGGCGCGGCAGCGTGTCGCCGGCGGGGATTTTGAGCGCGACGGCGGCGCCGCAGTTGCTGCAGAACTTCATGGCTCTGTTCCGGTGAAAGTTGCGTAACTATACGGCAAGCGGGCCGCTGCGGCGGGGTCAGACAGCCTTGAACGGATTGCGTGCCGCGAGTTCGCGCCCGTGCTGTTCCATCAATTCGGTCTCGCGGTCGAGGAATTTCCCGACAGCCGAGGCGAATTCGGGATGGGCGAGCCAGTGCGCCGACTGCGTGGCCACCGGCAGCAGGCCGCGCGCCATCTTGTGTTCCCCCTGTGCTCCGCCCTCGAAGACTTTCAGGCCGCGGGCGATCGCGTATTCGATGCCCTGGTAATAACAGGCCTCGAAGTGCAGCAGCGGGTGGTGTTCGACGGCGCCCCAGTGGCGGCCGCAGACGCGTTCGCCGTCGCGCACCAGCAGTGATGCGGCGATGGCGCGGTTTTCCCGTTGTGCGACGATCATCACCAGGTTTTCCGGCATCGTTGCGCCGATGCGGCGGAAAAATTCGAGGTTGAGGTAGGGCGAGGAATGATGCTCGCGGTAGGTCTGGCGATAACAGCGCGCGAAGAAGCGCCAGTCCTCCTCGCCGATGGCCTCGCCCTCGAGCCAGCGGAAACTGATCCCGGCTTCGCGCACCTTGCGCCGCTCCTGGCGGATTTTCTTGCGCTTGTCGTGGCTGAGGCGGGCGAGAAAACCGTCGAAGTCGGCATAGTCCTCGTTGTGCCAGTGGAACTGCCGGCCCTGGCGCAACAGGAAGCCGTGGCGGCGCAGGCATTCGAGATCGGAGGGGGCGGGGAACAGCACATGCAGGGAACCTGTTCCGGTCTGCTTCGCCAGTTCCAGCGCGCCTGCAGCCAGCAGGTCGCGGTGTCCGGGTTCATGCGCCAGCAGGCGTGCGCCGACGACCGGGGTGAAGGGGATGGCGGCAAGCAGCTTGGGGTAGTAATCGAGGCCGTGGCGGTGGTAGGCATCGGCCCAGGCCCAGTCGAAGACGTATTCGCCGTAGGAATGGTTTTTCAGGTACAGCGGCATTGCACCCGCCAGCGTGTCGCCGTCGTACAGCAGCAGGTATTGCGGGGCCCAGCCGGTGTCGGGGCAGGCACAGCCGGTTTCATGCAGTGCATGGAGGAAGGCGTGGCGCAGGAAGGGGTCACTGCCTGCGAGCCGGTTCCATGCCTCTGCAGCCACGTCGGCGAGGGAGGAGACCACCTGCAGTTTCACTGCAATTTGACGTCCTCGGGGTGCTGGCCGGTGTCGCGGATCAGCAGGCGTGTCATCTGCGGATCGAAGCCGGAGAGATGGCTGATGATGCGGCGCACTTCCCGCACATTGCCCAGGGCCAGCTGCGCCATGGCCAGTTCCTGCCAGGCGTAGGGGTTCATCGGCTGCAGGTCGGCGGCGGTCCTGAAGGCCTTGACGGCCTTGTCATTTTCGCCGCGACGGCGGTGGATGAGGCCGAGGCCGAACCAGGCGCGGTCAAGGCTGCGCCTCAGTCCGACGGCGCGCTCGAAGCAGCGGATTGCTTCGAGGTCGTCCTCCTGCTGCTGGCGCACATAACCCAGGTTGAACCAGATGTCAGCGTCTTCCGGGTTGATGTCCAGCGATTGCCGGAATGCCGTTGCCGCGGATTCCCACTGGCGGCGGGTGGCTTCGAGATAACCCATTCCGGCGGCGGCCAGGGCAAAGCGCGGGTTGGCGGCCAGCGCATCGCGGTACGCGGCGACGGCGCCATCCGGCCGGCGCAGCGCGAGTTGCAGGCGTGCCCGGTAATAATGCAGCCAGTGCAGCATGGTGGGTCGCTTGTGCGGGAGATTTTGCGGGGCGGTGGAGTGTCAAAGGTGATGCGCGCCGATGATATATTAGCAACATGAAAATAGCGATTGCGCAGTTGAACGTCACCGTCGGCGATCTTGACGGCAATGCGGCCCTGATCATCGATGCGGCAGCGAAGGCAAAAGCGCAGGGAGCGGGCCTGTTGCTGACCACCGAGCTGGTGTTGTGCGGCTACCCGCCGGAAGACCTGCTGCTGCGCGACGATTTTTTCGCCGCCTGTGACCGCGCCTTCCACCGCATCGCCGCGGAGACCCGCGGTATCACCCTGGTGCTCGGCCATCCCCACCAGGCCGGCGGCAGGCGCTACAACGCGGCCTCGGTGATCCGTGACGGCAGGGTGATTGCAACCTACCTCAAGCGCACGCTGCCCAACTACACGGTGTTTGACGAGGAGCGTTATTTCGATTCCGGAGACGAGCCCTGCGTGTTCGAGCACGAGGGGCTGCGCATCGGCATCAACATCTGCGCCGACGTCTGGGAGGAACCGGCGGCGAAAGCCGCGCGCGATGCAGGCGCGCAGTTGCTGCTGGTGCTCAATGCCTCGCCGTACCATGTCAACAAGCAGCTGACGCGGCACGAGGTGGTGCGCGAGCGCGTCGGCAGGACCGGCATGCCGGTGATTTATGCCAACCAGGTCGGCGGACAGGATGAACTGGTCTTTGACGGCGCCTCGTTTGCCGTTGACGGCAGCGGCGAACTGACGCACCAGCTGCCCGCTTTCCGGGAGGCGCTGGCGCTGGTCGAACTGGTAAACGGTGTGCCGGTGAAGGGAGAGATTGCACCGGCGGTTTCGCTCGAGCAGGATGTATACGGCGCCCTGACGCTGGGCGTGCGCGACTATCTCGGCAAGAACGGTTTTCCCGGCGCGCTGCTGGGCCTGTCAGGCGGCATCGATTCCGCGCTGACGCTGGCGGTGGCGGTCGACGCGCTGGGCGCCGACAGGGTGCATGCGGTGATGATGCCTTCGCAGTACACCGCGGACATGAGCTGCGAGGACGCCAGGGCGCAGGCGCAGGCGATGGGCTCGCGATATTCAGAGATCGCGATCAGGCCGGTGTTTGATGCTTTCCGCTCGGCGCTGGCCGAGCAGTTCCGCGGGCTGAAAGACGACGTTACCGAGGAAAACCTGCAGGCCCGCATCCGCGGCACGCTGCTGATGGCGATGTCGAACAAGACCGGCGCCATCGTGCTCACCACCGGCAACAAAAGCGAGATGGGCACCGGCTATGCAACGCTTTATGGCGACATGGCGGGCGGTTTCGCGGTGCTGAAGGACCTGAAGAAGACTCTGGTCTACCGGCTGGCTGAATACCGCAACACGGTGTCGCCGGTGATTCCGCGGCGGGTGATCGAGCGCGCGCCCTCGGCGGAACTGCGGCCCGACCAGAAAGACCAGGACAGCCTGCCGCCGTACGACGTGCTTGACGCGATCATGGAGGCCTATGTCGAGCAGTACCGCAGCCCGCAGGAAATCATTTCCCAGGGTTATGCGCCCGCGGATGTCGATCGCGTGATCCGGCTGATCCGCATCAGTGAATATAAGCGCCGCCAGTCGCCGGTCGGCATCCGCATCACCAGCCGCGGCTTCGGCAAGGACTGGCGTTATCCGATCACCAACAAGTTCAGGCACTGAGCGGGGGCCGGCTCTGTGCCTTGTGATATTCTTTCTTCCGTCCACCAGCCGCCGGAGTCGAGATGAAAAAAATCGAAGCGATATTCAAGCCCTTCAAACTGGATGAGGTCCGCGAGGCACTGTCCGAGATGGGCGTCAGCGGGCTGACCGTGACCGAGGTCAAGGGCTTCGGCCGGCAGAAGGGGCATACCGAGCTTTACCGCGGCGCGGAGTACGTCGTGGATTTCCTGCCCAAGGTGAAGGTCGAGGTGGTGATTCCGGACAAGTTGCTTGATCAGGCGATTGATGCGGTGGTCAAGGCTGCCCGTACCGGCAAGATCGGTGATGGCAAGATATTCGTCAGCGATGTCGCGCAGGTGATCCGCATCCGCACCGGCGAAACCGACGAAGCCGCGGTCTGACCGCGGTTTTTCGTCATCGACTGCGGCGCGTCCCGCCGTCCGCAGGAGCCCGCTTCGCAGTTCGCAGCAAAACCAGCACCGCACCGCCGCCGCCGTCGGTCAGCGGCGCCTGGCAGTAGGCCAGGACTTCGTCGCGCTGGGCCAGCCAGCCCGACAATTTCTTCTTCAGCACCGGTTCGCGGTTGGGCGAGCGCAGTCCCTTGCCGTGGACGATGCGCACGCAGCGTACGCCGTCGCGCAGGCAGCGGGCGAGGAATTCCGCCGTCAGCGGGCGCGCCTCCGCCGCGGTATGGCCGTGAAGATCGAGGTGGCCCTGGACCACCCAGTGGCCGCGGCGAAGTTTCTTCAGTTGCTGCCTGGAAATGCCGTCGCGCAGGAACTGCAGTTCATCGCCGCTTTCCAGACCCTGTTCCCAGGCCGGACTGTCGCTGAGGCTGTCGCGCAGGGCCGCGCGTTCGTCGAGCTCGCGCTGCACGGCGACAGGTCGCGGCCGCGGCCGCACCAGTTTTGCGCGGTTGAGCGGCGCCAGGGGGGTGACGCCGGCCAGTGCCTCAAGCAGCGCGGGGTCTTCCGGCGCGGCAGGCGCAGCCGGGGCGGCGGGGCGTGTGCGTACACGCTTCAAGCTGTCCCCCGCCGCGCGGCCTCAGACGAGGCCCTTGCCTTCGAGGTATTTCTGCGCGTCGAGCGCGGCCATGCAGCCGGTGCCGGCGCTGGTGACGGCCTGGCGGTAGACGTGGTCCTGCACGTCGCCGGCGGCGAACACGCCGGGGATGCTGGTTGCGGTCGCGTTGCCGTTGTTGCCGCCCTGCGTGATGATGTAGCCGTTTTTCATCTCCAATTGGCCCTCGAAGATCCCGGTGTTGGGCTTGTGGCCGATGGCGATGAACACGCCCTGCAGTTTCTTTTCGGTGGTGGCGCCGGTTTTGGCATGTTTGACCCGCATGCCGGTGACCCCGCTGTTGTCACCCAGCACTTCGTCGAGCACGTGATCCCAGAGCAGGGTGGCCTTGCCGGCGGCGACGCGCTCATTGAGCTTGTCGACGAGTATGGCTTCGGCGCGAAATTTGTCGCGTCGGTGAACGATGGTGACATGGCTCGCGATGTTGGTGAGGTACAGCGCCTCCTCGACCGCGGTGTTGCCGCCGCCGATGACTGCGACTTCCTGGTTCTTGTAGAAGAAGCCGTCGCAGGTCGCGCAGCCCGAGACGCCCTTGCCCATGAATTTTTCTTCCGAGGGCAGGCCCAGGTACATCGCCGAGGCGCCGGTGGCGATGATCAGCGTGTCACAGGTGTAGGTGCCCTGGTCGCCGACCAGGGTGATCGGCGTGTCCTTCAGGCGCACGGTGTGGATGTGGTCGAAAATGATCTCGGTGTTGAAGCGCTCGGCATGTTTCTGGAAGCGCGCCATCAATTCGGGACCCTGCACGCCGTCGGCATCGGCGGGCCAGTTGTCGACATCGGTGGTGGTCATCAGTTGTCCGCCCTGGGCGAGTCCGGTGATCAGCACCGGCTTCAGGTTGGCACGGGCGGCATAAACGGCGGCGGAGTATCCGGCGGGGCCGGAGCCGAGGATGAGGACCCGGCAATGTCTGGTGGTGTCAGTCATGATGTGAAAAAGGGGGTGCTTGTGGGAAAGGGGGGAATGTAGCAGTTTGGTGGGGGCGTTGCGATATTCGCGGCCTTGACCAGCGGTTTCCCCCGATGCGTTGCACAGGAAATGCCGGGCAGCAGGGCGCTGTGTTCGCCAATGACGCGGGCATGACTATTGCTCCGCATTCTGGCAACATGCTGCAATTGGAGTCCCTGCAAGTGTTCACAACAGGACAACAGCGATCAAATCCATGCCCACGCCAGTCGCCCTCAACCCGCAGATCCTGAAAACGGTCCCCCTGTTTTCGTCATTTTCCGACGAGCAGATCGCCACGGTTGCATCCTGGGGGCAGCACCGCAGCTACTCCCGCGGGTCGGCGATCCTGCGCGCCGGCGAAGAGACGGATGGCCTCTACATCATCCTGTCCGGCAGGGTGAAGGTGCTTATTCCCGACGAGGAGGGCCGCGAAGTCATTCTCAGTCTGATGGGGGCGCAGGAATTCGTCGGCGAAATGGGGCTGCTGGACGGGCTGCCCAGTTCCGCCACGGTGGAAGCGCTGGAGCCTTGCGAGATCCTGCGCCTGCCGCGGACTGCGTTCCTGTCCTGCCTGCAGGGCAACGGAGAGGTGGCGATGCTGGTCCTGCGCAACCTGGTCAAGCGCCTGCGTGATGCCGACCGCAAGATCGAAAGCCTTGCGCTGATCGACGTCTATGGCCGTGTGGCGCGCCTGATCATCGACATGGCCGAACAGGTTGACGGGCAATGGGTGGTGCAGCGGGCACCGGCCAAGCAGGAGATCGCCAGGATGATCGGCGCATCGCGCGAAATGGTCAGCCGGGTGGTCAAGGACCTGCAGGAGAAGAATCTGATCCGCACCGAGAAGCGCAAGATTTTCGTGATCGATCACCCGTCCATGGCGCATCGCGGTTCGGCCTGAGGCGGTGTGGCGCACTTCAGGGTGCCGATGGCAGGGTACGGGCCCTTTCTCCTGCCCTCGTGATTTTTCTCACGTTTTCAGGGGCTTGGCCCGCATGCCGGACGCGGCTTTCCCTCACAATGCACGGACTTATGGTATAAAAATGAACTTGTACAGATGGTTGTTTAAATGCATTGCCAGCGCAGGGCCGAACTGCGCCAAAGGGGGCTGATCATGATGTCGATCAAATGGTTTCTGCGTAGCGTGACGGGCATGGCTATTTTTCTGGCGGCAGCGAGCGCCTTTGCCGCGGGCGCCGGAGTTGTGACCCATCTGAGCGGAACCATGTCGGTGCAGCGTCCCGACGGTTCGGTGCGCATCCTGTCCCAGAAATCCGAAGTCCAGCCCGGGGACGTGCTGACCACCCAGCGCGACAGTTATGCACAGATCAACTTCACCGACGGCAGCGCGGCGACGATGCGTCCGAACAGCACGATGAAGCTCGAGACGTATTCCTTCAACCAGGACGCGCCCCAGAACGACGGCATGTTCATGCGGCTGCTGAAAGGCGGCCTGCGGACGGTGACGGGCCTGATCGGCAAACGCGGCAATCAGGACGCGTACAAAATCGGCACCTCGACCGCCACCATCGGCATCCGTGGTTCCTCCGGCGACACCGTGGCTTGCGCGTCGGACTGCGGAAATCTCGAGCCCGGCACCTATCACACGACCTACACCGGCAGTTACATCATGGAGACGCAGGGAGGCAGCCAGCTGGTCAACGAAGGGCAGTTCGGCTTTGCGCAGGACCCGAACAAGCCGCCGGTGCTGCTGCCTGGCGATCCCGGCCTGAACCTCGCCCAGCTGCCGTTCACGCTGGGCATCGGCGGTGGCGCAGTCGGCGGCGGCGCCAGCCAGGAATGCATCGTGCGCTGAACACCGTGGCGCGCAGCGAACAAACCCCGCCTGATGGCGGGGTTTGTTTTTTGTGACTCCCGACGCATGGCGGCGCGCCGGCGTCTTTCGCATATCACTTATAATCCTGCGGATTCGGATCCCCTCTCAAAACCAACGACCAACTGATGCCGGCCAGCGATAAATCCACCGATGCCAAAGCCGCGCGCAACCCGCTGCCGCCGAAACTGGCCGCGCTGCTGCGCGAATCGTGGTGGCTTGCGTTCCTGGCCGGTGCGCTTTACCTGCTGCTGGTGCTTTTCACGTTCAGCAAGGGGGACCCGGGCTGGTCGCACAGTGTCGCCGCCGAGCGCATCGGCAATGCAGGCGGGCTGGTCGGGGCCCATGTCGCCGACCTGATGCTGTTCATGTTCGGGCTTTCGGCCTACTGGTGGGTTGCGCTGTGCGGGG
This sequence comes from Burkholderiales bacterium, assembly GCA_019635015.1. Lineage (GTDB taxonomy): Bacteria > Pseudomonadota > Gammaproteobacteria > Burkholderiales > SG8-41. The sequence goes on along the minus strand of JAHCAG010000012.1, from coordinate 79,445 downwards.
CGCTGGTGCTGTGGAGTTTTCGCCGCATCGAGACGGTCGCGGCAACCGACCGTCGTTCGCAGGTGGTCATGCTGATCGGGTTCCTGGTGCTGCTGACCGCAAGCAGCGGCATCGAGTCGCTGCGGCTGCACAGTCTGACGGCGGCGCTGCCGGGTGCGCCGGGCGGCGTTCTGGGCGCCCTGGCGGGCAACGGCCTTGCGGCGATTGCCGGCTTCACCGGCGCGACCCTGCTGCTGCTGGTGCTGCTGGCGGCAGGGCTCAGCCTGTTTACGGGAATTTCCTGGCTGACGGTCATCGAGCGCATCGGCGACTGGTCGGAGCGTTTTTATGCCTTTGTCGTCGCCAAGCTGCAGGAACGCGCCGACCGCAAGGCGGGCGCGGAGGCGCTGGTCGCCCGCGAAGACAAGGTGGAAGGCAGCAAGAAAAAAATCGAGGCCCGTGAGCCGGTGCGCATCGAACCGCCGCCGGTCGAGATTCCGAAATCGGCGAGAGTCGAGCGCGAGAAGCAGGTGCCGCTGTTCGGCGACCTGCCCGATTCGCTGCTGCCGCCGCTGGGGCTGCTCGACGAGGCCGATGCCAATGTCGAGACGGTTTCCGCCGACACGCTGGAGTTCACGTCCCGGCTGATCGAGAAAAAGCTGCTCGACTTCGGCGTCGAGGTGAAGGTGCTGGCCGCCTATCCGGGCCCGGTGGTGACGCGTTTCGAGATCGAGCCGGCAGTGGGGGTCAAGGGCAGCCAGATCATCAACCTGGTGCGCGACCTTGCGCGGGCGCTGTCGGTGATGAGCATCCGCGTGGTGGAGACCATTCCCGGCAAGAGCTGCATGGGGCTGGAGATACCCAACCCGAAGCGGCAGGTGGTGCGCCTGTCGGAAATCCTCAGTTCGCAGGTCTATGCCGACATGGGTTCGCCGCTGACGCTGGCACTGGGCAAGGACATTGCCGGCCATCCGGTGGTGGCCGATCTTGCGCGCATGCCGCATCTGCTGGTCGCCGGCACCACAGGCTCCGGCAAATCGGTGGCGATCAACGCGATGATCCTGTCGCTGCTCTACAAGGCGCCGCCGTCGCAGGTCAGGCTGATCCTGGTCGATCCGAAGATGCTGGAGCTGTCGGTTTACGAAGGCATTCCGCATCTGCTGGCGCCGGTGGTGACCGACATGCGCCAGGCGGCCAATGCGCTCAACTGGTGTGTCGGCGAGATGGAGCGGCGCTACAAGCTGATGTCGGTGCTGGGCGTGCGCAACATGGCCGGTTTCAACCAGAAGGTGCGCGAGGCCGAAAAGAAAAAAACGCCGCTGATGAATCCGATCGCCTCGACCCCGGACAATCCGGTGCCGCTGGTCGAGATGGCGCTGATCGTGGTCGTGATCGACGAACTGGCAGACCTGATGATGGTGGTCGGCAAGAAGATCGAGGAGCTGATTGCACGGCTGGCGCAGAAGGCGCGCGCGGCCGGCGTGCACCTGATCCTTGCCACCCAGCGGCCTTCGGTGGACGTGATCACCGGCCTGATCAAGGCCAACATTCCGACGCGGATCGCCTTCCAGGTGTCCGCCAAGGTGGATTCGCGCACCATCCTTGACCAGATGGGCGCGGAAGCGCTGCTCGGCCAGGGCGACATGCTTTATCTGCCGCCGGGCCAGGGCTACACCCAGCGGGTGCATGGTGCTTTTGTCGATGACCAGGAAGTGCACAAGGTGGTCGACCACCTGAAGAGCCTGGCGCAGCCGCAGTACATCGACGAGATCCTTGAAAGCCCCGAGTCTTCGGCGGAGGCCGGCGGCGAAGGGGGCGAAGGCGGCAACGGCGAGTCTGATCCGCTGTATGACCAGGCGGTTGCCATCGTGCTGAAGACCCGGCGGCCGTCGATTTCCCTGGTGCAGCGGCACCTGCGCATCGGTTACAACCGTGCTGCGCGGCTGATCGAGCAGATGGAGCGTTCCGGCCTGGTGTCATCGATGCAGTCCAACGGCAACCGCGAGGTGCTGGCTCCGGCTTCGGCGGCGGATGCCGACTGACCTGCGGCCGGACCAAACTTTTGCGTCTGCACGGGGTCTGATGACCATGCTGATCCGTATGCTGATTGTTGCCGCGGGACTGTGGTGTGCCGCCGCCGCTGCCGCGGAACCGCCGCCGCGGGGCATGGCCTTCGATGTCTACATCCGCCTCGAGCACGGCATGACTGAAGGCGAACTGGTGCTGCGTGCCGGAAAGCCTGATCATCACGCCATGGACAACATGCGCGAGGGCCTCAAGTCGTACTATTATTTCCCGACCGTGGCGAATCCCTTCCTGACCACGGTGTCGCTGCGTTCGGGGCGCATTGTCAACATCGAGCGCGCGCGCAAGAGCCCGTAAATGAAAATCATCCTGTTCCTGCTGTGCCTGTTGCCCGGGCTTGTTTCCGCTTCCGGCACCGCCGCCCTGAAGTCCTTCCTCGGCCAGACGCAATCGGTGAAAGCGCGCTTTGCGCAGATGGTGCTCGACCGGAACCTGAAACCCCTGCAGCAGGCCCAGGGCGTGATGCAGTTTTCGCGGCCCGGCAAGTTCCGCTGGGATTACGTCAAGCCCTACGAGCAGACCATCGTCGGCGACGGCACGCGGCTGTGGATCTACGACAAGGATCTCAACCAGGTCACGGTGCGCAAGCTTGACCGGGCGCTGGGCGCGAGTCCGGCGGCGCTGCTTGCCGGCAGCAATGACCTCGAACGCGATTTCACACTGTCCGACTCCGGCAGCAAGGACGGGCTCGACTGGCTGGATGCGGTGCCGAAAAGCCGCGACACCGCCTTCGAACGCGTGCGCATGGGTTTCGGCAAGTCAGGGCTTGCGGCGATGGAACTGCGCGACCAGTTCGGGCAGATCACGGTGATCACCTTTGCCGACATCGAACGCAACCCGTCGATCGCCGCGGAAGTGTTCCGCTTCACGCCGCCCAAGGGCGCTGACGTCATCAGCGAATGACCGGCAGCCGGTCCGCAGCGGGCGACCCGCAGTGAGTGATCTTTTCGCCAAACGTGAACCCGATGCGCCGCTGGCCGAGCGGATGCGGCCGCGCACGCTTGACGAAGTTGCCGGCCAGCAGCACCTGCTGGGTCCCGGCAAGCCGCTGCGGCTGGCTTTCGAGGCCGGCAAACCGCATTCGATGATTCTCTGGGGACCGCCCGGCGTCGGCAAGACCACGCTGGCGCGGCTGATGGCGCAGGGCTTCGATGCCGAGTTCATCGCGATTTCCGCGGTGCTCGCCGGCGTCCGGGAAATCCGCGAGGCGGTGGCGCGTGCCGAGACCGTGCTGCAACAGAGCGGCAGGCGCACCATCCTGTTCGTTGACGAGGTGCACCGCTTCAACAAATCGCAGCAGGATGCCTTCCTGCCGTTTGTCGAGCAGGGCCTGATCACCTTCATCGGGGCCACCACCGAGAATCCGTCGTTCGAGGTCAACAGCGCATTGCTGTCGCGTGCCGCGGTGTATGTGCTGCAGCCCCTGGGCGCGGATGAACTCGCCGGGCTGCTCCAGCGCGCCATCGACAAGTCGTTGTTTTCATTCAAATTATTGGATTCCGCCCGCGATGCCCTGGTGGCCTCTGCCGATGGTGATGCGCGCCGTCTGCTCAACCTGGTGGAGCAGGTGGCCACGGCTGCCGCACAGGCGGGGCGGGCTGATGTTGACGAAACCTTTGTCAGGCAGACGCTGACGCAGAGCCTGCGCCGCTTCGACAAGGGAGGTGACGCGTTCTACGACCAGATCTCGGCACTGCACAAGGCGGTGCGCGGTTCGGCGCCGGATGCGGCGCTGTACTGGCTGCTGCGGATGCTCGACGGCGGCGCCGATCCGCTGTACCTCGGCCGCAGGCTGATCCGCATGGCGGTGGAGGACATCGGTCTTGCCGATGCGCGCGCGCTGCGCATGGCGCTCGACGCCTGCGAGACCTACGAACGCCTTGGCTCGCCGGAAGGTGAACTGGCCCTGGCAGAGGCCACGCTGTACCTGGCGGTGGCGGCAAAGAGCAACGCGGCCTACGTGGCCTGGAACCGCGCGCGGGAGCTGGTGCGTGGCGACGGGTCGCGGCCGGTGCCCGAACATCTGCGCAACGCGCCGACGAAACTGATGAAAGACCTGGGTTACGGTCGCGATTACCGCTACGCCCACGACGAGGCGGGTGCTTATGCCGCGGGCGAGAATTATTTTCCGGAAGGCCTGTCGCCGGAGCCCTTCTACGAACCCGTCGAGCGCGGCCTCGAGGCGAAAATCAGGGAACGGCTGGAACATTTCCGGGCGCTTGACCGGGAAGCCATCAAAAAACGCCGCGAAGACGGCGGATCCTGAGTTCAGGCTGCGAGATCGTCCCGGCTTTGCCGGTCCGGCATGGCCAACTCCCATATCCCCGCCGGCGGCGCGTTGCGCCAGACCGTGACATAACGACGCCATGCGAGTCCGGCCGGCGCCCTGAACGGTGCCCGGGGCTGGTAGGTGAACTGGATCAGCCGCCGCTGCGGATGTCCGCTCAGCAGCTGTTGCAGTGCCGAGATCGTGGGTATTGCAATGTCTGCGGGCAGTGAGCGAAACGGCAGCGACGACACAAAAACCGCGCGTTCGGGCAATTGTGCCAGCCGGTCGGCACGCTGATGAAAACATTCGGCAATGATTTCCGCGTGGGGAAAATGACTGTGCAGCCGGCTGGCCAGAGTCGAATTCTGTTCGAACAGGATCAGCGGCACGCCGGGGTGCTGGCGCACCAGTTCGCGGGTGATCGTGCCGGTGCCCGCGCCCAGTTCGACCAGCGCGTTGCTTGCCCCGGCATGGCGCGCCATCGCCCGCGCCAGATGGCGCGAAGACGGGAGGATGGCGCCGACCATTGCCGGTGTCTTGAGCCATTGCCGCAGCAGACTGTCGCCCATGGCTTTCAGAAGCCGTAAAGCCGCGCCGGATTATCGACCAGCACCCTGCGGCGCAGCGTCTCGTCCGGAACCCATGCCGCCAGCAGGTCGGCCAGCACATGATCTTCGGGCATCAGGGCGCGCGCGCCGGGATGCGGCCAGTCGCTGCCCCAGACAATCCGCTCCGGTGCCGTGGCGACCAGCGCCCGCGCCAGGGGCGTCACTTCCGGATACAGGGGCGGGTTTTGGGAGATGAAATAAGGGCCCATGATCTTGGCCCAGCAGTTGTCGCGGCTGAGCAGCCGCTGCAGGGCCCTGAAGGCCGGCGCATCAATCCCGTCCGCGGCCTGGCAGCGCGCGAAGTGGTCGATGACGATGGTGATCGGCAGTTTCGCGAGTTTGGCTTCAGCCTCCGGCATATTCGGCAGATCCAGGTAGAACTGCAGGTGCCAGCCCAGTTCCTTCAGCCGCGGCGCCAGGCGCTCGCCGTCGGCAAGCGTCAGTCCTCCGGTTTCGGAGGCGAGGTTGATGCGCACGCCGCGCACGCCGGCGGCATCCAGGTCGGCGAGTTCGCTGTCGGACACGCCGGCATCGACCACCGCGATGCCGCGCAAGTCATGCATGCCGGAGCGCAGTGCGTCGACCATGCAGCGGTTGTCGCTGCCGTAGACGCTGGGCTGCACCAGCACTCCGCGGTCGCAGCCGTTGTTTTTCAGCATGCCCGCATAGTCCGCGGTCACCGCGTCGGGCGGGATGTAGGCGGCGTTGTCCAGGTAGGGAAAACGGTCCTGCGGCCCGAACACATGGGCATGGCAGTCGCAGGCGCCGGCGGGGAAATGCGTACGGGGTTTGGCGCGCGCCGGAATGAAGCCCGGAATATTTGGGGTGCGTATCGTCGGCATGGTGTGATTGGCGGGCGGGTGCACTGTAGAAGGGCTGTCACCGCGCTGTCAAGGACTGGCTGCTGCGGATGATCTGGCCGATAATTGCGGTTCTTTTCAGCATCAGGATCCGCTGCCGGACTGGGTATGCTGCCCATGCATCATCTGCAGAACAACCTTGATTTGAGACGGAAATGCTCGACATACAGACACTGAGGGCCGATCTGCAGGCGGTTGCCGCGCGGCTGGCCGACCGTGGTTTCGTTCTGGACACCGCGCAGTTTGCCGCGCTGGAACAGGAACGCAAGACCATACAGACCGAAACGCAGGACCTGCAGGCAAGGCGCAACGCACTGTCGAAGCAGATCGGCCAGTTGAAGGCCAAAAAGGAAGATGCGTCGCAGCTGATGGCCGAGGTGAACGCCCAGGCTGACCAGCTGAAGGCGCTGGAAGCGAAACTCGACGAGGTGCAGCTCAGGCTCAACGATTTCCTGATGCATGTGCCCAATGTGCCGCATGCCGGTGTGCCGGCGGGCAGGGATGCCGATGCCAATGTCGAAGTGCGGCGTGCCGGTGAACCGCGCAAATTTGAATTTGCGCCGAAGGATCATGTCGACATCGGCGAAGGCCTCGGCCTGTTCGATTTCGAGACGGCGACCAAGATTGCGCGCGCGCGCTTCGTGCTGATGAAAGGCGGGCTGTCGCGACTCCACCGCGCACTGGCGCAGTTCATGCTCGATGTGCACACGCAGGAGCACGGTTACACCGAGGTCTATGCGCCGTACCTGGTCAATGCCGATTCAATGCGCGGCACCGGGCAGTTCCCGAAATTCGAGGACGACCAGTTTGCGGTGACTGCCGACGGACTCTACCTGATCCCCACCGCCGAAGTGCCGGTGACCAACATCGTGCGCGGCGAAATCCTCGCGGCTGCGCAGCTGCCCATGAAGTTCGTCTGCCACACGCCCTGTTTCCGCCGCGAGGCCGGCTCCTATGGCAAGGACACCCGCGGCATGATCCGCCAGCACCAGTTCGAAAAGGTCGAGCTGGTGCAGATCATCCATCCGGAGAAATCCTACGAGGGATTGGAAGAACTGACCGGCCACGCCGAAATGATCCTGAAAAAGCTCGGCCTGCCGTACCGGACAATGACGCTGTGCACCGGTGACATGGGATTCTCCTCGGCCAAAACCTATGACATCGAAGTCTGGCTGCCGGGCCAGAACGCCTACCGCGAGATTTCCTCCTGCAGCAATTTCGAGGGCTTCCAGGCCCGGCGCATGCAGGCGCGGTTCCGCAATGACAAAAACAAGGCCGAGCCGGTGCATACCCTCAACGGTTCCGGCCTCGCGGTCGGCCGTACGCTGGTTGCAGTACTGGAAAATTACCAGCGTGCCGATGGCGGGGTGGACATCCCGGCCGTGCTGCAGCCGTACATGGGCGGCCTGAAGGCGCTGGAGCCGGTCCGCTAAGGCTGGTAGAATCGCGCCCCTCGGCACTTTTGCATTGCCATCAGATTTCTGGAGAGGTGGCAGAGTGGTTGAATGTACCGGTCTCGAAAACCGGAGTACTCGCAAGGGTACCGTGGGTTCGAATCCCACCCTCTCCGCCAGTCAATAAACGGCCCCGGTTCGGGGCCGTTTTCATGTCCGGCGCAGGTAGAGGGCGCTGTTAAGATGGTTGCATCTTCCGGCATTGAGGATTTTCCATGGCACAGAGCCTTCCCTACGACGTCACCACCGCCACCGGTGAAAAAATCGCCTTCGAATTCCCGCTGCATGCAGAAACCCAGTCGGCGATGCGCGTGTCGCAGCTGCTCGGATCGGTGCTGGGCATGATCGACCGTGAACTGAAGGTGCTGGGCAACACTGCCAACGGCGACGTGATGCAGGCACTTGCGATGGCGCTGGCAGTGCGCACGGCGATGCTGCACGCGCCCTACGCGGTCGGGCAGCAACTGGCGACTGAACTGGTGGCCACAGCGCTGGCGGCCGCCGCGCATTGCGAGCGTGACGAGGGCGCCGTCGGCCACGGCTGAACGCGGCGGCGCGCGCCTACGGCGTTGCTGATTGCGCTGCTTACTGTGCCAGCTCGCGCATCACCTTGATCAGGTCGGCTTTGCCTTCGAAGCCGATGCCCGGCAGTTCGGGCATGGTGATCAGGCTGTTCTCCACCCGCACGCCGTCCGGGAATCCGCCATAGGGCTGGAACAGGTCAGGGTAACTTTCGTTGCCACCGAGGCCGAGGCCGGCGGCGATGTTGAGTGACATCTGGTGGCCGCCGTGCGGGATGCAGCGCGCCGGCGACCAGCCGGCGACTTTGAGCACATCCAGCGTCCGTTCGTATTCGCAGAGGCCGTAGGACAGCGCGCAGTCGAACTGCAGCCAGTCGCGGTCGGGACGCATGCCGCCATAGCGCAGCAGGTTGCGCGCGTCCTGGTGGCTGAACAGGTTTTCGCCGGTGGCCATCGGGCCGGGGTAGAACTCGGCGAGCGCCGCCTGCAGCGCGAAATCCAGCGGATCGCCGGCTTCCTCGTACCAGAACAGCGGATAGTCGCGCAGCATTTTCGCGTAGGCGATCGCGGTTTCGAGGTCGAAGCGGCCGTTGGCATCGACCGCGAGCTGCGCATCGCGGCCGATTTCGGCGAGCACGGCCTCGATGCGCCGCCGGTCCTCGGCGAGATCCGCGCCGCCGATTTTCATCTTGACCACGCGGTAGCCGCGATCGAGGTAGCTGCGCATCTCGTTGCGCAGCGCCTGCAGGTCCTTGCCCGGATAGTAATAACCGCCGGCGGCATAGACGAACACTTTCGGGTTGGCGGTGACGCCGTGTTTTTCGGCGAGCAGGCGGAACAGCGGCTTGCGCGCGATTTTCGCGACGGCATCCCAGATCGCCATGTCCAGCGTGCCCACCGCCACCGAACGCTCGCCGTGGCCGCCGGGTTTCTCGTTGATCATCATTGCATTCCAGGCGCGATGCGGATCGATGTTGTCACCGGATTCGTCGAGCAGGCTTTCCGGATCAGCCTCGAGCAGTCGTGGTGCAAAACGCTCCCGGATCAGCCCCCCCTGGCCGTAACGACCGTTCGAATTGAAGCCATAGCCGACCACCGTGCGGCCATCAATCTTCACATCGGTGACCACTGCGACGAGGCTGGTGGTCATCTTGCTGAAATCGATATAGGCGTTGCGGATCGGAGATGCGATCGGTTTGGTCACTTCGCGGACGTCGACAATGCGGGGCATGCAGGTGTTCCGTTCGGGTTGGGTGTTTTTCCGGATTTTGCGCCATGATCCGCGTTGCGGAGGGGCAAGGCGAGTGTATAACGGCGCTGCCGGTGTCGCGGCTCTGCCCTTGGATTTAATCGTAAGTATTTGTTTTTATTAATATTTTTGTAATTCTTGTAACAGTGGCCCGTTCCCGTACCGGTGTAAGCCTGCTGTAAGTCATGGGCATTAAGGTGTCACCGTGCAGTGACTGCACCTGGACAGGAGGAAGCACATGGGCAGAGGGCGCATCAAGGCGGAACCGGTCGATCCGAACAATTCCATTGCCAGCCGCATCCGCACGGCGATGACAGCCTGCGGCATGAAATCCGTGGCCGAACTCGGCCGCCGCATCGGCCTGCCGCGGCAGACGGTGCATCGCTGGATCAACGGCGACACCAAGAACATGACCCACGAGAATCTCTACAAGGTCGCTGATGTGCTGCAGGTGCGCGCGCGCTGGCTCGCAGTGGGCGACACCGCGCCGGCGCAGATCGATCTCGGCGAAGGCGATGTTGTCGGCCTGATCAAGATCTATGAGTCTATGTCTTCCGCAGCGCGTGACCAGTGGCTGGCCATCGGCCGCACGCTGCTGGCGATGCATACGGTGGGCAAGGGCACCGTGGTTGATCCCTATCCGGGCCTGCCGCCGCTGCAACCGATGCAGGAAAAATCCACCGACAAGTCCGCGCAATCCGCCTCCTCCTGATTGTCGCTTGCCGCCGCCGCGTCCGCGGCGGTGGCGCTCCGCTGCTGTGTATTGGTAATCTCGGGTTTTGGCAACCGGAATTCCTGCGCCGTTTCATACGCAGGACTGCACCATGCACAGCCTCAAATACCTGATTCGCAGTGCCGGCATTGTGCTGATGCTGGCGGTTTTGCCCGCAGGCCATGCCGCCGGACTGAGCGCCGATGTGCAGGCCTTCGTGCAGGAGATGGCCGAACGCCATGGTTTTGCGCGTGGCGCCCTTGAGCGGACACTGAGGGAAACGAAGTTCCTGTCGTCGATCATCCGCGCGATGGATGCGCCGGCGACCGCGCTGCCCTGGCATGAATTCCGTCCGCGCCATGTCAACGACGCGCGCTTCGAAGGCGGGCTGCGCTTCTGGGCGGAGCATGCCGCGCTGCTGGAGCGTGCCGCGGCGGAATACCGGGTGGCGCCCGAAATCATCGTTGCCACCATCGGCATCGAAACCCTGTACGGACGCAACACCGGCCGTGTCAATGTGCTTGATGCGCTGGTGACACTGGCCTTCGGTTATCCCCGCCGCGCCGCCTTTTTCCGCGGCGAACTGGAGCAGTTCCTGCTGCTTGCGCGCGAGAACGGCTGGGCGCCGGACGGTGTGCGCGGATCCTTTGCGGGCGCCATCGGCGTGCCGCAGTTCATGCCCAGCAGCTACCGCAAATATGCGGTGGATTTCGACGGCGACGGCCGGCGTGACCTGCGCGGGATTGCCGATGCCATTGGCAGCGTGGCCAACTACTACCGTGAATTCGGCTGGCGCATGGGCGAGCCTGTGATGATCGCGGCCGATGCCGCAGGCAGCCAGCTCGATCCGCTGCTGGCCGCCGGCATCGCGCCGCACCTTGCCGTGGGCGAGTTCCGCAAACGCGGCGTGCTGCCGCTGGATCCGGTCGCCGACGATGCGCTGGCGGCGCTGATCGTGGTCGAGACCGACAGCGGACCGCGCCATTTTCTGGCTCTCAACAATTTCTACGTGATCACCCGCTACAACCGCAGCATCAACTACGCGATGGCGGTGCAGGAGCTGGCGGCGACGCTGCGCCAGCTGAGGGGCAGGGCGAAGCCCTAAGCAGCCGTCGCCGGGTTGCGGGGAAAGGCGACCAGGTGGTCGAGCTCGAGGCGGATGCCGATTTTTTCGCCGATGGCGTGGTTGTGGTGGCTGGGCACCAGCGAATAGATCTGGCCGCCATCGGGTAACTGCAGCGTGTAGAGGAACTGTGCGCCGCGGAAGGCGCGGTGCAGCACGGTGGCCTGCAACGGACTGGCATCATCATGCAGCACGTCGTCGGGGCGCAGCAGCACGTCAACGGCCGCACCGGCGGGCCAGGGCAGCGTGGAATCCGGCTGGAATTCGCCCAACTCCAGCCGCACACGGCCATTGCCGAGCAGCGTCCCCGGCAGGAAATGGCCCTGGCCGAGGAATTCCGCGGCGTAACGCGTCTGCGGCTCGTGATACAGCCGGTACGGCGTGTCCCATTGCTCGATGCGGCCGTCCTTCATGATGCCGACCATGTCGGCAATGTTGAAGGCCTCGTTCTGGTCGTGGGTCACCAGCACTGCAGTGGTGTGTTCGCGTTTCAGGATGTCGCGCACTTCCAGGCTCAGGCGCTCGCGCATTTCGACGTCGAGGTTGGAGAAGGGCTCGTCGAGCAGCAGCAGCTGCGGCCGCGGCGCCAGCGCGCGGGCCAGCGCCACGCGCTGCTGCTGGCCGCCCGACAGTTCCTGCGGATATTTCGTGCCGCGATCGGCGAGGCCGATCATGTCCAGCAGCTCGGCGACGCGGGCCTCGCGTTCCGCGGGCGGCATTTCGCGCAGGCCGAAAGCGATGTTGCCCGCCACCGTGAGGTGCGGGAACAGCGCATAGTCCTGGAATACCACGCCGATGCGGCGTTTTTCCGGTGCCACAGTGAAACCCTGTGCGCTCATCACCACCTGGTCGAGAGCCACGGTGCCGCCGAGCACCGGTTCGAAGCCGGCAATGCAGCGCAGCACCGTGGTCTTGCCGCAGCCGCTGGCGCCGAGCAGGCAGGCGATCATCCCCGGCTCGACATGAAAGCTGACCCCTTGCAGCACGGGTGTGCGTTCGTAGGCATGGCTGACATCGGTGAAATCGAGGCGTGCGGGCATATGGAAATTATAGCGGTTTTGCCGCTGATAATGATTCTTGTTAAAATGATTTCTTCAGCATTTTCCGCAACTTACGATCCACTTATCCGCCATTGACCTGGGCGCCGGCAAATCCGGCGCCGCCTGCCCGGTGACCATTTCCAGCGCCACGCAACCCATCCACGGCGGATTCGCCGCGCGAGCCCGCCTGCCGCGGCTGCTGACAATCGTTGCTGTCGCGCTGGCCGCGCTGCTGGCGCTGCCGGTGGTCGTTGTGCTGCTGAACCTGCTGGCGCCATCGACCGACACCTGGCGCCACCTGGTCGACACGGTGCTGATCGACTATGTCGTGAATTCGCTGCTGCTGATGCTGGGCGTCGCCTTCGGCGTCATCATCGGCGGTGTTGTCACGGCATGGATCACCACCATGTGCAGTTTCCCCGGCCGCCGCATTTTCGAATGGGCGCTGCTGCTGCCGATGGCCATGCCGGCTTACGTGATGGCCTATGCCTATACCGACCTGCTGCAGTTCGCCGGTCCGGTGCAGACGGCGTTGCGCGAAATGACCGGCTGGGGCGTGCACGACTACTGGTTTCCGGATGTGCGTTCGCTCGGCGGTGCGGTCGTCATGCTGGCGCTGGTGCTCTATCCCTATGTCTACCTGCTTGCGCGCGCCGCCTTCCTCGAACAGTCCGACAGCATGCTCGAGGTGGCGCGGGTCTCGGGTTACGGTCCCTGGGGTACTTTCCGCCGTGTCGCGCTGCCGCTGGCGCGGCCGGGCATCGTTGCCGGCACCGCGCTGGCCCTGATGGAGGCGCTGGCCGATTACGGCACCGTGGCCTATTTCGGTGTGCAGACCTTCACCACCGGCATATTCCGCGCCTGGTTTTCGCTGGGCGACCATGTCGCCGCGGCGCAACTGTCGGCGATGCTGCTCGGTTTCGTGTTCCTGGTGCTGCTGCTCGAGCGCGTCACCCGCCGCGGCGCGGCCTTCCATTCGGTGTCGCATCGCAAGCGGCTGCGCAACGTCTATCCGCTGCGCGGACTGCGCGCCGCCGTGGCCGTGCTGTTCTGCGTGCTGCCGCTGGTTTTCGGTTTCCTGCTGCCGGCCGGCGTGATGGCGCACATGGCGCTGACCTCGGGCGATGCCCAGTTCGGCGCGCGTTACCTGACGCTGACCGGCAACACCGTGACCCTGGCCGCAGTCACCGCCGTGCTTGCCGTGGCGCTGGCGCTGGTGGTGGGTTATGCCGGACGCATGTCGCCGACGCGCCTGGTGCGTGCGGCCAACCGCATCGCCGGACTTGGTTACGCGGTGCCGGGCGCGGTGATTGCCGTCGGCGTGCTGATCCCGGTGACGCGGCTCGACCACGTCCTGGCCGGCTGGGTGCAGTCTTTCACCGGCAGCAATCCCGGCCTGATACTCACCGGCGGCATTGCCGCGCTGGTCTATGCCTATCTCGCGCGCTTTTTTGCGGTGGCATTGCAGACGGTGGATGCTGGCCTCGCCAAGATCACGCCATCGATGAGTGATGCCGCGCGCTCGCTGGGGCTGGGGCCGGGCGCGACGCTGGCGCGGGTGCATGCGCCGCTGCTGTGGCGCAGTGCGCTGACGGCGGGGCTGCTGGTGTTTGTTGACGTGATGAAGGAATTGCCGGCGACTTTCGTGATGCGGCCCTTCAATTTCGACACCCTGGCGGTGCAGGCCTACAACCTGGCTTCCGACGAACGCCTCGCAGAAGCGTCAACGGCAGCGCTCACCATCGTGCTGGTGGGGCTGCTGCCGCTGATCCTGCTGTCGCGGATGATACTCAGGCCGGGGCCCGGGCAGTCCCGCGATTGACGCGGTTTACTTGTAGCCGACCTTGTCGAAAATCTTCTGCGCCGCCGGCTGGTTCTTGCCGAGCGCGCTGATGTTCAGCGTGTCCATCTTGAAGTTGCCGAGCGAGGCCAGTTCCGCGTTTTTGAGCGGCGCGCCCTTGACCACCGGCCATTCGTTGTTGCCGCTGGCGAAGTAGGTCTGCGCGCTGTCGCTGGTCAGATATTCGAGGAAGCGGACCGCGGCGGCCTTGTTCGGCGCGGTCTTGATGACGCCGGCACCGGACACGTTCATGTGCGTGCCGAAGCTTTTCTGATTGGGCCAGATCAGGCCGGTGGTGGCGATGACCTTCCGGTCCTCCGGCTTGTCCGATTTCATCAGGCGCACGTAGTAGTAGCTGTTGCTGATGGCCACGGCGCATTCGCCGGACGCAACGGCCCTGATCTGGTCGGTGTCGCCGCCCTTGGGGGCGCGCGCAAAATTGTCGACCACGCCTTTCGCCCACTGTTCGGCCTTCGCTTCGCCGTGGTGCTCGATCAGTGCGCTCATCAGCGACAGGTTGTAGATATGGCTGCCGGAACGGGTGCAGACCTTGCCCTTCAGTTTCGGATTGGCGAGGTCCTCGTAATTCTGCACTTCCGCCGGATTGATCGCAGCCTTGTTGTAAATGATCACGCGGGCGCGGGCGGAAAAGCCGAACCACTGGTCGTTGGCGGCACGCATGTGCGCCGGCAGGCGTTCGGCCAGCACTTTTGACTCGATCGGCTGGAACAGACCCATCTGCTCGGCACGCCACAGGCGGCCGGCATCGACCGTGATCAGCACGTCGGCGGGCGAGGCCGCGCCTTCGTTGCGGATGCGCTGGATCAGCGGATCCTCGCCGGCCTCGATGCGATTGAGCTTGATGCCGGTGGCCTTGGTGAAGCCGGCGTAGAGCGACTCATCGGTCTGGTAGTGGCGCGAAGAGTAGAGATTGAGGTCCTGGGCGGCAAGCGGAGCGCTGAACAGGCTGGCCACAAACAGTGACAGTGCGACGCGTTTCATTAAAATATCCTTATAAAACAAATATTTACAATAAATTTTTGGAGGGTGATCCGTACCTGCGTTCAGAATAATAACAAGAACTATTCTCGATAACAACAAAAATGAGAATTATTATTGTTTATATCGGCTATCCAATCTGAAGGCTCGCATGGTCCATGACGGACGACATTGATCCGGCGCAAACGAGCGACTGGCAAGGGGCAGGGTGAAGCGGAAGACGGGGATCTCGCCGATGATCAGATCGGCAGACGGCGGGCGCCGTTGTAGCGGCTCTTCCAGTAGCGCTGGCTCATGTCGACGATTTCCACGGCGCCGCCGCGGCTCGGCGCGTGCACGAAGCGTGAATCGCCGAGATAGATGCCGACATGCGAAAACGGACGGCGCAGGGTATTGAAGAACACCAGATCGCCGGGCTGCAGTTCGGATTTGTCGATCACCGCGCCGACGCGGCTGATTTCCGCGGCATTGCCGTGCAGCGACTGGCCGGTGATCTGGGCATAGAGAAAGCGGATCAGGCCGCTGCAGTCGAAGCCGGTGTCCGGCGAGGAGCCGCCCCATTTGTAGGGCACGCCGATGAAGCCGAGCGCGCGCAGTGCCAGTTCCTGGGCTTGGGCAAACAGGCCGGAATCCGCTGCAGCCGTCGTGCCCGGCACCTCCGCAATGCGGGTGGACTCGTCGGCGCCGGCGGCCAGTGGCAGCCACAACAACAGGGCAAGGGTAGCGGCAATCTTTCGCATGCCCGGAATTTAGTCAATAACAGTTTGATTGTAAAGGGTAAATTTTGGCGCTCCGGAGACTGCCCCAGATCGTTGCGGAGGGTAAACTTTGGCCTTCCGCCAGCCGTTGTTATGTACGCCCCATGACCCTGAGAGCCTCCATGCGCCTTTTTTCCGCACTTTTCCTGGCCGGCGCCCTTGCCGCAGCGTCCCCTGCTTTTGCCCAGACCACGGTCGAAGTCATCCCCTTGAGCTACCGCAGCAGCGAGCAGGTGATTCCGGTGATCCAGCCGCTGCTCGGGCGCGATTCCAGCGTCAGCGGTTTCCAGAACCAGCTGGTGATCCGCGCGACGCCCGCCGAACTGGCACAGGTCAGACGCGTGCTGGCAAGCATCGACAAGGCGCCGCGGCGGCTGCTGATCACCGTGCGCCAGGATGCCGATCTCGAACGCGATCGCCGCGAGGCCGAACTCTCCGGCAGCATCGGCAACGACAATGCCCGTGTCACCATTCCCGGCAGCGGCTCGCGCAGCGGCGGCAACGTGGTGCTGCGCGACGGTGACGACCGCCTGCGCGCGCGCATCATCGACTCAAGGCAGATCAGCCGCGACAGCAGCGCGCAGACGATCCAGGTGCTCGAGGGATCCAGCGCCTTCATCCGCATCGGCGAATCGCGCCCGGTGAGAAGCCGCCAGGTGGTGCGCACCGTGGTCAATGGCCAGATTGTCGATCGTGTTGTCGAGGGCACCGAATACCGCGACGCCAATACCGGATTCAGTGTGCTGCCGCGGCTGCAGGGCGACATCGTCACCCTCGACATCAACCCCCAGCGCGATACCTTTGACGACCAGCGCCGCGGCACGGTCAATGTGCAGCGGGTGACGACCACGGTATCCGGACGCCTCGGCGAATGGATCGACCTCGGCGGGGTGGGTGACTCGCGCAGCGACGAACGCTCGGTGCTGCTCGGGCGCAGCAGCGGCCGCATCGAGGAGCGGCGCGGGGTCCAGGTCAGGGTTGAAGAACTGCCCTGAGTCCCGGATTCCGCGGCGCCGGTGTCAGAACGAAGACCCCGGCTGTTCGAGGAACGCGATTTCCTCCGCCGTCGATTCGCGGCCGAGGATGCGGTTTCGGTGCGGAAAACGGCCGAAGCGGTGCACGATGTCGCGGTGGCGCACCGCGTAATCCACGAAACCGGCAAAAGTCCCGCGATCGGCTTCCGGCACGCCGGCCGCCAGCGCGGTGAACAGCGCGACGCTGCGTTCCTGCATGTCCACCGATTCCGAGTGTTCCAGCGGCAGGTAGAAAAACACCCGTTCGATCGCGCGCAGTTCACGGTCGGCGCCGGCGACAATGCCGTCCAGCGCCAGCCGCAGCGCCAGCCCGTCGTGGGCGAAGGCCTGCGGTGTGTCACGGTAGATGTTGCGCGGAAACTGGTCGAACAGCAGGATCAGCGCCAGGCGCCCGCGCGGCCCGCGCGCCCATTCGCGGTGCGCGCCGCCCGCGGCGGCGGCGACCAGCGCACCGTAACGCTCGCGGATCTCCGCATCGACGACGGCATCCTTCGCCCACCACAGTTTTTTCTGCGCCTCCGCGGTTGTGCCGTTGCCGGACCCGCGGCCGAACCAGAACGTGAGGATGTCTTCAATGCCGGTTGGTGTGTTCATCACATGCTCAGCGGTATTTTGCGGCGGTGATGAACTGGCCGAAGGATTCGCACCAGACGATCACCGTGTTGTACATCGCCGGGTCGATGTTTTCCGGCACCGGCACGATGAAGTTGTGGAAAGTCTTGACGTCGCCGACACGCGCCATGCGCGGTTTCAGGCGCAGGAAGTCGGCCTCGGTCTCGACGAATTCGGGCGACAGGTAGAGCTTGTAGTCCGGCCCCGGCGCGAGGCGTCCGGTCAGCGCGATGCTGCGCCGGGCAACCGCCACCATGCCTTCGCCCCAGTGCAGGAAATCGCTGTCCTTGAGGTCGCGGCGGAACTGGCCGGTGAACTGCACGGTGCCTGACTGCGCCTGGATCTCGGCGGCGGTGGGTGCGACCGGCGCAGTGAGGATCGGCAGCAGGTAGATGCCCAGCACGAAACCGGCGGCGAGCGCGATCGCATGGGTGGTGCCGAAGATCAGCAGTTTTTTCATGTGCGGCTTCCTTCCCGGGTCCCAGCATAAACCAGAATGCCGCGGACTTGACGCGGGTGGCGCATGCGGTGACCATGCGCTGCGTCATTGCGGTTCATCACATTGGGGGAAAGCGGTTCATGCTGATCAAGCGCGGATTCGATTCGATCGTCGCCACCTGGCTGGCCGGACTGGTGGTATTCCTGCCGCTGGCGCTGACGCTGGGCGTACTCGGCTGGCTGATCGGCGTGCTCAACCGTTATCTTGGCCCGGAAAGCGACATCGGCCACTGGTTTTCCTTCGTCGGCTACAAGATCGCCGGCGAATCCCCGGTGCCCTATCTGCTCGGCACGCTGGTGCTGATGGCCGCCATTTATCTTCTGGGCCTCGCGCTGCGCCTCGGCCTGCGCGGTCCGCTGTCGAAATTCCTCAACGTCACGCTGAAGCGTGTGCCGCTGATCGGCGCACTGTACGATTTCACCCAGCGTTTCGTCGGATTGCTGGACCGCAATCATGGCGACATCGGCGCGATGAGCGCGGTGTGGTGCTTCTTCGGCGGCGACGGCGTTGCGGTGCTGGCGCTGGCACCGAGTCCGGAGTCGATCGACATTGACGGCAGGCCCTATTTCGCGGTGCTGGTGCCGACCGCGCCGGTGCCGATCGGCGGCGGACTGCTCTACGTGCCGGTGGAGTGGGTGAAGCCGGCCAACATCGGCATCGACAAGCTCACCGAAATCTATGTCTCGATGGGGCTCACGCCGCCGCCGCGCAATGCGGTGGGCGCGCCAGGCGCCGGGCCGGAGCCCGGTCAGCGTTCCTGAATCCGCGCGCGGCTACCAGGGAATGGTGTTGCCGCCCTGATCGAAAAATCCGCCGGAGTCTTCCGGTCGCAGGCTGTCGATGACACCGAGGATTTTTTCCGCCGCCGTGTCCGGCGCCTGCAGCGCGAGTCCCTGTTTCGCAAAACCTGCGCTGAGGCGGGTATCCACGGTGCCCGGGTGCAGCGCGACACAGAGCGCTTCCGGCCGGGAGCGTTTCAGTTCCACTGCGGCAGTGCGCACGATCTGGTTCAGCGCCGCCTTCGCGGCGCGGTAACCGTACCAGCCGCCCAGCCGGTTGTCGCTGATGCTGCCGACCCGCGCCGAGAGCACGGCAAACACGCTGCGCCCCGCCCGCGGCAGCAAAGGCATGAAATGTTTCATCAGCAGTGCCGGGCCGATGGTGTTGATCGAGAAGGCCCGTGCCAGCGCAGCGGGATCGATCTGCTTCAGTTTTTTTTCGGCGACGCAACCTTCGCGCGCCAGCGCGCCGGTGGCGACCAGCACGAGACGGATGTCGAGTGCATGTGCGGCGACGGCGCTGGCGGCTGCAGCGATGCTGGTTTCGTCGCAGAGCTCGAACGACGGCCGGCCTGAACGCGAGAACGCCATCACGCCGGCGTGACGCGTATCCGTGCGCAGCCTCGCATGCAGTGCGCGGCCGATGCCGCCGCCGGTGCCGAACACCAGCACCAGTCCGCCGGCAGGCAATGAATGCAGGACTGAGCTCAGGCTTTTTTCACCCAGGCGATGCACCAGCCTTTGGCGTTGACCTGCTTGCCGCCGACGGCGCCGCAGGGTGCCCAGGGATCGCCGGCCTTGCCCGCGTAAAGCTGGCAGTTGGCGCAGACCTGGCCCGGGGCGTACTTCGGCTGTTTCTTGCGGTCGACTTTGCTGGCGTCGTGCAGATAGGCGAGAGCGATGGCCTGCGGATCCTTTTCTTCGAGGCGCGCGGCCTGGGCCTGTGCAATGCGGCTGCCGAGCAGGCCGGCTGCGGCGAGGGGCAGGGTGGCGGCAATGAAGCGGCGACGGGTCGTCATGCGGAGCTCTCCTGTTGGGTTGAATGTCTGAAACGGATTTTAAGTATCCGGGCGGTGATTTGACGGTTTTTTGTCCAGGATGAACCGGAATATTTGGGTTCATGACCGTGACACATCCGGTTCGCCTGCCTATGCTCGACACTCACTTTCAGGAGCCAAAACAGATGCAGAGCGCCACCGCCCCCGACCTCAACGATGCCGTGCTCTACCGCAGCGGTGCCGCAGCACGGCTCTCCGGCGTGCCGGTGGAGACCCTGCGCGTGTGGGAACGCCGTTACGCCATCGTGCGTCCGCAGGTCAGCCCCAGCGGCCGCAAGCTGTATTCCGCCGAAAACATCCAGCGCCTGCGCCTGATCAAGCAACTGGTGTCGATGGGCAACCCGATCGGCTCGGTGGCCTCGCTGCCGATGCAGACGCTGCAGCAGATGTTTGCCGATGCGGCGCCGCTGGTGATGGCGCCGCGGGCGCAGGTCTCCGGCCACCGCGCGCTGCGGGTGGCGCTGGTCGGCGAGGCCCAGGCCTCCGGCCGCGGCCGCGGGCTGAATGTGGTCGCGGTGTGCGAAGACATCACCCAGGCCGCGGTCGCACTGCAGGGCATCCGCGCCGAAGCGGTGATCATCGAGATGTCCTCGCTGATGCAGGCCGAGCCGAAACGCATCACCGCGATCCGTGACGCCGCCGCGGCGCCGGTCGCCATCGTGCTGTATCGCTATGGCCCGGCGCCGGTGATGCGCCACCTGCGCGAGGCCGGGCATGTCGTCGCCCATGCCGCACTCGATGCCGTCGAATTCGACGAGCTGTGCCGTAGCGCGATGACTGCACCGGATGCCGCCACGCCGGGTCATGAGCCTCCGGCACCACGTTTTGATGCGGCCGCGCTGAGCGCGCTGTCGGGCGCGCGCAACAGCGTCTACTGCGAATGCCCGCGCCATCTCGCCGAGCTGGTGCGCGCGGTGCAGGGATTTGAACACTACAGCGCCGAATGCGCTAACCGCAGCCCGGCTGATGCCGCGCTGCACGCCGGACTGCGGCGCAGCGCAGGCCGCGCCCGTGCGCTGCTCGAGGAAGCGCTGGTCGAACTCGCCTTGGCTGAAGGCCTGCCGCTGTCCCTGCCGCAGCCCGCCGCCGGCGTCGCCTGAGAGGAAAAGGCAAAGTGGACCGCATGCACCATGTCGCCATACCGGTCGCCGACGTCAAAACGGCCGCGGACTGGTACCGCGCCCGTTTCGACGTCAGGACCGTCTATGAAGATCCGACCTGGGCGCTGCTGCGCTTCGGTAACATCGACCTTGCGCTGGTGATCCCGGAACAGCATCCGCCGCACATCGCTGTCGAGCATCCGGATGCCGTGCAGTATGGTGAACTCAAGGCGCACCGTGACGGCAGCGCCTCCGTCTACGTCGACGATCCCTTCGGCAATGTCATCGAAATCATGCAGGCCGGAGGCGCGCGGCGTCCGGCGAAGCAGGTGGCCTGATGGCAGGTTCGTTTGCAGCGTCGCAGGCGGATGACGGGTTGGATATCCGCCATACGCCGGGCATCCTGACACTGAGCAATGCCAACACCACGGTCGGTTACTGCCGCTACGGCGAGGACGGCCGCATCGAATACATCTTCGTTCATCCGGCGTACCGCCGGCAGGGTCATGCGAAGCGGATGCTGGAACGGGTGCGTGAATGCACGCGCGGGCCGCTGCGGCTCGAACCGCCGATCAGCCCGCTCGGGGCGAAGCTGCTGCGGTACTGCGAAAGCCTGTGCTGAGTGCGACACAGGGGGGGCATTACTGCACCATTGCCCCGTTCGGCAGTTCATAAAGAGCCTCCACCGTCCGCAGATCGCGTTCCGACAGTTGCGCCATCGTGTTCGGCAGGATCTGCGGATACATGATGTCGCGTGTCGAATCGCTGTGCCACATGATGCCCAGTGCATGTGACATCTCGTGCATGGTCACGGCCTTGATGTATTCGTGCATGCCTTCGTTGAAGCCCGAGGCGGCAGCCGGCGGGATCACGACGGCCATGCCGTCAGTCTCCATCTTCATGCGTTTGCCGTCGATTTTCCAGTTGACGCGGGCCTGTCCCAGGGCGTGGTTGTTCAGGCCCTGGGTCCAGACCACACGGATGTCCCAGAAACGCAGGGTGTAGTTGCCGTCGTCGATGACGATGGGGAAGGGTTTGCGGTCCCAGGCCTTGATGCCTTCGACCACGGCGGCGCGGACTTTGCGTTCGGACTCGCCCTGCAGGAACTCCACCGGCGGCACGCGCACCCGCAGCCTGCCCTTGTCGAGTCCCCAGCGCACGACCTGGAAATTGCGGCCCTGGGCGCAGAGATAGCCTGAGCCCGGGCAGACCTCGCGCGCGTCGAGCGTGACCCCGATGCCTTCCTCCAGTTCCGGCGGCGGGCAGGCCAGCGCGCCCTTCGTGCCGCAGCCGTCGCGGAAGCCGAACCAGTAGATCGCGAACACGATGCCGGCGTAGCAGGCGAGGCGGAACATGGCGGCTGAACTCCCCCGGTTGATGCGGCCGGTCTGCGCCGCAGCGACACTGTAGAACAACTCCGGACATTGCGCCCGTCGCGTGCGATGCGGCCGTCCTGCGGGCCGCCGCCTATTTCAGCAGCAATGCGATGGCGCTGATCGCGGAAATCGAGAGTATCGCGAGGCGCATGCGCCGCGTGTCGATGCGGCGGATCAGCAGCGGTGCGGCGAGGATGCCCGCGACGGTGCCTGGCAGCAGCACGGCGGTCAGTTGCAGTTCGGGCATGCCGAACAGGCCGAAGGCGGCCAGCGCGGCGACCGACATCAGGTAGGCCGGCACAAATATCGCGCCCATCATCGCGCGCGCGATCGCCGGTTGCGCATGCTGGAACACCAGCGCCACCGGCGGTCCGTGGATGCCGGCCATCGTACCCATCAGGCCGGCGATGCTGCTGCCCGTGACCAATGCCGGCCGCGTCGGCCGCAGGCGGATGCCGCTGAGGCTGATTGCCACCGCGAGCAGCACCATGGCGCCGAAAACCCGGCCGAGCCCGGACGGATCGAGCAGGCTCAGGGCCAGCGCGCCGGCGAGTGTGCCGGTGATGAGGCCGAGCAGCGCGGGTCCGAGATTACGGGCATCGACGGCATGCCGTTCGCGCAGCGCGGCAGCCAGCGGCACCAGCGTGCCGGCGAGCAGCATCGGCCCGGGCACGAAGCGCGGGTCGATCAGCGCCAGCAGCGGCACTGCCAGCAGCGCCATGCCGATGCCGACGGCCGATTGCAGCGCGCAGGCCACGGCCATCACCGCGTTCGCGGCCAGCCAGGCGAACCAAGGCGCCGCTATGTCGGCGGCAGGTAGCATGTGGTATCGGGATTCGCCGCGCAGCCCCGCAAGCGGGGTTGCGCCCGGGGGATCAGGGCAGTTTCCAGCCCAGCCACTCGCAGACGCCGCGGCCGAGCACCCATTCCTTGTCGGCCTCCTTCAGCCAGGGCGCATCTTTCAGCCACATGTCGACATGTTCGCGGTAGGGTACCGGCGAGCGCGACCAGTCGCTGCCCCAGAACAGGCGCTGCGGGCCGAAGGCCTCGTAGGCGCGTTTGGCGTAGCCCTGCATTTTTTTGAAGGGATAGGGTTCCTTCAGGTAGGAGGGCAGCGCACTGGCCTTGCAGGCGACGTTGGCGCGTTTCGCGATCGGCAGCAGCTTGTCGAAATCGCGAAAGGTTTCGTCCTCCGGTTTGCCGCTGGAGAGCGCCATGTGGTCCATGATGATTTTCAGGTCCGGATGACGCACGGCGACGCCGTCGATGATGTGCACCAGGCCCTGCGGCACCAAGATCATCAACTTGATGCCGAGTTTTTCCGCCTCGCTCCACACCCAGTCGAACTTGCCGTTGACCAGCGGCTCCTGCAGCACGGGTATGTGGAAGGAGAAACGCATGCCGAGCATGCCCGGCTGCTGCGTGAAGGTCCTGATCGCGGTTTTCGCGTCCGGCGTCTCCGGGTTGAAGCGGCCCATGATCGCGAAACGGTCCGGGTGCTGCTTCACGGCCTCGATCGCGAGGTCGTTGCGGTCGCCTTCCCAGGACGGCGGCACGATCACCACGCGGTCGATGCCGGCTTCATTCATGTCCTTCAGCAGCTGCTCGTGGCCGAGCGGAATCTCGCGTTGCGCATGCGCGCGCGCGGGCCAGGGGCGTTCCGGGGTGTTGGCGCCCCAGATGTGCACTTGTGAATCGACAATCAGCATGTCTTGTTCTCCGGTTTCGGGAAGCCCGATTCAATGATGAACGGGCAGGGGCGTCAAGGCGTCCGGAACGTGGAGCGCGATGCGCATCGCCGGGGCCGCGATGCTGGAGCCACGTGCTGTTGCCCGTTACACTCGATGCGCGTTGCACCGCAAGTTTCCGGCAGCTTCGCTGCAGATTTGTGCGCACCTCGAATGATAATTATAAGTATTGGATTATAAAGGATATTTTATGAACGGCGCAGAAAGCCTCGTGCGCACGCTGCTGAACGGCGATGTCAATGTCTGCTTTGCCAATCCCGGCACTTCGGAAATGCATTTTGTCTCCGCGCTCGACCGCGTCGAAGGCGTGCGCTGCATTCTCGGGCTGTTCGAAGGTGTCGTCACCGGCGCGGCCGACGGTTATTACCGCATGGCCGGCAAACCCGCGGCGACGTTGCTGCACCTGGGGCCCGGACTCGGCAACGGACTGGCGAATCTGCACAACGCCAAGAAGGCGCGCTCGGGCATGGTCAACATCGTCGGCGAGCACGCGAGTTACCACATCCAGCACGACGCGCCGCTGACCGCCGACATCGAAGGCGTGGCGCGGCCGATGTCGGACTGGGTGCTGACTTCGCGCTCGGCAAAGGATGTCGCCGCCGACGGCGCGAAGGCGGTCGAGGCGGCGCGCACCGCGCCGGGACAGATCGCGACGCTGATCCTGCCGGCCGACACCGCCTGGGGCGAGGCCGGTGGTCCCGCGCAGGTGGCGGCGCCCGCGCCGCGGGCGCGCGTGGACGGCAAGGCCATCGACGCCGGCGCGCAGGCGCTGCGCTCCGGCAAACCGGCGGCGATCCTGCTCGGCGGTGCCGCGCTGCGCGGCAGGGCGCTCGAATGGGCCGCGCGCATCGCCGCGAAATGCGGCTGCGAACTCCTCTGTGAATACAACAATGCGCGGATCGAGCGCGGTGCGGGCAGGGCGGTGGTGAGGCAGCTGCCCTTCGCTGTCGATGCCGCGCTGGCGATGCTGAAGGACGTGCGCGAGCTGGTGCTGGTCGGCGCGAAGACGCCGGTGTCCTTCTTCGCATATCCCGGCAAACCCAGCGTGCAGGTGCCGGAAGGCTGCACGGTGACCAAGGTTGCCGGCGCTGAAGCCGATCTGGAGCACACCCTGGAAGCGCTGGCCGATGCGCTGGGTGCGCGCAATACTGCGCCGCGCATCAATGCGGCCACGCATGACACGGCGCTGCCGACCGGCGCGATCACGCTCGACGGCCTAGGCGCGCTGTTCAACGCACTGCTGCCCGAGAACGCCGTGGTCATCGACGAGGCCGTCACCAGCGGCCGCGCTTTCACCGGTGCGATGATGGGCGCGCGGCCGCATGACTGGCTGAACATCATGGGTGGCTCGATCGGTTGGGGACCGGCCGCCGCCACCGGCGCGGCCATCGCGGCGCCGGGACGCAAGGTCGTCGCCTTTGAAGGCGACGGCAGCGCGCAGTACACGCTGCAGGCACTGTGGACCATGGCGCGCGAGGGACTCGACGTGACCATGGTGGTCTTCGCCAACCGCGCCTACAAGATCCTGCTCGGTGAACTGAACAATGTCGGCGCCGCCGCGCCCGGCGCCAATGCACTGTCGATGCTGACGCTGGACCGGCCCGACCTCGACTGGGTCGCGCTGGCGAAGGGTTACGGCGTGGAGGCGGGGCGAGCGAAGACGCTGGAGGAACTGGCGGCGCAGTTCAAACGCGGGCTGGCGGTGGCGGGGCCGTATTTGATTGAGGTGGTGATGTAACGGTTGGTTGTTGTAGCCCGTAAGGAGCGCAGCGCATTACGGGGGGTCTGGGTTGATCCCGTATTTCACTGCGTTCCATACGGGCTACATTTGTTCATGCCGCCGTCAGCTTGACCTTGCCGACGTTGCCGAGCTTGACGCGCTGCCGGGCGTGCCAGAGATCGTGGTTGTACTGCATGGCCAGCCAGCTTTCGGGCGAGCGGCCCAAGGCCTTGGACAGGCGCAGCGCCATTTCGGGACTGATGCCGCTGTTGCCGGTGAGAATGCGGTTCAGCGTCGAAGCCGCCACGCCCAGCTTTGCTGCCAGTTCGCGGCCGCTGAGCTTGTTCGGTTCGAGATAAACCTCGGTAATGAATTCCCCTGGATGGGGCGGGTTGTGCATGCTCATCAGTGATAATCCTCGTAGTCCAGGACGTAGGCCTGTCCGTCCCTGAATTCAAAAGTCGTGCGCCAGTTGCCGTTCACACAGACCGACCAGCAGCCCCGTTCTACACCCTTCAGCGGATGCAGCCGGAAGCCGGGCACATCCATGTCTTCCACCGACTGGGCGGTATCCAGGGCGGCAAGCAGCATTCTCAGCCGTTTGGCATGGTGAGGCTGGATGCCCGCCGCGCTTCCGGATTCAAAGAAACGTTTAAGCCCCTTGTGCCGGAACGATTGAATCATGGGTGGATTATACCGTGTTGCGCATCACGCAACAATGGCTGTGCGGGGCTGAATTGAGAAAGCCGACTCCGGTACCTTTGGCTCACGACTGGGTCGCGCTGGCGAAGGGTTACGGCGTGGAGGCGGGGCGGGCGAAGACGCTGGAGGAACTGGCGGCGCAGTTCAAACGCGGGCTGGCAGTAGCGGGGCCGTATCTGGTTGAGGTGGTGATGTAACGGCTGGTCTGTCTGCAGTCAAATTGACGGTCGTTGCCGGGAGGCATAGACTGCGTAATTACTTATGTAATAACGCGCCGGAGGTGCTGCATGCTCAAGGTAAAAGTGACCGCGATCGGCAATTCGATGGGCATCGTGCTGCCCAAGGAGGCGCTGGCCAAACTGCGGGCCGAAAAGGGTGACGTGCTGTACCTGGTCGAAACGCCTGAAGGCCTGACGCTGACCCCCTACCAGCAGGACTTTGAGGCGCAGATGGACGCGGCCGGAAAAGTCATGAAGAAGTACCGCAACGCACTGCGGGAACTGGCGAAGTAAGCCGGATTTTCGCGTGCCCCGGAAAACCGGCACCAGGGGCGAACTCCGGTGGGTATTGCCGGAAGTCGTCACGGCCATCCACCAGATGCTGATCGCGGAACACGGCGGGCTCCCGGGCATCCGCGACCAGGGGCTGCTCGATTCGGCGCTGGCGCGTCCGCGGCAGCAGGCGGCTTACGGCAAGAAGAACTCCGTTTTTCAACTGGCGGCGGCCTACAGCTACGGCCTGGCCCGCAACCATCCCTTCGTCGATGGCAACAAGCGGATCGCGCTGACTGTCGCAGCGGTGTTTCTCGAGGTCAACGGATATTCCCTCAATGCACCGGAAGCGGAGGCGGTGATCATCTACCAGCAACTGGCGGATGGCACGTTGACGGAAGAGGCGCTGGCGGAGTGGTTGCAGGAGAGATCGGCTTTTAATGCTTAACGTTCTAGTTACGCTGCGTTTGGATATATGTAATGAAACGCCTCGTTTAATTTCAGTGCTACTTGATTGTTTTCCGCAATAGCCGCTAACCCTACACAAGCCAAGAGCGCTGTCGATGCGGACGCGGTAAGTATCGACGCCACATGCTCTGACTTAATATCTAGGACGATTGTCCCTACTCTTGCGGCTCGGGCTTTTACTTGAATAGATCCGCCATGGGTAAAGTCACAAAGATTTTTCCAGGCGATTTGCTTTAGATTTTGCAGTGAGCCGACATCAAATGCACCGCAGTTTTCCAAAGCTACCATCTGTTCTTTAGGGCTTGGCGGCTCTCCACCGGCAATTAAATCATTGATCTGGTTGTCAGTTGCGCATCGGTGATACCAAGCGCCCCTAAGATAAGCCTCAAATTGTGGCCGGTACAAGGCGAGCGCAGCTGAATAAACACCGTTCTCCACAAGGACGTGAAGTCCGGTGTAGTGTTCAATGCTAAGTTGATGAAGTGCAGCGGCCACACGGGATCGATTGGTTGTTGGAACTGTAAGAGTGTTGACGATGGCAACGCAGCTATTCATCCACTCCTGTGATTGGTCGAGTGTGCCCTCAAGCGGCATATTGATATGCATTTTTGGTTATCCAATTAGGCTAAAGATGCAAATCGTTAGCTCGATCACGACTTTAATCTTAACCGCAAG
The DNA here is from genome assembly GCA_019635015.1 of Burkholderiales bacterium. GTDB lineage: Bacteria > Pseudomonadota > Gammaproteobacteria > Burkholderiales > SG8-41. The sequence continues at coordinate 51,686 of JAHCAG010000012.1, read as the reverse complement.
TGTAATCACCGCGATTCCGGCCTGCTAAACTCCGCCCGTGTCCGATCTCGCTTCCGTCTTCTCCGCCACCGGCGCGCTTGCGCAGGTCGTGCCCGGTTTCCGTGCCCGCGCAGGGCAACTGGAGATGGCCGAGGCGATAAAAAAAGTAATTAATAATCAAGAAGTTATAGTGGCAGAGGCGGGTACTGGCACGGGCAAGACCTTTGCCTATCTGGTTCCAGCCCTGCTGTCGGGCGGCAAGGTCATCATCTCCACCGGCACCAAGACGCTGCAGGATCAGCTCTTCGGCCGTGACATTCCGGTGGTGCGTGATGCGCTGCGCGTGCCGGTGACGGTGGCGCTGCTGAAGGGACGTGCTAACTATGTCTGCCACCATCACCTCGAGCGCGCGAAAAACGATGGCCGGTTGCCGACGCGCGATGATGTGATGCACCTCGCGCGGATCGAGAGTTTTGCGCGAATCTCGAACACCGGCGACCGCGCAGACTGCGCCGAGGTGCCGGAGAACGCCGGCGTGTGGCCGCTGGTGACCTCCACCCGCGACAACTGCCTCGGCTCGCAGTGTGAGCACTATGACAAATGTTTTGTCATGAAGGCGCGCAAGCTGGCGCTGGAGTCCGACGTGGTGGTGGTCAACCATCACCTGTTCTTCGCCGACGTGATGCTGCGTGAGGAAAGCGTCGCCGAACTGCTGCCGGCCTGCAACACGGTGATTTTCGACGAAGCGCACCAACTGCCGGAGACGGCGAGCCTGTTTTTCGGACAGTCGGTATCGACGACCCAGCTGCTCGACCTCGCGCGCGATGCGCGCATCGAGGGCGCGACCGTGGCCAAGGATTTTGCGGCGCTGCCGGCTGCTGCCAATGTGATGGAGAAGGCGGCGCGTGACCTGCGGCTGGCCTTCGAGGACAGCGGCGCGCGGATGCCGGCGGCGCTGCTGCGCAAACGCAAGGACGTGACCGAGGCGCTGGCAACGGCCACCGAACGCCTGACCGAACTGGCGGAGACACTGCATTCCCAGGCGGCGCGCAGCGAAGGGCTGCAGAAATGTTTCGAACGCGCCGACGAACTGCGCGCCCAGCTGGCCGGCTGGCGCGAGGACAAGGACGCCTCGCTGGTGCGCTGGGTGGAGGTGTTCCACCAGTCGGTGCAGTTCAACGCCACGCCGCTGTCGATCGCGGAGATTTTCAGGAAACAGGTCGAGGCGCAGGCCAAGGCCTGGGTGTTCACCTCGGCGACGCTGTCGGTCAACGGTGATTTCTCGCATTACGTGAAGGAGCTCGGCATCGAGGCCGCGCAGACTGCGAGCTGGGCCAGTCCTTTCGACTTCGAGAAACAGGGGCTGCTCTATGTGCCGCAGGGACTGCCCGAGCCGAACACGCCGGATTACACTGCGGCGGTGGTCGATGCCGTGCTGCCGGCCGTCGGTGCGAGCCGTGGTCGCGCCTTCCTGCTGTTCACCAGCCTGCGTGCGATGCGCGAGGCGCAGGCGCTGCTGGCCGAGGCCTTCAGCAGCCGCGGCTGGGACTATCCGCTGCTGGTGCAGGGCGAGGGTTCGCGCAGCGAGTTACTCCAGCGCTTTCGTGATCTCGGCAATGCGGTGCTGATCGGCAGCCAGTCCTTCTGGGAAGGGGTGGATGTGCGCGGCGAGGCACTGTCACTGGTGATGATCGACAAGCTGCCCTTCGCGCCGCCCGACGACCCGGTGCTGGCCGCGAGGATCGAGAAAATCAATGCCGAGGGCCGCAACGCCTTCATGGAGCACCAGCTGCCGCGGGCGGTGATTTCGCTGAAGCAGGGTGCCGGGCGGCTGATCCGCGACGAAACCGACCGTGGCGTGCTGATGATCTGCGACCCGCGGCTGATCTCGAAATCCTACGGCAAGCGCATCTGGCGCAGCCTGCCGCCGATGACGCGGACACGGGATGTCGCCGACGTGGAGGCGTTTTTTGCGCGGGAGCCGGTGCCGGTCACGGCTTAGGTTCGTTATCTCCGGCGCATGCTGGAGTCGAGGCGGACAGATGGTGCCGCCAAGGCGCTGGATTCCGGCTTTCGCCGGAATGACGGGTCTGTTTTATTGCGGCGGCGGGGGCAGCACCGCCGTCTTGGCCGGATCGCGCAGCAGTTTCGCGCGCACCATCTCGATGTGCATGCGCAGCGCATAGACATAATCCCAGTAGGTCAGCGGCACTTCGGTGCGGTCGACGCCGTCCTCGATTTCCTCCAGCCGGTTGAGCAGTTCCGCGGTATCGGCGGCATCCGGATTGCGGCGCAGTTCCAGCTCGACGGTTTTCAGTTCGCGGTACCAGCGGAAAACCTTGCGCTTGACCTTCCAGTCGTAGACCACGGGCATCAGGCGCAGCACCGGGATCAGCACTGCGATCAGCGGCAGCAGCAGTACCAGCAGGCGTTCGATCAGGTTGGCGACCCAGAAGGGCATGTAACGCTGCAGGAAGGGCGGGCCGGACTTGAAGTAACGCTGCGCATCTTCGCTGACCGGGAAATCGCCGTCGCGGATGGCCGGAAATTCGCCGCCGCGGCGGAACACGCCGGGGCTGCCGTGAATTTTTGTCGCGGCCTGCAGCAGCACAGCGACCAGCGCCGGATGGAAATCCTCGCGCGCGACGAGGTGGGTGGTCGAGGCGACCATGCGCACGTTGGCGGGGGGAATGTCGGCGCCGAGGTCGATGATGCCGCGTGGCAGCGTGACCGCGGAAAGATAATGGAACCTGCGCGCCAGTGCCTCGGCATGCGACAGGCTCATCAGGCGGATGCCCGGCGTTTTCAGCAGATACTGCACCACCGGTGCATCGGGCGCGGCGACGAACAACGCGGCATCGAGGCGTCCGGCAATCAGCGCATCCGCCGCCTCCCTGCCGGTCAGCGGCGACAGCGGCGTGCCGCGTTTCAGCGCGTTGCCGGCTTCCAGCACATGGGTGACCAGCACCCGGGTGCCGCTGCCTTCGGGGCCGACGGCAATGCGTTTGCCCGACAACTGGCCGAGCAGTGTCAGCGGATTGTCGTCGCGGTAAAAAATCCACAGCGGCTCGTAATACAGCGCGGCCAGCGATACCAGGCCTTCCGCCTGCTCCGGCGTGGCGACGCCACCCTGCACCAGCGCGACCTCGACGCCGGATTCGGGGTCGGCGAGGCGTTGCAGGTTTTCGATCGAGCCCGCCGACGTGCGAACTTCGACGCGGATCCTTTCCTTCGCCAGCAGCTCGCGGTAACGCTCGCCGTACATGTGGTACGCGCCGGACTCGTAACCGGTGGAAATGACGAAGCTGCCCGGCGGCGCAGGCCGCACGAAGCGGAAGGTGATCAGGAAAGCCGTGCCGATTATCAGCGCAGCGATCAGGGTGACGATCGACAGTTCGCGGTAGGCGATGGCGCCGCCGGGTCTGCGCAGCCGCTGGAGCAGGGGTTTTTTCCTGGGGGTTTTTTCGCTCATGGGGGAATTTCTGTCAGCCGGTGAACCAGCGCCACAGCAGCCATGCCAGCCCGATCCAGAGCAGCACGACCACCACGGCGGCAACGACATTCTGCGGTTTGGGCTTGCGCGCGTCCAGCCAGGCCTGCGCCTGTGAGCGGGATTCCGCCATTACCGGCGCCGGCACCAGCTTCAGTGCGATCCAGATGCCCAGCGGCAGCAGGATGGCGTCGTCGACAAAACCCAGGATGGGGATGAAATCCGGAATCAGGTCGATCGGGCTGAAGGCATAGGCCACCACCAGCACCACAAACAGCTTCGCGTACCAGGGAGTCTGCGGATGGCGGTACGCAAACCACAGGGCGACGATGTCGCCTTTCAGCAGTTTCGCCCAGCGCCGCAGCGTTTGCAGCATTCTTACTTGACGCTGCGCAGCCCGGCGGGCACCGCCCACAGGTCGTGAGCGTCGGACTTGGTGATTTTGACTTCGGTGAATTCGCCGGGCTTGAGTTTTGCGCCCTGGCGGATGATCACGCGGCCGTCGATTTCGGGGGCGTCGGCCGAAGAACGCGCGATGGCGCCATTTTTGCCGGCCTCATCGACCAGCACGGTCATCGTACGGCCGACCTTGTTCTTCAGGCGGGCTGCGCTGATTTTTTCCTGCACCGCCATGAACCGTGCCCGGCGTTCTTCCTTGACTTCCTCCGGTACCGGATCGGGCAGGGCGTTGGCGGTGGCGCCTTCGACCGGGGAATAGGCAAAGCAGCCGACGCGGTCGAGCTGCGCCTCTTCAAGGAATTCGAGCAGGTCCTCGAACTCGCCTTCGGTCTCGCCCGGGAAACCGACGACGAAGGTACTGCGGATCGTCAGCTCCGGGCAGACCGCGCGCCAGTCGCGGATGCGCTTCAGCGTGCCTTCGGCATTCGCCGGGCGCTTCATCAGCTTGAGGATGCGCGGGCTGGCGTGCTGGAAAGGCACGTCGAGGTAGGGTAGCAACCGGCCTTCCGCCATCAGCGGAATGACCTCGTCGACATGCGGATAGGGATATACATAGTGCAGCCGCACCCAGACGCCGAGGCCGGTCAGCGCCTGCGCGAGTTCGGTCATGCGGGTCCTGATCGGGCGGCCGTTCCAGAAGCCGGTGCGGTACTTGATGTCGACACCGTAGGCGCTGGTGTCCTGCGAGATCACCAGCAGTTCCTTCACGCCGGCCCTGACCAGGCTTTCGGCCTCGGTCATCACCTCGCCGATCGGCCGGCTGACGAGGTCGCCGCGCATCGAGGGGATGATGCAGAAGCTGCAGCGGTGGTTGCAGCCTTCGGAAATCTTGAGATAAGCGTAGTGCCGCGGCGTCAGGCGGATGCCCTGCGGCGGCACCAGATCGGTGTAGGGATCGTGCGGTTTCGGCAGGTGGATGTGCACCGCCTCCATTACCGCATCGGTCGCGTGCGGGCCGGTGACGGCAAGCACCTTCGGATGGTGTTCGCGCACGATGTCGCCCTTGGCGCCGAGGCAGCCGGTGACAATCACGCGGCCGTTCTCGGCCAGTGCCTCGCCGATGGCGTCCAGTGACTCTTCGACCGCGGCATCGATGAAACCGCAGGTGTTGACGACGACCAGATCGGCGTCCTGGTACGACGGCGCGACGAGGTAACCCTCGGCACGCAGCTGCGTCAGGATGTGCTCGGAGTCGACAGTGGCCTTGGGGCAGCCGAGCGAAACGAAGCCGACCTTGCGCGGGGGAGTGGGCACGACGGGAGGCGGGAGTGGGTCAGTGAACCGGATGCGGGAGAAGCGGTGTTACGACTTCGGTTCGTCGCCGCCGTCTTTTTTGGCTTCGCTGCCGGTGGCACCGGGAAATCCCGGGAAGGGGAAATTGCCCCAGAGGTTGCGGGTCTGCGCCGAGAGCTGGGTCTGCATGTCGAGGAAGGTGCGAGCACTCTGTTCGAGGTAGCGGCTCATCAGGCCCTGCATGGCCGGGCCCTGCATCTTGACGAATTCGTTCCAGGTCTCGGAGTTGAGCATCGGGTTCTGGCCGTAGACCTGGCGCGACTGGTCCTGCAGCTTCTGCTGGATCTGCATGAAGGTCTGGATGTTCTTTTCGAGGTAGCTGCCCATCATGCCCTGCATCGCGTTGCCGTAGAAACGGATGATCTGTGACAGCGAATCGCTGGAGAACATCGGATCTCCGGCGGATTCCTCTTCCAGGATGATCTGCAGCAGGATGCTGCGGGTCAGGTCGTCCTTGGTCTTGGCGTCTTCCACTTTGAAATCGACATTTTCAAGCACCAGTTTCTTGACGTCGGCCAGCGTGATGTAGCTGCTGGTTTCGGTGTCATAGAGTCGCCGGTTCGGATACTTCTTGATGATTCGTGCCTGTCCGCTCATGGGAGAATCCTGAAAGGAAGTCAGGTCCAAATTATCGCACAGCAAAATGCTGCGGCGCAATCACGGATTTTAAAAAAATCAAATAAAAACAAATACTTATGAATTTGTGCAATGTTGCGAAAAAGATGCTGCGATATTGACCGTGATCAAACGGGCCGTGGCGGGCCCGGGGGATAGTGAAAGCCTGAGATCAACCGACCCTGAAGGAGGCACCCATGTCCAAGGCACCCGATGCACTCAACGAAATGAACCAGAAGGCGGCGGAGGCCGCGATGAACCTGACGCGGCTCTCGATCGAGCAGGGCGAGCGCCTGCTCAAGCTGCAGTTCGATGCCGTCAGCGGCATGCTCAGTGACGGCATGAAGGCGGCGCGGGAACTGTCGGAGGTCCGCGACCCGCAGCAGTGGGCCGCGCTGCAGCAGCAGAACGCGCAGGAGATGATTGCGCGCCTGACCGATTATTCCCGCAGCGTACATGCGGTGGTGGGTGAGACGCAGAAGGAGATCGGCAGCGTGGTGGAAACCCGCCTCAGGGCAATGGGCACGCAGACCGAAGGCCTGGTCGACGAGATGGCGAAAACCGCGCCGCCCGGATCGGAGCCGGCATTCGCCGCGATGAAGCAGACGTTGACCATAGCCAACTCGCTGGCCGAAACCATGGCCAGGACGGCGCAGCAATTCGCCGCGTCGGCCGAATCGGCGATCAAGGCCGCTGCCAGCGCCTCAGCCAAGGCTGGCAAGACCGGCAAGTCCGGCAGCTGAGGCCGGCAGGCAGAAAAAAGCCCGCGGCAATTGTCGCGGGCTTTTTTTTTCCGGGTGCTGCGTACCGGCACTTACTGCATGTGCTGGCCACCGTTGATGGCGATGTTGGCGCCGGTGACGAAAGCGGCTTCCTCGGAGCAGAGGTAGGCGACGAGGCCGGCGACTTCTTCGGGCTTGCCGAGGCGGCCGAGGGGAATCTGCGGAATGATCTTGCTGTCGAGCACTTCCTTGGGGATGGCCATCACCATCTTGGTGCCGATGTAACCCGGCGAGATGGTGTTCACGGTGACGCCCTTGCGTGCGTATTCCAGCGCGGCGGCCTTGGTGAAGCCGTGCATGCCGGCCTTGGCGGCGGAGTAGTTGGTCTGGCCGAAAGCGCCTTTCTGGCCGTTGACCGAGGATACGTTGATGACCCGGCCCCAGTTGCGTTCGGCCATGCCGTCAATCACCGGCTTGGTCATGTTGAACACGCTGTCGAGGTTGGTTTTCATGACTGCGTCCCAGCCTTCCTTTTCCATCTTGCGGAAGGTGGTGTCGCGGGTGATGCCGGCGTTGTTGACCAGCACATCGACCGGGCCGACGTCCTTGGTGATCTGAGCAACGGCTTTCTGGCAGGAATCGAAGTCGGCGACATCCACCGGCACCGCGCGGAAATCATGGCCCTGCTGTTTCATTTCGGCGAGCCAGGCGGCGTGTTTGCTGTTGCCGGGCGAGTAGGTGGCGACCACCCTGTAGCCCATTTTCGAGAGCTTGATGCAAATGGCCTCCCCCAGGCCACCCATACCGCCGGTGACTACTGCGACTCGTGACATGACCACCTCCTTGGTTGAACTTGTATGGCTAATTTAACAGCAAACCGCGATGCCGCATCCTGATTCAGGTCAACTCAGGCTTTTTTGTCCTTGACGTAACGGCCGGGCGCCGGCTCCAGCGGCGGGTGGGCTGCGCTGCCGGCGGCGGCGGGCGCCGTGGTCTGTCCACCGCCATGATTTTCCAGCCAGTTGATCCAGTGCGTCCACCAGCTGCCGGGAACGGAGGTGGCGCCTTCCAGCCAGGCATCGGCCTGCGGATCCAGCGTGTCGCGGGTCCAGAAATTGCGCTTGTTGCGGGCGGCCGGGTTGATCACTCCGGCGATGTGGCCGCTGGCGGCAAGCACAAACTGCAACTGCCCGCCGAGCAGGCCGGTGCTGGCATAGGCGGTGCGCCAGGGAACGATGTGGTCTTCGCGCGCGGCGAGCAGGTAGGCCGGCATGTCGACGCGGCCGAGGTCGACCGGCATGCCGCACATGGTCAGTTTCCCGGGGATGCGCAGCTTGTTCTCGAGGTAGGTGTTGCGCAGGTAGTAGCGGTACATCACGCCCGGCAGGTTGGTGCTGTCGCTGTTCCAGTAGAGCAGGTCAAAGGCCTCGGGTGTGCGGCCCTTCAGGTAGTTGTTGACCACGTAGGGCCAGATCAGGTCATTGGCGCGCAGGCTGGCGAAGGTCAGCGCCAGTTCACGGCCGCGCAGCACGCCGCCTTGCGCGAACTCGGTTTCGCGCGTCGCCACGTAGGTTTCATCGATGAACACCGACAGTTCGCCGGTGTCGCTGAAGTCGAGCATGGTGGTCAGCAGGGTCAGGCTGGCGACCGGGTTTTCGCCGCGCGCGCGCAGCACCGCCAGCGCCGAGGCGAGCAGGGTGCCGCCGACGCAGAAGCCCAGCGCGTTGACCTGTTCCGCGCCGGTGATTTCCTGCGCTACCGCCAGCGCGCGCATCACGCCCTGTTCGAGATAGTCGTCCCAGGTCGCATGGCCCATTTCCGCCGGCATGTTGCGCCAGGACACCATGAATACGGTGTGGCCGGCGGTGATGGCGTGGCGGACGAAGGAGTTGTCCGGCTGCAGGTCGAGGATGTAGTACTTGTTGATGCAGGGCGGAATCATCACCAGCGGCCGGGCATGGACTTCCGCCGTCAGCGGTGCGTACTGCAGCAGCTGCATGAAGTCGTTCTCGAACACCACGGCGCCGGGCGTGATCGCCAGGTTGCGGCCGACCTCGAAGGCGGTCTCGTCGGTCATCGACACCAGGCCGCGGTCGATGTCGGCGGCGAGGTTCTTCAGGCCGCGGCTGATGCTCTCGCCTTCGGTCGCGGCGGCGAGCTTGATGGCTTCCGGGTTGGTCCAGGGAAAGTTGGCCGGCGACATCGAGTCGATCATTTGCCGGGTATAGAAGTCGAGCTTGCGGCCCGGGTGTTCATCGAGCTTCGAGCGCGCCGCGGCCGCCATTTCCTCCAGCCAGCGCGCCGACAGCAGGTAGGAATGGGCGAGGTAGCTGTAATACGGTTCCTGCCATTCCGGCGCGCGGAAGCGGCGGTCGGCGGGGGGCGGTGGCGGTGGCTGGCCGTCCTGCGGGTTCATGCAGGAATGCCACAGTTCGAGGTGCTCGCGGTAATAACGGTTGTTGAGTTCCAGCCAGTGCCCGCCGTCCGCGGCAAAGCCGGCGGAGAGCTGTTTCATCATTTCGGCGAAGTCGGGCAGGGCTCCGGTGCCCAGCTTTCCGGCGGCGTCGCCGAGCAGCATCCGGTTCAGTTCGGCAAAGGCGGCGGCAGGGTCGTTGCGGGTGTCGGTCATGGTTGGTCGGCAGCATGCACCGGAAAGATGACGCGCCGATGGCAGCGGCGTTGCTGCCAACGATAACACAGGGTTTTGGGGTGAAACCCGGAGGCGCGGGGCCTGCTCAGTGGCCGTGAGCCCAGCCGCTGACCAGCCAGATGGTGGTGATGCCGAGTCCGATCAGCAGCACCTGCTGGGCGGTGGCGGCCAGTTCGGGCCGGCGGTGCAGCCCCGGGATCAGGTCGGCGACGGCGACATAGAGCATGCTGGCCGCGGCGAGCGCCAGCAGCGGCGTCACCAGCGATTCGGCAAACTGCAGCGTGAAATAGGCCAGCACCCCACCCACGACCATGGATGCGCTGGCGAGGATGTTGAGCAGCATCGCCTTGCGCTTGCTGTAGCCGGAGTGCAGCAGGATCAGGAAATCGCCGACTTCCTGCGGCACTTCGTGGGCGATGATGGCGATGGCGGTGACGATGCCGAGCTGGGTGTCGGCCATGAAGGCGGCGGCAATCAGCACGCCGTCGACAAAATTATGGAAGGTGTCGCCGACGAGGATCATCATGCCGCTGCGGCCGTGATCATGGCCATGGCCGTGCTGCGGCGGGGCGTGCGGATCGTGCGCCTCGCATTCCTCGATATGGCAGTGGCGCCACAGCACCAGCTTTTCGAGCACGAAGAAACCGAGGATGCCGAAGAGCACGGTGGCCGCCGTTGCCTCGATGCTGTCGCTCTGGTAGATGGCGTGGGGCAGCACTTCAATGAATGCCGCTCCGAGCAGCGCGCCGACGGCGTAGCTGACCAGCATCGGGATCTGCGAGGCCTTGGCCTTGATTGCGAACAGCCCGGCCACGGCGGCCGACAGTACGCCGCCGGCAAGGGTTGCCACGATGATCCAGGTGAGGGTGTCCAAGGCGGGTTTCGGTTTCCGGAAAGGGGCGGATTATAGCCTAGCGGTGAGTGATGAATGATGAGAGATGAGCAATGGGAATCCACGGACTTCCGGGTTGTGGGTCGCGCTCATCACTCATCATTCATCGCTCTGCGCTGCTTTCCAGATCAGCGCGGCCATGCGGCCGGTGACGCGGTCGCGGCGGTAGGAGTAGAAGCGCTGCGGGTCGGAATGCGTGCACCAGCGGCCGCCATAGACCTGCTCTATGCCGCAACGGCGCAGCGCGCTGCGGGCGAGGGCCGGCAGGTCGCACAGCCATTTGCCTTCGCGCAACGGCTGGAAGGCGCTCCGGTCTTCCGGATGGTCCGTGCAGAAGGCCTGCAGCACGTCGTCGCCGACTTCGAAGGCCGAGGGGCCGATGCCGGGGCCGATCCATGCGAGCAGATTTTCCGGTGCCGCATCCATGCGTGCCACGGTGTTGGCGAGCACGCCGCCGGCCAGCCCGCGCCAGCCGGCATGCGCGGCGGCGACCCGGCTGCCGGCATGGTCGGTGAACAGCACCGGCAGGCAGTCGGCGACCTGGATTGCGCAGACGGTGCCCGGCTGGCACGCAACGCTGGCATCGGCCTGCGGCACATCATCGAGCATGTCGGCATCGACCACGGTGCTGCCATGCACCTGGGCAAGCCATTTCGGCGGCTGCGGCAGGCAGCCTTCGAGCCGCGCGCGGTTTGCGGCGACCGCGGCAGGGTCGTCGTCGCAGCGCAGGCCGAGATTGAGTCCGGCCCAGGGGCCCTGGCTGATGCCGCCGGCCCGGGTCGTCATGCAGGCGCGCACCCGGGCCGGTGCCGGCCAGTCGGGAATGATCCAGTCCGGGTGCGGTGTCGCGTTCATGCGTCGCGCAGCGCTGCGATCAGTTGCCGCATGTCTGCAGGCAGCGGCGCCTGCCACTGCATGGTCTTTTCCGTCCCGGGATGGATCAGCGCAAGTTTTTCGGCATGCAGCGCCTGGCGCGGGAAACGCGGTTCGGCCGGTGTGCGCGGGCCGTAGACCGGGTCACCCCAGATCGGGTGGCCGAGTTTCTGCAGATGCACCCGGATCTGGTGGGTGCGGCCGGTCTCAAGGCGGCAGGCGAGCACCGTCGCGCGCGGCAGTTTTTCGGTCACGGTGTAATGGGTCACTGCAGGTTTTCCGGATTGCACGACCGCCATGCGGATGCGGCTGCGCGGATCGCGACCGATGGCGCCTTCCATCGTTCCGCCGCGGGCCACCCTGCCGTGCACCACCGCGCAGTATTCGCGGCTGACGCTGCGCGCCTGCAACTGGCGCACCAGGGCGGTCTGCGCGGTCAGCGTCTTTGCGATGACCAGCAGGCCGCTGGTGTTCTTGTCGAGGCGGTGCACGATGCCGGCGCGCGGAATCGCCGCCAGTTGCGGGGCATGGGCGAGCAGGGCGTTGAGCAGCGTGCCCTGCCAGTTGCCGCTGCCCGGGTGCACGACCAGGCCCGCCGGCTTGTTGATGACGATCAGGGTGTCATCCTCGTGGACGATGTCGAGGGGTATGGTTTCCGGGCGGAAGGCGGTTTCCTCCGGCGACAGCGCAGGCCGCACTTCGACCTGCTCGCCGCCGTGAAGCTTGTCGCGCGGCGCCAGTGCCCGGCCGTCAACGCAGACCCGGCCTTCCCGGATCCAGGTGCTGAGGCGCGCCCGGGAGTACCGGGGCAGCAGCTGTGCCAGCGCCTGGTCCAGCCGCAGTCCGGCGCAGGACTCCGGCACCATCAGGTGATGCGGGGCCGGAGCCTGACTGTTCTGGGTATAATCTTCAGTTGGCAAATCAGTGCCTGTCCACTCGAAAACGCATGCGAAACATTCTAACGGTATTCATCGCCCTCTCCCTTGGCTGGGTCCTCGGCGGCTGCGGCATTTTTGGCGGGCCGGAGGTCGACGAGACCCGCAACTGGTCGGTGCAGAAGCTATACGCCGAGGCGCGCTCCGAACTGTCGGAGCGCAACTGGGAAAACGCGATCAAGCACTATGAGCGCATCGAGTCGCGGTATCCCTTCGGCCGTTTCGCGCAGCAGGCCCAGATCGAGCTGGCCTACGCGCACTGGCGCAACGAGGACCCGGCGCTGGCGCTGTCGACCATCGAGCGTTTCATCAAGCAGAATCCCCATCACCCCAGCGCAGACTACATGTACTACCTGCGGGGGTTGATCAATTTCAACGACGATCTCGGCATCATGGGTTTTTTCAGCGGCCAGGATCTGTCGGAACGCGACCCGAAGGCGGCGGCCGAGGCGTTCTCGGCGTTCAAGGAACTGGCGACGCGGTATCCCGACAGCAAGTACACGCCCGATGCGATCCAGCGCATGAATTACCTGGTCAATGCGCTGGCATCAAACGAGATCCATGTCGCGCGTTATTACATGAAGCGCAAGGCCTATGTGGCGGCGGCGAACCGCGCGCAGTATGCCCTGAAAACCTATCCCGGCGCACCGGCGAACGAAGAGGGGCTGGTGATCATGGTCAAGGCCTACGATGCGATGGGCATGACCCAGCTGCGTGACGATGCCGAGCGTGTGTTGAAGAAGAATTTTCCTGACAGCGTCTATCTGCGCGGCGGACCGAGAAGGGATACGCCGTGGTGGCAGATCTGGAACTGGTGATCCCGTTCAGCGCGCGAAGCGTTTGACCACCGCCATCAGTTCGGCGATCGCCTGATCGCCGCGGTCGGCCCTGACGGCATCGGCCACACAGCCCCGGGTATGGTCCTCCAGCAACTGCAGCGCGACAGCGTCCAGTGCCGACTGGATGGCGGCGACCTGGGTCAGCACGTCGATGCAGTAACGGTCGTCCTGCACCATCTGCGCGACGCCGCGCACCTGGCCTTCGACCCGGTTGAGGCGTTTCAGCAGTGCCTGCTTGTGCGGTTGCACGACCGTGTGGGGGCTGTGGCAGTCTGCGGCTGCCGTGCGGCGTTTCGGCTCAGGCGACGTCATAACCCGCATCCGTGATTGCAGCTTTCAGCATATCGGGGCCGGTCTTGTCCGGATCGTAGGTCACTTCCGCCTGCGCCTTTTCCAGCGATACTTCCGCACTGCCGACACCCGGCACGGCACCAAGCACGCGTTTGACGCTTGAAACACAGCCCATGCAGGTCATGCCTTTGACGGGGAGGGTGATTTTTTCCATGGTTGATTCCTCTTTCGTTGGGTGATTGGTAAGCGGCAAGTCGTGAGCGGTGGCGGGAATCTGCGGGCTTTTACCGCTTGCTGTTCACCGCTCACCATTTACTGCTTCACCGGTTTCCACCGCTTCAGCAGCAGCGAATTGCCGACCACGGAGACCGAACTCATGGCCATGGCTGCGCCGGCGATCACCGGGTTGAGCAGGCCGGCGGCGGCGAGCGGGATGCCGAGCACGTTGTAGAAAAAGGCGAAAAACAGGTTCTGCCTGATCTTGCGGAAGGTCGCGCGCGACAGGCTCACCGCATCGACCGCGCTCAGCAGGTCGCTGCGCATCAGTGTGACGTCAGCGGCATGGATCGCGACGTCGGAGCCGGCACCGATGGCGAAGCTGACCTGGGCGGCAGCGAGCGCCGGAGCGTCGTTGACGCCATCGCCAATCATGCCGACCCGGCGGCCCTGCTGGGCCAGCGCATTGACACGCTGCGCCTTGTCCTGCGGCAGCAATTCGGCCTCGAAGTGCGTGATGCCGGCTTCGCGGGCGATGTGCGCGGCCGTGCGCGGGTTGTCACCGGTGAGCATGATCACTTCGATGCCCAGCGCCTGCAGTGCAGCCACCGCGGCGCCCGAGGTCGGCCGCAGCGGATCGGCGATGGCGATAAGCCCGAGCAGCCTGCCGCCGTTGGCGACGCCGATCACGGTTTTGCCCTGGTCCTGCAGGGCTGCAACGGCATCGCTGTCAAAAACCAGATCGTTGGCGGCGAGGAATTTCGGCGAGCCGAGCAGCGCAGGCTCGCCATCGATCCGGGCGCGCACGCCTTTGCCGGCGATGGATTCGAAATCCAGGACGGAGGCGGCGGCGGTTTGCCGCGAACGAGCATGCTCCAGCACCGCACGCGCCAGAGGATGTTCGGATCCGGTTTCCAGGGCGGCGGCAATCCGCAGCAGACTTCCTTCGTCCGCTCCGTCGGCGGGTGCAATGTCGGTGACCGCCGGCTGGCCCCGGGTCAGCGTGCCGGTCTTGTCGACGACCAGCGTGTCGATGTGGCCGGCACGCTCGAGTGCTTCGGCGTTCCTGATCAGCACGCCGGCGCGGGCGCCCGCGCCGCTGCCGACCATGATCGCCGCCGGCGTGGCGAGACCCAGCGCGCAGGGGCAGGCAATCACCAGCACGGCAACCGCGGGGACCAGCGCTGCGGTCCAGGTGCCGGAGTGCCACCACCAGCCGGCAAAAGTAAGCGCGGCGAGAGCAACAACCACCGGCACAAAGACGCCGGAAACGGCATCGGCGAGGCGCTGGATCGGCGCCTTCGAGCCCTGTGCTTCCTCGACCAGGCGTACAATGCCGGCGAGCGCGGTATCGGCGCCGACGCCGGTGGCGGCGCAGCGCAGCAGTCCCTGGACATTGAGGGTTGCGGCATACACTGCGCTGCCGGCGGTCTTGGTCACCGGCAGGCTTTCGCCGGTGAGCATCGCTTCATCGACGCTGGAGCCGCCGTCGATCACTTTGCCATCCACGGGAATGGCTTCTCCGGGGCGCACAAGGAAAACATCGCCGACGCGTATTTCCGAAACCGGGATTTCGGTGATGCCGCCGTTGCGCTCGACGCGCGCAGTTTGCGGCTGCAGGCGGACAAGTTCCTCGATCGCCGAGGACGCGCGGGCACGTGCACGGGATTCCAGCAGCTTGCCGAGGAACACCAGGGTGATGATGCTGACGGAGGCTTCGAAATAGAGGTGGCCGTCGAGTCCCAACAGGACCACTGCGGCGCTGTAGAAGTAGGCAACGCTGGTGCCGAGCGCGATCAGCACGTCCATGTTGGCGCCGCCGCCGCGCAACGCATGATACGCACCGGTGTAGAAGCGGCTGCCGATCCAGAACTGCACCGGCGTCGCGAGCAGCAGCTGCGCCAGCGGTGGAAGCCAGGGTGCGTGATGTCGGCCGGTCAGCATGTAGAGCATCAGCGCGAGGAAGGGGAGTGTAAGCACTGCGGAGATCGTGAACAGCCGCAGGTCCCGGCGGTAGGCGGCGAGGCGCTCCGCCTTGCGTGCGGCTTCGCCATCCGCGGCCGGCATCTGCGCGTCGTAGCCGGCCTTGCGTACCGCTTCGATCAGCCGGGTTGTCGTAACGCTGCCGGCCGGATATTCGATGTGCGCTTTTTCAGTCGCGAAGTTGACCGCGGCCCTGACCCCGGGCAGCCGGTTCAGGGTTTTCTCGATGCGCGCGGCGCAAGCGGCGCAGGTCATGCCGGTGATCGGGAGATTGATTATTTCGGTGCGGCTGGCGGCTGCGGGATTGTCCATGCCGCCATTATACCCCTATGGGGTATATGATCGCAATCCCGGGTTGGAGCTATCTTCATAATATTCAATAAAAACAATTACTTATTATGCATTTTAGGAGGCGTAACTGATCAGACGCCCCTGGAGCGAAACAAAAAAGGCGCCCTTGGGGGGGGCGCCTTGTTGCGGGAGGACGGATCGGTCAGCCGGCGGTCAGCAAGCCGTTGACCACGCGCACCTTGCTGCCAGCCTGGAAGGCCGGCTGCGTGTCATAGGAAAAAGTCTGCGTCGAGCCATCGTCCATTTTTACCGTCACGTCGTAACGCACCGTCGATTTCAGGTGTTTTTCGGTCTGGTGACCGGCATAGGCGCCGCCGGCCGCACCGGCCACGGTGGCGATTTTCTTGCCGCTGCCGCCGCCGACCTGGTTGCCCAGCAGGCCGCCGACAACGCCGCCGGCCACTGCGCCAAGGCCCGAGCCCTCACCCTGCAGCTTGATCGCATTGACGCTGGCGACTACACCGCAGTTGTTGCAGACCGGTGCCGCCTTGGCGGGCTCCGGCCGTGCCTGCGCGGTGGAAGGCTGTGCCGGGGCTTTTGCCGCGGCGGTTTTGGCCGGCGCTTTGGGCGTTGCAGGGGGGTCGGTCCTGGCGTTTTGTTTTTCCGGTGCTTTCGGCGCGGCGGTTTCCAGCACCGTTTCGCTGCTCTTCGAGAACGAGCTCGGCAAGATGCCGGTCATCATCGCGATGCCGACCAGGCTGAACAGTGTGACGGAGATCGCGGCCAGTGCAATCAGCGGGTTGATTTTTTTCGTTTCCTGCATGGTCATGCTCCTCTCTTCAAAAGAAGGTGGCGACATCCTAATCCGATGCGGAGGCGGCGTGTGTGAACAATGTCACGCCGTTACAAAGCGTTACAGGCCTTATGCGGCGCAGTTCACGCCGCATCGTGATCAGGCCCGCAATTCCTCGCGGTCCCTGAACTGTGCCAGTGCTTCCGGATTGGCCAGTGCTTCGATGTTTTTGACCGGCAGACCGTGCACGATGTTCCGCACCGCTAGTTCGACAATCTTGCCGCTCTTGGTGCGCGGAATGTCGCTGACCTGGACCACCGCCGCCGGCACGTGGCGCGGTGTGGTGTTGTCGCGGATCTGCTGCCTGATGCGGTTGACCAGCGTGGCGTCCAGCGCCAGGCCGTCGCGCAGCCTCACGAACAGCACCACGCGCACGTCGCCGGGCTGCTGCGGCGGCCAGTCCTGGCCGATGGCGAGGCTCTCGACGACTTCATCCAGTTGTTCGACCTGGCGGTAGATTTCGGCGGTGCCGATGCGCACACCGCCGGGATTCAGCACCGCGTCGGAGCGGCCGTGGATCATCAGTCCGTCGTGTGCGGTGAGTTCGACGTAATCGCCGTGGTGCCAGACGCCGGGGTAATGCTCGAAATAGGCAGCGCGGTATTTCGAACCATCGGGGTCGTTCCAGAAGCCGACCGGCATCGACGGGAAGGGGGCGGTGCACACCAGTTCGCCCTTTTCGCCGCGCACCGGCCTGCCTTCGTCGTCCCAGACCTCGACTTTCATGCCGAGGCCGCGGCATTGCAGTTCACCACGCCACACCGGCAGCACCGGGCAGCCCAGCGCGAAGCAGGAGATGATGTCGGTGCCACCGGAGATCGAGGCGAGTTGCAGGTCGGACTTGATGCTGCGGTAGACGTAGTCGAAGCTTTCGGGGGCCAGCGGCGAGCCGGTCGACAGCAGCGCGCGCAGCGCCGGCAGGTCGTGGGTTTTTCCGGGTTCCAGGCCGAGTTTGGCGATCGCGTCGATGTATTTGGCCGAGGTGCCGAAGATGCTGATTTTTTCCTCGGCGGCATAATCCCACAGCACCGATCCCCTGGCGAGGAACGGCGAGCCGTCGTAGAGCATCAGTGTCGCGCCCGCGGCAAGGCCGGAAACCAGCCAGTTCCACATCATCCAGCCGCAGGTCGTGAAATAGAACAGCCGGTCGCCGCGGCGGACGTCGGTGTGCAGCACATGCTCTTTCAGGTGCTGCAGCAGGGTGCCGCCGGCACCGTGGACGATGCATTTCGGCACGCCGGTTGTGCCCGATGAATACATGATGAACAGCGGATGGTCGAAGGGCAGCCGCTCGAAGGCAATCGGGCCGGCCCTGAACGGCGCCATGAAATCATGGACACCGGTGGCGCGCGGCAGATCGCAGGTCTGCGGGTTGTCGCAGGTGTAGGGCACCACCACCAGTTTTTCGACGCTCGGCAGTTGCGCCATGATTTCACGCAGCCGCGGCAGATTGTCGATGGCCTTGCCGTTGTAGAAATATCCGTCGGCGGCGAACAGGATGCGCGGAGCGATCTGGCCGAAACGGTCGACCACACCCTGCACGCCGAAGTCCGGTGAACACGAAGTCCACACTGCGCCGAGGCTGGAGGCGGCCAGCATTGCAATGACGGTGCCGGGAAGATTGGGCATGTAGCCGGCGACCCTGTCGCCGGGCCGGATGCCGGCTGCGCGCAGCGCCTGAGCCAGGCGCGAAACCTCGTGGCGCAGCTCGCGGAAACTGACGCGGCTGGCCACCCGGTTTTCGCCGCGGAACACGATGGCATCTCCGTCGCCGTCGCGTTGAAGCAGGTTCTCGGCGTAATTCAGGCGGGCGCCGGGAAACCAGCGGGCACCCGGCATGCGCTCCGCATGCTCCAGCACCAGGGCGTCGCGTTCACCGGTGACGCCGCAGAAATCCCAGACGGCGCCCCAGAATCCGGCCGGTTGCCCGACCGACCACCGGTACAGCGCATCGTAGTCGCTGCAGAGCGGACCTCCGGCGGCGGCGACATGCCGCATGAAGGCGGTGATGTTGGCGGCCGCGATTTGTTGCGGCTGCGGCGTCCAGAGCGGTGAATCCACTGCAACCCCTCCTGCTGCGCTGAAAAGCCTTTATTCCGGCCGCATCTGCGGGAACAGGATGACGTCGCGGATCGAAGGGCTGTCGGTGAGCATCATCACCACGCGGTCGATGCCGATGCCGGCGCCGCCGCAGGGCGGCAGGCCGTATTCCAGCGCGCGGATATAGTCGGCGTCGTAATGCATGGCTTCGTGGTCACCGGCTTCCTTCTGCCGCACCTGTTCCATGAAACGTTCGGCCTGGTCCTCGGGATCATTCAGCTCGGAGAAGCCGTTGGCGATCTCGCGGCCGCAGATGTAGAGCTCGAAACGCTCGGTCAGCTCCGGGTTCTTGTCGCTGCGCCGCGCCAGCGGGGAAACCTCGGCCGGGTAATCAACGATGTAGGTGGGATCCCACAACTCGGATTCGACGGTGTTCTCGAACAGCGTCAGCTGCAGGCCGCCGAGGCCGTCGCTTTCGCGGAAGGGGATCTTCAGCTCGTTCATCTTGTCGATGATTTTCGAGCGGTCGTTGAGCACTTCGTCGCCGATTTCAGGACGGTATTTTTTGATCGCGCCGGTGATGGTCAGCCGGGCGAAGGGTTTGGAGAGGTCGAGCGGGCGCCCCTGGTAGCTGATCTGCTCGGTGCCCTGGGCGGCCTGCGCCGCGGTGCGCAGGATCTGCTCGACGAATTCCATCAGGTATTCGTGGTTGGTGTAGGCGGCGTAGAACTCCAGCATCGTGAATTCCGGATTGTGCCGGGTCGAGATGCCCTCGTTGCGGAAGTTGCGGTTGATTTCGAACACCTTCTCGAAACCGCCGACCACCAGGCGCTTGAGGTAGAGCTCGGGTGCTATGCGCAGGTAGAGTTCCATGTCGAGCGCGTTGTGGTGGGTGACGAAGGGGCGCGCCGAGGCGCCGCCGGGGATCGGCTGCATCATCGGCGTCTCGGCTTCGTAGAAGCGGCGGCTGATCAGCAGGTTGCGGATCGCCTGGATGATGCGCGCGCGCTGCACGAACACCAGCCGCGTGTCCTCGTTCATGATCAGGTCGACGTAACGCTGGCGGTATTTCAGTTCCTGGTCGGTGAGGCCGTGGAATTTTTCGGGCAGCGGGCGCAGCGACTTGGTCAGCAGGCGGATATGGCCGACGCGCACAGTGAGTTCGCCCTTCTGGGTCTTGAACAGCATGCCCACGGCGCCGACGATGTCGCCGATGTCATAGTGCTTGAAATCCTCCAGCGCAGTCTGGCCGGTGTCGTCGATGGAGACATAGATCTGGATGCGCCCGCTCATGTCCTGGATGGTCGCGAAGCAGGCCTTGCCCATGACCCGCTTGAGCATGATGCGGCCGGCGATCTTGACCACCACTTTTTCCTCGACCAGCGACTTGGGATCCTTGTCCTCGTGCTCCGCAGCGATGACTTCGGCCAGGTGCACGCGCGCAAAATCGTTGGGGAAGGCGATGCCTTCCGCGCGCAGCGCCTTCAGCTTGGCGCGCCGCTCCTCGATGATGCGGTTGGTGTCGACGGGCGGCGTGGTGTTCGGGTTTTCCATGATGGAGTCCTGGGTCAGAGGCCTGATTTGAGGCTGGCGGTGATGAAGGGATCGAGGTCGCCGTCGAGGACGGACTGGGTGTTGCCGATTTCGACATTGGTGCGCAGGTCCTTGATGCGCGACTGGTCGAGGACGTAGGAGCGGATCTGGTGACCCCAGCCGATGTCGGTCTTGGCGTCTTCCATGGCCTGCTTCTGCTCGTTCCTTTTGCGCAGCTCCAGTTCGTAGAGCTTGGACTTCAGCATCGCCATGGCTTCGGCGCGGTTGCGGTGCTGCGAGCGGTCGCTCTGGCACTGCACGACGATGCCGGTCGGCGCATGGGTGATTCGCACCGCGGAATCGGTCTTGTTGATGTGCTGGCCGCCGGCGCCGGAGGCGCGGTAGGTGTCCACGCGCAGGTCGGCCGGATTGACTTCAATCTCGATCGAGTCATCGACCTCGGGATAGACGAAGACGCTGGCGAAGGAGGTGTGGCGGCGGTTGTTGGAGTCGAAGGGTGACTTGCGCACCAGGCGGTGCACGCCGCTTTCGGTGCGCAGGTGGCCGAAGGCGTAGTCGCCGGTGATTTTCAGCGAGGCGCTTTTGATGCCCGCGACGTCCCCCCCGGATTCCTCCAGCACCTCGACACGGAATTTTTTCTGTTCGCAGTAACGCAGGTACATGCGTTCGAGGATGGCGGCCCAGTCCTGCGCCTCGGTGCCGCCGGATCCGGCCTGGATGTCGAGGAAGCAGTTGTTGGGATCCATCGGATTGGCGAACATGCGGCGGAATTCCATGTCCTCCACAATACCGGCCAGTTTTGCGGCGTCCTGTTCCACGGCAACGAGGGTGTTGTCATCCTCCTCGGCGCGGGCCATTTCGAGCAGTTCCAGTGCGTCGCGCAGTTCACCGTCGAGGTCGCGCAGCGTGACGACTATGCCTTCAAGGAGCTTGCGTTCGCGGCCGACTTCCTGCGCGCGCTGGGCGTCATTCCACAGCGCGGGATCCTCGCTGAGCTTGGTCAGTTCTTCGAGACGGCGTGTTTTTGTCTCGTAGTCAAAGATACCTCCGCAGCGCCCCCGCGCGTTCGTCGAGGTCGTTGAGGCGGTTGGTGATGGCGTTGATGCGTTCGGCTTCCATGGTATTTCCGCGAAAAAGGCCGATTTTACCGGATTGGGCGCTGCCGACCGGGTTCTTTCGCCGTTTTGCGGGCCTGCCGCGGTGGTGCAAGCCGCTGTTATTTCGGGGTTTCCGGGTCGCTCAGCACCTTGCCGCCGGATGCCGCGAGGTCGGCGGGCATCAGTCCGCGCTCGATCAACATCCCGGGATTGAAGCGGAAATTCTTTGCGGCGGCGAGTTTGCGTGCCAGTGCAGCCAGTTCGCTGCGCTGGAGTCCCTCCGTCCGTGGCAAGGCCAGCAGGATGCGGTTGTTGGTGCCGCCGACCCTCAGGACATGCACTTCGTCGAAGGCATCGCGGTAGGTGCGCACCATCGAGTCGTAGGGCGGATCGGTGGCCACGCTCCACAGATTGCCGATCACAACCCCGCCGGGAGTCACGGCGCGGCGCACCGCGGTGAGGAATTCCCGTGTGGTGAGGTGCGCCGGCACCGCATCTGCGCCGAAGGCGTCTAGGAATATCGCGTCATAGGGCCGTTGCGCCGATTCGATGAAGCGGCGGCCGTCGGTGACGTGGATGCGCATCCGGGCATCCTCGCGGAATCCGAGGTGGCTTTGGGCGACTGCCGCGACCACGGGATTGATGTCGACGGCGTCGATTTCGGCTTCGGGATAGTGGTGGCGCAGGAAGGCCGGCAAGGTGCCGCCGCCGAGTCCGAGCACGAGGAAGCGCCGCGGTTCTGCGCACAGCGCCAATCCGGAGAGCGCGGCCGGCAGGTAGGCGAGTCCGAGGTATTCCGGATCGCCGGGTCTGACCAGGCTCTGGCGCACCCCGTCGCGGCCGAACCGCAATGCGCGCAGGCCGTTGCCTTCGTCGGTGATGACCACCGTGCCGTAGGCGGAGGCTTTTTCATAGATTACCGGCCCCGCAGACTGTGCTGCCGTTGCCAGCAACACGCAGGCCAGCGCGGCAAGCCGCAGGCCGGCGCGCCATGCACCGGGTCCGTTCATCGATGTGTCTCCCCGCCTTGTGTTGATCTGGCCGGTGTATCCCGGCTTCTGGAGGGCAGTGTAATCGACCGGCGCCGGCTTGTCCCGCGCCCGATCAGGCGCTCAGCCGGACTGCCAGTGCTCCAGTATCAGCTGCAGGGTGACATTGCCGTTGTAATGATTGGCCGACAGCCGGTAGGTCGCGAGGATGGCTTCGGGCAGCGGATCGGCATGGCCGAAAAGCATCGCGTCCAGGATCTGTGCGCCGCGGCGCAGGCGCAGCTTGAGATGGCGTTCGCCGACAACACGCTGGGCGGCGACTTCGAAGCGGTCATGGAAGCGCGGTTCGGGGAAACCCTGTCCCCAGACCGCATCGGCGAGCGTCGCGGCGTTGTCGAGGTTCAGGTCCTCCGGCGGCAGTTCGCCGTCGCTGACCCACTCGCGCTCGAGATCGGCGGGTGTCAGCAGTTCGCGCGTGACGGCTTCGAAGGCCTCGCGGAAATCCCCGAAGGCGTTTTCCCGCAGCGAGAGGCCGGCGGCCGCGGCATGGCCGCCGAATCGCAGGATCAGCCGCGGATGACGTTTCGAGACCAGGTCCAGTGCGTCGCGCAGGTGCAGCGTCGGGATCGAGCGGCCCGAACCCTTCAGTTCGCCATTGCCGGCGGCTGCAAAGGCGAAGGTGGGCCGGTGGAAACGCTCGCGCAGCCGCGAGGCGAGGATGCCGATCACGCCCTGGTGCCATTGCGGATCGAAAAGGCTCAGCGAGTAGCCGGGTTCGACGTCGTCCATTGTGGCCAGTGCCGAGGCCTGCATGTCGGCCTCGATGTCGCGGCGCTGGCGGTTCAACTGGTCAAGCTGGCGCGCGATGTCGGTGGCGCGGATCGCGTCATCGGTGGTCAGGCATTCGATGCCCAGCGACATGTCGGTCAGCCGGCCCGCGGCATTCAGCCGCGGCCCGGCGACAAAGCCGAGGTCGTAGGCGCCGGCGCGGCGGATGTCGCGGCCGGCGGCGCTGAACAGCGCGGTGATTCCGGGCTGGGCGCGGCCGGCGCGCATGCGCTGCAGGCCCTGCTGCACCAGCAGGCGGTTGTTGTCGTCGAGCTTCACCACGTCGGCGACGGTGCCGAGGGCGACGAGATCAAGGACCGTGTCGAGCCGGGGTTCCGCCGACCTGTCGGCATAGGCGCCGCGCCGGCGGAACTCCGCGCGCAGCGCCAGCATCAGGTAGAACATCACGCCCACGCCGGCGAGGTTCTTGCTCGGGAAGCTGCAGCCGGGCTGGTTGGGATTGATGATGCACCAGGCTTCGGGCAGCGCATCGCCGGGCAGGTGGTGGTCGGTGACCAGCACCTTCATGCCGAGGCGGTTGGCCTCGGCGACGCCGTCGATGCTGGCGATGCCGTTGTCCACCGTGATCAGCACGTCGGGTTTTTTCTGCGCCGCGGCGAGTTGCACGATTTCCGGCGTCAGGCCGTAGCCGTATTCAAAGCGGTTAGGCACCAGGTAATCGACATCGGCGCCGAACTGGCGCAGCGCGCGCAGGCCGACCGCGCAGGCGGTGGCGCCGTCGGCATCGTAGTCGGCGACGATCAGCAGTTTCTTGCGCACGGTGATCGCGTCGGCAAGCAGCGCGGACATGGTGCCGGTGTTGAGCAACCGTTCCGGCGGAATCAGCCGCGACAGCTCCGGTGCGAGCTGTGCGCGGTCGGTGATGCCGCGTGCAGCATAGATCCGGGCCATGAAGGGCGACAGACCGGCCGCGACGAGCCGCTCCGCCGCACGGACATCGACGGGGCGGGTGACGATTGCGCTCATGCGTCCGGCTGCATCAGCGCCGGCCATGCTGGTGTCCGGCGCCAGAATTTCAGCTTGTCGGCGGGACGCAGCGTGCAGCGCAGGCACAGCTCCGGGCCGGTGGCGACGATCACCAGTTCGTCGAGACCGAGGTGGCCGAGGGTGCCGTAGAGCGGTGCAAACCAGCGTTCCTCGAGCGTGGACAGTGTGCGCAGCCAGGCTTCGGGGCCTTCATAACGCGCTGCGAGATGGGCGCGGTCCAGCATCAGCAGGTGGCGGCCCGCAGGATCGGGGCGCTGGCCCAGCCACAGTGCGGCGCTCGCCGGCGCCTGCTGGTGTTCGGCGCCTGCCTGCAGCGCCAGCGCGATGGCCAGCGGATCGTCGCTCCACAGCTGTGAGAAATGCCGGCCGGGAACCGCCGGCTTGCGTCCGCCCCCCCACAGCAGCAGGCTGTTGGCGGCCGGCAGGCCGCGGGCTTCGCGCGCCTGGTTGACCGGATGTTCGTGCAGCAGCATCTGCGCTTCGGTCAGCACCCGGTGCCAGTGGCTGGCGCGGCTGCCGGCGAGCGGATTGCGCGGTACCGGACGGCCGGCGAGTGAGCCCAGGGTCGGCGCGGCAAGCCCCGTGGTTTCGTCCTGGCGGAAGTACCAGCGCGCGGGTTGCGGCGTCAGCAATTCGAGGCTTTCGCCGGAAAAATGAGCGTTGAGGGTTGCGGCCAGTGCGGCGGCCTCCTGCGCATCCAGCGTCAGCGCCGGCGCGGCGAGCAGCCGCGTGTGGTTGCGCTGCAGTTGCAGGTGCACGGGATCGGCGCGCAGCCACCAGCCCGATTCGGCGGGCAGCCCGTCGACACCGGCCGTCAGCGGCGCCACCGGCCAGTCCTCGCGCTGTTCGACTTCGAAGGCCTGGCACAGCCAGATCTCGGCGTCGATCGGCGGAAAACGCAGCAGTTCGCCGCGGCCGAAAATGCGGCGCAGTGCCGGCGCGTGATCGCCGCCGGCCATCAGTGTTTCGGCACCCGGCGGCGGCAGCAGGTCGGGAATGAACAGGGTGAGATGCACGGTTTGCGGTGTTGATTCGCGCCCCGCATAAAAGGCACGCGGGATACGCGGCGAGTCTAGCATGTGCGTCGCGCCCTGCGTTTATGGCACACTGCGCCTTTCGTTTTTGTGGTCTTCCGTGACTTCCTTTCCGCTATTTGTCGGCCTGCGTTACACCCGTTCGCGCCAGCGCACGAAATTCATTTCGGTGATTTCGCTGATCTCCGTGATCGGCATCGCGCTCGGCATGACGGTGCTGATCACCGTGCTCTCGGTGTTCAACGGTTTCCAGCGCGAGGTGCGCACCCGCATGCTGAGCGCGGTGGCCCATGTCCAGGTGACCGGACTCGGCGAATCGCTGCGTGACTGGCAGGCGGTGGCGGCCGCTGCCGGCAAAAATCCGCATGTGACGGCCACTGCGCCGTACGTGTCGGCCCAGGGCCTGCTGACCAGCGGCGGCAACGTGCGCGGCGCGATGCTGCGCGGCATCGAGCCTGTCGCGGAGGAAAAGGTCAGCGAGATCGGCGCGCACATGCGCTCCGGCACGCTGGAATCCCTGCGCTCCGGTGAATACAACGTCGTGCTCGGGGCGCCGCTGGCGCGCGCGCTGGGCGTTACCGTCGGCGAACGCGTGGTGCTGGTCGCCCCGCAGGGGCAGGTGACGCCGGCGGGCATCCTGCCGCGGCTGCGCCAGTTCACGGTCACCGGCACCTTCGAAGTCGGCCATTACGAGATCGACGCCGGGCTCGCGGTGGTGCACATCGAGGATGCGCAGAGGCTCTACCGCATGGACGGCGGAGTTTCGGGCGTGCGCCTGAAGCTCGACGATCTTTTCCTTGCGCGCCAGGTGGCGCGCGAGCTGCTGGCGGTGCTGCCGCCGGAGGTGTCGGTCAGCGACTGGTCGCGTTTCAACGCGACCTATTTCCGTGCGGTGGAACTGGAGAAACGCATGATGTCGCTGCTGCTGTTCTTCATCATCGCCATCGCCGCCTTCAACATGGTCTCCAGCCTCTACATGATGGTGCGCGAGAAACAGGCCGACATCGCGATCCTGCGCACGATGGGGGCCTCGCCCGGCGAGGTGATGCGGATATTCATGGTGCAGGGCACGCTGATCGGCGCCATCGGTGTCGGCTGCGGCATCGTTTTCGGCATCCTCGGCGCGCTCAACGTCGACAGCATCATCGGTTTCATCGAGCAGGTGTTCCGCGTCAAGTTCATGCCGCAGGACGTCTACCAGATCGCCGACCTGCCGTCGGAACTGCAGGCAGGCGACGTGGTGATGACCGCGGTGGTGGCTTTCGTGCTGTCGGTGCTGGCGACGATATATCCGAGCTGGCGCGCGTCGAAGGTCAATCCGGCGGAGGCGCTGCGTTATGAGTGAATCCGCAAACAGGACACCGGTGATTTCCTGCCACGGCCTGCGCAAGGCCTATCGTGAAGGCGCCGATGCGGTGCCGGTGCTGCTCGGCATCGACCTCGACGTGATGCCGGGGGAACGCATTGCCATCGTCGGCGCTTCCGGTTCCGGCAAAAGCACGCTGTTGCACCTGCTCGGCGGACTGGACACGCCCAGCGAAGGCGAGGTCAGCATCCTCGGCGAGGCGCTGTCGGGTCAGAGCGAACAACGCCGCGGTGAAGTGCGCAACCGCACGCTGGGTTTCGTCTACCAGTTCCATCACCTGCTGCCGGAATTCAGCGCCGAGGAGAATGTCGCGATGCCGCTGATCATCCGCCGCGAGCCGCATGCCGCGGCACTGGCGGCGGCACGGAAGATGCTGGAGGCGGTGGGCATGGGGCATCGCCTGACCCATGTCCCGGGCGAACTTTCCGGCGGTGAACGCCAGCGCGCGGCGCTGGCGCGGGCCTTGGTGACGCAGCCGGCCTGTGTGCTGGCGGATGAGCCGACCGGCAATCTCGACCGCGTGACCGCGGAGACCGTGTTCGACCTGATGCTGCAGTTGAACCGCGACATGAACACCAGCTTCGTCATCGTCACCCACGACCCGCGCATCGCGGAGCGCGCCGACCGCATTCTTGAACTGGAAGACGGACGGCTGAAGCCGTTTACGCGCCCGGCCGGCTGACGATGTGCAGGATGCCGGCGTGGACTGCCTGGCGGTAGATCGTTTCGTCCTCAAGAATCTGCTGCATCAGAAAATGCGGCGCGCCGCGCTTGATCATCCGCGGCA
Organism: Burkholderiales bacterium; assembly: GCA_019635015.1. Classification (GTDB taxonomy): domain Bacteria; phylum Pseudomonadota; class Gammaproteobacteria; order Burkholderiales; family SG8-41. The sequence continues at coordinate 24,602 of JAHCAG010000012.1, read as the reverse complement.
CGATGATGCCCAGCGCGATCACCAGCAGTCCGGTCCAGATCCATCCACTCAGCGCGAGCGCGACACCGATGCCCAGCACCGGCATCACGAACAGCGGCAGCATCAGCATTGCACTGAGGAATTTTGCGGAGGCCTGCGGATCGAAATTGACGATGATCCGGCCTTCGCCGTAGGCCTGCACGAATTCGCGATGCTGCAGCGACAGCGGCGGGGGCTGGGATGTGCTCTCTGAGGGCATTTTACAAGTATTTGTTTTTATTTATATTTTCAGTATTCCACCGGGATCGGATCGAGGCTGCGCCACAGATACCAGGTGGCCACCGAGCGCCACGGCGACCACAGTTTTCCCAGTGTGGCGATGCGGCGCTCCGGCAGGGGACGGCCCTTGTTGTAGTGGAGTCCCATCGCGCGCTGCAGGCCGAGATCGCCGAGCGGGAATACGTCAGGCCGCATCAGGTGGAACATCAGGAACATCTCCGCGGTCCAGCGGCCTATTCCCTTGACCTGGGTGAGATCCCCGATCAGCGTCTCGTCATCCATGCCGTGCCAGCGCCCGATGTCGATGGCGCCGGAGGCGAAACGCTCCGACAGGTCGCGCAGGTATTTCACTTTCTGGCCCGACAGGCCGCAAGCGCGCAGCTGTTCCTCGGAGAGTTTCAGCACGCGCTTCGGCTCCATCCCGCCGACCGCAGCGGCAAAACGTTCCCACACGCTCTGCGCCGCCTTCACTGATATCTGCTGACCGATGATCGAACGGGCGAGTGTCTGGAAGGCGTCACCGCGGCTGGTCATGGTCAGCCCCCTGTAGCGCAGGATCAGTCCGCCCATCACCGGATCGGCGGCAGCGAGTTCGCGGGTGGCGCGTTTCCAGTACGCCGGCGGTCTGGTTTTCATTGATCGCGGCGCTGCTGCAGGCGGTGGCGCCAGGACAGGCGGACATGGATTTTCCAAGCGGTATCGACGATCAGGTAACCCGCGGCTGCGAGGGTGAGCGCCAGCAGCGGCAGGCCCACCGCCAGCGGCTTGCCCATCGAAATCATCCAGTCGAGCAGCGCCGGAATCCAGCTGGTCAGCGTATGGCCTTCCATGCTGAAGGTGGTCGGCAGCGCGCTGCCGTTTCCGGACATCGTCACCAGCGCGCCGTAGCGGTACGCGAGGTAATACAGCGGCACGATGGTCAGCGGATTGGTATAGAGCGTGACCAGCGCCGCCACCGGCAGGTTGACTCGGAACAGGATCGCGAGGATGACGCCGCTGATGATCTGCAATGGGCCCGGCACCAGCCCGGCGAACAGGCCGACCGCGACGCCGCCGGCGACCGAGCGCCGGTGCAGGTGCCACAGGTTGTGGTGTTTGAGCCATGGCCCGCACCACGCGATCCAGCGGTTGTCGAGGATCGATTTGTGGGTGGGCAGGTATTTGCGGAAATATTTGCGCGGCATTTCTTGTTTCGGGGTTCCTGCGGTCAGCGTGGCGGTGGGCGCTGCGTTAGGGATCGATGGTTCCGCATATTATCGCTTTCGCAGCCGGCGTCTGGCTGCTGCAGCGGCAGGCGGTATTGCCGCCGCTGGATGGCGCATGGTTGCTGCTGCCGGCCGCGGTGCTGGTGATGCTGCTGCGCGGCGACGGATTGCCGCGTCGCATCGGCTGCGGCGCAGTCATGTTCGCCTGCTGCGCGGCCGCCGGTTTCCTGTGGGCCGCCGCCTGCGCCCACTGGCGTCTTGCCGATCATCTGCCTCCGGAATGGGAATCCCGCGACGTCACCGTAACCGGCGTCGTCGCCGGTTTGCCGCAAGCTTATGACCGCAGCGTCCGTTTCGAGTTCGATGTCGAGCGGGTGCTGACGCCCGGCGCACAGCTGCCGCAACGCATCGTGCTGTCGTGGTGGGGCCGCGGTGCACGCGACAAGGGTCCGCTGCAGTTACCCGAGGTCCATGCCGGGGAGCGCTGGGAACTGACGGTGCGCCTGAAGCGTCCCCACGGTCTCGCCAATCCGCATGGCTTTGACTACGAGGCCTGGCTGCTCGAGCGGGGTATCCGCGCCACCGGTTATGTGCGCCCCAAAAGCCTGCCGCGGCGCCTTGATGCCGCGGCCCCAGGCTTCGTTTATCGTGTCGAAGCCCTGCGCGAACGCCTGCGCGGGCGCATCCGCGCGGCGCTCGGTGATGCGCCGGCCGCCGGTGTCATTGTCGCGCTGGCGATGGGTGACCAGCGCGCGATTCCGGCGGAGCAGTGGCAGGTGTTCACCCGCACCGGGGTCAATCACCTGATGAGCATTTCCGGGCTGCACGTGACCATGCTCTCCGGCCTTGCTTTCGCACTGGCGAATCTGCTGTGGCGGCGCAGCGCGCGGCTGACGCTGGCCTTGCCCGCGGTGAAGGCGGCCGCAGTCATCGGTTTTGTCGTTGCGCTGGGTTATGCGCTGCTGGCCGGGTTTGCGGTGCCGGCGCAGCGCACGGTGTTCATGCTCGCGGTCGTTGCCGTGGCGCTGTGGATGGGGCGCATTGCCGCGGCCGGCCCGGTGCTGTCACTGGCGCTGTTCGCGGTGCTGGTGATTGATCCCTGGGCGGTCAACGCGCCGGGCTTCTGGCTGTCCTTCGGCGCGGTGGCGGTGATCATGTGGGTGTCGGTCAACCGCCTGCACCAGCCGCACTGGCTTGTCACCTGGGGGCGAGTGCAGTGGGCGGTGACGCTGGCGCTGATCCCGCCGCTGCTGGCGATGTTCCAGCAGGTGTCGCTGGTGTCGCCGCTGGCCAATGCACTGGCGATTCCGCTGGTGAGTTTTGTCGTGGTGCCGCCGGCGCTGGCCGGCATGCTGCTGCCGGTCGATGCGCCGCTGCATTTTGCGCAATGGGTGATGGCCGGCTGCCTGTGGGTGCTGGAATGGCTGAGCCGCTGGCCGGAGGCGGCCTGGCAGCAGCATGCGCCGCCGGCATGGACCGTGCTCGTTGCGCTGGCCGGCACTGCATGGCTGCTGCTGCCGCGCGGATTTCCGGCGCGCTGGATCGGTGTCATCGCCTTCCTGCCGCTGTTCCTGGTCGTGCCCGCGCCGCCGCCCGAGGGTGCGCTGCGCCTGACCGTGCTCGACGTGGGCCAGGGTCTCGCGGTGGTCGCGCAGACGCGGAACCATGCATTGCTGTTCGACACCGGTCCGGCTTTCGGTCCCGGCGCCGACAGCGGCAGCCGCGTGATTGTGCCTTTCCTGCGCGCGGCGGGCATCCGCCGGCTCGACACGATGGTGGTGAGTCACGACGATGCCGACCACACCGGCGGTGCGCTGTCGGTGCTGCAGGCACTGCCGGTGGACATGATGCTGACCTCGTTGCCCGACCTTGATCCGCTGCTGCTGCTGGGTCCCGAAGAACGGCGCTGCATGGCAGGACAGCATTGGCGCTGGGATGGTGTCGATTTCGAAATGCTTTATCCCGATGCCGCGACGCGCGCCGCGGAAAAACTGAAAGACAATGAACGCAGCTGCGTGTTGAAGATCGGGACCGCGGCCGGCAGCGTGCTGATCCCCGCCGACATCGAACGCCGCGGCGAACAGACTTTGCTTTCGGCGATGCCGGAAAAGCTGAAGGCGGACGTGCTGGTCGCGCCGCACCAGGGCAGCCGCACATCCTCGTCACAGGCTTTCGTCGAAGCCGTTGCGCCGCGGCTGGTGATTTTTCCCGTCGGTTACCGCAATCCCTTCCGGCATCCGCATCCGGAGGTCGTCGCGCGTTATGCGGCGCTGGGCAGCGTCGCGGTGAGGACGGATCAGGGCGGGGCGATTGCCGTGGAATTGCAGGCCGGGAAACCGCTGGTGCTGATGCGGTATCGCGATCGTCACGTGCGTTACTGGCATGCGCCGCGGGAGGATGGCGCGGTGGAGGGGTTGCTTTCGGCGGACATGTAAAAATATCAATAAAAACAAATACTTACGATGTCGCTTCTGAGATAAAAAAGTAAACCAATCAATGACTTGCAATGATGGGTCCAGGATTTTTCTGCGGCTACCCGATTAAGGTGTGGCCGGACAGGACGAGGAAATCGGAATCCGGATTCATGTACGGAGCTGCAGGGCGCGTGGAATGTTATAAGTGCAAGCCATTGCGTCAGAAACAAGATACCTCCCCGTGTCGTTAACCCTTGCCAGTGCCTTTGCGCTTTTTGCCGCGATGATTGTTCTCGCGGCCATTCCCAGCCTCAGCGTCCTCGCCGTTACCGCCCGTGCCGCTGCCGCCGGTTTCCGGCAGGGCGCCTGGGTTGCGCTGGGCATCGTCGCCGGCGACACGGTGTTCATCGTGCTGGCGATTTTCGGCCTGCAGTGGCTGGCGGCGGTGCTGGGCGATGCCTTCGTCTGGCTGAAATATCTCGGTGGCGCCTATCTGCTGTGGCTGGGTTTCCGGCTGTGGCGTGCCGAAGCTGCGGTGGAGTCGCAGGTGACCGGCGCTGCGGCGAATTCGAGTTTCATGTCCGGCCTGCTGCTGACGCTGGCTGACCAGAAGGCGATCCTGTTCTATCTCGGTTTTTTTCCGGCCTTCGTCGATCTCGTGGCACTGACATTGACTGATGCGCTGGCATTGATCGTCATTGCCGCGATCGCGGTCGGCGGCGTCAAGCTGGCGTATGCGGCTGCGGCGAGCCGTGCAGGGGCGCTGGCCGGGCCGCGGCTGGGACGGTTGCTGAACCGTGTTGCCGGTGGCGTGCTGCTGGCGGTCGGAGCGTATCTGATCGTCAGGGCCTGATCCTGCGATGTGGCTGAATATCAAGATCGGCATGTTCTACGGTGTGCCCGTCCTTGCGCTGCTGCTGGCGCTGCTTGTCCTTGCTCTGCTGTGGCTGCGTGTGCGCCGGGGACGGATGACCCGCCGTCAGGCTGTGCTGCGTTCGCTGTGGACGCTGCTGCTGCCGCTGCCCGCGGTGCTGCTGATCTGGCTGACCGGGGAGGCTGCCGGTTATTTTTCATCGCCGCTTGAGCGTTACGTCTGGGATGCCGGCATTTCGCTGGGCCTGCTGCGCGGGCTGCTGCCGGTCGGGTTTTACGTCGCCGCGGCGGTGAGTGTGCTGCTGCTCCTGTTCTGGAGCGTGTTGTCGCTGCTCCGCGACAAACCCTGACTTTGGGTCAAAGCGCAATCGCGTCAAGGGCTTAGCTTTTCACGGGGAAATGCCCCGGGCGCGTTGGGCGCACTGTCAAATCCCGGTAAAATACGGCGATGCAAGGACTGCAAATCCGACAACAGAATCCGCGTGCCACACGCCGCAGGATTCGCCATCCCCGATCCCATGACTGAAGCCGCCGTTCCCGCCGCCGAAGCCGCGCCGCTGGCGAAGGTGTACGGCCAGCCAATGCTGGAAATCCCGCAGGATCTCTACATCCCGCCGGATGCGCTGGAGGTGTTTCTCGACCAGTTCGAGGGGCCGCTGGACCTGCTGCTCTACCTGATCCGCAAGGAGAACATCAGCGTCCTCGACATCCCGATGGCCAAGCTGACCGAGCAGTACCTGGTCTATGTCGAGATGATGCGTTCGCAGCAACTGGAGCTGGCGGCCGAATACCTGCTGATGGCGGCGATGATGATCGAGATCAAGTCGCGGATGCTGCTGCCGCGGCCGTCGAATATCGACATCGAGGAAGACCCGCGCGCCGAACTGGTGCGGCGGTTGATGGAATACGAGCAGATGAAGCTTGCGGCGCACAAGCTCAACGAGTTGCCGCAGGCCGGACGCGATTTCACGGTGGTGCAGGTGCTGTTCGAGCGCGAGGCGATGCTGCGCCTGCCCGATGTCAGCATCGAGGACCTGAAGCATGCATGGCTGACGCTGCTGCAGCGGGCGTCGGTCAACCGCCATCACCGCATCACCCGCGAGCAGCTGTCGGTGCGCGAGCACATGACGCGCATCCTGCGGCTGCTGCAGACGGAGGAGTTCATCGCCTTCGAGAAGCTGTTCACGCCGGAGCAGGGTGTGCCGGTGCTGGTGGTGTCCTTCCTCGCGGTGCTGGAATTGGCGAAGGAAACGCTGCTCGAGATCAGCCAGGAGCAGGCCTACGCGCCGATTTACGTCAAACTCCGCGGCGGCACGGTGGCTGCGGTCAAACAACAAGACTGAAGAATCATGGAAGAACAACCCGTACAGGAAGAGCGGCAGGTCGAGGACGAAGGGCAAGCGCCGGAAGGGCTGGATCTCGCGCGCGTCAAACACGTGCTGGAGACCGCGCTGCTGGTGACCCAGGAGCCGATGTCGCTGAACGACCTGAAGAAGCTGTTCGACGAGAAGATCGACAACGGCACGCTGCGCAAGGTGCTCGACGACTTGCGCGGTGACTGGGACGGGCGCGGCGTGGAACTGGTCAGCGTGGCCTCGGGCTGGCGCTTCCGCGCGCGGCCCGAGTCGCAGAGGTTCCTCGACCGGCTGAATCCGCAGAAGCCGCCGAAGTATTCGCGGGCGGTGCTGGAGACCATTGCCATCATTGCCTACAAGCAGCCGGTGACGCGCGGCGACATCGAGGAAATCCGCGGCGTGACCGTGTCGCCGGGCATCCTCAAGGCGCTGGAAGCGCGGGGCTGGATTGACGTCATCGGCCACCGCGAGGTGCCGGGCAGGCCGGAAATCTTCGCGACGACCAGGTCTTTCCTTGACGACCTCAACCTGCGTTCGCTGGAGGAACTGCCGCCGCTGTCAGAACTGGGCAGCCTGGTCGAGCAGAACCCGAACGCTGAAATGGACCTCGAGGCCGCGCTGGCGGCAACGCTGCCTTCGGCGAGCATGGCCGAAGGGGTGATGGATGCCGACGACGTCGACGGCGAGGCGGAAGCCGCGGAGGCTCCTGCGGAAGCTGATGGCGGGGCGTTGTCCGCAGCAGAGGAAGACGGCGAGATCGTGGCGGGCGAAGCGCCAGCCGCAAGATTGCACTGATCCGTCGCGTTTGTGACGGGCCTGCTCAGGGTCGCCGCGGCAGGACCACGATGGTCAGCCAGTAATCCCCGATGCCGCGGATGACGCGCAGGAACTGGTCGAAATCCACCGGTTTGACGATGTAGGAGCTGCAGCGCAGCTTGTACATGCTGAGGATGTCCTGGTCCTCGGCCGAAGTGGTCAGGATCACCACCGGGATGTGGTTCAGTTTTTCGTCCGCGACCAGTTCGGCCAGCACTTCGCGTCCGCTCATGATAGGCATGTTCAGGTCGAGCAGGACGATGTCCGGTGTCGGTGCATCCGCGTATTTGCCGGTTTTGCGCAGGAAATTCATGCACTCATGGCCATTTTCCACATGATGCAGTCCGACGGCGAGCTTCGCCAGTTCGAAACCGTGCCGCATCAGCACGACATCGTCCTCGTTGTCCTCGGCCAGGAGGATGTTGGCGAGTTTTGCGCCCATCAGTTCATTGGTCATGGCTCTACTCCGGTGTTCCGGGCAAAGTGAACAGGAAAGCGCTGCCGGCTCCCGGCGCCGACTCGATCCAGATCCTGCCGCCGTGCCGGTTGACGACGCGGCGGCAGACCGCGAGACCGATGCCGGTGCCCGGATATTCGCGCTGGGTGTGCAGGCGCTGGAAAATCTCGAAAATCCGCTCGTGGTGCCGCGGATCAATGCCGATGCCGTTGTCGCGCACGGCGATTGTCCAGTGTCCGTTCGTCGCCTGCGCGGACACATGGATTATGGGCGCTGCTTCGCCCCGGTAGAGAATTGCATTGCCGATCAGGTTCTGCAGCAGCTGTGCGAGCTGGTTGGCGTCGCCCATGACAATCGGCAGGGTGTCGCGGGTCACAATGGCGCCGGCGCCGTCGATGGCCGGTTTCAGCCAGGAGGACACGTCGTCAAACACCGTGTTCAGGTCGGCCGCGCCAAACGGCCGGGCGGCGGAATCGACGCGCGAGAAGGCGAGCAGGTCGCGCACCAGCGCATGCATGCGCTGGGTGCCGTTGACAATGCGCTGCAGCCAGTCATCCGCGGTAGTGTCCAGCCGGCCCTGGTAAGTGCGCTGCATCAGCTGCGCGAAGCCGGCTATGTTGCGCAACGGCGTCTGCAGGTCGTGGGAGGCGACATAAGCGAACTGCTGCAGGTCGAGATTGCTGCGTTCCAGCGCGTCGCGGGCGCGGGCGAGTTCTTCCGCGCGTCCGGCGAGTTCGGCCGTGCGCTCGGCCACGCGGCGCTCCAGTTCCTCGTTGGCACTGCGCAGGGTGTTTTCGGCCTGTTTGCGCCAGGTGATGTCGGCGATGGCGGCCAGCACGAAGGGCCCGTCCGGGGCGTCGACGGGATTCAGGCCGATTTCCACCGGAAATTCCGAGCCGTCGCTGCGCCGGGCATACAGGTCGCGCGCGCTGCCCATGGCGCGTGCCGATGGCTTTTCGAAGAACCCGCTGCGCATTGCAGGATGATTGGCGCTGAATCGCTGCGGGATCAGGGTTTCCACCGGCTGGCCCAGCAGCGCGGACCGTCTGTAATCGAACATGCGTTCGGTTTCGGCGTTGACCAGCACGATGTGGCCTTTGCGGTCGATCATCACCATCGCTGTGGGTGCTGATTCCACGGTGGAGCGGAAACGTTCTTCAAGCCGCTTGCGCTCGGTGATGTCGACAACGGTTGCCAGCACGTAGTTTTTGCCGTCGGCCTGCAGCTTGCTGAGGCCGATTTCGACCGGAAATTCGCTGCTGTCCTTGCGCCGCGCATAGAGGTCACGACCGACGCCCATCGGGCGTGATTCGGGATGGGCCAGGAATTTGCTGCGCAACTTTTCATGGTGGGCGAAACGGGCGGGAACCAGCACCTCGATCGCCTTTCCCGGGAGTTCGCCGCGTTCGTAACGGAACAGGTTTTCGGCCTGCTGGTTGGCCATCGCGATGCGGCCATCGGACGATACAAACACGACTGCGACCGGCAGGGAGTCGGCGAGTACGGAGTATTGAGCGAAAATGTCCGGATCGCATGCGTTCACGGATGTCACGCTCTGGATTTGCAGCAGATCATTTGTTTTCCCGGACAGTGCGCAATGATGTCGGGGATGCTGTGATCGGATTCCAGTCAGTCTGTTACTGCAACTGGAGAATGTCCAGTTGAGCAGGCTGTTATCGGGTCAGTTTCCGGTATATGTCCGACACCCTGAAAGGGAGATTTGTGACATTGTCCACCAAAGTCCAGTTCACCGGTCCGTAGAGGTGCGGCAGATAGTCCCGCGCTTGATGGTCGATGGTGATGCAGAAGGGTTTGATGCCGGCATGGTGGGCCTCGATCAACGCCTGCCGGGTATCTTCGATCCCGTATTTCCCGCGATAGTGGTCGCTGTAGTCATCGGGTTTGCCGTCGGACAGCGTGACCAGCAGCTTGCTGCGGGCATCGACGGCGTTCAGCAGCGTTGTCAGGTGGCGGATGGCCGCGCCCATGCGCGTGTAGTCCCGCGGCGTGATGCCGGCGATGCGGCGGCGGACGGTGTCGTCGCAGGCTTCGTCAAAGCGCTTGATGCGGTAGATCTCGCAGCGTTTGCGTGTGACGCCTGAAAAACCATAGATTGCGTAACGGTCACCGAGCACTTCGAGGGCTTCGCAGAGCATCACCAGTGATTCGCGCTCTGCGTCATTGACCCAGCCTTTGGTCGAGCCGCTCATGTCGACCATGAACAGCACGGCGAGGTTGCGCTCGGCCTTGTGGCGGCGGGTCATCAGCCGTTCCGGCAGTTCCATGCCGGATTTGAGATCCGCGTAACCGTCGACCAGCGCATCGAAGTCGACATCATCGCCCGCGGGCTGGCGTTTGAGCAGGCGGTCTTCGCCGCGCAGCATCTCGAAGGTCCGTTTCAGCTGCGCGATCTGCGGCCGGTAGCGGGCGAGCGTGGCATCGACAAAGCCGTCGTCGACCGGCTCGACGTCGATTTCACGGAGCACGCACCAGTTTTTTCGGTAGTGCCGGCGCTTGTAATCCCACTCGTCGTAATGGTGTGCGCCCAGCTCGTGGCCTGCGGAATCCGGGGTGCCGTCGGTCCCGGATTCCGCGCCGCCGGCAGTTTCCCTGCCTTCACCGGCCACCTGCAGATATTCGTCGGGAATTTCGCCCAGGTCCTGCAGGATCGAGTCGATCAGCCGCGTCAGCCGTTCAGGCTGTGTGACGGCTTTCCCGTCGAGCCGGAGTTCGAATTCGGGGTTGTCGTCCGTGCCCGGGGACTCTCCGGTCTCGATGCTGAAACGGCCCTCCGGGGCGGCAACGGCAGATTCCGGTGCCTGCTGCTGTTGCATCAGTGCGGCGAGCGCGGTGGCAAGTTCGCTGCGCTCGCGGGCAAGTCTTGCAGCGCGTACGTCATTCGCGCCGGCATGCAGGCTGAATTGCCAGGGCAGTTCCGGCGGGTCGAGGAATTCATAGAGCCGTTCGAGCAGCGCGAGGCTGTCGCCGACGGTGGCGCCTGCGGCGGCGAGTCCGGCGCAACGCGGATCTTCTGGACTGTTGCGCAGCCTTGCCATCGTGCGCGCGATGCCGGGAAACAACCCGGCAATGCGCGCTTCAAGGCGCAGGCCCTCGAAGTGGGCGAGCAGTGCGGCAGCGCGTACCGGATCCGGCCACGCCGCGCAGGCTGCGTTAAGGTCGACCTGCCAGCTGCCGTAGCGACCCTGCGCCCAGAGCAGGACGACAAGGATCCGGTAGACCGCGCAGTTGTCGGCCTTGTCCGGGAAGAGGGCGATGCGTGGCGGCAGGAACAGGGTTTCGGTGTCGGTTTTCGCTTCGTCGGCGGTTTCCAGCTTCAGCCGCCGCCCGGCGAGGCCGCAAACGAACAGTTCGAGCACCGGTGCGTATTCGGCGAAGGTGGCGGCGTGGCTGTCCTCGGCCTGCTGGCGGAACAGGGCGGACTGCCTGAACACCTCGCTGCCGCGGAACAGGCCGTCGCGGTCATAGGCATCCATCGCGTGGATGATCCAGGCCTCGGCGGAGGCAGGGTCGAGCCGGCCGAGCGCGGCCGGTGCCGCCGCAGCGAACTGGTAGGCCAGTTCGTAGTTGCTGCGGTCGATGACCTCGACCCAGTGCAGCACGAAATCCTGCTGCCGGCGATCGAGTGTGGAGAGCGCCTGCGCCAGGGGTGCCGCGGTGCGGCGCGAGGACAGCACCGGGCCCAGCAGGTAGTCGAGCCGTTTTCCGAGTTCGGCTGCAGACAGCGGCGCGTTCATCATGGCCTGCGCCGGGCGGCGGCGTTCAGAAAACGGAAGCGGCGAACTCGTCGATCGCGCGCAGCATTTCCGGATCGTCGGACAGGGCTTCCGCAATCGCGCCGTGGCAGGCGGCGGCGGCGGGTATGCCGCGGGCGATCAGCTTGGCGGCATGGACCAGCAGCCGCGTCGAGGCGCCTTCATCGAGTCCGTTGCCTTTCAGGTTGCGCGTCATCTGCGCGAGGCGGACCAGCGCCGCGGCGGTTGCCGCGTCGGCGGCGGATTCGCTGCGGATTATTTTTTCCTCGAGTGAGGCGTCGGGATACCGGAACTCGATCGCGACAAAACGCTGGCGCGTGCTCGGTTTCAGTTCCTTCAGCACGCTCTGGTAGCCCGGGTTGTAGGACATCACCAGCTGGAATTCCGGCGGCGCCTGCAGCAGCTCGCCGCGTTTTTCCATCGGCAGGATGCGCCGGTCGTCGGCGAGCGGGTGGATGACGACCGTGGTATCGCGGCGGGCTTCGACCACTTCGTCGAGGTAACAGATCGCACCGCTGCGCACGGCGCGTGCCAGCGGACCGTCGACCCACCGGGTTTCGTTGGCCGTGATCAGGTAGCGGCCCACCAGGTCGGCGGCGGTGAGGTCATCGTGGCAGGACACGGTGATCAGCGGCCGCTGCAGCCGCCAGGCCATGTGCTCGATGAAGCGGGTCTTGCCGCAGCCGGTGGGCCCCTTCAGCAGCACCGGCAGGGTGCTGGCATAGGCGGCTTCGAACAGCGCGATCTCGTTGCCGACCGCTTCGTAATAGGGCTCTTCGCGGATCAGGCGTGCTTCGGTGGGCAGGGGCTTGGCGCCCGGCGGGGAGAGGCGGGTAACCATGGGTCGGGTCCGATTGGGTTGTGCAGACGAGTATATACCGCTACGGTGAGCGGATTTTAATAACTATTTGATTATATTGTTATTTTTAGTGCTTGCTGAATCCGGGAACCGGCCGGATCGAGAATTCGAGGGTCTGCAGGTCACCGAACACATAGGTGTTTGCAGCGCTGACGCCGGCCACGCTGCCGGGATCGATGCGCAGCGTCTCGCCACCCTTGATGTTGCAGATGCGTTCGATGACGGCGCGGTGCTCATGGCCGTTGCAGACCAGGTCGAAATCGCCGGTCAGAGCCATGGCCTTGGCGTAGTGCGGATAATGCACCATGAAAATCCGCCGCTGCGCGAGCACCAGTGAACCATCCTGGCCGTAGTAGTGCAGGCGGTTTTTCGGATCATGGGCCCATTTCGACAGGTAAAACAGGTCGCCGGTGTTGTTGCCGTGGATCAGGTGGATGGGCAGCCCGAATCCGGTGACGGCATGCAATGTGGACGGTGCAATCAGGTCGCCGCAGTGCAGTATGGCCTCTGCGCCCAGCGACCTGGCTTCGGCTACGGCGGCGGCAAACGGGTCACGGTGATCGTGGCTGTCAGACAGAATGCAGATTTTCAGGGGGCACCTCCATGGGGCATCGATTCTACTCTGCGTTAACCCAAGTATTTTCTATGCCGACATAACCTTTTTTTCATCTGAGCCGGTCACGGCCTGTTTAGAATCGCAGCACCGAGAAACAGGGGGGGAAGATGTTCACAAGCAATCCGTTTGCCGAGCTTTCGGCGTCCATTTCGCCGGCCATGATGCAGACTTATGTTGTCATCATGGTCATTCTGGTCGCGGCAGGGACCTTGTTTGATGTCCTGCACAAAGGTAGTGCCAGGTATTTTTTCGAGAACTTCCGCAAGTCCAAGGCGAAGGCCAAGAAGCAGGTCGGCGGTGGTGAGCTGGTCTCGATCGCGGTGCAGACTGCCGTGGTGGACGTGCTGACTTCGGGTGAATTCTGCAACGTGCGCCGGCGCATCGCGCACCTGCTGACGATGTACGGTTTCCTGTTCTACGTGGGAACCACCGTGCTGATGGTGTTCTGCTACCCGACCGCGGCGACCGTAACGCCGGCGATCGTGCCCCAGCTGTGGTGGCTTGGCGGCCTGATGATCTGCGTCGGCGGCTACTGGTTCTGGTTCTTCATCCGCGTTGATGTGTCCGCCGAGGGCAATTCGCCGTTCCGCGTGATGCACGCTGACCTCTTCGTGCTGTCGCTGCTCGCCAGCGTGACGCTGGGCCTGATCTGGGCCTGGATGCAGGCCAAGGGCATCGCGGGTTCGACCGTCATGTTCGGCCTCTACATCCTCGCCACCACCGTGCTTTTCGCCTCGGTGCCGTGGTCGAAGTTTGCGCACATGTTCTTCAAGCCTGCTGCGGCCTTCGAGAAAAGGGTGTCCGAGGCCAACGGCACGGTCCAGAACCTGCCGACGCTGACCCGAGATGATCCCGAACAGCAGCAAAGGCATTCGATGGAGCTGTTGCGGGATGCTCCGATGGACATGGGGCTGGGCATCAAGCGCGAAGCGCCGCGCCACTACTAAAAACAAACAGCAAGTTTTCCGGAACAGATCAAGGAGCCGAGTTATGCCTACCTTTGTCTACATGACAAGGTGCGACGGATGCGGACATTGTGTCGACATCTGCCCGTCCGACATCATGCACATCGACAAGACCTACCGCCGTGCCTACAACATCGAACCCAACATGTGCTGGGAGTGTTACTCCTGCGTCAAGGCCTGCCCGCAGCATGCGATCGATGTGCGCGGCTATGCCGACTTTGCGCCGCTCGGACACAGCGTGCGTGTCGACCGCGACGAGCGGAAGGGCACGATTGCCTGGAAGATCAAGTTCCGCAACGGCACGGAAAAGAATTTCCTGTCGCCGATCACCACCAAGCCCTGGGGAACGGCGATTCCCAAGCTGGCTGAGGTTCCGGGGCCGAGCAAGGAAATGCGCGACAGCCAGCTGCTGTACAACGAACCGAAATGGATACGCATGGATGAAGGCGGTCTGCATACGCTGAAGTCCAACGGTCTCAAGATGAGGAAAGGCGTGGCTTACTGATGGCTTACGAAACGATCGTCGAAGAAGGCATCGATGTCCTGGTCGTCGGTGCGGGCCTTGGCGGCACCGGTGCCGCATGGGAAGCCCGGTTCTGGGGGCAGGACAAGAAGATTGTGATCGCCGAAAAGGCCAACATCGACCGCTCTGGTGCGGTCGCACAGGGCCTCTACGCCATCAACTGCTACATGGGCACCCGCTGGGGCGAGAACAAGCCCGAGGACCATGTCCGCTACGCGCGTATCGACCTGATGGGCATGGTGCGCGAAGACCTGCTGTTCGACATGGCGCGCCACGTCGACTCGACGGTGCACCAGTTCGAGGAGTGGGGCCTGCCCATCATGAAGGACCCGAAAACCGGGCGTTACCTGCGTGAGGGTCGCTGGCAGATCATGATCCACGGTGAGTCCTACAAGCCCATCGTGGCCGAGGCCGCCAAGAAATCGGCCGACAAGGTCTTCAACCGCATCTGCGTCACCCACCTGCTGATGGATGAAAGCAGGGAGAACCGGGTTGCAGGTGCAGTCGGTTTCAACGTCCGCACGGGCAACTACCACGTTTTCAAGTCCAAGACCGTGATCTGCGGCGCGGGCGGCGCTTCCAACATCTTCAAGCCGCGTTCGGTGGGCGAGGGTTCCGGCCGCACTTGGTATGCGCCCTGGTCGTCCGCCTCGGCTTACGGGTTGATGATCAACGCCGGCGCCAAGATGACGCAGATGGAAAACCGCATCGTGCTGGCGCGGTTCAAGGATGGTTACGGTCCTGTCGGCGCCTACTTCCTGCATCTGAAGACTTACACGCAGAACGGTCTGGGCGAGGAATACGAGTCCAAGTGGTTCCCTGAGCTGCAGAAAATGGTCGGCAAGGAATACCTGGATCCGGAGGCTTCGCACCTGACACACCGGCCGATCCCGACCTGCCTGCGCAACCATTGCATCATCAGCGAAGTGAATGCCGGCCGCGGTCCCATACACATGGTGACGATGAAGGCCTTCCAGGACCCGCACCTGGAAGAGGTCGGCTGGGAAAACTTCCTCGGCATGACCGTCGGCCAGGCGGTGCTGTGGGCGGCCACCGATGTGGATCCCAAGAACGAGAACCCTGAACTGACCACTTCCGAACCCTATGTCATGGGCTCGCATGCGACCGGTTCGGGCGCCTGGTGCTCGGGTCCGGAGGATGTCTCGCCGCCCGAGTATTTCTGGGGCTACAACCGCATGACGACGATCGAAGGCCTGTTCGGCGCCGGCGATGCGGTCGGCGGAACGCCGCACGCCTTCTCGTCCGGTTCGTTCACGGAGGGCCGTCTCGCCGCGAAGGCCGCCTGCAAATACATCGACGACGGCAAGGCCGAGGGCATTGTCGTTTCCGATGAGCAGATCAACCGCCGCCGGAAAGAGATCTACAAGCCCCTCGAGCATTACAACACCTACCGCAATGCGATCGTGGCGGGGGATGTCAACCCGCACTACATCAATCCCAAGCAGGGCCTGGACCGCCTGCAGAAACTGATGGACGAGTATTGCGGCGGGGTGACCGTCGGCTACATGACCAACGAGAAACTCCTGAATATCGGACTCAAGAAGCTCAAGATCATGGAGGAAGACCTCCAGAATCTGGCGGCGAAGGATGTTCACGAACTGCTGCGCGCCTGGGAATTGATGCATCGCCATCGTGCTGCCGAATGCGTCACGCAACACACGCTGTTCCGCAAGGAAACCCGCTGGCCGGGTTACTACTACCGGGGCGATGCGATGAAGGTGGATGACGAGAACTGGCATGTGCTGACTGTTTCGCGCCGTGACCCGGAAACCGGTGAATACACGATGGAAAAGGCGCCTTGTTATCACCTGGTTGGCGAAAACGAGTAACGACATGTCGGACGTCATGAGCCCTGCAAAGCCGGATTCTCCCGGCCTTCAGGAGCCCCGTGTGAACATCACTGAAAAAAGCGATGAGGAGATTCTGGCCATGGCCAATCTCCTTTGGCGCGACCTCGTCAAGGCCTCGAATGAAGGAAAATACGGGGATTTCGCGAAGAACTTTTCCGGTTCACTGGCGCGCGCCATAGACCAGGTCGTTGCGGGCCACCAGTTTGCCAACAGTGAACTGGCGAGAAACCTGTCCGAGGACTTTGACGCGCTCGGTATCATCCGCCGGGGCGAACATGTGACCGTCCTCTACCGGCAGCGTAGCACCAGGAAGCCGGGCGAATGGCTGGGCAGGCTTGTCCTTGGTTATGAAGACGGAAAAGTCAGGATCTTCGGTGCGTCCATTTTCTGAATGTTTGACCGGGATATGAGATGAGCGGGATTATCCGGGACGGCAAGCTGGTCGAACTGACCTACCAGGTGACCGACAGGAAGTCGGGGCATGTCCTCACCCGGGTCGAATTCCCGTTAGGCTATGTTCACGGGCACAATGAAATACTGGCTCCCTCCGTCCACAAGGAGCTGGAAGGCAGGTCTGCCGGCGAAGTCATCGAGGTGGTGATCGACGGCAACCAGATCTTTGGTCCCAGGGACGAGTCGCTGGTTTTTTCCGATCACATCGAGAACGTTCCCGAGGAATACCGTCAGGTCGGCACCTCGATCCTGATGGAGAACGACAGGGGGCAGACCCGCAGCTTCCTGGTGACGCATCTGGATGACGAGAGGTTGACTGTCGACGGCAACAACCCGCTTTGCGGCAGGGAGGTTGTCTTCAGGCTCGAGATATTGACGGTACGCGACGCCACTGATGAGGAAATCAGGGCGGGCGGTGCGATCATTGCGGGCGCGGATGTCGACCCGGCACTGATGAGACCTGTTTGAGCAGTGGGTTGGAATGGCGGCGGACAATTTCCGGCATTGTTATTTGCAGTCCTGACTTCAAGAAAAAGGTGACTTATGAGCGATCACAAACCCAGCAACACCCCGGTTCCTGACGGCCATACGGCTTTTTACACGACGCGTCAGATGCCCCCCAGTGAAAAGGGGTTTGTCGGTTTTGAAACGGTCTGGAAGCCGCTGCAGAAGGAAGTCGAGTACAAGACGCCTAAAAAGCCGTAGGCGTCATGCCGTAGCCCGATTACGGTGAAGTTATTGCGGTGGCGTTTATCCGAGCGTCGCGTAGTAGGCGCGCAGGACTTCCAGCACCTCCGGACGGCTGAACTCCGCCGGCACCGGATGTCCTTCGGACAGCCACTTGCGCAACTGTGTGCCCGATACCTGCAACTGGTCTTTTTCGTTGTGGGGGCAGGTGCGGCTGGAGGCCATGCCGGAACAGCGGTAACACCAGAACGTCAATCCCAGCTTGATCGGTTTTGTCGCAAGCGCACCGCTTGGAATCTCGTCGAAAATCGCATGTGCGTCGAATGGCCCGTAATAGCTGCCTACCCCGGCGTGATCACGCCCCACGATGAGATGTGAACAGCCGTAGTTCTGGCGGAACACGGCATGCAGCAGGGCTTCGCGCGGTCCGGCGTAACGCATGTCCAGCGGATACCCGGATTGCACGACGGTTTTCTGCACGAAGTATTTATCAATCAGCACCGCGATTGCGCGGGTGCGCACATCGGCAGGAATGTCGCCCGGTTTGAGGTTGCCGAGCAGCGAATGCACCAGCACGCCGTCGCAGACTTCGATTGCGACCTTGGCCAGGTACTCATGCGAGCGGTGCATCGGGTTGCGGGTCTGGAATGCTGCGACGGTGGCCCAGCCGTTGGCGTCGAACAGGGCACGCGTCTGGGCTGGTGTCATGTACATCGCACCGTACTTCTCCGGAAATCCGCCCTGTGACAGGACTTTCACCGGCCCTGCAAGATTGACCTCACCCTGGTCCATGACCATTTTCACCCCGGGATGCGCGGCGTCGACGGTGCGGAACACGGCCTGGCATTCATGGGCTTTGTCGATGGCGTATTTTTCGGTGACCTGCATGGTGGCGAGGATCTCGCCGTTGTCCGGGTCAGCCAGAGCGATTTCGCTGCCGGTCCGGATGGCATCCGCCTGGGGCTTCGTGGTGGACAGCGTGATCGGAATCGGCCAGAACACGCCGCTGGCGAGGGTGTAGCGGTCGCAGGCGCCGCGCCAGTCGTCGTGGCCCATGAAACCGTCGAGGGGGGTGAAGCCGCCGATGCCGAGCATCAGCAGGTCACCTTTCTCACGGGAACTGACGGTTATTTTCGGAAGGCCGGCTGCACGTTTGCGCTCGGCGTTCAGTGCGGGACCGTCAAGCAGCAACGGTTTTAATGTGCCCCCTCCATGGGGATTCACCAGTTTGGTCACAGATGACTTCCTGTTGCTGAGGTTTTCGGGATGGTAGAGCGGCAGGCAGGCTAACATGCACCCTGCGGCGTCTCGCATCCATTCTTTTTATACGAGGATAAGCGGACGGGGCCGGAATACGTCACATTGTGGATGTCACGGGATTGGGACAGACGGCATGTCACAGTTCTCCGGCGCGTGTTTTTGCGGATTTTGGTGCTACCATGCCTCGCCTTTGTTCGATTTTTCAATCAGATATAAAGACGCTGCGGCATGCATCGATACTGCCAGACCACTTCAGCGCTCTCGGGGGCGCTTTTTTTGTTTTTTGCGAGCCCCCAAGCGATTGGTCAGTCCACTTGGAGTGATCCTTTCGGCACGGCCGGACGGACCGCAGCCGAGCCGCATCTGCGCTGGGAGGCAACCTTGCCCCTGCCTGCTGTCGGTTCGCCGCAGGCCAATGGGGAACTGGCGCGCAATCAGCTGCTGTCCTTGCCTGAACTCACGGAATTCGCGCTGCGCAACAATCCGCGGACACGGCAATCCTGGTTCGCGGCGCGTGCGGCAGCCGCCGGCGTGGGCATTGAACAGGCGGATCTGCTGCCCCAGCTCTCGGCCGGTTATGCAATGACGCGTACCCAGCAGGTCACCAACCAGGGCGCGATCGTGCCCTGGCAGACGCGTTACGGTCCGTCGATCAGCCTGAGTTATCTGCTGTATGACTTCGGTGTGCGGGGCTACCAGATCGAGACCAACGAATACCGGCTGCTGGCGGCCAATCTGGCGCATAACCGCGTGCTGCAGGATGTCGTCTTCGGTGTGGAGCAGGCTTATTACCGCCTGATCGGCAATGATGCGCTGGTGCGCGTGAATGTGCAGTCGCTGAAGAATGCCGAAACCGCGCTGGAAGCGGTGAGCAAGCGGCGGGAATCCGGTCTGGCGACCGTGGCCGATGTCTATCGCGCCGAAACCCTGGTGGCGCAGGCACGGTTGAACCTGACGCGCAGCAACGGCGAACTGGAGAAATCACGCGGGCAACTGGCCTCGGTGGTCGGGTTGCCGGTCAACGTGGGCATCGCAGTGCGGCCGCTGGAGGCGCCGCCGCAGACCACGGAGATTTCCGCATCGATCGGAGATCTTCTCGCCCGTGCAAAGGCGTCGCGTCCGGACCTGGTGGCGGCGGAGGCCCAGGTGCGCGCATCGCGCGCCAGTGCCAACGCCGTGGCGCGCGCGGGATTGCCGTCAATCGAAGTGGTCGGCGGCAGCGGACACACTTCGTTTGGCGACAACCGGCCTTCGGCCAGCAACTACAACATCGGCCTGGCCATCCGCATTCCCATTTTTACGGGATTCCGCGATACCTACCGCGTCCGCCAGGCCGAGGCCCAGGCGGAGGCGGCGGAGGCCGGCCGCGATGCGCTTGTGCGCCAGGCGGAGGTTGAGGTCTGGCAGGGTTATTATGATCTCAGCACGGTGAACAGCAGCATTTCCAGTACCGAGGCGCAGGTGCGTTCCGCGGAACAGACGGCTCAGGCGACGCTGGCGCGTTACCAGAGCGGCTTCGGAACCATTCTTGACCTGATTACGGCGCAACAGGATGAATCCAACGCGCGGGTGCAACGCATACAGTCCTACCTGGACTGGTTTACCACGCTGGCGCGGCTGCAGGTCGCGGTCGGCGCGAGTGATTTAATCAAGGCGGGCGGAGGAAAATGAAAAGACTGATCATGTTGCTGGCCTTTGTTGCGGTCGGCGCGGCTGTAGCTGGGGGCTACTGGTACTGGCAGCAGGGTAGCGGTGCCAAGGGTGCCGAGAAAGCCAAGGCGAAGGGGGGCAAGGGTGCCAAAGGCGGCGGCGCAACCTTGATCGTAAGCGCGGTTCGTGCGGTGTCCAAACCCATGCCGGTGCTGATCGAAGCTGTTGGCACGGTGGAGCCGGAGCAAAGCGTGCAGGTGCGGGCCCAGGTGAGCGGCGTGTTGCAGACCATCGCTTTCCGCGAGGGCGACAAGGTCAAGGCCGGGCAGGTGCTGTTTGAAATCGATCCGCGCACTTTCCGGGCGCAGTACAACCAGGCGCAGGCGGCGCTGGAGCGCGACAAGGCGCAACTCGAGAATGCAAGGGCGCAACAGCAGCGGCTGGAGCCCCTGCTCAAGCGTGAATTCATCACCCGGCAGGAATACGATGTTGCTGTGACTTCGGCCAAGTCGCTGGAGGCCACGGTGCAGGCGGGCCAGGCGGCTGTTGAACAGGCGCGCATCCAGCTGGACTATGCGCGGATCGTCGCACCGATCAGTGGCCGTACCGGCCAGTTGGCGGTGCGCGCCGGCAATCTGGTCCCGGCATCCGGCGGCGGAGTGCCGCTGGTGACCATCAACAGCACCGATCCGGTATTGGTCGGATTCAGCGTGCCCGAGCGCCAGCTCGAGGATATCCGCCGTTTTCAGAACGAGAAGGACATGCGCATCGAGATACTTCCCGACCGCCTGGGCCCGCCGGTGGCAACAGGCAGGCTGGTGTTCGTCGACAATACGGTGACTCCTCAGACAGGGACGGTGTTGCTGAAGACGCGCGTTGACAACCCTAAGGAAGCCATTTGGCCGGGACAATTCGTCAACGTGCGCGTGGTGCTGACGGTCGAACAGGAAGCGGTGGTGGTGCCGGAGATTGCCGTGCAGCCCGGGCAGAACGGTCCATTTGTCTACCTTGTCGATGCCGACAGCAAGGTTGAAGTCCGTCAGGTCAGGGTATCGCGCCAGCTCGGCAACGAGATGGTCATCGCAGAGGGTGTCAAGGCCGGTGACCACGTCATCACCGAGATTCCGCAGGCATTGCGGCCGGGCGCCACGGTGCGGCTGGCCGACGAGGCCGGCGGCAGTGGGGAAAAACGCAAAGGCAAGGGCGGCAAGAAGGGCGAGGGCAAGGGCAAACCTGCGGACGGTGATGCCGCCAAGCCGGCTGCCGCCCAATAACGGATATCCGGATCAACCGGCATTGAAGATTTCGGGAGCAAAATCATGAACGTTTCGCGAATTTTCATCGTCAGGCCCGTGGCGACCACTGTGCTGGTTGCCGCAATCATCATTTTCGGGTTGCTTGCGTTCCGGTCGCTGCCCGTCAATGAGCTGCCGAACGTCGATTTTCCGACCATTTCGGTGACCGCTGATCTGCCCGGTGCAAATCCCGACATCATGGCAACCACGGTGGCGACGCCGCTGGAACGCCAGTTCAGCCAGGTGGCCGGGATCGATTCGATGAGCTCGGTCAGCAGTACTGGCCGCACGCGCATCACCCTGCAGTTCAGCCTGGATCGCGACATCGATGCCGCGGCGCAGGATGTGCAGACCGCGATTTCGCAGACACTGCGCCGGTTGCCCGACAGCATGGATCCGCCAACCCTGCGCAAGGTGAATCCCGCGGATGCGCCGATCATGTTTCTTGCGCTGACCGCGCAGACGCTGCCGCTGCCTTCCCTGGATGAATTCGCGGATACCCATATCGCGCAGCGGTTTTCGATGATCAATGGCGTGGCGCAAGTGCAGGTGTTCGGGTCCCAGCGTTATGCCGTGCGGGTTTTTCTCGATCCCGAAGCGATGTCCAAGCGCGGTCTGGGGCTCGAGCGGGTGGTCAGTGCGATCCAGAATGCAAACAGCAACCTGCCGTCGGGTGTCCTGCAGGGGGCGGCGAGGGATTTCACGGTGAAGTCGTCCGCAACTCTTCAGCGTGCCGAGAATTTCAACAACCTGATTGTCGCCTACAAGGACGGCATGCCGGTGCGCCTTTCCGACGTTGGCAGTGCGGTCGACGGTATCGAGAATGCCAAGATCAAAAGCTGGCTTAATGGTGAGCGGGCCATCGTGCTGGCAGTCTACCGTCAGCCCGGTGCGAACACGGTGGAAGTCGCGAACCGTTTACGTGCGCTGTTTCCGGAAATTGAGGCAAGTGCGCCAGCCGGGGTGCGCATTCACATTGTCAATGATCGTTCCGAATTCATTCAGGCTTCGATCCGAGAGGTGGAGTTTCATCTGGTTCTCTCCATGGTGCTGGTGGTGCTGGTCATCATGGTGTTTCTGCGCAATGCGCGCTCGACCCTGATCACGGCCCTGATACTGCCCACTTCGATCGTGGCGACGTTCGGAGTGATGTATGTGCTCGGTTACAGCCTCAACAATCTCTCGCTGATGGCCATCATCCTGGCCGTGGGGTTTGTCGTCGATGATGCCATTGTCGTGCTGGAGAACATCACCCGCCACATGGAGATGGGCAAGGACCGGATGACTGCGTCGCTCGAGGGTGCACAGGAGATCGGATTCACGGTGCTGTCGATGACGGTTTCCCTGGCTGCGGTGTTCATTCCGATTCTTTTCATGGAAGGAATGCTCGGGCGCCTGTTTCGGGAGTTCGCGGTGAGCGTCGGCGTTGCGGTGCTGGTTTCCGGCGTAATTTCGCTGTCGATGACCCCGATGATGTGCAGCCTGATGCTCAAGAACCATCACGGGGAAAAGCACGGCCGCGTATATATGGCGCTGGAACGCATGTTTGACTGGATGCGCGATGTCTACGGCAACAGCCTGCGCTGGACCATGCGCCATCGCGGTCTGATGCTGATTGGCTCCGCGGCGTTTTTGGTGTTTACGGTCCTGCTTTACCAGGCGGTACCCCAGGGATTTATTCCGCGCCAGGATACCGGCGTGTTCTTCGGCAACACGCGCGCGCCTGAGGGAATACCGTTCGCGGAACTGGAAAAGCGGCAGGCCAAGGTGGCCGAGATTATCCAGAGAAACCCGAATGTCGAGGCCGTGATGTCCACTGCCGGACAGGGTACGGGCGGCGTGGTGGGGAGCAATATCGGCCGTATCATCGTCCGTCTCAAGCCGCTCGGGGAGCGCACGACTGGCGCAGACGGAGTTATCCAGGAGCTGCGGCGCGCTTTTGCCGGTGGTGGCCAGGGATTGCGTGTCTTCATGAATAATCCCCCGGCAATCCGCATTGGCGGTCTTATCAGCACCAGCGATTACCAGCTGGTCCTGCAGGGCTCGAACCAGAAGCAACTCTACGAGGCCAGCAAGGAGCTCGAGGCGCGACTGCGCGAATCCCGCATGCTCCAGGATGTCAACTCCAACCTTGAGGTGAGTAATCCTGAAATCCAGATCGAAATCGACAGGGACCGCGCCGCGGTGCTAGGCGTCTCGCCGCAGCAGGTGGAGGCGGCGCTTTATAACGCCTATGGTGGTCGCAGGATCAGCACGCTTTACGGTTCGACGGACCAGTACAACGTGCTGCTTGAGCTTGATCCCAAATTCCAGCGCGACATAAATGCCCTGCGTTCGTTGTTCGTGCAGTCTTCCACCGGGCAAATGGTGCCGGTTCAGGCGGTGGCTGACATCAAGATGGGGGTCGGTCCGGTATCTGTCAGCCACTACGGGCAACTGTTGTCAGTTGTGCTGTCATTCAATCTCGCCCCAGGTCATTCCATTGGCGATGCGGTGACGCATGTCAAGGAGATTGCCACCGGATCACTGCCTGCAGGCGTGACGTATTCGGTGGCGGGAAATGCCCAGGCGTTTGAGGAGGCATTCCGTACACTGCCGGTGCTGCTGCTGATCACCGTACTGGTGATTTACATGGTGCTCGCCGTGCTGTACGAGCACTACGGTCACCCGGTCACGATTCTGACAGCCCTGCCATTTGCCGGGTTCGGTGCGTTGCTGATGTTGTTGATTGCGGGGCAGGAGCTGAACGTATTCAGCTTCGTGGGCATTATTCTGCTGGTCGGACTGGTGAAGAAAAACGGGATCATGATGGTTGATTTTGCCATTCAGATGCAGCGGGAGAAGGGCATGTCAGCCGCCGATGCGATCGTCGAGGCGTCCATTGTCCGTTTCCGCCCCATCATGATGACGACGATGGCTGCAATCTTTGCGACGTTGCCGCTCGCACTCGGTACCGGCATTGGTTCGGAAATGCGACAGCCCCTTGGTATTGCCGTCGTTGGCGGCCTTGTGTTTTCGCAGATGCTGACCCTTTATGTAACGCCCACCTTCTATGTAAGCATGGATCGTTTCGCGAATTACTTCCGCAAGGAACGGGACGCCGTTCCTGTGGTGGGCAGATAGGCCCTAAAAATATTGCGCGGAAGCTATTGCGTCGCCCGAAAAAGTCTCGGATAATCGCGGGCTTCGCTGATGCACAACTTCAGGGCCCGCCAGAGTCCTGAAGATTGGCGAAAAGCCGAAAAAAGTAGTTTTTGGGTGTTGACAGAAGC
>JAHCAG010000011.1 GCA_019635015.1 Burkholderiales bacterium | reverse complement strand
GCCTACAAGGCCGGCGTGCTGGGCATCCGCGGCTGGGTGCGCAACCGCGGCGACGGCAGCGTCGAGGCCGTGGTGCAGGGCAATGCGGAGGCCGTCGCGGAAATCATCCGCTGCGCGGAACGCGGGCCGCGCGCGGCGCGGGTGGACGGCGTGGACATCGGAGACGCCACCGGCGAATTCCAGGAGTTCACGGTAAAATAAGACAAATAATCGTTTAAAAACAAATACTTAAAAATACGCCGGGCGCATCAACCGCTGGACCCCGCCTTGTCGCCGCGATGGATCGCCGCGGCGCGCGCCGCAAGCTTCCGCGCCTCGGCCTTGCGCCCCAGCACTTCCAGCACCTGCGCCAGGTTGTTCAGTGTGTGGGCCACGCTGGGGCTGTTCGGACCCAGCGTCTTTTCCTTCATCGCCAGTGAGCGGCGCAGCACCGGCTCGGCTTCGGCGTGGCGCCCCTGCGCCTGGAGCGCGGCGCCGAGGTTGTTCAGGCTCGCCGCCGTTTTCGGATCTTCGCCGTAGGCCTTCTCGAACACCGCGAGCACGCGGCGGTGCAGCTTCTCCGCTTCGGCAAATTTTTTCTGCGCCTGCACCACGTCGGCCAGGTTGTTGAGCAGGATCGCGGTTTGCGGATCGCGCGGACCCAGCGCCTTCTCGCGCAGCGCCAGCGCGCGGCGGTATTCCTTCTCGGACTCCGCGTAACGCTGCGCGAAACGCAGCACCAGTCCCAGGGTCGCGATGCTCTGGTCCTGCGCCCGGTGTTTCGGGCCGAAACTGCGTTCGGCCTCGGCAATCGCTTCGCGCGCGAACAGCTCCGCCTGCTGCAGGCTGCCGCGCTGCACATGCAGGTTGGCCTGTTCCAGCAGCATCTTCCATTCGGCCTCGCCGGCCGACACCTGCAGGCTGCAGGCCAGCAGCGCGGCGGAAAATGCGGCGCGCAGCCTAATTTCCATAATCGATGTTCACGTTTTCCGGCTTCAGCCAGTCGTACAGCGCACGCAGCAGATCCTCGTTGAGGTTGACCTGCCAGTCCGGCCCCAGCTTCACCTCGCAGCGCGCGCCCCTGCTCGAATAATCGATCGCGACGGCGCATCGTCCACGGCGATGCGGCTCCAGCAATTCCTTCAGCTTGGCACCGGAGGACTGGCCGTTGCAGGTCAGGCGGATGCCGCGGGCGTAGCGGTTGCGCGCCTCGTTGAGATCCATGATGTCCATGGCCTCCAGCCGCAGCGAGTTGTCACCGCCGTTCTCGGATTCGCCGTCGCCGCGGCCGTAACGCTGGCGGCCGCGCACCTCGATCACCAGCAACTCGTCCTCGCGAAGCTTGTGCCGATGGCGGTCGAACACCTCACGAAACACCACCACTTCATGCTTGCCGGTATCATCGGAAACCTCAACGATGCACATGCGGCCACTCGCCGTATTTACCGTGCGCGCCTTGGTCACCACACCCGCAATACTGATGCTCCGGCCGCCGATGTCGCTCGCAGTCCGCAGGTCACCCAGCTTCTTGCCGATCATGCACCGCACTTCGTCGCGGTAGACATTGAACAGGTGGTCACTGCGGTAATAACCCAGCGCCAGTTTTTCGTTCTGCAGCAGCTCCTTCTTGCTCCAGCGCGGCACGTTGGCCGGCGCCACCATCCGCGGCGCCTCCACCGCATCGCCGAACAGGCTGACCTGGGAGGCCGCGCGGCTCGCCTGCTCGGCCGATTCCAGCGCCAGCCCGACGCAGGCCATCAGCTCGGCGCGGTTGTCGTTGACGCTGTCAAAGGCGCCGGCGCGCACCAGCGACTCGACGACACGGCGGTTGACCAGGCGCTTGTCCACGCGGTGGCAGAAATCGAACAGGTCGGCATAGGGGCCGCCGGCCGTGCGCACCTCGACGATGTGGTTGATCGCCCCCTCGCCGGTGCCTTTCACGCCGCCGAGTCCGTAACGGATGCGTTTTCCGTCGACCGGTTCGAAACGGTAGACGCCCGAATTGACGTCCGGCGCCAGCACCTCGAGCCGGTTTTCCCGCGCATCATCCACCAGCTGCTGCACCTTGTCGGTGTCGTTCATCACCGCCGACATGTTGGCCGCCATGAACGCGGCCGGATGGTGCGCCTTCATGTAGGCCGTCTGGTAGGCCACCAGCGCATAGGCCGCAGCATGCGACTTGTTGAAACCGTAACCGGCGAACTTCTCCATGAGGTCGAAAAGTTCGTCGGCCTTGCGCTGGTCGAGCCCGTTTTTCGCCGCGCCGTCGCGGAACAGGCCGCGGTGTTCGGCCATTTCCTCCGGCTTCTTCTTGCCCATCGCGCGGCGCAGCAGGTCGGCGCCGCCGAGGCTGTAGCCGCCGATGATCTGCGCCATCTGCATCACCTGCTCCTGGTAGACCATGATGGCGTAGGTTTCGGAGAGGATGTTCTCGACGCGCGGGTCGGGATAGGAAAAACGCTTGCCGTGCTTGCGGTCGCAGAATTCCGGAATCAGCTCCATCGGGCCCGGACGGTACAGCGCAACCAGCGCGATGATGTCGCCGAAACGATCGGGCCTGGCGCGCTTCAACAACTCGCGCATGCCCTGCGATTCAAACTGGAACACGGCCGAGGTGTTGGCCCTGGCGAAAATCCCGTATGCCGCCCTGTCATCCAGCGGCAGTTTTTCGAGCTGGATGTCCGAAGACGGATCGAGGCGCTTGATGTACTTCAGCGTCCAGTCGAGGATGGTCAGCGTGGTCAGCCCCAGGAAGTCGAACTTGACCAGGCCGATCGACTCGACGTCGTCCTTGTCGAACTGGCTGACCGCGGAACTGGCGCCGTCGGCGACGTAGAGCGGGCAAAAATCGGTGAGCTTGCCCGGCGCGATCAGCACGCCGCCGGCGTGCATGCCGACATTCCGCGTCAGGCCTTCGAGCGTGCCGGCCAGTTCCAGCAGTTCGGCGACCTCCTCCTCCTTTTTTTCGCGCTCGGCGAGCTGCGGCTCCATCTTGCGCGCCTCTTCCAGCGTGATGTGTTTGCCGGGCTGGAAGGGGATCAGCTTCGCCAGCTGGTCGCAGAAGTTGTAGCCGAGGTCGAGCACGCGGCCGACATCGCGCACCACCGCCTTCGCCGCCATGGTGCCGAAGGTCGCGATCTGCGACACGGAATCCGCGCCGTAACGCGTCTTCACGTAATCAATGACCCGGTCGCGGCCGTCCTGGCAGAAATCGATGTCGAAGTCGGGCATCGACACCCGCTCCGGATTCAGGAAACGTTCGAACAGCAGGTTGTAGCGCAGCGGATCAAGGTCGGTGATGCCGAGGCTGTAGGCCACCAGCGAACCGGCGCCGGAACCGCGGCCCGGCCCCACCGGCACGCCGTTGTTCTTGGCCCAGTTGATGAAATCGGCAACGATCAGGAAGTAGCCGGGAAAACCCATCTGCACGATGGTCTTGGTCTCGAACTCCAGCCGCTCGCGGTAGGCGGGCTCCTGCGCCCTGCGTTCGGTTTCATCCGGATACAGCAGGGCCAGCCTTGCCGTCAGCCCCTCCCCCGCGCGCTGGCGCAGGTAATCCTCGAGGCTGACGCCGTTCGGCGTCGGAAAATGCGGCAGCCGGCTCTTGCCCAGCGTCAGCCCCAGCGTGCAGCGTTTCGCGATTTCGACACTGTTCTGCAGCACTTCCGGCACGTCGGCAAAGAGTTGCGCCATCTCGGCCTGGGTCTTGAAATACTGCTCGGTGCTGAAACGGCGCGGGCGGCGCTGGTCGGACAGGATGTAACCCTCGGAGATGCAGACCCGCGCCTCGTGGGCGCGGAAATCCCCGGATTTGAGGAACTGCACCGGATGCGTGGCCACCGCGGGCAGGCCGAGTTCCGCGGCCAGCTGCAGGGCACGGGTGACATGGACCTCCACCGGCACCGTGGCCGCGCCGCCGGTCATCGCCTGCGGCCCCAGCCGCTGCACTTCGAGGTAATAACGGTCCGGAAACAGCGCGGCCCATTCCCGCGCCAGACGTTTTGCGTCGTCAAGACGCTCCGCGACCAGCGCCTGGCCGACATCACCATGGTGGGCACCCGACAGCGCAATCAACCCGTCGGTACCGGTTTCCGGCAGCCAGGATTTCATCACCTCGGCGCGGCCGCGGTACTGATTGCTGCGGTAGGCGCGGGTCAGCAGTTCACACAGCCGCAGGTAACCGTCATAGTTCTGCGCCAGCAGCAGCACGCGGTGCGGATTGTCGCGGTCGGCCTCGTGGGTCAGCCACAGGTCGCAACCGATGACCGGCTTCACGCCCTGGCTGCGCGCCTCCTTGTAGAACTTGACCAGGCCGAACACATTCGACAGGTCGGTCAGCGCCAGCGCCGGCATGCCGTCCGCCTTCGCCGCGGCCACCGCCTCGTCGACGCGCACGATGCCATCGACGATTGAATATTCGCTGTGCAATCGCAGATGGATGAAGGCGGGCTGCATGGCCGGGTATTTTAGAACATCGATGGCCCTGATCCGGCCGGCAAGGAGCAGGTTTTCCGATATCGCCGAAAAATCCGCGACTTGGCGCTGCACACTGCGTACCGGGTAAGCAAGGGAACAGGCCGCAGCCTGCCCGCCACGGCTCAGTACTCGCGGATCACGGTGTAACCGAGGGCGGCGAGCTGCGCCAGCACGCCCTGCGCGCCGTAAAGGTGCAGCGCGCCGACCGCGATGAAACCGCCGGCTTCCAGCCGGGGCCGCATGCGATCAACCATGCGCAGATTGCGCCGGTCGATCAGCTCCGCCCGGAAACGCTCGTTGAAACGGCGCATCTCCGGATCGCTGATGTCGGCCCGGTCGCTGATGCGGGCCAGCGCCGCGAGATCGCGTGCGAGCCAGGCCTCCACCACTTCGCGCACGCCGCGCCTTGCCGTCTCGAGGTTGTCCACGGTATGGCGCAGCATCATCAGCTGGTCGCGCTCCGGCAGATTCTCGAACAGGGCGATCTGCTCGTCCACGGTTTCCAGCTGGTGCACGGGCTTGCCCTGCTCCTGCGCGCGCTTCATCAGCATCACGTCCAGCACATCCCCGTGCTGCTGCCGCGGCATGATCAGCAGCATCGCCACCGCCCACGGACGGAACAGCCGCAGCGCCTCGGGCGGCAAGCCCAGATCGCCCGCTGCAGCGACCGTTTTCCCGAACAGCTCGGCTCCCGCCACCTGCGGCAGATCACGGCCATCGGTGTACAACATGCGGCCGGCAAGGATCTTCAGCATTGCCGGATCGAAAACCACTTCCATCGTGAACTCGCCGGCCGCGTCGAAACGCCTGCTCACCGCCTCCGGCAGCTGCGTCACGCGCGGATCATCGACGTGCACGGTGCCGAACAGGAAGGCCGGCGGACTGCCGGCCTTTTCAATGCGCCACAGCAGACCGGCATCGTAGGGACTGGCGGCAGCCGCAAAGGCCGAGACCGACAACAGCAGTGCCGGCAGGCCGGGGGCCAGCCACGACGGGCGCAGCAACCGGCGCAATACGGAAAAAAACAAGGATGACAACATCAATACGTCCCCGGAATCGCCCAATTACCGCATAATTCGGCCGCCGCGCCAACGGCAAAACACCCGCCGCTTCACCTGCGGCCAGAGGCCAGAACCGATCCCGTCCGTCATGCAAAACACGCTGCCCCGCAGGGGTATTCTGGCCCTGATCGCGCTGTGCGCGGTCTGGGGCTACACCTGGGTGATCCTGAAGGAAGGCGTGCGTTACGCCGATCCCTGGGACTATGCGACCCTGCGCACCGTGCCCGGCGCGCTGCTGCTGTTCGCGATTGCCGCCTGGCGCGGGGAAAACCTCGCGCTGCGTTCGCCGCGTCATGTGCTGATGCTCGGCCTGTGGCAGACCACCGCCTTCAACGGCCTGGTGTCCTGGGCGCTGGTTTCCGGCGCCGCCGGCAAAACCGCGGTGCTGGTCTACACCATGCCTTTCTGGACCCTGCTCATCGCCTGGCCGGCGCTCGGCGAACGCATCCGCGGCCTGCAGTGGCTGGCAGTCGCGCTGTCCGCCGCGGGCCTGCTGCTGGTGCTCGAGCCGTGGTCGCTGAAAGGCAGTTTCACCGCCAACGCGCTGGCCGTGCTGACCGGCGTCAGCTGGGCAGTCGCCGCGGTGCTGACACGGCGCTGGCGCGGGCATCTCGCCGTCGGCACCTTCGCGCTGACCGCCTGGCAGATGCTGCTCGGCGGGCTGGTCCTCGCCGTGATCGGATTTTTCCTGTCGGCGCGCCCGGTGCAGTGGACACCGCACTTCTGGTTCCTGCTCGCCTATGCGACGGTGTTCGGCACCGTGCTCGGCTGGGCCCTGTGGTTCTACGTGCTCAAGCTGCTGCCGGCCGGCATCGCCGGACTGGCGGTGATGGCGGTGCCGGCGATCGGCGTGTTGTCTTCGCGCATCCAGCTCGGCGAACAGCCGGGCACGGTGGAATCCGCCGGCATGCTGCTGATCGTCGCCAGCCTCGCCGTGCTGTCGTGGTCGGCACTGCGCGCCCGCAAATGAGCGCGCGGAGGTTCAGCCGAAGCGCTCAGGCGCGTACGGTGCCGGATCGACGAACGGCGCCTCCCCGGTGATCATTTCGGCCAGCAAGCGCCCGGTCACCGGTCCCAGCGTGAAGCCGTGGTGGGCATGGCCAAAGGCAAACCAGAGGCTGGCGTGCCGCGGCGCGCGGCCGATGACCGGCAGCATGTCGGGTGTGCAGGGCCGCGCCCCCATCCAGGGTTCGGCATCCAGCCGTTCGCCGAGCGGGAAAAGATCCCGCGCGACAGGTTCGGCCCGTCCCAGCTGCACCGGCGTCTTGATTGCATCACGCAGAGCGAATTCCGCACCGGTCGTGAGGCGGATGCCACGCTGCATCGGCGCCAGGAAATAACCGCGCTCGGTGTCGAGCAGCGGATGATTGAGACGCGCAACACCCGCGGCCCGGTAGTGCATGTGATAGCCGCGTTTGACCGCCAGCGGCAGATCGTAGCCGAGGGCACGGGTCATCACGTCCGACCACGGGCCCAGCGCGATCACCGCCTGTGCCGCGGACACCGCACCTGCGACGCTGCGCAGGCGCCAGCCCCTGCCGTCCTCCTCGAGGCTGGCCGCGTTGCCCTGCACGAAGCGGCCGCCGAGCGCCTCGAAACGCCGCAGGTAGGCCTGCGCAAGGGCCTGCGGATCATCAACACTCGCCGGATCAGTCCAGTGCAGCGCGCCGGCCAGCACCGGCGCGACATGCGGTTCGGCCTCCTGCAGCGCGCGGGCATCCAGCATCCGGTAATTCACGCCGAATTCACGATGCCAGCGCTCGGCCTCGGCGTAACGCCGGTCGCGCTCGCGTGCGGTGCGAAAGGCCTTGATCCAGCCCCGGCTGCGCAACAGACCTTCCGCCGCCGATTCCGCAGCGAGCACATGGTGCTCCGACAGGCAGTGCTCGATCAGCCTGGCGTAACGCCGCGCGACCTCGGCATGGCGCGCCGGGCGCGAATGTTTCCAGTACTGCCACAGGAACGGCGCCAGCGCCGGCAGCGCCGAAGGATGGTAGTGCGCATCGATGGTGCGGTTGAGCGCGTAACGCAGCAGGGCGCCAAAATCGTGCGGGAAACCGTAGGGATAGACGCCCTCGCGCTGGATCAGTCCGGCATTGCCGAAGGAGGTTTCCTCGGCAGCGCCGCGTCGGTCAACCAGCACCACCGAGCGCGCCCTTTTCTGCAGATGCAGCGCCACGCAGATGCCGACCATGCCCGCTCCGAGCACGACCGCATCAGCACGCATCATGGAATCGTTACCGGCCATCACAGGCTCCGCGGACCGGTGCCACGCCAGTTTTCTGCCCGTTCATCGAAGACGATTATACTGGCGCCGCCGCCTGCGGCAGCAAACCCTGCGCCGCCCCGACAACTTCAGCCGAAATGACAAACCCGATGACTGCCGCAGCCGTGAAACACAGCCATTCCGAATTTCACGACATCAACGGCCTGCGGCATCACGTGCGCGTCTGGGGCGACGCCGCCGCACCACCGCTGTTCCTGCTTCACGGCTGGATGGACGTGTCCTTGTCCTTCCAGTGGGTTGTCGACGAGCTGCAGCAGGACTGGCGGGTCATCGCCCCCGACTGGCGCGGCTTCGGACTGTCGGGCTGGTCGGCCGGCGGCTACTGGTTTCCCGATTACTACGCTGATCTTGAGGCGCTGCTGGCGATCTATTCGCCGGACCGGCCGGCACGGGTCGCCGGCCACAGCATGGGCGGCGTCATTGCCTGCACCTATGCCGGACTGCGCCCGGACCGCATTGCGCGGCTGGTTTCACTGGAGGGTTTCGGCCTCGCCCGCACCGCGCCGGCGGAAGCACCGGGGCGTTACCGGCGCTGGCTGGACGAACTCGCCACGGAACCGCGTTTCCGGGTCTACGACTCCTTCGGCACGCTGGCCGCCCGGCTGCAACGCGACAATCCGCGGCTCGGCGCGGACAAGGCGCAGTTCATCGCCCGCGCCTGGGCCCGCGAAACAGCGCCCGACCAGGTCGAGATGCTCAGCGATCCGAAACACAAGCGTGCCAACCCGGTACTGTTCCGTATCGAGGAACTGATCGCCTGCTGGCGGGAAATCACTGCACCGACCCTTTGGGTCTTCGGGCGCAACTCCGAAGGCACGGGTTATCTGAAAGACACGCCGGAGCAGCTCGCGGAGCGCAAAGGTGCCTTCCGCGACTACCGGGAAGCCTGGGTCGAGGATGCGGGGCACATGATGCACCACGACCAGCCGGCGGTCGTCGCACATCTGATTGAGGACTTCCTGGGGAAAAGTGACTGAACCGGCGCGCTGATGCGCGCCGGGCACTGCATGCCGGCTATTCGCCGAGAATGTTGGGGTAGGCGAATCCCAGCGTGAGGAAAAACACGCAAACCTTGCTGACATGTGCCAGCTTCTGCAGCGGACTCATGTTGCCGAAGGTCAATGCGGCCTCGGGCACCGCCGCACTCCCCTGCGCAGCCTGTTTTTGCTTGGACATTTGATGACTCCTTCCATGTGGATTGATCAAGACCCGCCGCGAAACGCCAGTCCCGGCTGCCGCCGGGACCGCGGGAGCAAGCCGCTTCACTGCCGGTGAACGCAGCTTACGCCGGTTGACCTTACGGGAACCTTGCATGGCAAAATCCCTCCCTCCCATGTCTGCAACTGCCACGACGCCACCCCGGAATCCACCGCTGCTCGGCGTACTCGGCGGCATGGGCCCGCTCGCCGCCGCCGATTTCCTCGCCAAGCTGGCCGAGGAGACGCCGGCCAGCCGCGACCAGGAGCACATTCCCTACGTTGCCTGGGGCGTGCCGCAGATCCCGGACCGGCCCGCCGCCATCCTCGGCCACGGCGAGTCACCACTGCCGCAGATGCTGCGCGGCATCGCGGCCCTTAAACAGGCCGGCGCGCAGGCGATTGCCATCGCCTGCAACACCGCGCACTACTGGCATGACGACCTGCTGCGCGAGGGCGGCCTGCCAATCCTGCACATCGCCGATGCCGTCTGCGACCTGCTGGCGGAACGCGGCATCAACGCCGGCAACATCGGCCTGATCGCCACAGAGGGCACACTGCAGGCGGGATTCTTCCAGCAGCGTTTTGCAGCGCGCGGACTCGGCTGCATCGTCAGCAGCAGCGAAGACCGGCAGCGGCTGGTGCTGCCCGCCATCGCCGCAGTCAAGGCCAACAACCTGCCGCTGGCGCACACCCTTGCGGTGCAGGCCGTGATGCGCCTGCACGGATCCGGTGCATGCGCCGTGGTGCTCGCCTGCACCGAAACACCGCTGGCCATCGACCACGCGGCCAGCGCCGCAACGCCGCTGTGCATCGATGCCACGCGCGCGCTGGCCCGGGCCTGCATCGCCTGGCACCGGCGCGCATCAAAAACCGGCAGCGCCGCCTGATCTTCCGCGCCCTCCTGCGGCACCCGCAGGCCGGCATGCTGGACAAAGCCTGCCGCATCGCCTAGATTGGATCGCGCAGCGCAACAGCGCCGCCGTCCGGGCGGCCGCAAACCCGTTCATCGACATCCATCGCCACAAGGAGCCACAACATGCTTCGCATCCACCATCTCGTAGCCGCCATTGCCGCGGCGAGCCTGTTCAGCGTGCCGGTCCATGCGCAGGAACTGACGGGAACCCTGAAAAAAATCAAGGACACCGGCGTCATCAAGGTTGGCCATCGCGACGCCTCGGTCCCCTTCTCCTATCTCGACGACAAGCAGCGGCCGATCGGTTACGGCATGGACATCTGCATGAAAATCGTCGACCGCGTCAGGACCGAGCTGAAAATGCCCAAGCTGAAGGTCGAGTTCGTGCCGGTGACTTCGCAGACGCGGATCCCCATCCTCACCGGCGGCAACATCGACATGGAATGCGGCTCGACCACCAATTCGGTGGAGCGCCAGAAACAGGTGGCCTTCGCGCCGACCTATTTCATGACCGGCACCAAGATCATCGTCAAGAAATCCTCGGGCATCAAGGGTTATGACGACCTCAAGGGCAAGACCGTGGTCTTCACCCAGGGCACCACCAACGAACGCGCGATGAAGGCCTACAACGACGAGAAAAAGCTCGGCATCAACTTCATCCCGGCGAAAGACCATGCCGAATCCTTCCTTGCCGTCGAAACCGGCCGCGCAGTCGCCTTCCCGATGGACGACATCCTGCTCTACGGGCTGAAGGCCGGCGCGCGCAACCCCGACGATTACGAAGTCATCGGCGAATTCCTCTCCGACGACCCGTATGCAATCATGCTGCGCAGGGATGACCCCGCCTTCAAGAAACTGGTCGACGACACCGTCATCGGCATCTACAAGAGCGGCGAAATCAACAAGCTCTACACCAAGTGGTTCCAGTCGAAGATTCCGCCCAAGGGCATCAATCTCAACTTCCCGATGTCCGACGGCCTGAAAGCCGCGATCAAGAATCCCAACGACACCGGCGTCGGCCCCTGCGGCCGGATGAAGTGCTGAACGTCTGACACACCATGAAACCGGGGAGCCGAGGCTTCCCGGTTTTTTTTCGCGCGGACTTCGCGTTACACTGCAGCCATGGACTTCGGCTTTCTCACGCAGCCGGCCTTTTCGGGTGGCGGCACCTATTTCGACTGGGTGCTCTCCGGCATCAAATGGACGATGCTGGTTTCGGTCTGCGCCTGGATCATCGCCTTCACCATCGGATCCGTCCTCGGCGTCATGCGCACCACGAAGCTGCGCTGGCTCTATGTGCCCGCGGCGGCCTATGTCGAGCTGTTCCGCAACATTCCGCTGCTGGTGCAGATGTTCATCTGGTATTTCGTGATCCCGGAAATCGTGCCGAAGGCTCTGGGCACCTGGATGAAACAGGGCATGCCGATGCCGGAATTCTGGAGCGCGGTGCTTGCGCTGGGCTTCTACACCGCCTCCCGCGTCGCCGAACAGGTGCGCTCCGGCATCCAGTCCATCCCCGCGGGCCAGACCCAGGCCGCGCTCGCCACCGGGCTGACCATGCCGCAGGTCTACCGCCACCTGCTGCTGCCGATGGGTTACCGCATCGTGATCCCGCCCCTGACCTCCGAGTTCCTGACCATCTTCAAGAACTCCTCGGTGGCCCTGACCATCGGCGTGCTCGAACTCACCGCACAGGCGCGCACCATTTCCGAGTACACCTTCCGCACCTTCGAGATCTTCACGCTGGCCACCATCGTCTACGTGCTGATCACGATGGCGGTCACCGTGCTGATGCAGTTCGTCGAAACCCGGGTGCGCGTGCCCGGCTACGTCGGCACCGGGAAATAGGCCATGTTCAGCGGCTTCGATTTCGACGTCATCCAGCGCACCCTCCCCTACCTCTGGCAGGGCATGCTGTTTTCGCTGGGCCTGACGCTGCTGGCGATGCTAGGCGGCATCGTTCTCGGCACCCTGCTCGCATTGATGCGGCTGTCGGGCAACCGCGCGATCAGCCTGCCGGCGGCGGCTTACGTCAACCTGCTGCGCTCGACGCCGCTGATCCTGGTGATCTTCTGGTTCTATTTCCTGGTGCCGATCGCGGTCAAGCAGTTCACCGGCAACCCCTACGCTTCGGGCATCGGCCCCTTCTACTCGGCGCTGATCGCGTTCACGCTGTTCGAGGCCGCCTACTACTGCGAGATCATCCGCGCCGGCATCCAGAGCGTACCGGCCGGCCAGGTCCACGCTGCCCAGGCGCTGGGGCTGAACTACCCGCAGGCGACGCTGCTGGTGGTGCTGCCCCAGGCATTCCGCAACATGGTGCCGATCCTGCTGACCCAGGGCATCATCCTGTTCCAGGACACTTCACTGGTCTACGTCGTCGGACTGACCGATTTCATGGGGGCGGCAAGCAAGGTTGCCCAGCGCGACGGGCGCCTGGTCGAGATGTACCTGTTCGCCGCACTGGTCTATTTCATCCTCTGTTTCTCCGCCTCCTATTTCGTCAAGCGGCTGCAGTTGCGCATCACCCCGCCACGCTAGCAAGGGTTACACCATGGCCATGATCGAGTTCAGGAATGTCAGCAAGTGGTACGGAAAATTCCAGGTGCTGAAGGACTGCACGACCACCGTCGAAAAAGGCGAAGTGGTCGTCGTCTGCGGCCCCTCGGGTTCCGGCAAGTCGACGCTGATCAAGTGCGTCAACGGCCTGGAGCCCTTCCAGCAGGGCGAGGTCATCGTCAACGGCCAGTCGGTCGGCGCGAAGGGCACGAAACTGCCGCAGCTGCGCGCAAAGATCGGCATGGTGTTCCAGCATTTTGAACTGTTTCCGCACATGGACGTCACCGCCAACCTCAATCTCGCGCAGGTCAGGGTTCTCGGGCGCAGCGCCGAGGAGGCTACCGCGAAATCCCATGCCCTGCTCGACCGCGTCGGCATGATCGACCATGCGAAAAAATTCCCCGGCCAGCTCTCCGGCGGACAGCAGCAGCGCGTAGCCATCGCCCGCGGCCTGGCGATGGACCCGATCGCAATGCTGTTCGACGAGCCGACCTCGGCGCTGGACCCGGAAATGATCAACGAGGTGCTCGACGTGATGGTTGAACTCGCGCAGGAGGGCATGACCATGATGTGCGTGACCCACGAGATGGGCTTCGCCCGCAAGGTGGCCCACCGGGTGATCTTCATGGACCAGGGAGAAATCGTCGAGGATGCCCCCAAGGAGGAATTTTTCGGCACACCGCGCTCCGAACGCGCGCAGCAGTTCCTGTCAAAGATTCTCCACCACTGAGCGGCGGCGCAAAGGTAGAATGCGCGCTTTTCAGCGAGGGCGTCCGCTCAGGACGCAGACCCCATAATGGCTTCGAGCACGGCAAAAAAGAAATCCGCCAACCAGTACGACTGCAGCAAATGTCCCGGCTACTGCTGCAGCTATCCGCTGATCGAGGTCGGCAAGCGCGACATCGCGCGGCTGGCCAGACACTTCGAAATCACCTACGCCCAGGCCGAATCGCAGTACACGCGCTTCGACCGCTCGGAGAAAGTGCGCTCGCTGAAGCAGCAGGACGACAAACACTTCGGCAAGATCTGCAAGCTGTTCGACACCCGCAAGCGGCAATGCACGGTCTACGAAGCGCGCCCCGGCGTCTGCCGCGACTACCCGGACGGAAAACGCTGCGGCTACTACGAGTTCCTGCAGTTCGAGCGCGAACAGCAGGGTGATGACAAATTCATCGCCACGACCAGCAACAATTAGCACCGGCCGGCCGCAAAAAAAGCCCCGCATCGCGGGGCTTTTTTGTTTCACCCACGCCGCTTCAGTCGCAGCAACGCGCCATCAGCCCGTGCAGGAAGCCTTCGCAGCGCGCCACCTGCTCCAGCGTGACGAACTCGTCGGGTTTGTGCGCCTCGCGGATCGAGCCCGGGCCGCAGACCACCGTCGGCACGCCGGCGACCTGGAACTGCGAAGCCTCAGTGCCGAAGGATACCTTGGCGATGTCCGTGCTGCCGGAGAACTCCTGCGCCAGCGCGGTGATCTCCGCTTCGGCACCGGTGTCTAGCGCGGGGATTTCCGACATCTTCTCGATGCTGAATCCGGTGCGCGGATCGACCGCGTGCATTTCGGGCTCGATCACGGTCCGCACATGGGCCTCGAATTCGGCGCGCAGCCGCTCCGGGTCATCACCCGGCAGGTTGCGGAACTCGAAATCGAATACGCAGTCCTGCGGCACAATATTCAGTGCCGTGCCGCCGCGGATGACACCGGTATGCACCGTCGTCCAGGCGATATCGAAGCCGCGGTCATAGGGCCCGCGGTCGCGGTGCCGCCGTGCAAGCTGTTTGAGAAAGGCCACCGCCTCCGCCGCCGCCTCCACCGCATTGACGCCGTACGGCGCGTATGCCGAGTGCGAAGCAAGGCCGCGCACCGTGCAGCGGTAGCTCTGCTTGCCCTTGTGCGCGATCACCGGCCGCATCTCCGTGGGTTCGCCAACGATGCAGGACTGCGGACGGATGCCGGCGGCCATCATGTCCTCGAGCAGGCCGCGCACACCGAGGCAGCCGACCTCCTCGTCATAGCTGAACGCCAGGTGCAGCTGTGTCTTGAGACCGCGCTCCACGTAGTGCGGCGCCAGCGCCAGCACGCAGGCAATGAAACTTTTCATGTCGGAAGTGCCGCGGCCGTAAAGCCGGCCGTCGCGTTCGCTGACAGTGAAGGGATCACTCGCCCAGTCCTGGCCGTCGACCGGCACCACATCGGTATGCCCGGAGAGCACGATGCCGCGCTCGCCGCGCGGCCCCAGTGTCGCGAACAGGTTGGCCTTGCGCCGGTCATGATCGAAGGTCAGCCGCAGACCGGCATCAAGCGGACGCAGCAGTTCGCACACGTAATCGATCAGCTGCAGGTTGGAATCGCGGCTGACCGTGGGGAACGCGATCAGTTCGCGGATCAGCCGGAGGGTGTCGGCGCCGGGCACGGCAGCGGCATTCATGATGACGTCCGTCGTTAAAGGGGCAGGATAGGCAGACCTCCGGCAGGTGTCAACGCGGCATCCTGCGGTATGCTAGGCATACGCCATGAATAAAAAACCGTTGATCACTTTCGCGTCCTGCCTGCTCGCCCTTGTGCTGCACGCCGCGCCTGCCGCCTCCGCCGCCGAGTTGCGCATCGGCCTCTCCGGCGAAGTCAGCTCGCTCGACCCGCATCTGCTGGCATCGCAGCCCAACCTCACTGTTGCCCGCCATGTCTTCGAATCGCTGACCGACGTCGATCCGCAGACAAGACTGATTCCCGGACTTGCCGAGAGCTGGCGTGCGCTGGATCCGCTGACCTGGGAATTCAGGCTGCGCCGCGGCGTGAAATTCCATGACGGCTCGGAATTCACCGCCGAGGACGCGGTGTTTTCGCTGGCACGGCCGCTGTCGATCAGGGGCAGCCCCGGCGGCTTCGCCTCCTACGTGCGCGCCGTCGAATCGGCGACCGCGGTCGACAGCCACACGCTGCGCGTGAAGACAAAATACCCGTATGGCGCGCTGCCCGAGGACATCAACTCGATACTCATCGTGTCGAAAAAGGCGGCACAGAATGCCGGCCCCGAGGATTTCGATTCGGGGCGCGCGATGGTCGGCACCGGACCCTACAGATTCCTGCGTTACCAGCGTGGCGACCGGCTCGAACTTGCCCGCCACGACCAGTGGTGGGGCAAGACCCCGGCCTGGGATCGGGTCACGCTGCGGGTGGTTCCCGCCGATCCCTCGCGCACCGCCGCACTGCTCTCCGGCGAACTCGACGCGATCGAACACGTGCCTTCGGCGGATCTTAAAAATATCAACAAAAACAAAAAGTTAATAACAATACAAACCACTTCCTGGCGCACCATCCTGCTCCACCTCGACCAGTACCGTGCACAGCCGCCGGGCGTCAGCGGCGCCGACGGCAAAGCGCTGGAGAAAAATCCCTTCATGGATCTGCGCGTGCGCCGCGCGATGTCGATGGCGATCCACCGCGAAGCCATCGTCTCGCGCGTGATGGAGGGCCTCGCCGTGCCGGCGGCGAACATCGTCTCGCCGGGGGTCTTCGGCCACAACCCGGCGCTGAAGGCGGCACCCTACGATCCCGAGGGCGCAAGACGCCTGCTCGCAGAAGCCGGTTATCCGCAAGGTTTCCGCATCACGCTCGCCGGCCCCAACAACCGCTACATCAACGACGAGCAGATACTGCAGACCATCGCCCAGCTGCTGACCCGGGTCGGCGTCCAGACGCGGGTCGAGGCCGCGCCGATGTCGGCCTTCCTCGGCCGCGTGCGCAAGGAGGACACCGCCGTGTCGCTGCTCGGCTGGGGCTCCTTCGCCGCGGATCTCGCGCTGCGCTCGCTGATCGCCGGACCGAATCCCGAGAAGGGCTACGGTGCCTGGAACTGGGGGCGTTACGCCAATCCGAAAGTCGATGCATTGATGGAACAGGCCCTCGGCAGCACCGACCGCGGCCGGCGCGAAACACTCGCGCGCGAGGCCAATACACTGGCCATGAACGACCTTGCCATCATCCCGCTGCACCACCAGGTCGTCAGCTGGGCGATGCGCGCCAACCTTGCCTACACGCCGCGCACCGACGAATTCACCTTTGCCCACCATTTCACGCCGCGCTGAAGGGCAATGCTGAGCTTCACGCTCCGGCGGCTGGTCCAGAGCGCCGCCACGCTGCTGGTGATGTCGCTGCTGGTGTTTGCAGGGGTCTACGCCATCGGCAATCCGGTGGACATCCTGATCAACCCGGAGGCCGACCAGGCTGAGATTGCGCGTGCCACCGCGCAGCTCGGCCTTGACCTCCCGCTGTGGCGGCAATACCTGGTTTTCCTCCAGGGCGCCCTTGGCGGCGACCTCGGAAACTCCTTCGTCGCCGGCGTGCCGGCGATCACGCTGATCCTCGAACGTCTGCCGGCAACGCTGGAACTCGCGCTGCTGGCGATGCTGATCGCCATCGGGCTGGGCGTGCCGCTGGGCCTCGTCGCCGGACTGAAGCCGGAATCCTGGATCGGCCGCACGATCATGGCCGGCTCCATCCTCGGCTTCTCGCTGCCAACTTTCTGGGTCGGACTGATGCTGATCCTCGTATTCTCGGTGCAGCTCGGCTGGCTGCCGACCACCGGCCGCGGCCCGACCATCGATCTCTTCGGCATTCCCGTGAGTTTCCTCAGCTGGGAAGGGCTGCGCCACCTGATCCTGCCGGCGACCAACCTTGCCCTCTTCAAGCTGGCGCTGCTGGTACGGCTGGTGCGCAGCGGAACGCGCGAAGCAATGCTGCAGGACTATGTGCGTTATGCCCGCGCCAAGGGCCTTGCCGGGCGCGAGGTCCTGCGTGTGCACGTGCTGCCGAACATCCTGATTCCGGTGATCACGGTCGCCGGGCTCGAGTTCGGCTCGCTGATCGCCTTTGCCGTGGTCACCGAGACCGTGTTCGCCTGGCCGGGGATGGGCAAGTTGCTGATCGACTCCATCGGCCTGCTCGACCGTCCGGTGATCGTGGCCTACCTGCTGGTGACAGTCTGCCTGTTCATCTTCATCAACCTCGTGGTCGATCTGCTCTACGCCGCGCTTGATCCGCGGGTGCGTCCGGAGGGCGCCCGATGAACGCCGGCATCGCCGCGCGCGGGCACGCACGTGAATTCGCCGCCGGTTTCGCCCGCGACCACGTTGCGCTGGCAGCGCTCGCCGTGCTGACCCTGCTGTTCGCCGCCGCGCTTGCCGCGCCCTGGCTGACACCGCAGGATCCCTACGACCTCGCCCAGCTCGACATCCTTGACGCGAAGCTCCCGCCCGGCGCGGTCGCCGCTGCGGGCCATACCTACTGGCTGGGCAGCGACGACCAGGGGCGCGACATGTGGTCCGCCATCCTCCATGGCCTGCGCATCAGCCTTGGCGTCGGCCTGCTGTCGACAATCCTTGCACTGGGCATCGGCCTTGCCGTCGGGCTCATCTCCGCCCGCGCCGGCGGCTGGGTCGATGCGCTGATCATGCGCGTGGTCGACCTGCAGCTGTCCTTTCCGTCGATCCTCGTCGCGCTGATCCTGCTCGCGCTGACCGGGCAG
Source organism: Burkholderiales bacterium (assembly GCA_019635015.1). Lineage (GTDB taxonomy): Bacteria > Pseudomonadota > Gammaproteobacteria > Burkholderiales > SG8-41. Next base: position 89,912 of record JAHCAG010000011.1, on the reverse strand, counting down.
GGCGTCGACCGCATCATCGCCGCCCTGGTCGTCGTGCAATGGGCCTACTACGCGCGTACCGTGCGCGGCGCGGCGCTGGTCGAACTGCGGAGGGAATACGTCGATGCCGCGATCTGCGCCGGCTACGGCGAAGCGCGCATCCTGTTCCGCCACGTGCTGCCCAACGTGATGCCGCCGCTGATCGTCGTCGCCACCGTGCAGGTCGCCCACGCCATCGCACTCGAAGCGACGCTCTCCTTCCTCGGCCTCGGCCTGCCGATCACCGAGCCCTCTCTGGGCCTGCTGATCGCCAACGGCTACGCCTACCTGCTGGCGGGGCATTACTGGATCAGCGTGTTTCCGGGCATTGCACTGCTGCTGACCATCATGGCCATCAACCTCGTCGGCGACCGCCTGCGCGACGTGCTCAATCCGCGGCTGCAGTGACGCAACTGCCGGCCGGCAAAAATCAGCACGGCTGCCGTTGTCTGGCTGATCAGACAGCAGATCGATACATCCGCCAGATCCCGGCCCCGGCAATGCATCCGAATGCAAAAACTGCAAATGCCGTGCAAACCGTTTGCAGGATTCCACTTTGCGGGGTTTGACCGGTGAATACCAATATGGTCCCATGAAGGCATAAGCTGCAGTCGTCGTTCCCACTACAAAACCCGGAGGAGGTCAGTATGGGATTCACGAAAGCCGTCGCGGCCTGCCTGCTCGCCGCTGTCGCCACATCCGCCGCATTTGCGCAAAGTTATCCCCAGCGCCCGATCCGCGCCGTGGTGCCCTATGTCGCCGGCGCTTCTTACGACACCATCATGCGCATCGTCGGTGATGCACTCGGCGAATCGATGAAACAGCCGCTGGTGGTCGAGAACCGCCCCGGCGCCAGCGCGATCATCGGCGCCGACATGATCGCCAAGGCAACCCCCGACGGCTACACGATCGGCATGCTCGGCGACAACCACACCATCCTCGCCGCGGTGAACCGCAAGACGCCTTACGACCTGTTCCGCGACTTCGCGCCGCTGATGCGCGTGGCCTCGCTCGACAACGTCATCGTCGTGCATCCCTCGATGCCGGCGACGTCGCTGCAGCAGCTGATCGGACTGCTCAAGTCCAGCCCGGGCAAATACCGCTACGGCTCGGGCGGCGTCGGCGGCTCGACCCATCTCGCCGGCGCGCGTTTCGGCCAGATGGCCGGCGTGGATATCCAGCACGTGCCGTACAAGGGCGGCGGCCTCGCAGTCACCGGCCTGCTCGGCAACGAGGTGCAGATCATGGTCGTCAACATGATCTCGGCAAAACCCCAGGTGCAGTCCGGCCGCATGCGCGCGCTGGCGGTGGCGGCGCCGAAACGTTCATCCCACCTGCCCAACCTGCCGACAGCGGGGGAAGCAGGACTCCCCGGCCTCGAGGTGTCGCAGTTCTACGCAATGGTCGCGCCGGCCAGAACACCGCAGCGCATCCTCTCCCGGCTCGAAACCGAACTGCGGCGCGCGACCGGCCTCGCCGACGTGCGCAAGAAATTCGACAACCAGGGCGCTGACGCCTATGCCGAAACACCGGCGGAACTGACGGCCTTTTTGAACAACAACATCGCCGGTTACCGCGAAGCCGCCAAGGCCGCAGGCATCAAACCGGACTGAGCGCAGAGGAGCCTTCATGAGCAGTCAGACCGCCCCCGCACCCACGCTGTCGGTGCGCCCCATGAGCGAAAGACTCGGCGCCGAGATCCGCGGCATCGACCTGTCGGCACCGCCGGATGCGCAGGCCTTTGCCGCGATCCTGCAGACGCTGCATCGCTATGGCGTGATTTTTTTCCGCGGCCAGAAACTGTCGCCGGACCAGCTCGCCGCCTTCAGCCGCTGTTTCGGAGAACTCGACATCCACCACATGACCGAACACGTTTTTCCGCATCTGCCGCAGGTGCGCGTGCTGTCGAACGTGAAAAAGGACGGCGTGTCGATCGGCATCACCAAAGGCGGCATGCACTGGCATTCGGACCTGTCCTACAAGCCGCAGCCGGCGCTGGTGACCCTGCTGTACGCCGTCGAGTGCCCGCCGACCGGCGCCGACACCCAGTTCGCCGACATGTACGCGGCCTTTGCCGACCTGCCCGAGGCGGAACGCAAAAAACTGCAGGCACTGCACGCCGTGCATGACCGCAACTACCGTTATTCGGCGCTGTATCCGGGCCGGCCGCCACTGACGCCGGAACAGGTCGCCAAGGTGCCGCCAGTCGAACATCCGCTGGTGCGCGTACATCCGGCCACCGGCCGCCCGGCGCTGTTTGTCGCGAAGGACGTGGTCTCTCACATCACCGGCATGACGGAGGGCGAGTCGCGGGCGCTGATCGACAAACTTGAAGCCTTCGCCACGCGTCCCGACCGCGTCTATTCCCACAAATGGCAACCCGGCGACCTCGTGGTCTGGGACAACCGCTGCACGCTGCACCGGGCGACCCCTTACGATCCGCAGTACCGGCGCACGCTCTACCGCACCCAGGTCAGGGGCGAGACCCCGGTCGCCATGACTTCCTGAGAGCAGATGATGCCTTCTTCACGTCCCCTGATCAGCAGTCCCGACGCCTGGATCGGTCCGCAGATACAGCAGGATCCCGCGTGGATCTGCACCCTTGATGAAGCCGGCATCGCCGAAATCGATGCCGCGCTGGCCCGTGTGAAGCGCAGCGGCCTGGGCATTCCCTTCGAAGCCGCCGATTTCCCGCTGCCGCGCTTGCGCGCGAAGCTCGACGGCATCCTCGACGAGATCGAGAACGGCCGCGGCTTCAAGCTGATCCGCGGCATCCCGCGCCAGCACTACAGCGACGGAGACTGCGAGCTGATCTACTGGGGCATCACCAGCCATTTCGGCGTCCCGGTGTCGCAGAATGCGCGCGGACATCTGCTGGGCCATGTGCGCGACGAGGGGCGCCGGATCGATGACCCGAACGCGCGCGCCTACCAGACTAACGTCCGCATGGATTTCCACACCGACATGCTGCCGATCGACGTGCTCGGCCTGTTCTGCCTGCGCACCGCGAAGTCCGGCGGAGCCAGCAAGCTGACCAGCGCGCTCACCATCCATAACGTGCTGCGCGAAGAACGGCCGGACCTGCTGGAGGCGCTCTACGGCCTGTTCCACCTCGACTGGCGCGGCGAGGAACCCGCCGGCGAAAAACCCTGGTTCAGCATTCCGATGTTCAGCGAAACGAAGGGAAAAATCACCACCCGCATCTGCAGCCTGGCTTATTACGAGTCCGCGGCGCGTTTCGGCGAAGCATACCGGCCGACTGCGCTGCAACGCGAAGCCCTGCTCGCGGTTCAGGAAATCGCCAACCGCCCGGAACTGATGCTGACCATGAATTTCCAGGAAGGCGACATCCAGCTGATCAACAACCACACGATGATGCATGCACGCGAGGCCTACGAGGATCACCCGGAGCCGGAACGCCAGCGCCACCTGCTGCGGATGTGGATCGCGGTGCCGGACGGAAAACGCCGGCCGCTCGCCGACGCACTGGCCGACCGTTACCGCTGGGTGCAGCGCGGGGGCATTCCGGCAAAAGCCCCTGCCGCGGCCTGAACCTGCAACGATCCGACAACCCGGGAGGAACCATGAAACCGCACTCCGCACTGTCCTGCATGCTCGTCGCCGTCATGGCTGCCGGCATCGCTCCCGCCATGGCGCAGCCTTATCCGGCAAAACCGATCCGCATCGTCGTACCCTTTCCGGCCGGCGGCAATGCCGACATCTTCGCGCGGGCCTATGCGCAGAAACTGGGTGAGGCCTGGAAACAGACGCCCATCGTCGACAACCGCGCCGGCGCCGCCGGCATCATCGGCACCCAGTTCGTCGCTAAATCACCCGCCGACGGCTACACCCTGCTGTTCGGCACCACCGGCACGCACACCACCAATCCGGCGGTCTACGCCAAGCTGCCCTACGATCCGGTGAAGGATTTCTCGCCGGTGAGCAATTTCGCCGACTCCCCCTTCCTGCTGGTGGTGCATCCCTCGGTGCCGGCAAACTCGCTGAAGGGACTCATTGCGCTGGCGAAGTCGCGGCCGGGACAGCTCGATTACGCCTCCTTCGGCACCGGCAGCTCGGCCCACCTCGCCGGAGAAATGCTGCGCACAGTGGCAGGCATCAACATCGTGCACGTCGCCTACAAGGGCGGCCCGCCCGCGGTCACCGACCTCGTCGGCGGCCATGTATCGCTGATGTTCAACTCGCTGCCGGCGGTGCTGCCGCTGGTCAAGGCCGATCGGCTGCGTGCGCTGGCCGTGGCTTCGGCGAAACGCGTACCGACACTGCCGGAACTGCCGACCTTCGCCGAAGCCGGTTATACCGGCTTCGAGGCCGGTTCCTGGTACGGCGTACTGGCGCCGGCCGGCACGTCGCGCGAAGCCATCAACCGGCTGCATGCGGAGACCGTGCGCATGCTGGCGCTGCCCGACATCAGGCAAAAACTCGCCACCGAAGGCGCCGAGGCCATCGGCAATTCACCGGAGGAATTCGCAGCCCAGATCCAGCGCGACATGGCACGCTGGGCCAAGGTGGCGCGCGAGGCGAAGATCCCGCAGCAGTGACCCTTGCTACGGAAGCAGCATAAAAAAGGCCGGCATCCGCCGGCCTTTTGACTTTGAACGACCCGCTTTACTGTTACTGCTGTTCGATACCCACCTGCGCAGCCACCTTGCGGTAACGCTCCAGCTCGCTGCGGATGCGCTTGCTGAAGACCTCTGTGCCCATGGTGGTCGTTTCAGCGCCGCCGACGGTGGCATAACGCTTCTTCACGTCCGGATTCTTCAGCGCGGCGGCCGAGGCTTCGTAGAGTTTCGCCACGACGTCCTTCGGTGTGCCCTTCGGCGCGAACAGGCCGACCCAGATCGAGGCATCAACGCCGGGTATGCCTGCTTCCTGCGCCGACATGTAATCGGGCACCTGCGGTGACCGTTTTGCCGTGGTCACACCCAGCACCTTGACGCGTTTCGCCTGCAGGTGCGGCAGCACGCCGGGCAGACCGGCGACGGTGAAGACCACTTCATTCGAGGCGACGGCGGACACTGCAGGCGCGCCGCCCTTGTACGGCACATGCAGAGCCTTGGCGCCAGCCGCGGCGACCAGCCATTCGGTCGCCATGTGGTTGACCGAACCGGTACCCGGCGAACCAAAGGTCAGCTGCCCCGGTTTGGCCTTGGCGCCGGCAATCAGATCCTTCAGCGTGTTGAAGGGCGAAGCCGCATTGACCACCACCAGCATCGGCGCATCGCTGACCATGATGATCGGCGTGAAGTCGCGCTCGACGTTGTAGGGCATTTCCTTGAACAGCACCGGATTCACCGACATCTCACCGGTGTGCGCAGCCAGAAGCGTGTAGCCGTCGGGCGTCGCGCGCGCCGTGGTGCCGGTGGCGATGAAGCCGTTGGCGCCCGGACGGTTGTCGACGACAAACTGCCAGCCCTTGTCCTCGGAAATCTTCATGGTCAGGATGCGCGCCGAGGTATCGACCACGCCGCCCGGCGCAAAAGGCACCAGCACGCGGATCGGTTTGTTCGGGTAGTCCGCGGCCTGGGCGGACAGCGCGAAGGCAGCAGCAAAAACGGTGATAAACAGGCTCCTCATAATTTTTTCCTTTATAATCAAATACTTAGTTAAAGTTTCAGCAGGTGGCGCCATTTCTCGCGCACCTGCGCCTGCAGTTCCTTGCTTGCTTCCGCCACCGCCGGGAAATCGTGCAGATGGTCATAGGGCCTGCAGGCATCAATGATCGCCTTCGAATTGTACGGCGCATCGGAGCGGTAGGCGACGAACATCGGATCATTCTTCGAACCCATGCCGTGGCGGATGATATCGATGTCGACCTCGGGGTCGCTGCGCGTGGCCACCGCCCACATCACCTCCTGCAGGTTCGAGGGATCGATGTCCTCGTCGACCACCACCGTGTAGCGCGACATGTAGGCACCGACGCCGCACTGGTTGAGGATCAGCGCGGCCTGCCGCGCATGCCCGGCGTAACGCTGGCGGATTGCCACCACGTTGAACATGCGCGCGCCGCCGATCTCGTGCGCCCAGACGCTCGCCACATCAGGCACACCGGCGGCGAGCAGCGCATCGAACAACAGCGCCGAACGCATCACCGCCTTCGAATAGGAATAATCGTTGGGCGGCTTCGCCGGCGGGCTGCCGACGATGATCGGATCATTGCGATGGTAAATGCGCTCGACGGTCATCACCGGTGCGGTGCCTTCCTTGCCGGGGTAATAACCGTGGAATTCGCCGAACGGACCCTCGATCTTCACGTCGCCGGGATAACAATAACCCTCGAGCACGATTTCGGCGGCAGCGGGAATCGGCAGTCCGGTCAGTTCACCGTGCACCACCTGCACCGGTTCGCCGAGGATGGCGCCGATGTAGTTGTACTCGCACATGCCGAAGGGCACTTCGATGCCGGAAATCAGGTAGCCCAGCGGGTCGCAGCCGATGACGATGGCCACCGGAAAGGGCTTGCCCGCCTTCATGTGCTTGTCGTACTGGATCGCGCCATGTTTGCCGGGGATCATGTCAAGGCCGACATGGTTTTTGTCGTGCACCATCACGCGGTAGGTGCCGACGTTGACCCAGTCACTGTCGTAATCCTTCGTCACCACGCAGCAGCCGGTGCCGATGTACGGTCCGCCATCCTTTTCGTGCCATAACGGTGACGGGAAAATGTTGATGTCGACGCCCTGGCCCGAGCGGATGTTCTCCAGCACCGGCCCGGTCTCGGCCACCACCGGCTCGTATTTCGGTGCCTCCGCCTGCCAGCCCCGGGGCTTGCCGCGCAGCGCCTGCACCAGGCCGCGGTGGCTGCGCTCGACCGGCATGCGCAGCAGCGAGGACAGCCGCGCCGGGCTCGCCGTGGTACAGGTGACGACGCGGAAACCTTTCGGATACCCCTTGATCTCGTCGAACAGCAATGCCGGGGCACCGTCGATCTTGACGTTCATTTCGCTGATCGCGCCGAGTTCGAGCTTCGCGTCGGCGCCGGGCACATCTTTCAGCTCGCCCAACCCGCGCGCGGTGTCCAGCCAGGCGCGCAGATCGAGGGGGTTGCCTGCCGGACGTTTCGCCATGTTCAGCCCCTGCGTTTTTTTGCCGCCAGCCGCACGGCCTTGATGATTTCCGGATAGGCCGCGCAACGGCAGAGGTTGCCGGCAAGGTAGTGGCGGATTTCGTCATCCGCCGGATTCGGATGTGCGTCGAGCAGCTGGCGCGTCATCAGGATGAAGCCCGGCGTGCAGAAACCGCACTGGAAGGCCCCGGTCTCGATGAAGGCCTGCTGCACGGCATCGAGACCGCCTTCACCAGCCTGCGGCTCCTCGATCGTGCGCACGTCGGCGCCGTCGACCAGGGTCGCCATCGTCAGGCAGCCGGAGACCGCCTGGCCATCGACAACGACCGTGCAGCAGCCGCACAACCCCTGGGCGCAACTCTCACGTGCACCGAACAGCCCCTGCCCCTGCAGCAGCTCGACCAGATTCTGGTGGTTGCCGGCATGCGCGGTGACCGGATTGCCGTTCAGCGTGAAGGAAATGCTCTTGTGTGTCGTCATGTTCTCAGTCCTGCAGCGGTTTGCCGGCATTCGCCCGCAGTCCGCGGTAAACAGCTTCGGCGGTCAGCGGCAGGCTGGTCAGCCGCACGCCCACCGCATCGTCGATCGCGCTGGCGATTGCCGGTGACACCCCAAAGGTGCCGCTCTCGCCCACACCCTTGGCGCCAAAGGGCCCGGTCTGCTGCACCATGTCGACGGCCTCGTTCTCCATCACCGCCGGCACGTCGCGGATGCCCGGAATTTTGTAATCGGCAAGCGAGGCGTTGGTGACCTGCCCCGCGTCAAAATCCATGCGCTCGGTCAGCGTGAAGCCGAGCTGCATCAGCGTTGCCCCGGAAATCTGGGTTTCCACGATCGCCGGGTTCACCGGCCGGCCGACATCGACCAGGTTGACGAGGCGCGCGACCTTGAACTCGCCGGTTTCGGTGTCGACTTCAACCTCGGCACCGGTAGCGCCGATCATCCAGAACGGCGTCGCATTGTCGGTCTGGCCCTGGGCGTCGGGCGGCGCATAACTGGGAATGAAACTGCCGACGCCGACGATGTTGCCGGCCTGCATGCCGTATTTCTTGCGGAAGATGTCGGGAATCGACGTGGTTTCCGCCGACAGGCCAACCTCCTGCGCGAGCTTCATCAGCTTGTCGCGGGCGTCCTCGGCGGCGAGCCGCACCGCATGGCCCATGTGGAAGGTCGAGCGCGAGCCGAGTGTCGCCATGTCGTAGGGGGTAACGTCGGTGTCCGGATGCACCAGCGTCACCGACTCCACCGGAACCCCCAGCGCCTCGGCGACGATCTGCGCCATTGCAGTGTCCGAACCCTGCCCCATGTCGACCGTACTGCAGTTGACCATCACGCTGCCGTCGGCACTGACATTGACGATCGCCACCGAGGTCGTCGGCGAAATGCTCGCCTTGAAGCCGATGGCGATGCCGCGGCCGCGGCGCAGCTTGCCGCTGCCGCGGTCGAAGGTTTTCTCCCACTGCATGCGCTGCGCCAGCCGCTCAAGCACCTGTTCGATGCCAGCGTCGCGCATCAGCGTGCCGGTGGCCTGCGGCCGGCCTTCCTTCAGGATGTTTTTCCGGCGCATCGCCAGCGGGTCGATATTGAGCGCCTTGGCGATCATGTCGGTATGGCTCTCGTAGGCCCACACCAGCTGTGGAATTCCGAAGCCGCGCAGCGCGCCGGCGGCCGGAAGGTTGGTGTAGAGCGCGTAGGAATCGATGGCCACATGATCGATGTCGTACGGCCCCGGCGCGGTGAAACCGGATTTCTGAGTCACCCGCGGGCCGATGTCGGCATAGGCGCCGCCGTTCCACCACACCTCGCATTCGCGGGCGAGGATTTTTCCGTCTTTCGACACACCGCTCTTGATGCGCAGCGTCGCCGCGTGTTTAGTGATCTGGTAGAACTGCTCTTCCATCGTCAGCGAAATTTTCACCGGCCGGCCGGCGAGCAGCGCCGCGATCGCGACCAGCGCCTCAAGCTTGATGTAGAGCTTGGCGCCGAAGCCGCCACCGAGGTACGGCACCTTGACCCTGACCTTGTTCTCGGGCCAGCCGAGCAGGCGTGCGATCTCGATGCGCACGAAGGACGGGCTCTGCGACGCCGTGTGGATCACCAGCTGGTTCGGCGTCGGATCGGCGACGGTGACGAAGGGCTCCAGCGGCAGGTGCAGCACCTGCTGGGTGCGGAAGGTATGCTCGAACACGTGATCGGCCGCAGCAAAAGCCTTCTGCGTATCGCCGCGGCGCAGGTGGAAATCGAGCGCGATGTTGGTGTCGCGCTTGCCTTTCAGGTGTTTCAGATCGGGGAAGGTGCCGGCGGGCTTCAGCACTTCGTGTACCACCGCCTTCGAGGTCATCGCCTCGATTTCGTCGAACACCGCCGGCAGTTCCTCGTAGTCGGCCGAAATCATCTGCGCCGCCGCCTCGGCGACATGCGGATCGGCGGCCAGCACCAGTGCCACCGGTTCGCCGACGTGGCGCACCTTGTCGATTGCCAGCACCGGCTGGTCGTGGAAGGCCGGGCCGTAGTGCGGATCCGGCACCAGCCTCATGATATCGGCGGCAGTGTAAACCGCGTGCACACCCGGCAGCGCGCGCGCCGCTGACACGTCGATGCCCCTGATCCGCGCATGCGCGACCGTACTGCGGAACACCTTGCCATAGAGCATGCCCGGCAGGCGCAGGTTATGCACGTATTCGGCCTTGCCGGTGACCTTGGCCCGCGCCTCGACGCGCGGGATGGAACGCCCGAAAGCGGATCCGCTGTTGCTTTTGCCTAAAGTAGTGGCCATCGATACTCCGTGACAGGTCAGGCGGCGAGCGCCTTGCGCAATGCGCGGCCGGCGTGGACGCGCAGCAGTTCAGTCTTGTAGGCGGCCGAACCGCGGGCATCGCCAACCAGTTCGGCCTCCGCCGCCGCGGCCTCGCCCGCCCTTGCCAGCAGCGCGTCATCAACGGTTGCACCGTTGAGTACCGCCTCGACAGAAGCCAGGCGCAGCGGTTTTTCGGTGGCGGCGCTGATCACGAAACGCGCATCGCTCAACACCTTGCCGTCAGTCACAACCGACACCGCGATGCCCAGCGTCGGCCAGTCGTCGGCGCCGCGAGTGGTCAGCTTGACATAGGCCGAGCGGCGGCCCGTCCGGGCCGGCACCAGCACCTCGCTGATCAGTTCGTTGCGCGCCAGCGCGGTTTCATAATAGCCGGTGAAAAGATCGGCCACGGCCAGTGTGCGCGAACCTGCAGTCGCGGCAGTCACCACCTGCGCATCCAGCGCGATCAGCACCGGCGGCAGATCCATATGCGGGTCGCCGTGGGCAAGATGTCCACCGAGGGTGGCAACGTTGCGCACGCGCACATTGGAAAGCGTGCGCAGGGTGTCGGTGATGACCGGGGCGCGTTTTTTCACGGCCGCCGCGCGGCCCAGGGCACCCAGCGTCGCCAGGGCGCCGATGCGCAGGCCGCCGTCTCCGGCGGAAGTCACCTTCGAGTAACGCGCCTCGATGCCGCGCAGGCTGATCAGCCGTGTCGGCTGGAACACGCCGGTTTTCATCATCAGCATCAGCGCGGTGCAGCCGCCGAAGACGCGCACCGACTCGTCTCCGGCATCGAGCAGCTTCAGTGCTGACTTCAGAGTGCGCGGTTCGGCCAGTTCAAACGGGTTCATGCCGCCCCCTGCACCGCGCCCGGCGCAAAGGCTGCGCCGAGGTTTTTCGCAAACTGTTTTTCCATGTCCTTTGCCTTTGCCTTCAACACCGGCTGCCCGATGCTGCCCAGCTTGCCGGTCAGCGCAGTGTCGATTTCATACCGGATCGTTGTGCCGTCGCCGGACTCGCTCAGCCGCGTCGATGATGTTGCGGTCAGCCGCCCCACCAGTCCCATCGGCGCACCTTCGATTTTCGCCGCAATCAGCTCCGGTGCCACGACCTCGGTCAGTTCGACGGTGACCTTGAACTTGAAGGTCATGTAGGCCACCTTGGTCTCCAGCACGGCGTCGAAGCGTTTTTCGTCCAGCGGCGCGAGGTCGCGCACGCCATCAATGCAGGATGCAAAAAAATGGATGTCCTGCAATTTCGCAAACACCGCGTCGCGCGGCGCAGCAACGGCGATTTCCCCGCTGAATTTCATTTTGAAGGCCGCAGTAAAAGCGGCCTACTCTAATGGCAGCCCCCGCGAAAATCAATGCGCGGGACTCGGCTGCCGCATGAAAAATCCCCCGGCACCTTGCGGCGCCGGGGGATCAGGGCATTGATGACCGCCGGCAGGTGCCGGCAGCCTGTCGCGGGTTGCGGCAGTACTGCCGTATCAGCGACCGGAGCCGGCGCCACGCCGGCTGTCGGAGCGATAACCGCCGCGCCCCCTTGAATCGCGGGAGGGCGGCGCACCGCGGCGCGCACCGGAGCCGGGACGCTTGGCACCGCCACCGTCCGCGCGCAGCGGATTCTTGGCTTCAAAACCGGGCACGCTCATGCGTTCGATCGGCTGACCGATGTAGCGCTCGATCTGCTTCAGCTGGCGCACATCTTCAGACGATGCAAAGGAGATCGCGGTGCCTGATGCGCCGGCACGGCCGGTGCGGCCAATGCGGTGCACATAATCCTCGGCCACTTTCGGCAGGTCGTAATTGATGACGTGAGTGATGCTGGCGACGTCGATGCCGCGCGCAGCGACATCGGTCGCCACCAGCACGCGCACCGCGCCGCTGCGCAGGCGGGCCAGCGTGCGGTTGCGCTGCGACTGGTTCATGTTGCCGTGAAGGGCTGCCGCCTCGTGTCCGCCGTGGAACAGCTTGTCGGCCAGGCGGTCGGCGCCATGTTTGGTCGCCGTGAACACGATCGCCTGGGACTGGCCCGCCTCACGCAGCAGGTGGTCCAGCAGGCGGTGCTTGTGGCTGCCGTCATCGACGACATGCAGGCGCTGCTCGATGTTTTCGTGTTTCTCCTGCTTGCCCGCCACTTCGATCAGTTTCGGATCGCGCAGCAGCTCGCGGCCGAGCTTGGCGATGTTGCCGTCGAGGGTCGCCGAGAACAGCATCGTCTGGCGGGTTGCCGGCGTTTTCGCGGCAATGCGCTTGACCGGCTCGATGAAGCCCATGTCGAGCATGCGGTCGGCCTCATCAAGGATCAGCAGTTCAAGGCGCGAAAAATCCACCTTGCCCTGGTCGATGAAGTCGATCAGCCGGCCCGGCGTCGCCACCAGCACGTCGAGCGACTGCTCGAGCAGGCGGCGCTGTTTCGGATAGGGCATGCCGCCGAGCACCGTGCCGGTGCGCATGTGGCGCATGAACTTGCAGTATTTGTCGACTGCGGCGGTGACCTGGGTCGCCAGTTCGCGGGTCGGCGTCAGCACCAGCACGCGCGGACCACGGCCGTTCTTCACCGGCGCCAGCGCCAGGCGCTGCAGTGCCGGCAGCACGAAGGCCGCGGTCTTGCCGGTGCCGGTCGGCGCCGAGACCATCAGGTCGAAGCCGGTCAGCGCAACCGGAATGGATTGCGCCTGCACCGGCGTGGGTTCGGTGTAACCCGCGGCGGCCAATGCCTGCACGAGGGCGGGATTCAGATTCAGTTCTGCAAAAGACATGAGTATTACTTTCAAAAAGCACAACGGCCGAACGCCGCGCAAGACGCAGTGCAGCCGGAACGGTTCCGCTGCCGCGCAACAGGCGGGTTCAGTAAAAAAGCGCTGGAAATGCCACTAGCTCTAAGGCAGAGCCGCGAATCGAATCGCGGCTGCGGCCACCGGCGCACGGGTATCGTCGCTAACCGTGGCGGAAGCAGCTATTCAGAGAAGGGAGCTGAAAACGAAGGGGTCAGGGACAGATGCATCCTGCAGCGGAAAACAGCTTCGGGCCGCTGCAAGGTGCGCGCACTATACCCGCAAGTATCGGAAATAGCGAGGATTTTTCCCGCGGCGCAGCACAACAGCGGCTGCGGGGGGCGGACACACCCGCCCATCCGGCCCGAAAATTGCAGAATATTCAAGGCAATAGAATCACCCTCCATGCTACAATCCGCCCCTTTTTTGCAAGGCTCCATACCGTGTCCGCCACCGAGCAACGCCCGCTGCGCAACATCGCCATCATCGCCCACGTCGATCATGGCAAGACCACCCTTGTCGACCAGTTGCTGCGCCAGTCCGGCACCTTCGCCGCGCACGAGCAGGTTGCCGAGCGGGTCATGGACTCCAACGACCTCGAGCGCGAGCGTGGCATCACCATCCTCGCCAAGAACTGCGCGGTGACCTGGAACGGCACGTTGATCAACATCGTCGACACCCCGGGACATGCCGACTTCGGCGGCGAGGTCGAGCGCGTGCTGTCGATGGTCGACGGCGTGCTGCTGCTGGTCGATGCCGTCGAGGGCCCGATGCCGCAGACTCGTTTCGTCACCCGCAAGGCGCTGGCCCAGGGCCTGAAACCGATCGTTGTGGTCAACAAGATCGACCGCCCCGGCGCCCGCCCTGACTGGGTGGTCAACCAGACCTTCGACCTTTTCGACAAGCTTGGCGCGACCGAAGAGCAGCTCGACTTCCCTGTCGTCTACGCTTCGGCGCTGAACGGTTACGCCGGCAACGAGAACAGCGTGCGCGAAGGCACTATGCAGCCGCTGTTCGAGGCTGTCGTCAAGCACGTACCGCGGCGCGAGGACAATCCTGACGGTCCGCTGCAACTGCAGATCTGCTCACTCGACTATTCCAGCTATGTCGGCCGCATCGGCATCGGCCGCGTCAACCGCGGCCGCATCCGTCCCGGCCAGCAGGTCGCCGTGCTGAAGGGCCCTGATTCAACTCCGGTAATGGCCAAGATCAACCAGGTGCTCGGTTTCCGCGGCCTCGAGCGCGTGCTGGTCAACGAGGCACAGGCCGGCGACATCGTGCTGATCAACGGCATCGAGGACATCGGCATCGGCGTTACCATCGCCGACCCCGAAACCCCCGAAGCGCTGCCGATGCTGAAGGTCGATGAACCGACGCTGACCATGAACTTCCAGGTCAACACCTCGCCGCTGGCCGGAAAAGAGGGGAAATTCGTCACCAGCCGCCAGCTGCGCGAACGTCTGAACCGCGAACTGATGAGCAACGTCGCGCTGAAGGTCAATGAAACCGCCGACGCCGATGTGTTCGAGGTCTCGGGCCGCGGTGAACTGCACCTGACCATCCTGCTCGAGAACATGCGCCGCGAGGGTTACGAACTTGCGGTATCGCGTCCGCGCGTGGTCATCCGCGAGGTCAACGGCGAGAAACAGGAGCCGTACGAGATGCTGACGGTCGATGTCGACGAGACCAACCAGGGCGCGGTGATGGAAGCGCTCGGTGCGCGGCGCGGCGACCTGCAGGACATGCAGCCCGACGGCAAGGGGCGCGTGCGCCTCGACTACCGCATCCCGGCGCGCGGCCTGATCGGCTTCCAGTCGGACTTCCTGACAATGACCCGCGGCACCGGCATCATGAGCCACGTCTTCGACGACTACGGCCCGATGAAGCCCGACATGGAAGAGCGCCGCAACGGCGTGCTGATTTCCGCGGAAGACGGCACCGCCGTCGCCTATGCGCTGTGGAAGCTGCAGGAACGCGGCCGCATGTTCGTCAACCCCGGCGACCCGCTCTACGAAGGCATCATCATCGGCATCCACAGCCGCGACAATGACCTCGTCGTCAATCCCATCAAGGGCAAGCAGCTCACCAACGTGCGCGCCTCCGGCACCGACGAAGCCGTGCGCCTGGTGCCGCCGATCCAGGTCACCCTTGAATCGGCGATCGAATTCATTGCCGATGACGAGCTGGTGGAAATCACGCCGAAGTCGATCCGCATCCGCAAGCGTCATCTGAAGGAACACGAGCGCAAGAAAGCCGGCCGCGCCGACCAGGCCACCGCGGCCTGAGCGTCACCGCACCATGGCCCCGGCAGCAGGCCTCGCCGTTCCGGCGCTGTTCGTGCTGCTGTGGAGCACCGGTTTCATCGGCGCGCGGCTGGGCATGCCCCATGCCGGGCCGCTGACTTTCCTCACCCTGCGTTACCTGACCGTGCTCGCGGTGATGCTGCCGCTGGCACTGCTCCTGCGCGTACGCTGGCCGGCGACCCTGCGCGACGCGCGGCACATCGCAGTCTCCGGCATGCTGATCCAGGGCGGCTATCTCGGCGGCGTGTTCTGCGCGATCGATGCGGGCATGTCTGCAGGCGTGGTCGCGCTGATCGTCGGCATGCAGCCGCTGCTGACCGCCGCCGCGGCCGGCAGCCTGCTCGGCGAACGCGTGACACTGCCGCAATGGGCCGGATGCGCGCTGGGACTCGCCGGAGTGGCGCTCGTGGTCTGGCACAGGATGTCGCTGCAGGGCATGGACGCCGGCAGCCTGGCGCTGGCACTGTTCGCTTTGGCCTGCATCACGCTGGGCATGCTCTACCAGAAAAAGTACTGCCCTTCCTTCGACCTGCGGGCCGGCGTGGTTCTGCAGTTCGGCGCCGCCCTGCTGGTGACGCTGCCCCTCGCGCTCGCGCTCGAGACCCTGCGTGTGGAGTGGACGGGAGAGTTCATCATTGCGCTGGGCTGGCTGTCGCTGGTGCTGTCGGCAGGCGCATCGACGATCCTCTTCCGCCTGATCGAACGCGGCGCCGCAACCCGGGTCACCAGCCTCTTCTATCTGACACCCGGCGTCACCGCGTTGATGGCCTGGCTGATGTTCGGCGAAACACTGGGCGCCACCGCAATCACCGGCATGGCGATCGCCGTGGCCGGCGTGGCACTGGTCAACCAAGGTAAGCTTAAAAACATATAAAGTCATGAAACGCACGATGCGTCTCATGACAAAAATCCCGACTGAACGGAACCGATGACAATGAACGATCTCCAACAGTCAGATGGAACCCCCTACCAAATACTCGGCGGTGATGCCGGCTTGCGCCGTCTCGTTAACCGCTTCTACCTCCTGATGGACGAAGTGCCCGAGTATCACGGCATCCGCAAGCTGCACCCTGCAGACCTGTCCGGCTCCGCCGAAAAACTCCACCTCTTCCTCTCCGGCTGGCTTGGCGGCCCGCCGCTCTACGTCGAGAAGTACGGCCACCCGATGCTGCGCGCCAGGCACCTGCCCTTCCCCATCGGTATCGCCGAGCGCGACGCCTGGCTTGCCTGCATGCTGCAGGCCATGGAGGACTGCGGCATCGAAGATGCGCTGCGCACAGCGCTGCTGAAGGCTTTTTTCGGCACTGCCGACTGGATGCGCAACCGCGCCGGATAAAGTTGTCGTGATCAGTCGCACCGTACAGATCGCACTGCTGCTGGCAGCGCTGGCCTGCTGTTTCGCACCGCCGTCCCTGGCCGGCCAAGCCGGCTGGCAGGTTGCGCTTGAAGCACCGGAAGACGTCCGCCCGCTGCTTGAAGAACATCTGGACGTGTTCCGCTACCGCAAGCGCGATGATCTTGATGAGGAAATCATCGCGCGGCTGGCGGCACAAGCCGCCGAAGACGCGCGCGCCCTGCTCGCCACTGCCGGCCATTTCTCCCCCGATATCCGTGTCGACAGCCGGCGCGAGGGTGCACTCACCCGGATGCTGATCGTGGTGCAGCCCGGTCCGCGGGCGACGGTCGCGACAGCCGACGTGCGCGTGTCTGGCGCGATCGACAGCGAAAGCACCGATGCCGGGCGGCCCGAGCGCCTGGGCCGGCGCTGGCGCCTGCGTCCGGGCGCAACATTCACGCAGGCGGACTGGGACGGCGCCAAGCAGGTACTGCTGCGCGACCTGCAACTCGACGGATATCCGGCAGCACGCATCAGCGCGAGCCGCGCCGAAGTCGACCCCGGGACTGCGGGCGTGGACATCACCGTGACCGTGGACAGCGGCCCGCTGTTCCGCTACGGCGAAGTGCAGATCGAGGGACTGGAGCGTTACCCCCGCACGCTGGTCGACAACCTGCGCCGCTTCCACCCCGGGCAACGCTACCATTATGAAGACCTCCTGCGCTACCAGTCCGCGCTGCAGAGCAGCGGGTTCTTCAGCAGTGCTTCGGTGGACATCGACAGCGATCCCGGCAATGCCGCAGCCGCAACGGTGCGTGTCCTGCTCACGGAATACCCCGCGATGAAGATCGACCTCGGCGCCGGCATCAGCACCGACAACGGCCCGCGCGGCGAGGCCTCCTTCACCCGCCACAACACGTTCCGGCCCGGCTGGCAAAGCATCACGCGGCTGCGCGCCGACCTCAAGGAACAGTCCCTCAACAGCGAGCTTGCGCTGCTGCCCGAACCGGGCGGCTGGCGCAACCGGCTCGGCGTCGAAGCCTCGCGCAGCGACATCAAGGACCTGGAAGTGCGCCGTCTCGGCCTCATCGCACAGCGCTCATGGCGCTCGCCCGAGCGCGAACTCGACTGGGCGCTCAAACTCCAGACCGAGGAACAATCACCGACAGCCGGATCCGTCGACAACATCGACGCGCTGACGCTCAACCATTCCTGGACACGGCGCCGTGTCGACGATCTGCTGCGGCCGCGGCGCGGCCACATGATCAACCTGCAACTGGGCGGCGCATCGGCGTCACTGCTGTCGACCCGCTCTTTTGCCCGTGCATACGGCCGCGGCCTCTACATACTGCCGCTGAGCCGCCGCGACCGGCTGCATCTGCGCGGCGAAGCCGGAGCGGTGTGGTCGGATGAACGCAAAGGCATCCCCAGCGAATTCCTGTTCCGCGCCGGGGGGGACCAATCGGTCCGCGGGTACGATTACCAGTCGCTCGGCGTGCGCGAAGGCAGCGCCATCGTCGGCGGCCGCCTGCTCACCGCGGCAACGCTGGAGTACCAGCGCGACCTGACCCGGGAATGGGGCGCAGCCGTGTTCATCGACGCGGGCAATGCCGCAGACAGGCGCTCCGACCTGCGGCCCGTTTACGGCTACGGCTTCGGCGTGCGCTGGATCACGCCGGCCGGCTCACTGAACCTTGACCTCGCGCGCGGCCATGAAACCGGCCAGTTCCGCATTCATTTCACTCTGGGCGCCCGCTTCTGACCATGGCCGGGAAGAAGCGCACATTCATCCTTCGCGCCGCGGCAGCCGCCGTAACACTGTGCGCGCTGGTGCTGGCCTCGGTGCTCGGCTGGCTGTCCACACCGCAGGCACGCGACTGGGTTGCAGCGCGGATCGTCGCAGCGAATCCCGGCATCGTGATGGAACAGGTCGACGGCTCGCTGCTGGGCGGACTACGCATCGGCCGCCTGCATGTCGACGGCGGCGACTTCACCCTCAAGGGCGAAGGCCTCGCGCTCGACTGGCGCCCCGCGCGCCTGCTCCTCGGCAAAGTGAGCCTGCGGCAGTTGCGCGCGGATTACCTGGGTTATTCCAGCCGCAGCACGGCGCCGGCGGTGCTGCCGCAATCGCTGTCCCTGCCATTCGCTCTGGAGATCGCCGCACTGGAAATCGGACGCCTGCAGCTGCAGGGCCTGCCCGAGATCCGCGATCTGCAACTGGGATATGCCGGCGACGGCGCCGGCCACCACCTTGATCTGCCCGGCATCCGCATGGGCGAGTGCAGGCTCCAGGGCAGGACGTCGATCGCCGCGCACGCGCCCTTCGCCGTCGAAGGCAGCGTTGTGGCCAGTTGCAACAACGGCAAGTTGCTCGACGCCAGAACCCGTATCTCGGGTTCACTCGAAGCACTGCAATTGGCGCTGGAGGCCGGCGGGCTCGGCGCCAGGGCACAGGGCCTCGTGCTGCTGTCGCCGTTTTCCCCGCAGCCCCTGCGCGAATTCGACCTGTCGGCGCAGGACATCGACCCGCGCCTGTGGCGCAGGGACTTGCCGCATGCGCGCCTCACCCTGCGTGCGACGGCCTCGCCGCGGGACGGGAATCTGGCCGGCACACTGGATATCGACAACCCCGCCGCCGGCGGCATCAACAAGGGACGCGTGCCCATCACCGGCACGAAGCTGCGCTGGTCACTGGCCGACGGACGTTATGTCGCCGAGAGCCTCGCGGTCGCACTGAGCGGCGGCGGGCGCATCGATGGCAAAGGCCACCTGCAGCCGGACAAGGACAGCGGTCTCGCCGAATTGCGGCTGGTCGGGATTGATGCCCGGCAGATCGACGGCAGGCTCAAACCCCTGCGGGTGAACGGGCAGGTGACCGTCCGTGGCAATCTTCGGGAGCAGGAACTCATGGCGCGCCTTGATGCTGCCGGAGCGCGGCTTGATGCCGGCATCCTGCATGCCGGCGGCCGCCTCGTGCTGGAGCAGGGCCTGTTGCGCGCCGGTCAGGGCGAAGCCCGGCTTTCCGGTCATCTCGTGCTGGACGGCACGCGGGCATACGCCTTGCGCGCGCAGTTGCATCGCTTCGATCCTTCCGCCTTAGCCGCCGTTCCTCCGGCAAGATTCAGCGGCCTCGTCAGCGCCGAGGGCTCGCTCGCCCCCTCATGGCAGGCGCGCATCGTTGCCGACCTCGCCGACAGCAGCTTCCGCGGCCGACCCCTTGCCGCCTCCGCCGATTTCACCGCCAGCGCATCGCGCTGGTTCGACGGCCGCGCGCGCATCGTCGCCGGCCGCAACCGCCTCGAACTGGACGGGCGCTACGGGCGCGCTCCGGATACCCTCAAGGCCTCCGTCGTCGCGGATGACCTGCGCGGCCTGGATCCCCGCTGGGACGGACAGCTGCGCGGCAAGGGCGCGCTGAGCATCGCCACGGACGGGCCGCTGATCGATGTCGAACTCGATGCCACCGGCCTGTCCATGCCCGCGCTGCGTGTTGCCCGGGCCGGACTTCGCGGCAGCCTCGCGCCGGGAGCAGACGGGCCGCTGCGCATGAACCTCGATGCGCAGAATCTGCACTGGTCCGGGCGGACCATCGAACGCCTGCAGCTTGCCGTGAACGGGACACGCGCACGCCACAGCATCGAGGGCCATGCGAACGGCAAGGACCTGTCGCTTGTGCTCGCTGCCAACGGCGGTCTGGACGCATCCTCGGTCTGGCGCGGCACGCTGGACCGGCTCGACAACGGCGCGCCATGGACGCTGCGCCTGACCGCGCCGGCCGCGATTGCCGCAGGTCCCGCGCAGTTCTCCGTCAACGGACTGCGCGCGGCCTTTCTCGGCGGCATTGTCGGGCCGCTGTCGCTGCAATGGACGCCGGAGACATTGCGCAGCGAAGGTGCGTTCCAGGGGATCGCGGTCACATCACTGCTGCCGCGCGATGCAGGCATCGAGGCCCCGGCGCTGCGCATCGGTGGCGCATGGACGATCGCCGCCGCAGAAACACTGGACGGCCGCCTGACCCTGCGCCGCGAAACCGGGGATCTCGCGATCCCAGGCGCCAACGCCGCCGTCCTCGCCCTGCGTTCGGCCTCCGTGGACATCCGCGCAAGGGGCAGCGAGATCGATGCCGTCGCCGAAATCGACAGTGCAAACATGGGCACAGCAAGGCTGCAGGCGCAAAGCCGCGTCCTGCGCCGCGACGGCCAGTGGGTGATGCCGGGCGACTCTCCGCTCTCCGGCAAACTCTCGATCGCCCTGCGCTCACTGGCCTGGGCCCGTGTGCTGGCCCCCGGGCTTGACCGCATTGACGGCTCGCTGACGGCACAGATAGAAGCCGGCGGCACTGTCGCCACGCCGCAGTTCAGCGGCAGCCTCAGTGGCGAACAAATCACGCTGCGCGCCGTGGGCCCCGGCATCGATCTGCGCGACGGACGCCTGCGCGCAACCCTTGACGGCAAACGTCTCCGGCTGGGGGAGTTCGAGATCCGCGCCGGCAAGGGCCGCATCACAGCCGCCGGAGATGCCGACCTCGACGGCGGGCTGCAGCGGCTGGAACTGCAGGCGCGTGCCGAACATGCGCAGATACTGCTCGCACCGCAGTGGAGCGCCACGGTCAGCGGCGACGGCAGGCTCGGCCTGCGCGACAACCGGGTCGCCATTGACGGCCGCTTCGTGCTCGATGAAGGCCGTTACGATCCGGGCAACCAGATGCGGCCCACCCTCGGCGACGACGTCGTCGTGCGTTCACCTGACAGCCGGGCCGCCGGACGCGCGTCCGCCCCGCCGGTGCAGCTTGATGTCAGCATCGACCTCAACGACCGGCTGGCGCTGCGCGGCAACGGCCTCGACGCGCTGCTCGGCGGCACCGTGCGAGTGCGCAGCCAGGCCACGGGTTTTGCTGCCACGGGCAGCGTGCGCACGGCCCGCGGCAGCTACCGGATATTCAACCAGACGCTCGAAATCCAGCGTGGCACTGTCACCTTCGGCGGCCCGCTGACCAATCCGGCGCTCGACCTGCGCGCTACGCGGAAATTCACCAGCGCCGAAGTCGGGGTCGAGGTCGGCGGCTCGCTGCAAAGGCCTCTGGTCAAACTGGTTTCGGTACCCGACATGCCGGATTCCGACCGGATGGGCTGGCTCCTGCTGGGCCGTGACCCCCGAAGCTCCGATGGCGCGCAACTGGCGATCCTGCAGGCGGCGGCCCTCAACCTCGCAACAGGAGGCGGCAAGCCGCTGACCGGTCGCATTGCCGAGGGCGCCGGCCTCGACGAGTTCGGATTCTCCGGCGGTGAAGGCGAGGCACTGGGCATGGTCACCCTCGGCAAACGCCTGACCGACCGCCTGAGCATCCGCCTCGAGCAGACCCTGGGGGGCACTGCCGGCAGCCTGCTGCGCATGGACTACTTCCTGTCGGAACGCTGGCGGCTGCGCGGCACCGCAGGCGCCGAGAACGCGGGCGACATCCTGTTCACCTTGCGCTTCGACTGAACTGGAAGAGACGGAAGAACCCGCACCCTCCTCCGATATACAAGGCCCCGCAAGTTACATAGAATGGGCCACCACAATCCAAAAACCGATCGGAGGAGATCATGGTGGAAAAGAACCGGAAATTGCTGGCCCTGGGCGCAATCGCGGTCGCGGGAGTGCTGGTTGCAGGAACCGCCTCGGCGCAGAACTGGCCGAACCGTGCCGTACGTATCATCAACCCCTTCCCGGCCGGCGGCGGCACCGATGCCTTCGCGCGACCACTGGCGGCCCTGATGCCGAAGGATCTCGGGCAACAGGTGCAAATCGAGAACCTTGGTGGCGCCGGCGGCACTCTGGGCGCCGGCACGGCTTCCCGCGCCAATCCCGACGGCTACACCTGGTTCATGGGCGCCGTGCACCACACGATCGCCGAAACGCTGTATCGCAAGCTCAGCTACAGCCTGACCAAGGATTTTGTTCCGGTCACCCTGGCCGCCTCGGTGCCCAGCGCCGTGGTCGTGCATCCTTCGGTCCCCGCAAAAAACATCAAGGAACTGATCGCGCTCGACAAACGCTCCCCCGGCTCCATCAACTACGGTTCGGCCGGCTATGGCACGACCCACCACATGAACGGCGAACTGTTCAACCTGATCACCGGCACCAAGCTGACCCATGTGCCCTACAAAGGCGCGGGCCCGCTGACCCCGGCGCTGCTTTCGGGCGAGGTGGCCATGGCCTTCGACGGCATGGGCACTGCGGGCCCCAACGTCAAGTCCGGCAGACTGCGCGCGCTGGCGGTCACCACTTCGACGCGCTCCGCACTGCTGCCGGAGGTTCCGACCCTGCAGGAATCCGGCATCGACATCAATGTCACCACCTGGTACGCGCTGTGGGGAATCCGCGGCACGCCGCAGCCGATCGTCGACCGCATGTACCAATCGATTGCGAAAGCACTGCAAATGCCCGAAATCAGGAAGGTGTGGGACTCCCTCGGCGCGACCGCCGGCGGCCAGTCACCGGCCGAATTCGGCAAGTTCGTGCAACAGGAGATCGACACCTGGGGCAAAGTCGTGAAAGCGTCAGGTGCCAAAGTCGACTGACGCCACTGTGCCAGAGGCAGGGCTGCTGGCCCGCCTCTGGCGCGGTCTCGCCCGGCACGGCCGCACCCTCAATGAAAAGCGGGGGCAGCAGTGGCTCGCACAGGCCGCTGAAACCCTGAGATCCGAACTCGGCGAAGCCTCCGGAGTTTCCCTGGCACGGCGCATCACCGAGCGTTATGCCTCCCTGCCGCCTGAAGGCCGCCTCGATTTCCTGCGCATGCTCGCCGGCCGCTTCTCGACCGACACCGGGAAGCTCGACGCCGCGATCCGCCACTACGCCGCGCACCCCGGCCCGGCCGCCGCCCACCTGCTGCATACTGCCGCCGAGTCGCGCCGCCAGGAGGTGCTGCGCCGGCTCAATTTCGCGCCCAGCGGCACGGCGGCGCTGCTGCGCATGCGCGAAGACGTGCTGGAGTTTTTGCCGCAGCACCCTGAACTCGGCGAAGTGGATGCCGATTTCGAGCACCTGTTCCGCTCCTGGTTCAACCGCGGCTTCCTGCAACTGAGAAGGATCGACTGGCACACGCCGGCGGTCGTGCTCGAGAAAATCATCCGCTACGAAGCCGTCCACGAGATTTCGGGATGGAGCGACCTGCGCCGCAGGCTCGACCCTCCGGACCGCAAGTGTTTCGCGTTTTTCCACCCCACGCTGGCCGACGATCCGCTGATTTTCGTCGAAGTCGCGCTGACCGAGGACATTCCCGACGCCATCGGCCCGCTGCTCGCCGACGGCCGGCCTCCGCTCGATGTACGCTCCGCGCGGACCGCCGTGTTTTATTCGATCTCCAACTGCCAGAAGGCGCTGCGCGGCGTCTCCTTCGGCAACTTCCTGATCAAGCAGGTCGCGGAAGAACTCAAGCGCGACTTTCCGCAACTGCGCAATTTCGTCACGCTGTCGCCGGTGCCCGGCTTCATGTCATGGCTCAAACGCGCGCATCCCGAAGCGCCGGAACTGCAGGCCATCTCGCAGCCGGGCTGGCATACGGACCCCGCCACTGCGGAGCGCCTGCGCCCGGGTCTGCAGGCCCTGCTGGTGTCCTACCTGTTCGAGGCAAAAACCGACATCGGCCGCCCGGCCGATCCGGTGGGCCGTTTCCACCTCGGCAACGGCGCCTGCATCGAACATGTGCGCTGGCTCGGCGACGTTTCGGAAAAAGGCCTGCGCAATGCCGCCGGATTCATGGTGAATTACCTCTACGACCTCGACAACATCGAGGCCAACCACGAGGCCCATTTCAACCACGGGACGATTTTTGCGTCGCGCCAGGTGCGCGCACTGCGCGAATCGGCGCGCCGCTCCGACTGATCAAGCGGCCAGCGACTGTGCCGCGATGCGGCGCACGTCCATCACGTCGCGCAGGCGATTGTAGAGGTGGAAGCCGAACTGCAGCTGGCCGCTGCGCACCGCGTAGCGCACCCGTCCCGAGGTCAGTTGTTCGGCAAATTTCCGCAGGCCGGGATCCTGCAACGGCGCATCGACCTCCGTCTCCGCCACACCCACGGCCGCAACATGGCCGAGCTGCCCGCTGATCCGCGGCCGCTCCACCGGCATCCCCAGCTCCTCCAGCGCCCTGCGCAACTGTTCCGCCAGCCCGACCGCATGGTGTTCGATCTCCGCAACACCGCAGCCGTCACACA
Source organism: Burkholderiales bacterium (assembly GCA_019635015.1). Taxonomy (GTDB): domain Bacteria; phylum Pseudomonadota; class Gammaproteobacteria; order Burkholderiales; family SG8-41. Next base: position 65,391 of record JAHCAG010000011.1, on the reverse strand, counting down.
CACGCAACACCTCCTGTGCGGCGGCAAGGCTCAGCAGGTGGGGCATTTCCGGACGGGAGTCGCCGGCGATCCGGTGCTGCAGGAACGGATCCGCGCGTCCGCCCCAGACTTCGTCAACGAATACAAACGCCGCGCCGTGAATCCCCAGCGCATTGCCATCGGCGGCGACAAACAGGCCGTCGACGCCATCGCGCACGACATCCGTACGGATGATGCCCACGCTGGCCGATCCGTCAACCAGGAAAAACACGTTCCGCGCTCGACAAAGGCTGCCGATCCCGGCGACCGGCAGGCGCCAGCCGCGGGCATGGGAAACCACGGGCATCGCCACCATCGCAGTGCCGGCATCGATCAATTTTTCCAGCTGCGCAACCTGGAAACCGCCACAATCAAATGCCGCCTCGCGCACTTCGAGGCCATTGCGCTGCGCATGCCTGCGCCAGAACGCGGCGAACGACGGACGGCTGAGTGCGGAGCACAGCACGATGTTGTTCCGCCGGGGCCAGGCCAGCCGCGCCGCAATCGCATGCAGCGCCCCGGCAGAAGAAGGCATCAGGCTGACATCGGCGGCAGCGGCATGGACCATCCGTGCAAAAAACTCGCGGCAGGACTGGAGCATCGACAGCGCGTGATTCTCGCCGAAACTCGCGACCAGCTGCGCCTCCAGCACCCCCGCGACACGCTCCCGCGCCGTCTCCGGCAGCAGGCCGGAAGTGGCGGCATCAATGTAGATCCAGCGGCTGGTGGCCGGGAAAAGGTCACTCAGGGGGCGTATCAGCAGACTGTCGTCGGACATCAGGGCGGGCATTTTCTTCTCGTTTCGGCCGTTCAGCGCCGGGTTGCCGGACCCGGTGCCAATGCAGCGATACTGCCCAATGCCGGGCGCCCCAACAATTCCCGTTATGCAAACAGACCGTTCCCCAAATGGGAACGTAAATGACGAGGATGTGTTTCCCTTTTTCCGGAGGAACCACTATATTCATTTCAAAAATCGCCAGGCAACACCGGCATAAAACCAGCAACAATCGCTCATCGTTCCCAAAATGCGAAAACCTGCATTTCCCGCCCTGCAAGGTCTGGATGTCCGCACCCTGCGCCTGTTCGAGTCCGTGATCAGGGCCGGAAACCTGACCCAGGCCGCCAGAGCCAACCACCTTGCCGTCGGCGCTGCCAGCCGCAGGATCAGCAACTTTGAATCCCTGATCGGCACGCCGCTGCTGGAGCGATATGCGCGGGGCGTGCGTCCGACATCCACCGGGGTGATGGTCGCGGAATCCGTGCGCAACATCCTCGACGAACTGAACGGGCTCAGCAGCATTTCACAGAACCTGCGCCAGGGCCTGACCAAGCATGTACGCCTGCTCGGCAACGGTGTCGCCATCACCGAATACCTGCCCGGCGTCATCCGCAAGTTCCGCGACAGGCACCCGGACGTGCTGGTCGAAATCGAGGAATCACGGTCCTGGGATACCGCCAATGCGCTGCAGCAGGAACATGCCCGGATCGGCATCGCCGCCGTGAACCAGCCGCCCGGTCTGGGACTGCGACACTTTGAATACGTGTCCGAACCGCTGGTGCTGGTGGCGCACAGTTCGCATCCGCTGGGACGCCGCCGGCGCGTGCGTTTCACCGACACCCTTGATTACGAGTACATCGGCCTGCAGCAGGAGAGTGTCATTTACGGGCCGCTGCGCGAGGAAGCGCGCAATGCCGGCAAGGCCATCCGCTCCCTCGCCGAAGTCGGCGGCCTCTACCACGCCTGCCGCATGGTCTCCGCCGGGATGGGGCTCGCCGTGGTGCCGGAAAGCCTCGCGCTTTCACTGAAAGGCTGCTTCGAACTGTCGGTGATCCGGCTGGAAAGCCAGCACAACGTGTTTCGTGAAATCGTGCTGCATGTCGACGAGGACCGGATGAGCGAAACCGAACGCGCGCTGCTCGACCACCTGCGCAACACCCCGCCCCTTCCCCCGGCCTCCGGCCGCTGAGGACGGCGCCCGCCGGTCAGCGCTTCCTGCCGAGCAGCGTGCCGCGGCAGTTGCGTGCGCCGCAATGGCAGGGATGTTCGCGTTTCAGCTTCGGCGTGTGGCGCTCTTCCAGCACCAGGTTGTAGTCGTACGACAGTTCCTCGCCAGCGCGGATGGCACGGATCGAACTGATGAACACGCGCCCGCCGGTTTCATCGGCTTCGCAGTTGGGCCGGCAGGAATGGTTGATCCAGCGCGCGGGCCCGCCGCGCTTAGTCGCGTCGATGACGATTTCATCGGTGGCCGCAAACAGCATCGTGTGCGAAGAGCCTTCGTGCAATTCGCCATACCGGCGGTCGGCCTCGGCATGCGAGATGCGTTCGCCGGTGTATTCGATGATGCGCTCGCCCTTTGCAATCGCCCCCACCGCAAACACGCCGCGGCCATGGATTGGCGAATTGCGCACGGCAACCTTGGGCAAAGCCTTTTTGACCGTCGACTTCCCGGCGGCGGATTTTTTTACTGACTTATTGTTTTTTAACTGTTTTTTTGCAGATTTACGGGTGCTGCCGGTGGTCTTCTTTTTTGGGGTCATCGCTTGCGGGGAGCCTGTGTGGTGATTTCGGGTTTCAGAAACGTGAAGTCGCAGCCCTCATCGGCCTGCGTGATCTGATCCATGAACAGTTTGCGGTAACCGCGCCCTTCATCCTTGCGCGCGACCGGCGCCTTCCAGCGTTTGCGTCGCGCGGCGAGTTCGGCATCACTGACCAGCAATTCCAGTTTGCGCGCCGGCACATCGAGCCGGATGCGGTCGCCGTTCTGCACCAGGCCCAGCGCGCCACCCATTGCCGATTCCGGTGTCACATGCAGCACGATCGCGCCGAATGCAGTGCCGCTCATGCGCGCATCCGAGATCCGCACCATGTCCTTGACGCCTTTCGCCGCGAGTTTTTTCGGAATCGGCAGATACCCCGCTTCCGGCATGCCCGGCGCACCTTTCGGCCCGGCGTTTTTCAGCACCAGGATGTCATTCGCCTCGACATCGAGCTTGGGATCATCAACACGGTTCGCCATGTCTTCCAGCGATTCGAACACCACCGCTCGGCCTTCATGGCGCACGAGTTTCGGATCCATCGCCGCCTGCTTGATGATCGCGCCGCCGGGTGCGAGGTTGCCGCGCAACACCGCGATGCTGCCGCCGGCGAACACCGGATCCTTGAATTTCCGCACCACTTTCTGGTCCCAGGGCGGCAAGGCTTCAGCCAGATCCTCACCCAGTGTCTTGCCGGTCACCGTCAGGGCCTTCAGATTCAACTGGTGCTTCAGTTCGCGCAGGATCGGCGCGAGGCCGCCGGCCTTGTAGAGGTCTTCCATGTAGCCCTGCCCGGTCGGCTTGAGGTCGACCAGCACCGGCGTTTCGCGGCCCATTCTGTCGAAGGCATCGAGGTCAAGCTTGATGCCGAGGCGCCCCGCCATGGCAGTCAGATGCACGATGGCATTGGTCGAACCGCCGACGGCAAACAGCACGCGCAGCGCATTCTCGAAGGCTTCGACCGTCATGATCCTGTCGGGCGTCAGTTTTTCCTTGGCCATCGCCACTGCGCGGGCACCGCTGGCTTCGGCCTGGCGCAAACGATCCGCCATCACCGCCGGCACGCAGGAACCGCCGGGCAGCATCATGCCCATTGCTTCAGTGCACAGCGCCATCGTGCTGGCCGTGCCCATCACCATGCAGGTGCCCGCTGAAGGCGCCAGCTTGTTGTTGATCTCGCCGATCTCCTGTTCGGAAATTTCGGTTGCGCGGTACTTGCCCCAGAAGCGGCGGCAGTCGGTGCAGGCGCCCAGGCGCTCGCCCTTGTGGTCGCCGGTGATCATCGGTCCGGTCACCAGCATGATCGACGGCACATTGGCGCTGGCCGCCCCCATCAGCAGCGCCGGCACGGTCTTGTCGCAACCGCCGATCAGCACCACGGAATCCACCGGCTGACCGCGCATCATCTCCTCGGTGTCCACCGACATCAGGTTGCGCAGGTACATGCTGGTCGGGTAGGCAAACGACTCATGCAGCGTGATCACCGGGAACTCCACCGGCAGGCCGCCGGCGAGCATCACGCCGCGTTTCACCGCCTCGATCAACTCGGGAACGTTGCGGTGGCAGGCGTTGAAGCCGCTGAAAGTGTTGGTGATGCCGACGATGGGCCGGTCAAGTGCATCGTCGGTGTAGCCCATCGCCTTGACGAAGGCCTTGCGCAGGAACAACGAAAAACCCTCGTCGCCGTAGGCGGTGAGCCCCTTGCGCATGCCGGTCTTGCGCGTGCCGGCCCCGCGTTTGCTGCCCGCCCCGCCCTTGCTCTGTGCCATGGGAATTTACCTCGGAAAAATCAGGCTCGCACGATAGCCCAAGGGCTATCGGGAGGCAAGGCGGCCCGCGCGGCCGTTCAGGCCCCGCGGAACACCGGCGGCCGCTTTTCAATAAAGGCACGCAGCGCCTCCTGCGTGTCGGCGGTGCCGCGCAGCTTGTTGTTCATGGTGTTCTGCAGCTCGAGCTGCTGTTCGACGTCCTGTTCCCAGGCGCGGCGCAGGGCCACCTTGGTCATCTGCACCGCGATCGGCGCCTTGCTGTTGAGCCGTTTCGCCAGTGCCAGCGCCTCGTCCATCAAGCCGTCGTGGGGAACCACCTTGGTGGCCAGTCCCCAGTTTTCCGCCTGCCGCGCGTCAAAGGGCTCGCCGAGCAGGCAGATTTCGGCGGCCCTGGCATGGCCGACCAGCCGCGGCAGGTACCAGGTCGAGGTCTCGCCCATCAGCCCGCGTTCGACAAAATTGACGCCGAAATTGGCGTTCTCGGAAAGGATGCGGAAATCCGCCGCAAAAGCCATGTTGCAGCCGGCACCACGGGTGACACCGTTGACCGCCGCGATGACCGGCTTGTTGATCTGGCTGAAGCCGATGGCGTAGTAATACTTCATGTCAAACAAGGGCTGCGGCGCGGTGCCGCCGGCACCCGCCTTCTCGGCCTCCGCCCGCGCCTTGAGGTCGGCGCCGGAGCAGAATCCACGGCCGTTGCCGGTGACGACGATCGTCCACACCTCCTGATCGGCTTCCGCCGCACGCAGCACATGCTCGATGTCGCCACGCATCGCGTTGTCGATGGCGTTGAGCCGCTCAGGGCGGTTCAGCCGCAGAACCCCGGTATGGTCGACAATTTCCCACTGGATGGCCTGATAGTCCTTGTACATCCGGATTTCTCCCGCTAGACTGGAATCGCCGCACGATACCGGCGCGGCGACGCAGGTGCAAGCCGGGTCCACGATCAGGACAAGGGCAGTAGCCTGATCGGGATAAAACCGCAAGCCTTTTCGTCCACCGCCGCCGGGCGCATACTTCGGCTCAATCGCGCAATATCGAAAGAGGAAGCTACGCAATGAACGAAACCGCCGCCGGCGCCGCGCAACTCGCGCTCCCCGAACAGGAAATCAGCCGCGACACCCTCATCGAGAAATACGCCAAGGGCAAGGAAACCAGCATCACCGAAGTGCGCCGCCGCGTCGCCCGCGCGCTGGCGCAGGTCGAAGCCGAAGACCAGCGCGCTCTCTGGGAAAAACGCTTCCTGCAGGCACAGGAAGACGGCTTCATCCCGGCGGGACGCATCAATTCCGCCGCCGGCGTGCAGCTGGCGGCAACGCTGATCAATTGTTTCGTGCAGCCGGTCGGCGATTCCATCTCGGAAACCGTTGACGGCCGCCCCGGCATCTACATCGCGCTGCAGGAAGCCGCCGAGACCATGCGCCGCGGCGGCGGCGTCGGTTACGACTTCTCCTCGATCCGGCCCAAAGGCGCCGAGGTCAAGGGCACGCAGTCCAATGCCAGCGGTCCGGTGTCGTACATGCGCGTGTTCGACCGTTCCTGCGAGACCGTGGAATCTGCCGGCTCGCGCCGCGGCGCGCAGATGGCCGTACTGCGCTGCGACCACCCGGACGTCGAGGATTTCATCCACGCCAAGGACAAAGGCGACCTCACCAACTTCAACATCTCCGTCGGCGTCACCGACCCCTTCATGGAAGCGGTCGAGAAGGACCGCGAGGTTGAACTGGTGCACCGCTCGAAACCCAATGCCAGGCAGATGGCCAAGGGGTCTTACCAGCGCGAGGACGGCCTCTGGGTCTACCGCAAGGTGCCGGCACGCGACCTGTGGGACCAGATCATGCGCTCGACCTATGACCATGCCGAACCCGGCGTACTGTTCATCGACCGCATGAACAAGGACAACAACCTCAACTACTGCGAAACCATAGAGGCTACCAATCCCTGTGTGACCGCAGACACTTGGGTCATGACCAGCGAAGGCGCCCGGCAAGTTCATCAACTCTTCGGCATTCCGTTCAGCGCAGTTGTTGATGGCAAATCCTATTCCACCGAGTCGGCCGGATTTTTCGCCACCGGTACCAAGCCCGTGTTCAAACTGCGCACCCGGGAAGGCCATGCGCTGCGGCTGACGGCGGATCACCCCGTCCTTTCGGTCTCAACACTGACCCGCCATCGCCGTGAAACGGAATGGCGCAAAGCAGGAGACCTGCGGCCCGGCGATCAAATTGTGCTGCACGACCATCACGAAATCAGCGAATGGGCAGGGCCGCACTCCGAAGCCGAGGGTTATCTGATCGGCCTGCTGCTGGGGGACGGCACGCTCAAGACTGACAAGGCCATACTCGGTGCCTGGGATCCGCTGGCGATAAAAGCCGCAAACGGAGAAACCCTGCAATCCCAAGGTGTGCACACGATGATGAAGGCCGCTCATGAAGCCGCACTGACGCTGCCTCATCGCGCGGACTTCAGGGGATGGATGGCCGTGCCCAGTCAGCCGGGGCATTACCGGCTTGCGCTGGGCGCACTGAAATCGCTCGCCCACGATCTGGGCATGGCACCGGGTCACAAAACGCTGACGGCGGAAATCGAACGCGATTCTTCGGCTTTCTATCGCGGATTCCTGCGCGGCCTGTTTGATGCGGACGGTTCGGTGCAGGGCACACAGGCCAAAGGCGTATCCGTGCGGCTCACCCAAGTCAGCTTGGAAGTGCTTGAGGGAACACAACGCATGCTGGCGCGACTGGGCATCAACTCGACCATTTACCGCAATCGCAGAACCGGCGGACCGCGGCCGCTGCCGGACGGCAAAGGCGGCAGCAAGGACTATCCGACGCTGCCCCTGCATGAACTGATCATCAGCGGCGCCAACCTTGCGACTTTTTCGGCACGCATCGGTTTTGCCGATGCCGACAAGGCAGACCGGCTGAAGCGGTCGCTCGGCGCTTACCAGCGCACCCTCAACAGGAACCGCTTTGTCGCGACGGTCGAAAGCCTCGAAGAAGACGGCATTGAGGCCGTTTACGACGTCACCGTTTCCGAAGTGCACGCCTTTGATGCCAACGGCCTGTATGTGCATAACTGTGCAGAACAACCGCTGCCCCCCTACGGCTGCTGCTGCCTCGGTTCGATCGACCTCACCAAATTCGTCAAGCAGCCCTTCGCCGAGAACACCGGCTTCGATTTCGAACACTTCGGCAAGGTCGTCGCGGTGGCGATCCGCATGCTCGACAACGTGCTCGACGTCACCGCCTGGCCGCTCAAGCAGCAGCACGAGGAAGCAATGAACAAGCGCCGCGTCGGCCTGGGCTTCACCGGGCTCGGCGACGCGCTGATCATGCTGCGCCTGCGCTACGACACGCCGGAAGCGCGGCAGATGGCGGCGAAAATCTCCGAAGCGATGCGCGACCATGCCTACCGCGCCTCCGCCGAACTTGCGCGCGAAAAGGGCGCCTTCCCGCTGTTCAACGCCGACCTCTATCTCTCGGGCACGAGCTTCGCCGCGCGGTTGCCGGAAGAGGTCAAGCAGGTAATCCGCAAAAACGGCATCCGCAACAGCCACCTGCTGTCGATCGCGCCCACCGGCACGATCAGCCTGTCGTTTGCCGACAACGCCTCCAACGGCATCGAGCCGCCGTTTTCCTGGACCTACACCCGCAAGAAGCGCATGCCCGACAACACCATGCGCGAATTCGCAGTCGAAGACCACGCCTGGCGGCGCTGGAAGGCGATGGGCGGCAACACCACGCAGCTGCCGCCCTGGTTCGTCACCGCGCTGGAAATATCGGCCAGCGCGCACGAGGAAATGGTCGCCGCGGTCGCGCCCTACGTCGATACCAGCATCTCCAAGACCGTCAACGTGCCCGAGGACTATCCCTATGGCGAATTCCAGGACCTCTATTTCAAGGCCTGGAAATCCGGACTGAAGGGGCTCGCGACGTACCGCCCGAACAGCGTGCTGGGCTCGGTGCTGTCGGTCGAACCCTCGGCCAAGGAAAAGGCGCCCCAGGATTTCCGCGCCGATGACGTCAACCGCCGCATCCAGATCCAGTCGCTGCCGGCCCCCGTACTGGCCAGCCTGCGCTGGCCGGGCCGGCCGTCAATGGCTGCCGGCAATCCGGCCTGGACCTACATGATCGAGCATCCCCACGGCGCCTTTGCGGTATTCGTCGGCCACGTCGAGAACGACCACAACCACGCCTTCGAAGTCTGGGTCAACGGCAGCGAGCAGCCGCGCGGACTCGGCGCGGTGGCGAAGACACTGTCGATGGACATGCGCGCCGACGATCCGGGCTGGCTCAAGCTGAAACTCGACACCCTGGCCAAGGCCGGCGGCGACGAGCCCTTCGACCTGCCCTTCCCGCCGCATGGTGAAGTAAAGCGCATGCCCTCGGTGGTGGCCGCCTTTGCGCAGGTGCTGCGCTGGCGCGTCGACCAGCTGGGCGGACTCACCGCCTCCGGCGCGCCGCTGTTCGGCCAGTCGCTGACCCCCGTGCTCGACGCGATGTTCGCGCCGAAAGAACCGAAGACCGGCACCGACGGCACAATGTCCTGGACCGTCGACGTGCTCAACCCGCGCACCGGCGATGACTTCGTGCTCGGCATCAAGGAAATCACCCTGCCCGACGGGGTAACCCGCCCGTACTCGATGTGGCTCTCCGGCGAATACCCGCGCGCCCTCGACGGCCTGTGCAAGATCCTCTCGCTCGACATGCGCGTGATGGATCCGGCCTGGATCGGCATGAAGTTGAAGAAGCTGCTCGAGTTCCCGGAACCGCTGGGCGATTTCATGGCTTTCGTGCCCGGTGAACGCAAGCAGGCGACCTACCCCTCGACGGTAGCCTATGTCGCGCGCCTGATCCTGCACCGCTACGCGATGCTGGGCATCCTCGACGAAAACGGCGCGCCGCTGACCCAGATGGGCATCCTCGCCACGCCGGAGCGCAGCACCGAACCCAAGATCATGAAAGGTGCCCGCTGCCCCGAATGCGGCAACGCCACGCTGATCCGCAAGGACGGCTGCGACTGGTGCTCGGCCTGCGGCTACACGGGGACCTGCGGCTGAACGATCAGTGGCTTGCAAAACAAAACGGCCGGGACATCCCGGCCGTTTTGTTTGGAGGGCCCGGCGTGCTCAGAACCGCACTGACAGCACCGCGTGCACCCGGTTGTCGTGTTTGTTGGTGCTGCCGGTGCCGTCGAACACATAGGCCCAGTCCGCCGCCAGTGACAGCCGCTTGCGCCATTGCCAGCGCACACCCAGCCCTGCGCTGCTCGCGTGCTGGACCGCGCCGGCAGCGCCGCCCGCGGCCCGGAGCCGCGCCTCTCCCGTATCCACGAACACCAGCCCGCGCAAACCTTCGGTGAGCGGCGGCGTCATCAGCTCGGCGGTCGCGACGTAACCGCGGTCGCCGGTGCCTTCACGCTCTTCCAGCCCGCGCACCAGCGAGGCGCCGCCGATGCCGAACTGCTCGCCGGGAATCAGCGCATCGCCCGAGGCCTGGCCGCGCAGCCGCGCGCTCGCCACCCAACCGCCCAGCGCGCGCGAAGCATCGAGCGTATAGCGCCAGGCTTGCCAGCCCGGCGTCGCGCCGGCGCGGTTGGCGGTGTAACTCGCGGCGTCATTCGCGCCGCTGCCCTGCAGGTTATGCGCCAGTTCCAGCGCAGCGCGCGCGACATGCCCCGTGCCGTCGAAGCGCCCCTCGTAGCGCAGCAGCAGCGGCCGGCTGCGCACATCGGATGAAATCGGCACGCCGTTGAAGGACACATTGTTGTCGAACAGCCGCTCCTCGACACCGATCTCGGCCAGATGGCTGTAGGCGCCCACCGGCGCGAAGCGCTGGGTCCAGCGCAGGCCGTAGAACTCGCCGCGGCCGCTGACCTGGAAGAACTGCGCCACCGTGCCCGAGTTCGAATCGGAGAAGGTGTAGTACGCCGCCAGCGTGCCGCCCAGCGCGTAGAACGGCGCGCGGTAATGAAAACCGTACTGCTGGATATTCGAGGCCTGCTCGGGCGAGGTGGTATAGGTCGCCGTCACCTGGTGATCGCGGTTGAACAGGTTGGTATGCGACAAGCCGACGCCCAGCCGCGTCATGCCCGAGGCCGGCGTGCCCGAGTTGGACAGCGTCGCAAAAAACTGCAGCGGATCGCCGTCCTCGACCTTGACCGCAGCATCGACCGTATCCGGCACGCGCCCCTGCCGCACCGTCACCGCGACCTGCTTCGCCGGATGATCGTTGACCTGTGCCTGGTTGCGCGCGATCTCGCGCAGATTGGGCGATGTACCGGGCCGCAGCGCCGGCAGGCTGCCGAGGATGTTGGCCCGATCAAAGCTGCGGTTGCCCTCGACAATGACCTCGCCGAGCCGGAAGGCCAGCACGCGCAGCGTGATCACGCCCTTGGCATCCTGCGGCGGAATCACCACGCGCATGAAGCTGTAACCCTGATCCTTGATCGCGGATTCCAGCGCAGCAGCAGCAGCCTGCAGGCGGTCGATGGTCACGGCCTCGCCGGTGTAGGACGCAAGCAGCACCTGCGTGGCAGAGGCGGACAGCGGGTTGTCGCCTTCAACGGTGTAGCTGCTGACGGCGAAGCGTGCGCCGCCGCTGTCCTGCGCCCACGCGACGCCCGTGATGCCCAGGCACAACATCAACCGCACCAGGCGTAGCCCGAGAAATATACGTAACATATTGTTTTTATTTATTATTTTATCGAATCACGCACATGTTCTGGAGCGCGCCATCAGGCAAGCGGAAGGCATCCAGCCTCGCCGTCAGCGACAGGTTTGGCACCGGTGTCGGATCGAAGCGCATGAAGTTGGGGACGGCATCGAGCAGACGCACGCGATCCTTCGTTGCTACTGCGGCGTTGCCGGCACTGACATCAATGCTTTGGTTGTCCTTGGTTACCTGCACGGCACCATCGCGGACCCAGACGTAGAGGCCTTCTTCGATGGGTTTATCGGTATCCCTGAACAGGTCTGGATCGATGCTCGCAAGATGAAGCTTGTCAATCATGTCGGAGAGCGCCTCATAGCGCGAGCGCGAGAAGCTGAAGTCCCTGCTGCGAGCGAGCAGCGTACCCGCTTCGACGCTCTGGGTTCCGCCCGGATCCACGACGTCTACCGCGCCTTCGCTGACGGCAATCGCGTTGAAGAGCGGGATAACCTGAGCATAAGGCGCAAGCGGATTGACGAATAAACCACCCGTGTTGAATCCTTCCAGGCCCTCCCCCAAAGCTAAGCCACCAAAGAACGTGAACCACTGGCTGAGGAGAACGCCCAATCTCTGCGGATCCGTAACGTCTGCCTCGGTCGGCATCGGGAGGCGGCTCGCGTAGAACAGGTTCACCATTTGAACGTTCATGTTCGGATGTTCGGCGAGCCACATCAGGATCGAGGAGCGCCATTCTCTGAGAATGGACAAGGCCTCCTCCGGCGATGCCCCCAATGGTATAGACGGCAGGGAAAATGGCAACGCACCGGCAATGATGCCTCCGCTGGCTCCTCGGACTGCAGTATCCGAGTTCTCCTCGAGAATCGACTCAAGGCGGCGAAGCAGGTCGACCGCCCGTGGATCGAACAGGGGACGCGAAACGTTCCCGGCGGTCGCCATCCCGGTGTCCGTCGATGTAGGCCCACTGTCGGGTTGGCCTGGCACCCCGGCCGGCTTCTCGAACTGCATCGCTTGCTGAGTCCCGGACGGATTCAGTCCGATCACCGATGCATTGATCTCCTCGTAGCCCTCGCCGAGCACGGGGTGGCTGTCAAGTAATGTAAACCAGGTACGGAGTAGGGCCGCCATCCTCCCGGGGTCTGCAAGGTCCGCGCTGGTCGGGAACGGCAACTCTGCAAAATGACCACCATAGTTCGGATGCCGGGTGAGCGCATCGTGCCATCCTCGCATCAACTCGAGAATCTCCGAGGGCGTGCTTGCGCCCTGGCGGAAGGCAAGCCTGAGGGCCGCGACATCGTCGGCAGTCAACCCTTTTGAACGCGCCATGCTGTTCCCTTGATCATGTCGCATTGCGTTGTTGGTCGCAGTCAATATCATGGCGTCCAGCAGAACGAGGATTGCATCAGCCATCGGCGCGCCTTGCACGCTCGTGATGACCGGCGTCGACGCTTGAGGCCCGCCCCGCCTCACTTCCGCAATCTGATCCAAACTCTGCGTACCGCTGGACGGGGCGGCCGGTCCTGCCTCCAAGTCGACGTGCCGCGCTTCGACTTGAGGCCGCGCACGCTCAGCAGCCGGCAGCTGTTGCGAGGACGCTAGCGGATTAGCGAACAGGCTCCCAGTGCTGAATTTCTCGAGACCGTTGCCGAGCGTAGAGCCGTCGAGTTGGGTAAACCATTGGCTCAGCAGCGCCCCCATACGCGCCGGATCCGAAACGTCCGACTCCGTCGGCGCCCGCATTCCGGCCAGCTGCCCCCCCCAAACTCCATGGCTGGTGATCTGCTGGTGCCACTCCGTCAGGATGCGAAGCACCTCGGCGCTGGTTGCGTTCGCAGGAATAGAAGGCAAATCGATCGGCGGCTCACCAATTACCCCGACATACACGTAGGTCGGCTTGCCATCGAGACCTATCCCGGTGGGAAAGTAAGCCTCCCTTCGAGTATCAGAATTGCCTTCGATCGTAGCTTCCAGCCGGCGCAAGACATCTATGACTTGGCTATCGACGATGTCCAACCGCTGAACGTTCTCCGGGGTAGCCGTGGCCGGGGCCTCGACTGGTGGCGCGGATGGAGTTGCGGGCGCCAGAACAGGAGGGCCGCTCCCCATGCCAATTGGTCGCGCATCAATCTCCTCGAAGCCTCGACCCAGCGCGTCGTGAGCGTCGATCATCTTGAACCAGGATTGCAGAACAGCCCCCAGCCGAGCCACGTCGCTGATGTCCGCAAGACTTGGCAAAGGCAAGTCCGCGAACTCACTTCCGTACACCGGATGAGTGGTGAACGCAGCGTGCCAGGAAAGCATCGCCGTAAGCAGTTCCTGCGCTGTAGCGGTCGCGCCAAGACCTACGAGATTGATATCGTATTTTCCGGGGCCATCCGTCTGCCGCTCAGGCGTAACAGCGTTAGACGCCGCTCCCTGTCCAGGATTTGAGCTTGTCGAACCCGCAATCGCCGCGGACAGGTTGTTGAAGCTGTTTGCCTCACTTTCGACTCGGCCGCCCCCTCCTCCGAATGCCTGTCCGAATGTTTCCGCATTAGCATCCATCCGCGATTTGATCGCTTCTGCGGAATTGGGATCGGTCTCCGCGGCCTTCGCCGCAGCCTGATTGGCAATTCCAGCCATCGTAACCTGGAAGTCGGCATTAGAATTGACCCGCGAAATCATCGCTCTCAGGAAGTTGAGGACCTCTGCGGATACCGGCACGCTCTTGGCTGGGTCTGTAGAATTGACTTCGGTAATTATTGGAGTGTGCAACTGCAACGGAGGCGATTGCACGAGAAATGCCGTGCCTCGCGGCCGGATTTCTCCGACTGGCGCCAAGACCCGGAAATGCGTTGGCGAGAGCTGCGCCAACCGGCCCGTACGCACTCCGACTTTCCCGCCAATTACAACCAGCTTGGCGTAACCCTTGTTACCTGGCTCATCGAACCGGAAATGTTCAATTCGCAGCCCGCTCCTGGCACCAATCGATACGCGCGCACCGTCGACGAAGGCAAGCACGGCATAACCTGACGGGCCTGCGGCGATTGCATCCCCTTCGTATACGGCTGCACCAGGAACCAGAAAACGATCGGGCCGCCGTGCGGCTCCGGCAGCAACAACATTTCTCATCTCGATAACGCGAGCCACAACCGGAGGAAGTAGTCGATACCCCCGTTGCGTGTTCTCCTCGCGACAATCGTCCCCGCACAGCCGCGCATCGAACTCGGTGCCGCGGATACCGATGGTGGCGACCGCGGTCTGCACCCTGACACCCTGCGGATTGCGCTTGCCGAAAAATCCGGTCACCACGCGCAGCCCGCCCCGGACCAGCCCCATCAACATCGCTTCGGGCGCATCGGCCTTGTAGCTGTCGAGGCGGAACACGGTGTTGGGCCGCAGGGTCACACGGGTCTGGTCGCTGAATTCGAGGATCGCCCAGGAATCACGCGCCACGCTGATGGTGTCGCGCGCATCGAGCGGCTCGCCCGCGCCGAGGATGCGCGGCGCGGCACCCGCGCGTTCGACCAGGCTGGTGCCGTGCACATCGACGACCTTTGCGGCTTGGGCCAGCGCTGTGGCCGGCATCCACAGCACAAAAAACAAAAATAACAATAAAAACAAATACTTATTGATTTCCCCCGAGGGGGATGGCCTTCTCCACGGCATCAAGACGCTTACCGGCATTCGAGCACCGCGCCTTTCCGTTCCTCGTCACCGCTGTCTTTGGCGGGTTGCACATCGACGAAGAACCTGTCCTGCAGGATGCGCACATCGTTCGCCGCGAGTTTCAGCGGCATCTCGTTCGAGGGCTGCGCATCAACCGCCGCGAGTGGTGGTGGTGGTGGCGGCACACTCAGCAGCAACTGGTAGAAACCCGCATTTGGCGTAGCGGTCATGCTGGTGCCAGCAGGAAAATTGATGGTGGCGAAATCGCCGGTGCGGCTGGCATAGGTCATGAAGTCGAACAGGTCGCCGTCCGCGCCAGTGAAGCCGCCGAAGAGGCTGACATTGAGCGTGCCGTCGAGCGTTGCCGCTCCGGTGACCTGCAGCAGGTCGTAGTTGACGCCCTGCGTGGTGCCACCCAGTTCGATGTTCAGCGTGCTGCCTGCGCCCAGCGTGAGATCACCTGCAATGGTCATCGTGCCGGGCGAGGAGCCAACGTTGAGTGTGCCATTGTGGATCACGTTGCCGGTGACCGTGCCGCTGCCGCCGAGCGTGCCCGTGTTCAGCGTGAGTCCCGCGACCGGTGCGGTGATGTCACCGCCCCCCATCACCAGCGCGCCGCCGGCATCGGTGTAGCCGCCGGCAAGATCCAGCGTGCCGGCGTTGACGTTGACCGTGCCTGAATTGGTGAAGCCGCCGGAGAAGCTGCTGGTGCCGGCATTGGCCTTGGTCAGCGTGCCGGCATTGTTGATCGCGCCGGTGCCGGACAGGGTGCCGCCGGTAACGTTGACCGAGGCGGTCGCCGCAATCTGCGTCGGACTGTTCAGCGCGAGGCCGCCGCTGGTGGTGAAGCTGGATGCGGCCGGGAAGATGATGTTACCGCCGATGCTGAGCACCAGCGCATCGTTGATGTTCGTCGTGCCGCCGAAGGTCAGGTCATTGGCGGCGGTGGTTTGCAGGCCGATCGTGCCGGCACCCGCGCCCGTGGTCAGTCCGGAGAGCGACAGCGGATTGGCGCCGGCATTGACGTAAATGTTGTTGAGCGCGGTCAGTGTCATGCCACCTGAAGAAGGTAAATTGGCATAACGAACCGACTCGCCGATGGAACCGCCAACCGAGGTGATCGACAACGCCCCGGTCGTCGAGATCCAGCGGCCAGTGGTGCCGCAACAGGAGTTGGTCACAGCGCTACCCGCGACGGTCAGATCGAAACTTGCGGCCGTGGCGGTATCATTGAACATGGTAAAAACCATGCTGCCGCCCACGTTCATTGTGTAATGGTCGTTGGCCGTGCTGAACGAACCGCCGTAGCCGGGCTGGCCCGGCGCGAAGCCCAAGCTCGCGGCGGTCGTGATGTTGATGTTCTGGGCTGAGCCGGCATGGGTTGAAATGGTTGCGATGCCCGGTGTGCCAGTACCCGCATTGAACCTGGCGTTGATATCGCCCAGCGCACCCACGCCCCCGCTCACCAAGTCCCCGACCCATTCAGCGGTACCCTCGACCGGATTGGTCAGACCGATGCCGCCCCCGGTCGCGTAGAGTTTCCAGTGAGGCCCGCCGAAGGCATTGGTTTGGACAAAACCGTTGGTGCCCGGCGCGAGGTTGTCGATATTGCGGGTCGCGCGCACTTCCACACGCCCGCCTTGCACGGTACCACCCTGGAAGACGATGTCCTTCCCGGCAGCCAGCGTCTGCAGCAGGACGTCCTTGTCATTGAGGCTGGCATTGAAGCCGGCGGTGCTGTCGACGATCAGGTGGCCGTCTGCGGCCTTGAGGCGCATGTAGTTGCCCGCGACCGCTCCGTTCGAAAAATTGAGTGTGTAGCGGCTGGTCAGCAGGTCGCCGCCGAAGTGCATCAACTGGATGGATCCACCGCAGGGTCCGGGGGATGCAGTTGCCGTGGCAGTCACCAGCCCGGTGCCGGGCTTCACCCCCACGCCGACCTGCGAGCCGCCGCAACCGGTACCCTCGATGTCATTCGCGGTGATCGTGATGTTGCCGTTGGCGGACGAAGTATCGAACGCCGGCATCAGGGGATAAATGCCCAGGCGCCCGGTCGAACCGCCAAAGGTGGCATTGACGCTGTTGGCAGTCAGCGTGGTTCCGGCAAAACCGTAGCTCCCCGCTGAATCGATGATCCAGTCGTCGTTGCCGGTCATGGCGCTGTAAAACGCGACCGTGCCGGTGCCCGTGTGCTCCAGGCGCACGGTCTGGGTCGTGCCGGCGTTGGTCTGGATGGCATTGGGCACATCAAAGTAGACGCCATTCCCGGTATAGCGCAGATGGATGTCGCCGCTGTCATGCGTGGTGGTGGCACGCGGGCCGCGACCGTTGGTGCCGGCATAACGGTTGTTCTGCATGCGGACCGCGTTGCCGGCCGCGCCGATGGCGCCGCCGTTGGCAGTCAGGTGCAGCGCGCCGTCACCCGTGCCGGTGCCCCCGTAGAGAAAATCATTGGCCTGCGCGCCGCTGCGCTGGATGGCGCCGCCGGCAGTGACGAAAACAGAGCCTGCCTGAACCGTGGCGTTGTTGACAGCCACGTCGCCTCCGGCGTTCAGCGTCACGCTGGCGGTTTCACCCGGCACGCTGGCGTTGGGCAGGGTGATATTGGCGTTGACGTTGATGTTGTTGTTGGCCGTGAGGGTGAGGCTGGCGGCGTTGTTGGCGGTCTTGATGATGGGGCTGCTGACCGTGATGTCGCCGACCTGCGTGCCCGGCGAACCGCCCAGTCCGGTGGAAATCGACACGCTGGTGCCGGCGTCGAGCTGACCGGTGATCAGATCGGCGCCGATCTGCGAATCGTCGCCGCCCGGTGTAAAAGCCGGCGCCCCGCCGTTGTTGACCGTACCGCCGCCGGCGACGATTTCAATGTTGTAGGGGTCAAGCAGCCAAGTGCCCGCGGTTTCACCCGAGGCCGATACGCGAATGCCGCTGACATCGAGGAAGCGCTTGCCCGAGGTCTCGATGAAGCCCCCCGCCCCGCCCTGCGGTCCGCCGCGCGCCAACACCTGGCCGTGAACACGCGCCGTATCGTCCGCCCAGACAACCACGCGACCGCCGTCGCCCGCCGCGGTGGCGCTGGCGTCGAGCGTCGCTCCGGAAGTCACATGGGTCATCACCGCATTGCGCACCAACGGATTCGCGCCCTGGACATCGCCACCGACGAGGATCTCGCCACCCCCCACCGCACCGCGCGCGGTCACGGTGGCATTGTCGAACAGTCCGACGCGTTCGCCGGTGATCTGCACCGCACCGCCGCGCCCCACACTGTTGTCGGCGTTGATCACCGCATTGCCGTCGACTATCGCGTCCTTTTGCGCAGCCAGGATCACCCGACCGGAAGCATCGACGCTGGCGCTGGCAGCGCGGATTTCTCCGGAGTGCCTCAGCGTGCCGGCGAACATCGCCGCGGCATTGCGCGCGTCCAGCGTGCCGAGGTTGAGCGCGGCATCGGTCGGCGCCTGCAGCGCGAACTGCACGCCGTGGGCATCAGGGCTGCTGATGGTCAACGACTGGCCGGCGGCGAGCACCACGCTGCCGTTGTCACTGCGGATGAGTCCGCTGTTCTCGATCTGCGGGCCGACCAGGAAGATGTCGCCGCCGGCCTGGATCGTACCGGCATTCTTCAGCACGCCATGGCCGCCGCCCTCGAACTTGAGCCGTCCGGCGAGGAAATCGGCATCGCTGATGTTGAGCGTGGAGGCGATGAAACCGGCAGTGTTGATCACCGCACCCTGCCCGAAAACGATGCCGTGGGGGTTGACCAGGAACACCCGGCCGTTGGAGGTCAGCGCACCGAAGATGCTAGACGGATAGGCACCGGTGACGCGATTGAGCACGGCGCTGAGCGCCGACTGCTGCTGGAAACGGGTCAGCTCACCCGCGCCGATCGAGAAGGATTGCCAGTTGATGATAGTGCCAGGCGCGTTGGTAACGGTCAGCGTGTTGCCCGAGGTCTGGAAACTGGCGGAGCCGGCGGCAACCTGCGGTGCGGTGGGATTGGCCAGGACCGGCGCGCTGAAGGCCAGGAGGATGGCAAACGTCATCGGCCGCAAGCGCGGTTGCCTGAGATTCCCGCATGCTGCCACGTCACCCCTGCGTCGCGCTGTCATTGTTATTTTTTTCTCCCCGAATCAATCAGATGCGTTCGACGACTGAAGTTGAATCGTTGCCGCCGCTTATGTAAATGATGCAAATGCCCTATTCTTCGAGGGTCGTCAGCCCTCAACTATTTTGTCCTGGACGTCTGATTGCCAATCCATATAAAAATTCATTTAAAAACAAATACTTATATGATTCCCTCATTGACCAGCCTGATCCTGTCGCTGTATCGCGGCAGCCGCGACATCCCGGCCACGGCGTTTCAGGACTGGGCGCTGAAACAGACGCGGCAGATACTCGCGTTTGAATCAGCCATCTGGGGTCGAGCCGGCATCGAAAACGGCATGGCGCAGATCTACAGCGTGCACCTGCATCGCTTGCCGCCGGAAAGCCTGGCCAGCTACGCGCGTTTCAGGGATCGCGACACCGTCGGCGCGATGGCGATGCAGGCCATGGGCACCACCATCCGCGCTGCGGGGCACGAAGTGCTCGCCAATGACCCGGAAATGCTTGAGCAGCATGTCCGGCGTTTCGGCCTCGACTATTCGCTGACCACCTGCATAGTCGATCCGCGCACCGGACTGATTTCTTTCATGACACTGTTCCGTCCGGCGCAGCAGCCGCATTTCACCGAGGACGAACGCGTTGCGGCGCAGTCAGTGGTGCCGCACCTCATTGAAAGCTGCCAGCAATCGCGGCTGATGCAGCTCAATGCCGGCGGCATCGCCAACAGCAACAGCGAGCGCCGGTTTGCCGTGTGCGACGCCGATTTTGTGCTGATCGCGGCGCGTGACGGCTTTGCCGAACTGCTGCGCGGAGAATGGCCCGACTGGAATGCACCACGCCTGCCGGAAGCGGCGCGCACAAAAATGCAGGGAGCAGTCAGGGGCAGTCATGCCGGTGATCGCATCATGCTGTCCTTTGACCGCGTCAGCGATCTGTACTGGCTGTCGGCACGCACCAAGACCGCGATCGATACACTCGGCAAACGCCAGCTTGAAATCGCCCGCCTGTCGGCCCAAGGCCAGACCTACAAGCAGATTGCCGCCACGCTGGAACTGGCGCCTGCAACGGTGCGCAATCATCTCGACGCGGTCTACAGGAAACTCGGCATCGGATCGCGCGGTGAACTCGCCACCCTGGTATCGCGGCTGGACTGATTTACCAGCGCCGGCCCAGCATCACGTGCAGCGCGAGGCTTTCCTCGCGCCAGGTCGAAGGGCCGAAGGGCAGCGCGGGATTGTTGTAACTCACCGAATTGCGGAACTGGTATTCCAGCCCGCCATGCAGCTCATACCCGCCGCTGATTTTTCGGCTGGCGCCCAGCGTCAGATGCTTCTCGCCTATCGGATTGATGATCGGGCTGCTGCGCTCCACCGGCACCGGACTGCGACCGTAGTTGAAACCGGCGCGCAGCGTGGTGCGCGGGCTGAGGGTGTAGGCAATGCCGGTGGCAACCACGCACTGGTCGCGCCAGCCGAGATATTGGGTCTGCGTCAGTATCGCCGGCGCAGCCGTGTTGTCCGGGCCTGACGCCGTCTGGGTCAGATTTTTCACCGCGCCCGACCAGTCGATCCATTCCAGCTTGGTGGACCACAACAGGCGCTCGCTGACCTGCCATGCAAAACCGGCGCCCGCCTGCTGCGGAAACGCGAGGCCATCCAGCTTCACATCGGAGTACGTCACCTGACCAAGTCCGGCGGCGGTCATGTTCACACGCAACCGCCCGTCGCGCAGGGGCAACCGTGTCTTGCTGGTGTAGGTCGCCCCGACCGTGACCGCTGGCGACAACTGGTGAAGCACGCCGAATTTCGCGCCCAGGCCGTAGCCGTTTGCGCGATCCAGGGCCGAGCCGAAAAAAGGGCCGCCGGGCGTCAGCGCCGAAGTCGCCGGAAAAAAATCCTGGCGCAAACCGCCGTACAACAAAGACAGCGTGGCGCCGACCATGGTTGATCCGGATGCGCGCCAGGCCAGCCCCGAGGTGAATTTCAGCGCGCCGAACTGCGAGGACAGCTCATCGATATTGCCGAACGGCGTGCGCATCTTTTCAAAAACCGCGCCGGCCCCGCCCTGGGCAAAGGCGCCGATGCCCAGCACCAGGTCACGCCCCTGCAAGGGAATGGCGTAACCGAATCCGGCGACACTGATCAGCTTCTCATCGACCTCAAGATTGTTGCCGAGGGCATCGCTGTGTCCAACATTCAGCGCATACGAGCCCGCACCATAAACATCCAGTGCCGGCGCGCGAAAACGCGCGATGCCGGCCGGATTGGTGTTCAGCGCCGCCGCGTCGCGGGCAACAGCGACATCGGCACCGCCCATCAGCGAGGATTCGGCGCCATAACCGATCAGGTTGAGACCGTTGGTCGCATGGGCGCCGGCACTGCAAACAAACAGCACGCAGGCAGGCAGTTGGCGCAAAAAAAAGCGCGGTGGCAGCAGGGATTTCATGCGCCATATTATGGCACTCCATGCGCGTTGACGCCCCGCGCATGCGACCCGTAACATCGGTCGCTTACAGGAGGAGCCATGCCCAAAACCACCCTCGGCAAACTGCCGCGCGAAGCCATTCGCATACTGGAACTGCCGCGCGTCGCGCCCGAAATTCTCGAAGGTTTCCAGCATCTGGTCGACCTCACCGGCACGCTGTCCGACGCCTGCGACGAGCTGGGCCTGGTCGCCGTGGTGCCGGCCTATGTATTGCCGCCGGTTACCCTCGGTCGGCGCATCGTCGGTCCGGCGCTGACGGTGCGCAACGTCGCCCATGCCACGCAGATCCACAAGGCGGCGAATGACAAGACCAGCGGCCAGGGTGAAACCGAAGCTCACAACCTCGCCGAGCCCGGCGACGTGCTGGTGATCGAGGGGGTCATGGGCTGCTCCAACATGGGCGGCCAGTCGGCGACCATCGCCAAACGCCAGGGTTTCATCGGCGCCATCGTCGACGCCACGGTGCGCGACCCCGACCAGTACCGCAGCATGGACTGGCCGGTGTGGTGCAAGGGTTTCACCCCGATCACCGGCAAGTGGCGCATGCAGACCGTCGAGGTGAACGGCACCGTGCAGATCTGCGGCATCCAGGTGAAGCCCGGCGACATCGTCTGCGCCGACGAGGCCGGCGTCGCCTTCATTCCGCATGAAAAGGCGGCACAGGTGCTGGAGACGGCGCGCAAAATCGACGCCGGCGACACGAAACGCAAGGCTGACATCGATGCCGGCCGCAGCGTCGCAGAACTGGTCACCAAAAAATACAAATAACATTCATGAACAACCCGAGCGAGGAGAACGGAGCACCATGAGCGAAGCCACCAACCTGATTTTCATCATGTCCGACGAGCACAACAAGCGCGTGCTCGGCTGCCACGGCCATCCGATGATCAAGACGCCGAACCTCGACGCACTGGCCGCGCGCGGCACAGACTTCACCTCGGCCTACACCAACTGCCCGATCTGCGTGCCGGCGCGCGCCGCCTTCGCCACCGGCCAGTACGTGCACAAGATCCGCTACTGGGACAACGCCATCGCCTACGACGGCAAAATTCCATCCTGGGGACACCGACTGATGGAACAGGGCCACCACGTCGCGTCCATCGGCAAGCTGCATTACCTGGATTCCGACGCGAAAAGGAACGGCTTCGACGAGGAGATCCTGCCGCTGCACATCGTCAACGGCGTCGGCGACCTGCTGGGCATGATCCGCGAGGAGCTGCCGCGCCGCGTCGGCGCCATGAAGCTCGGACCCGAGGCCGGCCGCGGCGAATCCGAATACACCAAGTACGACCGCAGCATCGCCGAAGAGACGGTGAAATGGCTCAAGCACAAAGCGCCGGCACTGAAAGCGAAACCCTGGGCGCTGTATGTGGGTTTCGTGTCGCCCCATTTCCCGCTGATCGCGCCGCCGCAGTTCTACGACCTCTATCCCGAAGACGCGGTGCCACTGCCCAATCTCTACGAAAAATCGCTGCGTCCGCAGCACCCCTTCCTCGACGCCTTCCGCGCCAGCCAGTGTTACGACGACGGCTTTCTCGACATCGCGATGGTGCGCCGCGCGATCACCGCCTACTTCGGCCTGACCTCGTTCATGGACGACAACGTCGGCAGCATCCTGCGCGCGCTGGAGGAAACCGGCCTGATGAACAACACCCGCGTCGTCTACACCTCCGACCACGGCGACAACCTCGGCGCCCGCGGCCTGTGGGGCAAATCGACGATGTACGAGGAGTCCGCCGGCATACCGATGATGATCGCCGGCCCCGGCATTCCGGCCGGCAGCGTCTGCGACACCCCGGTGACGCTGGCCGACGGCTTCCCGACCTTCATCCAAGCGCTGGGCGCAAAGCCGCATCCCGATGACGCAAAACTCCCCGGAAACTCGCTGATCGACATCGCGCAGGGCCTGGTGCCGGCACGCACCATCCTCTCCGAGTACCACGCCGCCGGCTCGATGTGCGGCGCCTTCATGATCCGCCACGGTCAGTGGAAGTACATCCACTACGCAACGGTGCCGCCGATGCTCTTTGACCTGAAAAACGACCCGCTCGAACTGCGCGACCTCGGCCGCGATCCGGCGTTCAAGTCCGTCGTCGCGGAATGCGAACAGGTGCTGCGCAAGGTGGTCGATCCCGATGCCACCCATCGCCTCGCGATGGCCGACCAGAAAGCGCGGATCGAGCAACACGGCGGCGTCGAGGCCATCAAAAAACTCGGCACCTTCCGTTATTCGCCGCCGCCGGGCGCCAAAGCGTCATACTATTAGGCAAAACATAACAAGCAGAAGAACCGGGAGCACAAACCAGAACGAGGAGGAGAGAATCATGCATCGGATGCTGCGTCACGCCTTCATCGCTGCACTGTTCTGTTTCACCGCCGTACAGGCCGGGGCCCAGGCCTACCCGACCAAACCGATACGTTTCCTGGTGCCCAGTCCGGCCGGCGGATCGCCGGACATCCTGGCGCGGATCGTCAGCGTCCGCCTGTCGGAGCAGATGAAGCAGCAGGTGGTCGTCGACAACCGTGGTGGCGCGAGCGGCATCATCGGCGTGGAAATCGTCAAGAACGCCTCACCCGATGGCCACACCCTGCTGCTGGCAACCGCAACAAACTTCGCCTCGCTGCCGGTGCTGAAAAGCAAGCTGCCCTACGACGTTGATCGCGATTTCACGCATCTCTCGCGGATTGCCTGGGTGGCCAACGTGGCCACGGTCAATGCCGGGCTCGGTGTCAATTCCGTCGCCGACCTGGTCAAGCTGGCCAAAGACAAGCCGGGGCAGCTCAACTTCGGCTCGGCAGGCAATGGCACGCCGGCACACCTGGCAGGCGCCATGTTCAACGTGCTCGCCGGCGTAAAAACCACGCACATTCCCTACAAGGGCGCGGCACTGGCGCTGTCCGACATGATGGGCGGGCAGATCCAGTTCCTGATCACCTCGCCGCTGGTGGCGATACCGCACGGGCGCGCCGGGCGCATCAGGGTGCTGGCCACCACCGGCGCGCAACGCGATCCGCTGCTGCCCGAACTGCCGACGGTGGCCGAAACCGTGCCCGGTTACGAGATTGTGCAGTGGTGGGGCATCACCGTCGCAAAAGGCACGCCGGCGGCGATCGTCCAGCGCCTGCACAGGGAACTGATGACCGCACTGGACCATCCGGACTCGAAGGCGCAAATGAGCAAAAACGGCGCCACACCCAGCCCCGAATCACCCGAACAATTCGTGGCGTTCATGAAATCCGAGCGCGCACGCATCGCCAACGTCGGCAAGCAGGCCGGCATCAGCCTTGATTGAGCATCCAATGACCCTGCCCGCCAACCTGATCCTGTTCCAGTCCGACAACCACAACGGCCACCTGATGGGCTGCCAGGGCCACCCGGTGGTGCAGACCCCGGTGATGGACCGCATTGCCGCCCGCGGTGTGCGTTTCGAGAACGCCTATTGCACGAGTCCGCTGTGCTGCCCTTCGCGTTCCAGCCTCGCCACCGGGCGTTATCCACACCAGACCGGTTACTGGGACAACGCGCTAACCTACGACGGCCGGGTGCCGACCTGGCACCACCGGCTGCGCGAACAGGGCCACACCGTCACCGCGATCGGCAAGCTGCATTACCGCTCCAGCGAGGACGACAACGGCTTCACCGAGGAAATCGTGCCGATGCACCTGCACGAGGGCAAGGGCGCGATCAAGAACCTGCTGCGCGGCTACGGCACGGAGCCCGCCAAGGATGACGGCAGTTTCTGGAAGCTCTACATCGAGCGTTCGGGCGTGGGTGCCACGCACTACCAGGACTACGACCGCGACATCACCACGAAGGCGATCGCCTGGCTGAAACAGCATGCCCGCAACGGGGGCAAGCCCTGGGTGCTGTACGTGTCCTACATCAGCGCGCATCCGCCGTTCACGGTGCCACAGCGGCTGTGGGATCTTTATCCCGCGGATGCAATGCCGCTGCCGCCGGGGTTCAGGCCGGGAGAGCGCCCCGAGCACCCGGCGGTGGAATTCCTGCGCCACATGGACGGCATGCGCGTGATGACCGATGAGGCCGCGCTGCGGCGTATCGCCGCCGGCTACTTCGGCCTGATCACCCACCTCGACGAGCAGATCGGTGAAGTGCTGAAATCGGCAGAAGAACTCGGCCTGCTGGGCAACACGCGCATCGCCTACACCAGCGACCACGGTGAACTGTTCGGGGCGCAGGGCGTATTCGGCAAGAAAAACCTCTACGAAGGCGCCATCCGCGTGCCGCTGCTGCTGGCCGGACCCGGTGTGCCAGCGGGCCGCGTGGTCAAACAGCACGCTTCCCATGTCGACCTCTTCCCGACGCTGCTGGCCGGAGCCGGAGGGCGGCTGACTGATGCCGACACCGACCTGCCCGGCATTGATCTGTGGCCGGCGATCGGAGGACAGGAAAAACCGCGGAGCACATTCGCCGAATATCACGCCCAGGGTTCGAGAGCGGGCGCCTTCGTGCTGCGCGACGGCGATATGAAGCTGATCTACCACGTCGGCATGCCGGCGCAGCTCTTTGATCTGGCGCGTGATCCGGACGAATTGCAGGACCTCGCTGCAAGGGCCCCCGACCAGGTCAAGGCGCTGGAGCAAAAACTCCGTGCAATCTGCGATCCCGAAGCCGTAGACGCCCGTGCCAAGGCCGACCAGCGCAAGGCTGCCGACGCCTGGGGCGGCGCCGCCCGGCTGCTCGGTGAAACCCAGATCCTGTTCACACCGCCGCCGGGAGTGTCGAAAGAGGAAGCCTGGGCGATTCCGGGCAAGTGAAATTCCGGACGCCAAATGGGTGCTGATACGACCGGTGTGCGCCCCCGAGACGCAATCCCGGAAAATCAGGGACTTGCGCGCTCAAGCTGAAGTGGCTTGCCCAACATGCCCCATTCCAATGCAGTACAAAAAAATGGGCACCGGGGAAAGCGGTGCCCATCAAGTCCCTACATGCGTTCGTTCACATCCTGCACAAGCCTTTGATTTTCAGGGGATTTGAAAATCCGGCCGCAATACAGCAGGCTGCTCACACAAACTAGACTCGGGGTTTCCGGTAAAGTTCCGCCGCCATGACCCTCACCGAACTCCGCTATATCGTTGCCGTTGCCCGCGAGCGCCATTTCGGCCGCGCCGCCGAAACCTGCTTCGTCAGCCAGCCCACCCTGTCGGTGGCGGTGAAGAAACTCGAGGAAGAACTCGGCGTACAGCTGTTCGAGCGCGGCTCCGGCGAAATCACGGTGACGCCGGCCGGCAACCGCGTGGTGGAACAGGCCCAACGCGTGCTCGAAGAATCCGAGAAAATCAGGAACCTGGCCAAGACCAGCGGCGATCCACTCGAGGGACCGCTGAAACTGGGCGTGATTTTCACCATCGCACCCTACCTGCTGCCGCAGTTGATCCCGGTGCTGCGCCGGCGCGCGCCGAAAATGCCGCTGGTGCTGGAGGAAAACTACACCGCCACGCTGTCCGAACGCCTGAAACGCGGCGACATCGATGCCGCGGTCGTCGCCCTCCCCTTCAGCGAACCGGGCATCACCGTCACGCCGCTCTACGACGAGCCCTTCGTGGTGGCCATGGCGAAAACCCACCCCTGGGCCGGACGCAAATCGATCCCGGCCGATGAACTGGCCCGCGAGAGCCTGCTCCTGCTGGGGACCGGCCACTGCTTCCGCGACCAGGTGCTCAATGCCTGTCCCGCACTCAACCGCTCCAGCGCGACCCAGGGCACGCTGCAGAAAACGGTCGAAGGCTCCTCGCTCGAAACCATCCGTCTGATGGTGGCCTCGGGCATGGGCCTCACCGTGCTGCCGGCCTCGGCAATTCCGGTCCGCCGCGCCGCATCCGACCTGCTGACCTATGTGCCCTTCTCGCGCCCGGTGCCGGACCGGCGGGTGGTGCTCGCCTCGCGCTCGAGCTTTCCGCGCAACGCGGCGCTTGAGGTCATCCGTGTGGCCGTGGGACTCTGCGCCCTCAACAGCGCGACTCCGATAAAGCAAAAATAGTTGTTTAAAATCAAGTATTTATATACAATCATTGGTTCGATTAAATTATAGTTTATAACTATCATTTTACTTATAATAATCAATTGGATTAATAATACCTGCACTCCTATCATGCACTCCAAGCGTTGCGAAACGCGCCACTTTTCAACCCAGGAGATGCAGATGAAACCCGAATCCGTCACCGTCAAGAACATCGAAGCCGCCTTTGCCGGCGAGTCCATGGCACACATCAAGTACATGTACTTCGCCAGGATCTGCCGCGAACAGGGCGACGTCGAAACCGCGAAAGTCTTCGAGGAAACCGCAGCCCAGGAAGTGCAGCATGCTTTCGGCCACCTCGACCTGCTCTATCCGAAATCGGAAATGAGCCCGGCCAAGGCGCTGGACATGGCGATTGCCGGCGAGACCTACGAATACACCGAGATGTATCCGCAGTTCCGCCACCTCGCCGAGCAGGAAGGCAACCACGCCGCGGTCAGGGAAATGGACGAGCAGATCGAGGAATCGAAGGAGCACGCCGACCGTTTCCGCCAGACCCTGGCCAAGGCCGCCAAGCGCTTCGCCGCGCTGGCCAAGGTTGAAGAACGCCACGCCAACCACTACCGCGCCGTGCGCGCCAAAGTACAGGCAGCGTGATCATGGCCGACAGACTCCCGTTCGCACTGCTGCAGGCCCTCGCCTGCGCAGTCGGCGGACGGGCGGCGGAAACAGACATCGACACAAGAAACCCAATTACCGATACGGAGAACTGAACATGGCAACTGAAATGCGCAAATGGGAATGCATCGTCTGCGGTTACGTCTACGACGAAGCCGAGGGCGACCCGGAACACGGCATCAAGGCCGGCACCCGCTGGGAAGACATCCCGGAAGACTGGACCTGCCCGGAGTGCGGCATCGTCAAGGCTGACTTCGAAATGGTGCTGAAGGCGGCCTGAGCCGCCGGTGAACACCCCGTCCCGCCTGCGCGGGACGGCCGCAGCATCCGAAACACCGTACACGCTGAAAGGAACCGACATGACCAAGACCACGAAAATCGACATCGGCATCAAGGACAAGGATCGCAAGGCCATCGCCGACGGCCTGTCGCGGCTGCTCGCAGACACCTACACGCTGTACCTGAAGACCCACAATTTCCACTGGAACGTCACCGGCCCCATGTTCCAGACCCTGCACCTGATGTTCGAGACCCAGTACAACGAGCTGGCGCTCGCCGTCGACCAGATCGCCGAGCGCATCCGCGCGCTGGGTTATCCGGCGCCGGGCACCTACGCCGACTACGTGAAGCTGTCCTCGATCAAGGAAACGGCAGGCGTGCCAAAGGCGGAAAAAATGATCGCGCTGCTGGTCGAAGGCCAGGAAGCCGTCGCCCGCACCGCACGCTCGGTGTTCCCGGTGGTCGACAAGGCCAACGACGAACCAACCGCCGACCTGCTGACCCAGCGCATGCAGATCCACGAGAAGAATGCCTGGATGCTGCGCAGCCTGATCGAGAAATAGGGCAGACAATCGACCACTCCTTCTCCCCGCTTGCGGGGAGAAGGTCGGGATGAGGGGCTGCGAAAAGCCATATTTTCTGGATGCAAGCATTCAATATTTGCAATGAGCAGACCATGACCGAGATGATCATGCACGCACGCCGCCTCGCCGCCGAGCCTTCCTGGCAGCGGCTGGCGGCGTTCATCGTGCTCGCGCTGGCGACGGTCGCGGTGGCCATCGAGCTTGCCGCGGCCGCGCCGGCGAATGAAGCGGTGCGCGCCGCGCTCGCGGCCACCCTGTTCACTGCGCTGGCCACCGGTGCCGGCGCATTGCCGGTGCTGGTGATCCGCCAGATTTCCGACGCGATGCGCGACACCCTGCTCGGCTTCGGCGCCGGCGTGATGCTCGCCGCCAGCTTCTTTTCCCTGCTCGCCCCTGCGCTTGAAACCGGCGCAGAGTTTGCCGGCGGCCCCGTTGGCGGCGTGCTGATCGCCGCGGCCGGCGTGATTCTCGGCGCCGCGGTGCTGATGGCCGGCGACCGCTGGATGCCGCATGAACACTTCGTCAAGGGCCGCGAGGTCGGCCAGCCGGCAGCGCCGGGAAACGCGGCCGGATTGTGGCTGTTTGTCACCGCGATCACGCTGCACAACATCCCTGAAGGCATCGCCGTCGGCGTCGCCCAGGGCAGCGGCGGTGGCGCAGCAATAACCGCCGGCATCGCTATCCAGAACATGCCGGAAGGACTGATCGTCGCCATCGCGCTGGTGACGCTCGGTATCTCGCGCTGGAAAGCGGCGGCACTCGCACTCGCCACCGGCATGGCCGAACCCCTCGGCGGCCTCGTCGGTGCCGGTGCGATCGGTTACGCTGCGGCGATGCTGCCCTGGGGACTCGCCTTTGCCGCCGGCGCGATGCTGTTCGTGATCAGCCACGAAATCATTCCCGAGACCCACCGCAACGGCAACGAACGTGTGGCCACCATCGGTCTCATCGGCGGTTTTGTGCTGATGATGCTGTTTGATACCATCCTGCGCTGATTCACCAACGGAAACACCATGGACCCGATCGGTCATCATCGGCAGCGGCCTGGCGGGCTACAACACTGCCAAGGAGCTGCGCAAACTCGACACCACGACCCCTCTGACCCTGATCGCCGCCGACAGCGGACCGTTTTATTCCAAACCGATGCTGTCGAACGCACTGGCCTCGAAGAAGGAAGCCGCCGCGATCGCGCTGAACACTCCGGAGCAGATGGCCGCCCAGCTCAATGCCACGGTACGCGTGAAAACCCGCGTCGATGCCATCGACACCGGAGCACGCACGCTGCGCATCGGCGACGAAACGCTGCGTTATTCGAAACTGGTGCTGGCGCTGGGCGCCGATCAGATCCGGCTGCCCATGGCAGGAGATGCGGCGGGCAACATACTGACCGTCAACGACCTTGACGATTACGCCGCCTTCCGCGCGGCCATCGCCGGCAAAAAACGCGTCGCGATCATCGGTGCCGGACTGATCGGCTGCGAATTCGCCAACGACCTTGCCGCCGCCGGATTTTGCGTCGACATCATCGATATCGCCACACAGGCGCTGGGCCGGCTGCTGCCGCCCGAAGGCGGCGCGCTGCTGCAGTCGAAACTTGCCGCGCTTGGCGTGCAGTGGCACCTCGGCACCAGCGTCGCCGCTGTCGATCACGCGGACGGCAGCTGCAAGGTCACGCTGGCGAACGGCACGGTGCTGGAGGCCGATGTCGTGCTCTCGGCGGTGGGCCTGAAACCGCGCACCGCGCTCGCCGCGGCCGCCGGAATCAAGGTCAATCGCGGCATCTCCGTCAACCGCCAACTCGAAACCAGTGCAGCGGGGGTCTACGCCCTCGGCGATTGCGCCGAGATCGAAGGCCTGGTGATGCCGTACGTGATGCCGATCATGCATGCCACGCGCGCGCTGGCGCAGACGCTCGCCGGCAAACCCGCGGCGGTATCCTTCCCCGCGATGCCGGTGATGGTGAAAACGCCGGCCTGCCCGACCATCGTCTCGCCGCCCGCGGCAGGCGCGGAAGGCCAATGGCAGGTCGAGGCCGGCGCCGACGGCGTGAAATCGCTGTTCGTCGGCGCGGACGGCAGGCTTCTGGGGTTTGCGCTGAACGGCAGCGCCACCGCCGAGCGCGCGAAACTCGCGCCGCAACTGCCGCCAGTACTTGCCTGATCAAGCGGTGCGGGCCGGACCCGCGCCGCTTTGCCGTGGCACTCGTAGTACCATCGGGACATGATGCTGCCCCCGATCACTCGTCTCCTGCTGATCGCGAACGTCGCGGTCTTCCTGCTGCAATTCGTTCTCGGCGATCTGCTGATCATCTGGTTCGCACTGTGGCCCTTCCACATGCCGCATGAACTGGGTGTCCGCTTCCTGCCCTGGCAGGTCATCACGTACGGCTTCCTCCATGGCAGCCTGATCCACATCGGGTTCAACATGCTGGCGCTGTACATGTTCGGCGGCCAGATCGAGCAGGTGTTCGGCTCGCGGCGCTTCCTGATCTACTACCTCGGCTGCGTGTTTGCCGCAGCGCTGGCGCAGCTGGCGATGTCTTCCTTTACCGGAGGACCGCCGGTGCCGACGGTGGGCGCCTCGGGCGGCGTATTCGGATTGCTGCTGGCCTACGGAATGTTTTTTCCGCGCCGCACGCTGATGCTGATATTCCCGCCGATTCCGATGCCGGCCTGGCTGTTCGTGACCCTCTACGGCCTGCTCGAACTCTACCTCGGCGTCACCGGCACCCAGGCCGGCGTCGCGCACTTTGCGCACCTCGGCGGCATGCTGGGCGGCTGGCTGCTGATCCGGCAGTGGCGACGGCGACCGCCGCCGCAGTGAGCGGTAAGCGGTAAGCGGTAAGCGGTAAATTTGGACCATCGTAATGATGGGGCATTCCGCTCCCGGAATGCTTACAACATCAATACAGCCTAGGCCGCCCAGTAGCGGCGCAACAACTCCGCGATCCAGACAGCATCCGCATCCAGCGTCGAATGCACCAGTGCCTCGTCCGCCCCGAGCCCGGCGCGCAGGCGGTGCAGCCTTGCGGCGCGGATATTGGCGTCGCGCACCGTGTAGCCGTAGCGCGCAAAGCGGTCGATCTCGATCGCATTGTCGGCCTCGGGCGCATCGCGCAGCCAGAAACCGTCGCCAACGAAACTTTCGGCCAGCGATTCAAGTTCAGCATACAACTCCGGATCGAGCGATTGCGGCGGCAGCACTGCCTCGGCCGCGGCCGCATCCATGTCAATGCTCCCCCGCCAGCGCCAGGCCCATTCCGTCGCGCCTTCGGTTGCCAGCAACTCCACCGCATCGCCATCCCGCGTGATGCGGAACAGCGCGTCACGCTCGTGGTTCAGCACATACCCCGCCCACTCGCCGGCAGCGCGCCGCTGCAGCGCAAAGGCGAGGCGGATCGTGCCGTCGGCGGCCGCAGCGAGATAACGGTTAGGCGCCTCGCCTGCCCCCATGTCGAGTGCCTCCTCGACATGTTCCGTGATGCTGCCCTGGCTGAGGCAGGCGCGTCCCCTGCGGCCGGCCGCGACGTTGACCCATTCGGCAATGATGGTGACGCCCGGGAATTCCTGCGAGACCGCGGCGAAGGCGGGAAAAGGGATGCCGCCGCGCACCTTGAAATCATAGGCCAGCGCGTCATCGCCATGATGCGCCTCGAACTCGCCGGCGCTGGCCTCGGCAGCCAGCAGCGTCGCGATTCTCGCCTCCACCGCCGGCAACTGCGCGCGCTCGCCGCTGACCGTCAGCGTGGCGTGGATCAGCAGGTCCATGACTTAGAGCGCCTAACAGGATGAAACACGTGATGCGCTGACACGATTTTGGCTGGAGGCAAGGAGCAGTCCGCAGCGAATATCGGGAATATTCGCAAGGACTGGGACGCCGCCTCCGGCCAAAATCGCGCCAGCCCGGCGAGAGCTCGAAATAATCAACCACATCATGGGGTTACAACCAGAATCGGCCCTGCCTTTGTCGCGCGGCTTGCTCATATTCGCGATATGAGCTGCTCCGCGCTTCGCGGCAGAACCGATTCTGGCTGTAACGCACACGTGTTTCATCCTGTTAGGCGCTCTTAGCCGCCGCCGGCCTGCGGTAGATGACGTAGTACACCAGCGCCACCAGCACACTGCCGCCGACAATGTTGCCGGCGATCACCGGCACGAGGTTGCGGAACATCGCATAGACCGTGATCGCGTCGGCACCGGCGGGCAAGGCGATGCCGCTTTCCTTCAGCAACAGCGCCAGCGGAAAAAAATACATGTTGGCAATCGAGTGCTCGAAGCCGGCGGCGACGAAAGCCGAGATCGGCAGCACGATGGCGGCGAACTTGTCGACGACACTGCGTCCGGCGAGCACCATCCACACGGCCATGCACACCAGCACATTGCACAACACGCCGCGGAAAAACAGCTCGGACAGCGGCATCGTGCTCTTGGCCGCGGCGATTTTCAGGTAGGCCTGCGCAATGGCGCCGTTGTTGAGACCGGCATGGCCGGACCAGTACACCAGCAGCGCAAGGCCGGCGGCGCCGACAAAATTGGCAATGCAGACCACCGCCCAGTTGCGCAACACCTCCCCCGTGCTCACCTTGCCGTCGGCCCAGGCCATCGCCAGCAGGTTGTTGCCGGTAAAGAGTTCCGCGCCGGCGACCACCACCAGCAGCAGGCCCAGCGAGAAGCAGACCGCGCCGAGCACCCGTCCCGTGGCAAATGACAGGCTCGCATCGCTGATCACCAGCGTGTAGTACAGCGCGCCGAGCCCGATGAAGGCGCCGGCAAGCACGCCCAGCATCACCATCGACAGCAGCGGCAGCCGCGCCTTCGCCACACCGACGTTCTGCACGCGGTCCGCGATCTGCTGCGGTGAAAAAGCATCGAAGCCGTAGACATCGCCCGCGCGTGTGCCGATATTCTCCGCCATGGTCGGGTTTTCCCTGTATGCATTGTGACTTGAGCCGCTAGTGTAAGCGCAGCACCGCAAATCGGGTAATCTTGCGGCCCATGCCCGCCCGCAAATCCGCGCCACCGCTGAAACTCGCCGACTACTACATGGGGCGGGACCGCCCGCACCGTGAGGAACTCACCCGCGAACTGCGCGCCAACGCACGCGAAACCCTGCGCCGCGTCAACCGCCTGCTGCGGCTTGCGGGATTCACACGCAAGGTCAGTTCAGGCTGGCGCCCGGCAGCCGTCAACGCCACGATCCCCGGCGCGGCCAAAGGCAGCAAACACCTGAGCTGCCAGGCCGTCGACCTTGAGGATCACGACGGCAAACTGGATGCCTGGTGCATGACCAACCTCGGCGTACTCGAGGAATTGCAGCTGTGGCTGGAACACCCGGATGCCACGCCGGGCTGGTGCCACCTGCAGACCCTGCCACCCCGCTCCGGCAATCGTGTCTTCCACCCTTGATTCACAAGTATTTGTTTTTATTGATATTTTTTAATCCAGGAAGACTGCGTACTCCTCCAGTGCGATACGTTCCGGCTGGAAGCTGTTGACCACGGCATCACCATCGGCATAACCCATCGCCATGCCGCAGATCACCACGCGCTCATCACCGAGTCCGAGTTCACGGCGCACGATATCCGGATAACTGGCGATCGACGCCTCGGCACAGGTATGCAGCCCCTTTGCCCGCGCCGCCAGCATCAGCGTCTGCAGGAACATGCCGTAGTCGAGCCAGCTGCCTTTCTCGAGCTTGCGGTCAATGGTGAATATCAATCCGGCCGGCGCGCCGAAGAACACATAGTTCTGCGCGCGGTACGCCTTCGACTTTTCATGGTCGCCCTTGCCGATGCCCAGCGTGCCGTAGAGTCCCCAGCCGCAGGCGCGGCGCCGCGCGAGGTAAGGCTCGAATACCGGATCGGTGTAGTAATCGTAGTCGCGCCGGTGACCGGGCTCGTCGTCGAGAAAGGCCTTCTGTATCGCCTGTCCGACGCGCCGCAGCGTCGCACCGGTCAGCACATGCACCTGCCAGGGCTGGATGTTCGAGCCGCTGGGCGCATGGCGCCCGAGTTCGACGATCCCGCGCAGCAGCTGCGGCGGCACCGGTTCGGGACGGTAGGCTCGGATCGAGCGGCGGGTGCGCGCCGCCTCGAACACGTCGGCCGCAGTGCTGTTGATATCGGTCATGGCTTCTGTGCTCCGCTCATTTGACCCTCACTCGGCCTTCAATCCGGCATCGCGGATGACCTTGCCCCAGACCTCAATCTCGCGTGCCAGATGCTGGCGCAACTCGTCCGGCGTGCCGGGCTGCGGCTCTGCGCCCTGGGCAAGCAGGCGTTCACGCGTCTGTGGGTCGCGCAGCACCGAAGCCACTTCGGCGTTGAGGCGGGCAATCACCGGCTGCGGCGTCTTCGCTGCCGCAAACAGCCCGAACCAGCCCACCGCATTGAATCCCGGCAGCCCGGTCTCCGCCAGCGTCGGCAGTTCCGGCAACACCACCGAACGTTTCGCCCCGGTGACACCGATGCCGCGCAGCTGCCCCTTGCGGATGAACGGTGACAGCACCAGCACGTTGTCGATCGCGGCATCGAGCCGGCCGCCGAGCAGGTCCGGGATCACCGCACCGGTGCCCTTGTACGGCACGTAGAGCATGTCGATGCCGGCGCTGCGCCGGATCAACTCCCCGGCAAGCCGCTGCAGGGAGCCGGGGGTCGATCCGGCATAGTTGAGTTTTCCGGGATTGGCCTTGGCATGGGCAATGAATTCGCCGATGTTCTTCACCGGCAGCCGCGGCTGCACCACCAGCACGTAGGGTGAAGTGCCGATGAACGCCACCGGCGCGAGATCGCGCTGCAGGTCGAAGGACGGCTTGTAGAGCGCGCTGATCGTGCCCCAGGATCCGGCCGCCATGATCAGCGTATGGCCGTCGGGCTGCGAAGCGATCGCCAGCGAAATACCGATCATGCCGCTCGCACCCGGCCGGTTGTCGACGATCACCGGCTGGCCCAGGCGCTCTGCGAGCCCCGCGGCGACGATACGCCCCATCACATCGGTGCTACCCCCGGCAGGCAGGCCGATCACCATGCGCAGAGGACGTTGCGGAAAATTCTGTGCCTGCGCCGACGCGCAGGCTGCGGCTGCAAAAAGCATCGCCGCCATTCCCAGTTGCCTGATCATGTCTCCTCCCGGATATCCATCCGCACCCAATCTACCATCGATCCGGCCCGGCATTTGACCGGGATGACCGGCTTCGTCAAACTGCGCCGGCCGCCATGAATCCTCTCACGCCGCGCATCGGCGTCTACTTCGCGCTGCTCCAGTTGCTGTTCACGCTGACGTGGACGGTCTACATCATTTTCCTGCCGCGGCTCGCCGCGGAAGCCGGCATCCCGAAGTCGTGGATACTGTGGATCCTGGTCGCCGACCAGCTGGTCTTCGTCATCGCCGACTGGTTGATGGGTGCGCGCGCGGACCGCATGTCGCGCATCGTCGGCCGCCTCGGCCCGCGGCTGGCCCTGGTGACGCTGATCTCTGCGCTGGCTTTCCTGCTGCTGCCCTTCGCCGCGCCGCTGGCCAGCCCGCTGCTGCTCCTCGCGCTGACCTTCCTCTGGACCGTCACCTCATCGGCACTGCGCGCCCCGCCGCTGATGCTGATCGGCAAATACGCCGCATCCGGCGCGCGGCCGGTGATTTCCGGGCTCTGGCTGTTCGGTTTCGGCATCGCCGGCGCGATTGCGCCGTACCTGACCATCGCGCTGCGCGACACCGATGCGCGGCTGCCCTTTACGCTGGCCTCGGTCGCGGTGGCCATCGCCGCCTGGGCGCTGGGTTGGGCCGAGCGCAGCCTCGCTGCCGCTGCGCCGGCCGCGGAACAACCGGCCCACAAACCGCTGCCGATCGCCGGATTCCTCGCCGTAGTGGTGCTCGCCGCACTCGGCTTCCAGGTTCATTTTTCGCTGTCTTCGGCGCCGCAGTACCTGCGCTTCGTGCCGGCGGAGCAGCTGGGCCAGCTGATGCCCGCATTCTGGGTGGGTTTCAACCTCGCCATGCTGCCGCTGACCCTGCTGATCCGCCGTTACGGTGATTTCAGGATACTGGCCGCCGGCACGCTGGCCGGCGCAATCGCGGTGCTTTATGCCACCCAGGCGGGCTCGCTCGCCACGCTGGTCGCCGCACAGCTCGCTGCCGGCGCAGCCTGGGCCGCGGTGATGTTCGGCGCCTTCGGTGCGGCAATCCTGCTCGGGCGCACGGGACGTGAAGGTTTTGCCACCGGCGGCCTGTTCTCGATGCTCGCCTTCGCGGCGATGCTGCGCATCCTGCTGATCGCCACCCAGCTCAACCAGGATGCCGGTTTGCAACAGGCCCTGGTTTATCTGCCGGCCGCCTGCTGGGGCGCAGCCGCGGTGCTGCTGCTACTCCTGCTGCGCGCCGGCCGCGCGACCGCCTGAGGCCAGCACCAGCGCCAGCTTCTCTGCGCGGCTCAGCTGCTTGATGCGGTATTCGCGCCTGCTTGCAGCCGAGCGGTTTTCCGCCGGCTCGCTGTAGACCAGCACCACCGGGCGCCGCGACCGGGTATAGTTCGCCGCCGCGCCCCTGCCTGCATTGTGCTCGGCGATGCGGCGCTCAACGTCGCGCGCGATGCCCGTGTACAAGGTGCCATCGGCACAGCGCGCAATGTAGACCTGCCATGAACCCACTGCCCGTCCCGCTGTCTGTTATGGATACAAGCCGCGTATCATGCCGCCAATGAAATCATTCCGCCATCTGCTCTGCACACTGCTGCTGTGCCTGCCCGCGACACTTCAGGCTGCGGAACCCCGCAACGCCCTGTTCGGCGTCGAACTCGGCACGCGTTTCCAGTTCCCGGCCTGCGCCCGCAACCAGGACGCCCTGACTGATCGCCACTGCCACAACGCGTCGCAACAGACGAAGACGCCCTGGGGCACCGACCAGCACCGCGTGTTCTACCCGAGACCCAAAGTCGTGCCCTGGGCACGCGGCGAACTGCTGGTCGAAACCGCCAACGACGTTGTCGTCGCCATCCACATCAATACCTGGGGCATCCAGGGCCAGGGCACGGCGCTGGAAGACCTGACCCGGAAATACGGCGAACCGACGCGCCAGCGCAGCGAGAAGATCGTC
Source organism: Burkholderiales bacterium (assembly GCA_019635015.1). Classification (GTDB taxonomy): domain Bacteria; phylum Pseudomonadota; class Gammaproteobacteria; order Burkholderiales; family SG8-41. The sequence goes on along the minus strand of JAHCAG010000011.1, from coordinate 27,551 downwards.
GGCCAGCGTTCGCGTTTTCCCGCGAAGTTCGCCGAATGGGAATTGAAGGATCTCTGGGTAAGCCTTGACGGCACCACCAGCACGGTGGACTGGGGGCGCGTGACGCTGACCACGCCCGCGCATCGCAAGCGCATGCAGGCCGCCGCCGGCAAATAGCCGGCACCCCGGGTTTCCCCATGCGGTGAGCCGGGGCATAATGCGGCCTCGATTTGCAAACGACCAAGGAACAGACATGCCAGCCATCACCACCGCAAGCGGACTGATCATCGAAGACCTCGTCACCGGCGACGGCGCAGAAGCGGCGGCCGGCCAGGAAGTCACCGTGCACTACACCGGCTGGCTCACCGACGGCAAGAAATTCGATTCAAGCAAGGACCGCGACGACCCCTTCGTGTTTCCGCTGGGCGGCGGCCGCGTGATCCGCGGCTGGGATGAAGGCGTGCAGGGCATGAAGATCGGCGGCAAGCGCAAGCTGACGATCCCTCCGGCACTCGGCTACGGTGCACGCGGCGCCGGCGGCGTGATTCCGCCGAACGCGACGCTGGTATTCGAAGTCGAACTGCTGGCGACGGAATAAACGCCATGTCCGGCCGGCATATCCGGATCCGCTCCTCCGGCGGCAGTGGTGAGTTCGACTGCTATCTCGCACTGCCCGCGGGTGACGCAAAGACCCCGGCGGTGGTGCTGGCTTCGGCGGTGCATGGCGTCAATGCCGACATCCGCGGCATTGCCGACGAATTTGCCGCAAAGGGATTCATCGCCGCAGCGCCGGACCTGTTCTGGCGCACACTGCCCGGCCCGCTGCCGCGCGAGGACGAACGCGCCGGCCAGCGCTCGCAGCCGCGGATGCCGGTGCTGAAGGCCGGCGAAACCGACATTGCCGACACGCTGGCGATGGTGCGCACGCTGCCGCTGCACAACGGCAAAGCGGCATCCATGGGTTTCTGCTTCGGCGGCCCCTATGCCGTGATCGGCCCGAAACGGCTGGGTTTTGACGCCGGCATCGGCTGCCACAGCACGCAGATGAAGGATTTCCTGAACGAATTCGACGGCCTGGAAAAGCCGGTCTGCCTGATCTGGGGCGACCGGGATTTCGCGGCGCCGCCGGAAGTGCTGGCTGCCTACACTGAACGCGCAAAGCAGCAGCCCACGCTCGCCGTCCATGTCTTCCCCGGTGTGGAGCACGGCTACATGATGCGCGAGAACGCCAAGGCCTGGAGTCCGCAGACTTATGAGTTCTCGATGGACAAGGCCCTGGGGATACTCCGAAGCCTGCGGTGATTTTTGCCGGTAATTGGTAACTGGTGATTCGTAATTGGCGGGGCAATGCCATCCGCTCGACAACCAGTCACCACTTACCATTTACCAATCACCAATTACCAGTCACCCGCCCTGCTGCTGTCTGCCAATCAGGCACAGCAGCAAACCCCGCTGCTCCTCGCTGAGCCCCGGCGCTGAATCATCAGGGGCCCAGCGGCGCTTGAATGCCGCAATCGCCGCCGGCAGCCGCGTCACGTCGTAACCCAGCGCCGCCAGCAGCAGGGCATCGTCCACGGTCGACCCAGGTTGTGGATACGGCGGATCACACCACAGCCCGAAACCCGCCTCAGCCAGCCGCCGCCACGGAAACAGCCCGCTCGGATCGACCTTGCGCCCCGGCGCGACATCGCCGTGCGCCAGCACATTGGCCGGCGGAATGTTCCAGCGCGCAGCAAGATCGCCGAGCAGCGCGATCAGCGCCCCGATCTGCGCGTCCGGATAAGGCTCGCGGCCGTTGTTGTCGAGTTCGATGCCGATCGAGGAAGAATTGAGGTCGCGGTTGCCGCCCCAGTACGAATCGCCGGCGTGCCAGGCACGCTTCAGTTCATCGACCAGATAGAGGATGCGGCCGTCGCGCGCCACCAGGTAATGCGCGCTGACCTGCGTCAGACGGCTGGTCAGCGTTGCCAGCGCCTCTTCGGCCGTATCGTTGGTGGTGTGATGCAGGATCACGTAATTCGGACGGCGCTCGCTGACGTTCGGCGAAGGATGCACTTCCAGCGGCAGGGTCGTGTAGACCGGCAGGGGCGCGCAGGCGGACAATGCCGCCACCAGCATACCCGCCATCACCCCTCGCCGTACACTCCCGGTCATCCTGCTTCCTCTGCAAGCGTTATCATGGCGACTGTACCACGCACCCCTGCAATCGGTTACCCTCGCGCCATGAATTCCGCATCCCCGCGCACCATCACCCGCGAAATCCTCAATGAGCTGCCGGTGCGCCGTTACGAAGGCCAGATCCATTTCGTCGACACTCCGGCACTGCTGCACGCCGCGCGCGGCGACATCCTTGCTGAACAGCTGCTCGGCTTCGACACCGAAACCCGACCCGCCTTCCACAAGGGCGAGAGTTACCTGCCAAGCCTGGCGCAGGTGGCCACCGCACGCGCCGTTTATATCTTTCCGCTGCGTTATCCGGACACCCACGGCCTGCTCGCCGAAATGCTCACGGCCGGCAGCGCCAAGGCCGGCGTATCCCTTGCCTATGATCTGCGGACGCTGAAACAGCTGTTCCCCTTCGAGGAACGGCAGGTTGTCGATCTCGGCCTGATCGCAAAGCGCTGCGGCTACGGCCAGACGGGGCTGCGCAACCTTGCCGGCCTGCTGCTCGGCTACCGTGTGCCCAAGGGCGCGAAGACCACGAACTGGGCGGCACCGCAGCTGACGGCGGCACAAATCACCTATGCCGCAACCGATGCCTGGGTATGCCGCGAGCTGTACCTGAAATTCCGGGCCGAGGGGCTCGTCGCCGAATCGTGACCAGGCCCGGGACAGAACACATATCCGGATTCACCCGGTTTACCGGCGCACTCACGGCACTTGCGCTGGTGGTGCTGGCCGGCAGTTGCACGCAGATGCCGGTCACCGAAGTCACCCCCATCGTGTTCAAGCCTGATCCGGTGACCCAAACGCTGGAGAGCGAGACCGTACGCACGCAGGTGGTCGAACGCAATATCGGCGCCGACCAGTTCAGGCTGCGCGGCCCCTTCGGAGTCAGTGTGCGCGCCGATCAGACCATCCGGCTGTCGGCAAAGGAACGCATACCCGCCGACTTCCACATCTCGGCGCTGGGCAAAAACGCGCCGCTGGCGGTCCTGCTGCATGGTTACGGCAACGGCAAGGCCGACCACGGCTACCAGGGCATGCATCTCGCGACCTGGGGCATCAACAGCATCGTGCTGCAACTGCCCAATCGCGGATCCTGGGTGGCGCACGGCCGCACGCTCGCGCGAATTATCGACCATATCCGCAAGCGGCCCGCACAGTTTCCCGACATCGATACCCGGAACATCCTGCTGATCGGCCACTCCTTCGGCGCATCGGCGGTGGTCTATGCCATGGCTCAGGGCGCGCCCGTGGCCGGGAGCGTGCTGCTCGACCCCGCGTCTTTCGGCAGCGGACTCGCCGCCGCCCTCGGGCGCGTCACCCGCCCGGTGATGATCATCGGCGCGGATGAAGAGGTGTTTCCCGCGCGCGGCCGTGACAGCTTTCTGCGCAGCCTGCGCGGCAGTGCCGGCGAAGTGTCGATCCGCGGCGCCGGCCACGAAGATGCGCAATTCAGCCTGAGCGATGACGGCAGCCGCGAGGAACAGCTCGCCTTCCTCAGCACGCTCACCGCAGCAGCCATCAGCCTCAGTTCGACCGGCCAGCTCGACTACGCCTGGCAAAGTTACGAGCCGGCCATCACCGCCGGCCGCCTCTTCGACGCCCGGAAAAAATAGAAAACAGCCGAACCCGCACGGAGGACCCGCTTGCGCCGCATCACCATCCCTCATTGCCTGCTTGCCGGGCTGCTGTTTTTTTCAGGCACCCCCCTCCCGGCGCAGACCGCGGCCCCCGTATTCGACCTCGAAGCCTCCAGGCAGCAGAGCATCTACCACAGCCGCGGCGAAACGCGGCCCGAGGGTTATGTCATCGACCGCGGCCTCGCCGCCTATGTATTCGCCCTCATGCCTGGATTCGAATCCGCCGTCGGCAGCCTGGGACCGGATGACCGCTGGCTCGACATCGGCGCCGGTCGCGGACAGGCGATGATCGACTACCATGCGCCGGCCAAAAACGATGGCACCAGTCCCGCAGCGCCGCGCCGCAAAGCGGGCACCGTGGCACTGTCGATCGAAGATCGGCGCACGGAAGCCTGGCATCGCGCCGCAGCCGGCGCCGAACCGGAGCGGATGCGCTACCTGTTCGACAGGCCGCTGCGCAATTTCACGGCCGCCGAGCTCGGCGCGCCTTTCCAGTTGATCAGCGATGTCATCGGCGGTTTTTCCTATACCGACAACCTGACCCGCTTCATGGAAAAAGTGCTGGAAATTCTCGCCATCAACGGCAGCTTCTACACCCTGCACCAGGACGTGATGTCGGAAGCCGGAGACAACAAGCCGCATTACGCGGGCGCCGGTTTCCTGACCCGCATTGTCGATGCCGGTGACAAAGACATCAGCATCTGTGCCTGGCTCAGGCAGATCAGCTGCGTCGAGGTCAGTTGCCAGGCCAAAAGCGGCTGGGTGCCGCCGATCCAGACCTACCGCGTGCGCAAGACCTGCAATGAAACTGCGGTGCCCCGGCTGGAGCGCATCCAGTACACCTCCGGCACGCCGCCGGAGCGCGTGTTCAGGTTCGTCGCACCCTGAAACACGGGCTCCGGCCGCAGGCCTTGAAACCGGGCGTTATTCTTTCGGCAGCTTCGCCGCGGTGATCACCTTGCCCCAGGCTGCGATCTCGGCCTTGATCTGGGCAAGAAACTCATCGGGCGAGTTGCCTTCGGGCTCTATGCCCAGCGCGGCCAGGCGCTCGGAAATCTCGGGACGGCGCACGATCGTCGACAGCTCGCGATGCAGGCGGCTGACGATCGCCGGGGCTGTGCCCTTCGGCGCGTGCACGCCGTACCAGGACAGGACCTCGTAACCGGGCACCGTCTCGGCGATGGTCGGCAGGTCGGGTGCGGACGCCAGCCGCTTGGTGCCAGTGACGCCCAGCGCCCGCAGCTTGCCCGCCTGGATGTGCGCAAAGGCCGAGGAATAGGCGCTGATCAGCATATGCACCTGCCCTGCCATCAGTTCGGCGAGCGCGGGGCCGGCGCCCTTGTAGGGGATATGCACGATGTCGATGTTGGCAAGATGCTTGAACTGCTCGCCCGCCAGGTGTGCAGTCGAACCGGCGCCGGCGGACGCAAAGTTGAGCGCGCCCGGCTTCGCTTTCGCCAGCGCGATCATGTCCTTCACCGATTTCGCCTGAACCGAGGGATGCACCACCAGCACCAGCTGACTCGCACCGACACGGCTGATGGGCCTGATGTCCTTCGTCGGATCGTAGGGCAGCTTCAGCCGCAGATTGGGCGCAATGACAATCTCGCCGCCCGCCGACATCAGCAGCGTGTGGCCGTCGGGGGCCGCCTGGGTCAGCAGCGTCACCGCCAGCGTGCCGCCGGCGCCGCCCCGGTTATCGATGACGACCTGCTGCCCCAGTGCTTCAGTGAGTCTCGGCCCCACCAGGCGTGCAGTCAGGTCACTGGGGCCGCCGGGCGGATAACTCACCATCATGCGCACCGGGCGCTGCGGATAAGTCGATTCAGCGGCCTGCACATATCCCGCAACGCAGCCCATCGTCGCCGCTGCCAGAGCCGCGACATGCCATCGTTTCGTGTTCGCCATCCGTGATTTCCTCCGGGTTGCCGGCCTTGACGCCGCTCCGCCATCTTAACGCAGCACTGCCGTCCAGGGCCATGCTCAGGCTTTGTTCTCGAGTCCGAGAATCATCCGCCGCAACTGCTCGCCGGTGATCAGTTCGATGTCGATGCGGTTTTCCTCCACGAAGCGGCGCGCCTCCTCGGTGAAGGATCCGGAAGTCACGACAAAAACGCCGGCCGCGCCCTCGGCTGCCGCAACGCCGCAGATCTCGCGCACCACCTTCACGCCGACGCGCTGCACCCGCCAGTGCTTGCATTGCACGAGATAACGGTCTCCGCCGATGCTCGCCACCAAGTCGACACCGCCATCGGGTTCGCGTCCGCCGCGCTGCTCGACGCTGAAACCCTTGCGCCGGAAAAACTCGCCGACCAGATTTTCAAACTCGCGCCAGGACAGCAATTCGAGCGCAGCGTGCCCGCGCTCGCCGGAAACTGCGGCGTAGTTCCGGCGGTGGCGGAAAGCCGTCCACGCCGATGCCGCGGCGGCGGCCAGAAAAAAAGCCGGCAGCAGAACCTGCAGCCCCGTGGCCAGGCTGCGCAACGCAGCCAGAGCCGCATGTTGCGGCAGGCCGGAAAATTCCGCATTGCCCGGAGCCAGGAGGTAAACAAGTCCATGCAGAACGAGGCCGGACAGCAGCGCGGCAAACACGCCCGCCCACCAAGGCCAGCGCGTCGCGCGCCCGATCAGTGATTCCAGCGGATTGTTCCTGCCCCGTGCCATGCCTTTTGCCTCCGGGGTCATTCTGTCGCGCCTGTTTCCGCGGCACCAGCCCACTACCGCACACGCCGGAACCATCCGGGCTCATCAAGGGCACTCGAGGAATAATTGCAACTATTTGTTTTTATTTATTTTTTTAAACAACACTCCGGAAAAATCCCCCGAACCCATAGCTGCTCAATTGGCCGGTATCGTCAGCACCGGCTGCTGCGGCACCACGCCGGTTTCCGCGATTGAAGAAAATATCCTAAGGAAGGAGAACGCGCGTTTGGATGCCAGATCGCGATCATCGATCCAGAACCAGTGGTTGCGGTAGCGGATGGCCACATAGGCATCTGCGGGCGGTCCTTCGCCGGAAAGAACCCGGGCAACAGGGTAGGGATTCTGGACATCCGGGCCGCGATGCTCCCCTTGCAGCGGCCGCGCACGGCCTTCCGCAAGGTGTTGCGCGGGCACCTCGACGCCGGACGACAATTCGACCAGTATTTCCATGATGGAGCGCGTCAGCAGGGTGATTTCGCTGCCGGTGTTCCGCAAAGCACCGAAACCGAGGCGAAGTTCGCGAACATCGGGGTCGATCCCCAGCGCTTTCCGGACAAAGGCAATATCCTGTGCGGTCTCCGCGTCGGCCTGCTCCCGAAAAAAAAGCCAGGCGGTGTCGGCCGTGACCGGACGGTCGCTGCGCCCGCCCTGCACCGCAAGAGGCCTCGCCTCGATCCGCATGCCCAGTGCCCCCGCCTGCTGGATGCGCCGCAACGCCGCGACAAGTTGCGAAAATGCCGGATCTTCGCGGCGCGCTCTCGCCGGCGAAGCCGAATGATTGTAGACATCGTTGATCGCGCGCACCGTCGCACGCAAGATGAAGTCCGCCTGATGGCCGGAGAGGATCATCGCAAAAATGGCTTGCGGCGAAATCGGCCGCAACAGACTGTTGACGAATTTCTCGCCGGTCAGGGGCGCATAGGAAATTGTCGGCCGGTCGGTATAGATGCCGGTCAAGCCAAAGCTGCGATTGGTGTCGACCGGCGCGTTGGGGAAAATCTCGCGCCCGAAGCTGACCTCGCTCTGCAACTGGTAGGAGCTGATGACCGTGGACACGTCCAGGAAGGTCGGCGTATCGAAATAGCGCAGCTTGATGATGTTGAGCAGCGTTTGCTCCTTCCAGGAATCGGCAATCGCTCCGCCGTAATCCAGACGATCACGCTGTATGCTGCCGACACCGATGCTCTGGCAGCCCTGCAGCGCCAGTATCGCGACCACAAAGACCCAGCGCATGCGATGACACATCTCTGCCCCCTGGATTGGAACCAGCCGGTTCCGATGCCCGTCATTCTAACCCTGCGGCATTCCGCCGCCGGCGGAATCAGTTCCCCCGCGGCAACACCAGCACGGCCTCCAGACCGCCTTCTGGCCGGTTCTTCAACTCGATCCTGCCGCCATGCAATTCGACAACGTTTTTCGCGATTGCCAATCCCAGCCCCGTGCCGCCGGTGTCGCGGCTGCGCGAACCCTCGACACGATAGTAGGGCTCGAAGACACGGTCGAGATGCTCTGGCGGTATGCCCGGTCCTTCGTCGAGGATGCTGATCTGCAGCCGGTCCTTGCCGTCATCCACCACGACACTGGCCGACTTGCCATACTTGATTGCATTTTCCAGCAGATTGGCGAGACAGCGTTTCAGTGCCTGCGGCCGGCCGGGGTACGGGCCTGCCGCGCGCCCCTCGAGTGTCACCAGGCCGCCGGTTTCGCGCAGATCCGCCTGCAGGCTTTCCAGCAGCGCATTGATGTCCACCGGGCGCACCGGCTCGCCATTGTCCATGCCGCGCAGGAAGTCGAGCGCAGACGCCACCATGGCCTCCATCTCGCGCAGGTCGCGCTCGAACTTGTCTCGCAGTTGCTCATCCTGCAGCAGCTCGGTGCGCAACCGCAATCGAGTGATCGGTGTCTTCAGGTCGTGCGACATGGCCGCCAGCACCTGGGTGCGCTCCCGCAGATAACCGGCCAGCCGCGACTGCATGGTGTTGAAGGCGCGGGCGGCACGCAGCACTTCGGTCGGCCCCTGCTCCGCCAGCGGCGGGCGATTGATGTTGCGGCCCAGCTCGTCCGCCGCATCAGCCAGTGTTTTCAGCGGCCGCGTCGCCCAGCGCACTGCGATCAGGGAGACGACAATCACCGCCACCAGCAGCAGCAGGATGCTCGCCAGCAGCCGGTACGGCCAGTGTTCTGTGGCCTGTGGCGGCCGGGTGTCGAAAGTCGCCAGCGTGCCGTCGCGCAGTGCGACCTGCGCGACGAATACCAGTCCTCCGCCACCCCCGCCTCCACCGTGACGCATCATCGGCGGCGCTGATTCGCCACCTTCTTCGGCCCGGCGCGGCGCATACATGCCCGCGCCACCCCCACCCGGTCCCGGCTTGTTTGCATATCCCGGTCTCGCGACGGCCATGGCAACAGTCAGTGGCCGCTCGTTGCCGAGATATCGCCGCAGCATCGTGGCGAAAAACAATGCACGGGCACCGGATTCGCTCTCCACATCGGCCGGTGGCAGGAGTGGCCGGTCGAGGCTGACCGCCAGTGGCGGCGCCGCCAGCACCCGGACGATTTTCTGCCGTTCCGCCGGCGTCAGGGTATCGAGCAGATTGACGATATCGGCGATGCGCTGTGCCGACTGCATGCCGCTCGCCTGCGCCAGCAGCTCGCCGCGGTCATGCATGTGAATCGCGAAGCTGAGCAACTGGGCGACCAGCAGGCCGCCCAGCAGCACCAGCGTCAGCCGGCTGAACAGCGATCGCGGCAGCAGGCTCATTACGCCACGCTCTCGACATGCGCCGCAAACACATAACCCTGCCCGCGCACGGTCTTGATGATTGCAGGCTCCTTCGCATCCTCGCCGAAGCGCTGCCGCAGGCGGCTGACCTGGATGTCGATCGCCCGGTCATAGGGTCCGGCTTCGCGCGCGAGCATCAGGTCGACCAGCTGGTCGCGGGTCAGCACGCGGTTGGGATGCTCGACAAAAATCTTCAGCAACCGGAAATCGGTGCCGGAGAGCGCCACCAGCACGCCCTCAGGCGATGTCAGGTTGCGGGTTGCCGCATCCAGCGTCCAGCCGGCAAAGCGGAACACGCCGGTGTCGCCGCTCCTCAGGTTTTCGGGCAGGGCGCGCGCGCGCCGCAGCACGCTCTTGATGCGGGCGAGCAGCTCGCGCGGGCTGAAGGGTTTGGCAATGTAGTCGTCGGCGCCCAGCTCGAGGCCGACGATGCGGTCGGTCTCCTCTCCGCGCGCGGTGAGCATGATCACCGGAGTCTCCGACTTCGCGCGCAGCTCGCGGCACAGCGTCAGGCCATCCTCGCCGGGCAGCATCAGGTCAAGGATCACCAGATCGGGATGGGCCTGCGCCATCGCCGTGCGCAACCCCCGGCCATCGGCGGCGGCGCTGACGCGGTAACCCTGCTGCTGCAGGTACTCGGTGAGCAGGCTGCGGATTTCCCGGTCGTCGTCCACCACCAGGATGTGGTCTGGCGCATTCATGGGTTGTGTTTATACCGGAGGACTCCGGGAGCCGTCCGGAAAATTGTATCGCAGTGTATCAATCTCTCTCCGGATGCAAAGCAGCGATACCAAAGGACCCTTGCCGGAAACAACTGGTTTACAGGCTAATGCGTTAATGCAGGCGTCGGGAGCGTTCACGCAAAGGTGCGCAGACCCGGACAAGACCCCACAACTTTACGCAAAGGAAGAGACCATGAACAAGCTGAACAAGATCGCTGCCGCAGTCGCCCTTTCCCTCGGCCTCGCCGCCGTCGTCCATGCCAGCCCGATGGGTGCCAACATGGGCCATGGCGCGCAACAGGGCGGACAGCACCAGGGCATGCAGGGCCATGCCGGTCAGAACCGCATGGAAGGCATGAAGCAGGGCCGCATGCAGGGCATGAAACACGGCGAATCGCAGGCCGGACATGGCAAGGCCCAGGGTCACGGCCCGCGCGGCGCGCAGACCGGCCAGTCGCTGATCACTCCGGAAGAGCGCACGGCCTTGCGCGACAAGATGCGCAATGCCAAGACCCCGGAAGAGCGCCAGCAGATCGCGCTGGCCAACCGCGCCGAGATGGAAAAACGCGCAGCCGAGAAAGGCATCACCCTGCCGGAGCACCGTGGCCCGCAAGGCCGCAACGCAGCGGCGAACACCGAGCACAAGCACTGAGCCTGGCGGCAACAGTGGGAGGGGCGCGGCACGGCCCCTCTTTTTTTGCAGCACCATCGAGGAGATTCCGCATGAAAACCAGCAGCCAGATTGTCATCGCAGCGGCCGCCGTTGCGGTGTTTGCAGCAAGCGCCGCATTGGCGCAGTCAACACCCCGGGGACCGGGCGCCAACCTGCATGACCACGGCAGCGCCGGCCACGAGTCGATGATGCGTCAGGGTATGGGCCCCGGCATGGGCGGTGGCATGGGCCGCGGCCCGGTCGGCATGCTGACCACCCAGGACGCCAATTCCGCGGCAGACATGGGCATCTCCATGAACCTGGTGCATGAAAACACCAAAATCCGCCGCACGGTCACCCGCCTGCCCGACGGCATCAGGACCGTCACCGAATCCGACGATCCGAAAATCGCCCAGGACATCAAGGCCCACGTTGCCAGCATGTCGGGACGGCTCAAGGACGGCAAGGAATTCAACATCTTCAGCACCACGCTGCCGGTGATTTTCGACAACGCGAAGAACATCAAGTCCAGTATCGAGTTCACGGCGAAAGGTGCGATCGTCACCCGCACTTCGCCCGACCCGAAGGTGGCTGCAGCGCTGCAGGCCCACGCCGACGAGGTCACCGAACTGGTCAAGGAAGGGCCGGTCGCCTTCCATCGCGGCATCGACGCGCGCATGGCGATGGGGCCGGGAGGGCCGCGCGGCGCAGCGGCGGCTGCGAGGCCAGGCACCGCGACACCTTCACAGCAGCACGCGCACTAGGCACTCTCCGGCGATGCGGTCAAGTGCATCGCCGGATTTTCACGTCCTCTTTCACTGAAACCGGAATAACAAAAAACATGAAAAGCTTTCGCCTTGCCCTGATATCACTGCTGCTGACTGCGGTCGCTGCTTACGCCGCCGAACCCTTCGCCGTCCAGGCCTGGGGCAATTTCAAACAGTTGGCCCACACCGGCAACACTGCCGGCGTGGTCAAGGTATCGGAACTGGGCAGCGCCAAAGGCAGCTATGGCCTTGGCGCCGTCGCCGGCATGCGCGGCGAGCTGCTGCTGTGGGACGGCAAAATGCTGGTCTCACGCGGGCACTCGGAAAAAGGCGAAACCAGCCCGGCCATGGACAGGGACGAAGCCGTGCTGTTCATCCGCGCCCAGGTCTATGCCTGGCAGGAAATGCCGGTCGGAAAAGACATGACGCAGCAGGAATTCGAGAGCTTCGTCGTATCCACCGCAAAAAAAGCGGGGCTGGATACCGGTAAAGCCTTTCCTTTCGCGCTGCGCACGAGTGGCATGAATCTGGTTTGGCATGTGGTCACCGGCGCACCCTCCGGCGGTGCCCAACACGGCAGTGGCACCCATCAGCAGGGTCACGCCAATTCACGGGTGTTCAAGGAAACCGCGGCTGCCGGCACCTTGCTCGGCTTCTATACCGCCACTGCGCTGGAAGGCATTGCCTCGCATCCCGGCGAACGTTTCCATGTCCATTACGCCAATGCAGATTTCTCGGTATCGGGACATGTCGACGAATACCGCGTGCCCCGGGGTTCGGTACTGTTACTGCCTATCAATAAGTAATTGTTTTTAAAGGATTTTTTATGACGTTCCTCGCCCGGCGTTCAATCACCGCCCTGCTGCTCTGCGCACTGCTGCCGGTCGCACCTGCCGCAGCACAAACCCCGCACACCCACGACCACAGCTTCAGCGGCGCCGAACACTGGGCAAAAGTGTTCGATGATCCCAAGCGGGATGCATGGCAGAAACCCCATGAAGTGATCCAGGCACTGAAACTGAAACCGGATGCGGTGATCGCCGACATCGGCTCTGGCACCGGTTATTTCTCCGCCCGTTTCTCGCACATGGTGCCGCAGGGCCGGGTCTACGGCCTCGATACCGAACCGGACATGGTGAAGTACTTGGCCGAGCGCGCCAGACGCGAAGGCCTGAAAAACGTCAGTGCGGTGCAGGCCAGACCCGGCGATCCGCGGCTGCCGGAAAAAGCCGATGTAGTCGTGCTGGTCGACGTCTACCACCACGTCGAAAACCGCGAACAGTATTTCCGCCAGTTGCAAAACTCGCTGAAACCCGGTGGCCGACTCGCGGTGATCGATTTCAGGATGGATTCACCGGTGGGCCCGCCGCCGGCCGGGCGTATCGCGCCGGAACAAGTGAAAGCCGAACTGCAGCGCGCCGGCTACCGGTTGACTGAAGAACACGGTTTTCTGCCGAACCAGTACTTCCTGGTGTTCCAGCCCGGAAAACCCTGAATTCCGCCACGCGACGTGATGCCGGCACACGTTGCGATCTCCGGACTCGGCATGAAAGCCACGGGCAGATCGCGCCATGTCTGCAGGGAATTGCAATTGTCACCCAGCGTACTGACAGCCGTCGCCCCAATGCCTGCTGATCCACATCAATACCCGAAGGTGCACGCGCCGCATACTGAAGTCTCCCCAAACCTCACAGAAAACACATCAATCCATGAGCCTGATCCACGCTGAAGGACTCACCAAGACCTACCGCATCGGCGATATCGACGTCCCCGCCGTACGCGGCGTCGATTTCACCATCGAACCCGCATCGTTTGTCGCCTTTGTCGGCCCTTCCGGAAGCGGGAAAAGCACTGTGCTCAACATGATCGGCTGCCTCGACCACCCCACAAGTGGGCATATTTCAGTGCTCGATACCGATGTCGCATCCCTGGACCGGCGCGCCAGCGCGACCTTCCGTGGCAACCATATCGGATTCATTTTCCAGGACTTCAACCTGATCCCGGTGTTCACCGCCTACGAAAACATCGAATACCCGCTGATCATGGTGCAGAACTGGCCGCCGGAAAAAAGGCGCACGCAGGTGCTGGCGATGCTGGATGCCGTGGGCATGGCCGACCAGGCCAACAAACGGCCCGATCAGCTCTCGGGTGGCCAGAAACAGCGCGTGGCTGTTGCCCGCGCACTGGTCTCGAATTCGAAACTGGTACTCGCCGACGAACCCACCGCCAACCTCGACCATGACACCGCCCACCGCATCATCGAACTGATGAAAAAAATGCGTGACCAGCTCGGCACCACCTTCGTATTCTCGACCCACGACCCGAAAGTCATGCGCGAAGCCGAAGTGACATACACCCTGGAAGACGGACGCATGGCAGCCAATTCTGGAGTCACTCATGCTTAAACTAATCCAGCTCGCCGCGCGCAACCTGCTGCGCTACCAGCGACGCAGCCTGCTGACCTCGCTGCTGATCGTCATCGGCGTCGCCGCAGTGCTGCTTTTCATGGCGATCAGCGGCTCCTTCAAGCAGCTGATGATCGGCCAGATCACCGATTCGATGCTCGGCCACCTGCAGCTGCATCGCCGCGGCTATGTCGCCTCCATCGAGAGCCTGCCGCTGAACATGAACATGGCGCCGCAGATGGTGGCGCGGGTGACAAAGGAACTGCAGCAGGAGCCGGCAGTCGCGGCAGTCTCTCCGCGCATCAAGTTCGGCGCGATGTTCAGCAACTTCACCGAGACCACCAGCCTGCGCATCAACGGCGTCGAGCCGGAGGCCGAGGCCGCCGTGCTGCCGCTGCTTCCCGGCCGCCGGCTTGACGGCACACGCGACGGCGCGCTGCTCGCACGCGGCGAGCTGCTGGTGCCGGTACTGGTGGCACGCGGGCTGAAGGTCAGCCCCGGCGACACCGTGGTGCTGATCGCCACCAACCGCGACGGCTCGGTCAACGGCAAGACCTTCAAGGTGCGCAGCACCCTGGAGAGCGCGACCGGTCCGGGCGGCCGCGACGGCTACATCCACATCGAAGACGCGCGCGAGCTGCTGCGCATGGCCGAGCCCGAGGTCAGCGAAATCGCGGTGCGCCTGAAAGACCCGCAAATGCTGGACCCGGTGGCAGTCCGGCTTCAGGCAACCTTTGACGGCGTCAAGAACAAGATGGGCCAGCCTGCGCTCGAACTGCATACCTGGGAGCGCCTGAGCCCATTCGCCAACATCGCAAAAATGATCGACGTGCTGACACTGGCGATCAAGATCATGCTGGTGTCCATCGTGCTGGTGGCAGTGATGAACGTCATGATCATGGCGGTCTACGAACGCATCCGCGAGATCGGCGCCATCGCCGCGATCGGCACACCACCCGGGCGCATACTCGGCATGTTCCTTGCCGAGGGCCTGATGCTCGGCACTGCCGGCACCATGATCGGCGTTGCGGTGAGCCTGGCTGCGGTGTGGGCGCTCAACATCTGGCAGATCACCTATGCCTTCGGCCAGCAAAAAGGCCTGCTGCTCGCGCCGGCGTTGGGGGCCGGTGACGTGCTGGCAACCGCCGCCATCGTCATTGTCGTCGCCGGGCTGGCCAGTCTGCAGCCGGCGTGGAAGGCTTCACGCATGGATCCGATCACCGCGCTGCGCCACGTCTGAACATAACGGAACAACACCATGAAACCCAAGATCCTGCTGCTTGCCCTCGCCCTTGTTGCAGTGCTGCCCGCCTGGGCCGCCGACGGCAACGATATCCTGAAAAAAGTCGACCGCAATCTCGAGCCCGAGTCCTACGAGATGTACCGCAAGCTGATCAACATCGAGCCTGATGGCCGGAAAAAGGAGTTCGTGCTGTATTCAGTCAAGAAAGGCCGTGACAAGGTGGTTGCACTGTTCCTCGACCCGCCCAGCGACAAGGGCCGTGCCACGCTGCGCCTTGCCGAGAACATGTGGCTTTACATCCCCAGCGTCGGCAAGCCGGTGCGCATCACCAGCCTGCAGTCGGTTGTTGGCGGCGTGTTCAACAACGCAGACATCCTGCGCGTCGACTATGCCGTCGAATACAACGCCGAAGGAGTCGAAGAGCAGAAGGATGCCTACATTCTCTCCCTGAAGGCGCGCAACAACGAGGTCGCCTACGACCGCCTGAAAATGTGGGTGGACCGCAAGCTGCTGCTGCCGGTGAAGATCGAGGCCTACGCGGCGAGCGGCCTGCTGATCAAGACGCTGCACTTCAAGGACATCAGGGACTTCGGCGGCGGCATCCGCCGCCCGGCGACCGTGGAAACCGACAGCCCGCTCTACAAGGGTCACAAATCGGTGATGCTGTACTCACAGCTGAAAAAACGCGAGTTGCCCGACGAGGTGTTCAGCCTGAACTACCTCCCGCGCATCGAAGACCTGCGCAAGTAGCACCGCGATGCTGCGCACTGCCGCCCTCCTTCTGCTCATCGCCACCACAGCACAGGCGCAGGAATTCAGCTTCGACGCCTCTCAGTTCGAAAAGAAACCGTTCGAGTTCGGGGGTTATATCGAACTCAAGCAGCAGCGGCTGGAGCTCAACCGGGATGCCGCCTTGTACCAGCTGGGTTTCTATCGCCAACCGCACAGCCGCCTCGACCAGACCACGCTGACACTGAAGCCGGAGGGCAAGCTCCGCTCCGGCGCGTTCACGCTGAGCGCGCGGGCCCATGCCGAGGGCAACTGGGAAACCCGCCAGTTCGACCGCGAATTCCGCTTCGACGAGCTTTACGGATCGTACAAGCCCGACCCCGGCTTCACACTGGACGCCGGCAAGATCCCGCTGAAATGGGGCAAGGGTTATGCCTGGAACCCGGTCGGCTTCGTCGAACGCCAGAAGGACCCCAACGATCCGGACCTCGCACGCCAGGGTTTCACCATCCTTGCCGCCGACTGGATCCGCAATTTTGACGGCGACCTGCGCACCGTGGCCTTAACGCCGGTGCTGCTGCCGGTGACCGGCAGCGTCAACGCCGATTTCGGCAGCAGCGGCCACCTCAATGCCGCGGCCAAGCTCTATCTGCTCTACAAGGACACCGACATCGATTTCATGTTTCTCAGCAACGGCAACCGCAGCCGTCGCTACGGTGTCGATTTCTCGCGCAACATCGGCAGCAACCTCGAGATCCACGGCGAATGGGCGCGCATCGAAGACACAAGGCGCCAGGTTGTTGATGCCGCCGGAACGGCAACGACCCTGGCTCAGAACGCCGTCTCCAGTTACCTGCTCGGGCTGCGTTATCTCACCGAGCGCGACACCACCTGGATTCTTGAGTATTACCGCAACGGCAGCGGTTACCGTGAAGAGGAAATGCAGGACTTCTTCCGTTATGTCGACACCGCGTACGCCCAGTTCCTCAACACCGGCAACGACAATGCGCTGCGGCGTGCCTCGAACCTGAGCCGCTCGGGCGTGGCGCGGCCCAATCCGGGACGCAACTACGTCTATCTTCGCGCGAGCCAGAAAGAGCCTTTCGACATCCTCTACTTCACGCCAGCGCTGACGCTGATCGCCAATGCCGATGACCGCAGCTTCTCGGTGGCGCCGGAAATCCTGTATACAGGCATCACCAATCTGGAACTGAAGATCCGCGCCTTCTTCCTCTCCGGAAACACCCTCAGCGAATTCGGCGAACGGCCGAACCGCAGGCGCATCGAATTGCAGGCACGGCTGTATTTTTAAAAAATACCAATATAATCAATATGTTATATATATTCCGTCTGGCATTCACTCTGGCCTGTCTTAGCGTCAGCCTTGGCTCGCAGGCCATCGACACCGTCCGCGTCAGCGACAAGGTCTACGCGCTGACCGGTGACCTGGGCCAGCGCTCACCGCAGAACCTCGGCCACAACATGACCTCCGGATTCATCGTGACCGACGACGGCATCGTGGTCATCGACACCGGCGGCAGCCTTGCCAACGCCGAAGCCATCCACGCCGCGATCCGCAAGGTCACTGACCGGAAGATCATCTACGCGATCAACACCGGTGGCCAGGACCACCGCTGGTTCGGCAACGACTATTTCCGCGGACTCGGTGCAAAAATCATCGCAACGGAAAGTGCCGCAAAGGACATGCGCGCCCGCGGCGCCGAACAGGTCGAACGCATCAAACCGCTGCTCGGCGGGAAATTTTCCGGCACCGAGCTCGTTTACCCAGACACCACGTTCGCGCAGCGCATGACCCTGCCGGTCAATGGCATTACCATCGAACTGATCTACACCGGCGGCGGGCATACGCCCGGCGACCTGCTGGTCTGGCTGCCCGCGCAATCCACGGTTTTCGCCGGAGACACTGTGTTCGCGGAACGCATGCTCGGCGTCCTGCCCGGGAGCAGCGGCCGCTGGATCAAGAGTCTTGAATACCTGCGCGATACTCTGAAGCCGCGCATTGTCGTGCCCGGCCACGGCAAGGTCACCGACATGAAGCAGTCACTGCGCGACAGCTACGACTACCTGGTGTTTCTGCGCGATGCCGTCAAAAAGCGTTTTGCCGACGGCGCCTTCGATCCGGTCGAGGCCAGCCAGAATCTCGACCAGTCGCGGTTTTCATATCTGAAGAATTACGAGGATCTCGGACTGCGCAGCCGCAATGCCCTGGCGGTGGCGGAGGAACTGTTTAACGTGACATCAAAATAACAAATAAAATCAATTACCTGTACAGCGCCTCGCGGACCTTGCCGCGAAACACTCGATAGGCAAACACGGTGTAGCCGGCAATGCAGGGCAGCACGATCACCGCGCCCCAGAACATGAACCACAGCGCGCTGTCATGCGAAGCCGCGTCCCAGATGGTCATGCGGTCGACGACGACGTAGGGAAAGATGCTGTAGGCCAGCCCCGCAAACGCGAGCACGTAAATGGCGACCGCGCCGGCGAAGGGCTTCCAGTCCGCGACATCGGAGCGCAGGCTGCGCCACACCCAGATGCCGGAGGCCAGACTTGCGGCCGGCAACAGCATCAGCCCCAGCGTACGCGGAAAATCGAACCACTTGTCACGCACCGTTTCGCTGGCCAGCGGTGTAGCAATCGACACCAGCGCGACACCCAGCGCCACCCACAGCAGCCCCCACTTCGCCCAGGCCCGCGCCTTGCGCTGCAGTTCGCCCTCGGCGCGCAGCACCAGCCAGGTCGCGCCGAGCAGCACATAACCGCCGCAGACGCTGCCGCCGACCAGCAGCGCAAACAGCCAGTAAGCGAAACCCGGCTCGAAGCCGGTGATGTAGCGGCCGAGCATGAAACCCTGGGCGAGACTGGCAAGGAAAGAGCCGAACCAGAACAGCCAGTTCCACAGTTCCGCGTGCCAGCCCAATGCTTTCATCCTGAATTCGAAAGCCACGCCGCGGAACATCAAGCCGATCAGCATCACCGTCACCGGCAGGTAGAGCTCGCCCAGCACCACGCCATGCGCTTTCGGAAACGCCACCAGCAGCAGGCCGATGCCCAGCACCAGCCAGGTTTCGTTGGCATCCCAGAACGGCCCGATCGAGGCCACCATCAGATCCTGCTCGCGCGGCGTTGCCGCCGGCATCAGCATGCCGACGCCGAGGTCGTAACCGTCGAGCACGACATAAGCGAGGATGGACACCCCCATCAGCACCGCGAACACCACCGGAAGATCGAGGGTCATGATGCCGCCTCCGTGACCGCGCCCTTGCCCGCCATGTGTGTGAGCACCACGAAATAGGCCAGCAACATCAGGCTGTAGGTCAGCACGTAACCGGTCAGGCTGGCGCCGAGTTCGGCACCCGAGACATGACCCACCGCATCCGCCGTACGCAGGATGCCGGTGACCAGCCAGGGCTGGCGCCCGATCTCGGTGACGAGCCAACCGGCGAGCGTGGCAATCCAGCCAGAGAAAGTGAACGCGGCAAAGGTCCACAGCAGAGCGCGCGGCAGCGGTCCGCCGCGGCGCAGCCGCCATGCGCCGAACCAGGCCAGCAGCAGCATGCCGACGCCGATGCCCACCATCAGGCGGAAACCATAGAACAGCGGTGCCACCGGCGGCCGGTCCGGCTCGAATTCGTCTAGCCCAAGCAACTCGGCGTCAGGATCGTGCTTCAGGACCAGCGCAGCGCCCTTGGGGATTTCGATTGCGTAATCGTTGCGCCGCTCCTGTTCGTTGGGCACCGCGAACAGCACCAGCGGCGCGCCCTTCTCCGTTTTCCAGATACCCTCGATCGCCGCGATCTTCGCCGGCTGGTGCTCCAGCGTGTTGAGGCCATGCAGGTCCCCGACAAAAATCTGCAGCGGCGCCAGCACCGCCGCCACCAGCACCCCGGCACGCAGCGTCTTCAGTGCCGATGCGTCATCGGGCACCTTCAGCAGCCGCCATGCCGACAATCCGGCAATCACGAAAGACGCAGTCAGCCCGGAAGCCAGCATCATGTGCGTGAAGCGGTACGGGAACGAGGGGTTGAAAATCACCTGCAACCAGTCGCCGGCGATGATCTGTCCGTCTGCCATTACGTGGCCGACGGGGGTATGCATCCAGGAATTGAGCGCGAGGATCCAGAACGCCGACAGCGAAGTGCCGATGGCGACGATCACCGTCGACAGGATATGCAGCCAGGACGGCACGCGGTTCATGCCGAAAAGCATGATGCCGAGGAAGGTGGCCTCGAGGAAAAACGCCGTCAGCACTTCGTAGGCCAGCAGCGGACCGGCGATATTGCCGACCGTGTTCATGAAACCCGGCCAGTTGGTGCCGAACTGAAAACTCATGACGATGCCGGACACCACACCCATCGCGAAACTCAGCGCGAACACCTTGATCCACAGCCGGTAGGTCGCCAGCCACGCGGGATCGCGGGTACGCTCGTAACGCACGCGGAAATACACCAGAAACCAGGCCAGCGCGATGGTCAGACTGGGAAACAGGATGTGAAAGGCGATGTTCAGCCCGAACTGGGTGCGGGCCAGAATCAGTGCGTCGGCGGCGTCCATCGATAATCCTTCCGTGCAGGCCGTTGCAGGCTTTTGCCTGCCGGGGTCATGCTACAGCAAGGCGGACGGACACCCAAACCCGGAGCGGGTTTCCGGAAAACTCAGTTGCGGTTCGCGCTGCCGCAGCGCAATCCGGCCATCGGGCCGGAGCCGGCGCAGGTCACGGGCGGCAGGCGGCTTCCCTGCGAAGGGGACGGCAACACGACATCGCCGGGTGCAGCAAGCAGACCCAGCACATTGCCCTGCGATTCGATTCCCACGCCACGGTTAATGACCGTGAGCGAGCCCGGAAGATAGGTGATCACGTAATTCGGCGAAGCCAGCCCGCTGACGCCGATCATGTATCGCCCCGGCAAGGAATTCTCCGTGGCATCGGTGACAAACACGGCGCCACCCAGCGCAAATGGCATATCTCCGGCACGCAGGCCGAGATAACTGGCAATGAACGGCGGATTGGCGATGCCGTAATTACGGGTCACATCGTTTGCAAGCACGGTCAGCGCTGCCGGGCTTACCGTCAACTGGCCGGGCAGCAGCGAAAACGCGAAGCTGTAACCGTGCGGGCTCACCAGCGTACCGGCCGCCGCGTTGATCATGTAGGGTGACCCTGCAACACCGGCAGTGGCAGCGGCGCCCGCCGAAGTCAGCGCCGGCAAACCGCTGATCGCATCCGCCTGCAGGTCGGCGGTGACAGCGCCGCCATAGGTGTTCGCATTGAAGCCGGTCACTGAAAAAGCGGTCAGCAACCCGGTCAGATCGTCGCCGTAAACCTTGGCTGCGTCACCTGCCGACACGGTCAGCACCCGTCCGGCCGCAAACAGGTAGCGGTTGCCGCCAACAGCAATCGTCGCCGGCGGATTGCCGGCAAAAGTCTGCGACCAGAGCGCCGCGTTGCCGCTGGCAAGGCCGCCAAAAACCGCCATGTCCGGGTCGGCGGCATACACCAGCCAGCGGCCGGACGGCGTGCTGACGGCGGCCGCTCCCGCCGCATTGATGAAGTTGCCGCCGGCGGCAAGCACCGCGGCATCTCCCGCAGCAGCTGCGCTGACTGCGCCGTTCAGCGTGAGGTTGCCGCTGGCGGCAATCCGCACCGATCCGCCCGCCGCAACAGAACTGATGATGATGTTGTTGATGTCGGCCAGCGTGATGTTTCCGGCCGCGGTGGCGTGCACGGTGCCGAAGTCGCTGCCGGTCGCGGACAGATCGATGCCTGCGCCCGAAACCAGCGTCAGCGGGCCGGCCGTGGCAGTCACCGGCGCGGAGGCACTGATGGCGCCGCCGGCATTGAGCGTGACCGCAGCGGCAGTCGTCACCGCATCGCCATAGGTCTGCGAGCCGGCGGTCACGATGGTGCCCGCCAGTTGCGTGATGCCGCCATTGCCGGTGGAGAGGCTGCCGAGGTTGCTGAAAGCGGCGCCGTTGATCACGGTGGTGCCGCTGAAATCGAGGCCGAGGTCGAAACCGCCGCCATTGACCGTCGATGCAAAAACCGGCGTCGCGCCGTGCAGCACGCTGTTGCCGGTCAGCACCACGGCATCCCCATAAACCTGGTTGCCGGTGGTGGAGACACCGGCGCCGATACGCGTGCTGCCGCCGGCGTTGGTGGTCAGTGAAGCCAGGGCGGTGGCGCTGCCGACGGCGCCGTTGAAGGTGGTGATGCCGCTGCTGTTGACGGTCAGCGCATGCGCGCCGTCCACGCCGCCGCTGAAGGTCACCGCGCCGCTGCCGGCACTGATCGTGCTGTTGCCGGCGAGGATCACGTCATCGCCGAAACTGACGGCAGCATTGGCCGTGGTGACATTGCCGCCGAGGATCGTGCTGCCGCCGGCATCGGTGGTCAGCGCGGCCAGCGCCGTGCCACCACCCACAGCACCGTCAAACCGGGTGATGCCCGATGCATTGACAGTCAGTGCGCGCGCAGCGCCGGAAGAATTCACGGTTCCGGCAAAAACGACGTCGCTGGCATTCAGCGTGGTGGCCGCCGTCAGTTCCACCGCATCATTGTAGGTCTGCGCACCTGATGTGCCCAGGGTGCCGGCAATGCGGGTGGTGCCGCCATTGCCGGTTTCAAGATCGCGGATACCGGTGAAGTTTGCGCCGTTGATGCTGGTCAGGCCGCTGTAGTCAAGCCGCAGGCTGAATCCGTCGCCATTCACCGTTGATGCAAAGGCCGGAGTTGCGCCGGTAAGCACGGTGTCCGCAGCCAGCGTCACTGCATCGCCCCAGTTCTGGTTGCCGGTGGTGGTCACTGCGCCGCCGCCGATGATGGTGCTGCCGCCGGCATTGGTCGTCACGCCCGCCAGCGCCATGCCGCTGCCAACCGCGCCGCCAAACGTGGTGACACCGGTCGAATTGACGGTCAGCGCCCGCGCCGCGCCGGAGGAATCCACGGTGCCGGCAAAGGTCACCGCGCCGGAACCGGCACTGACCGTGCTGTTTCCCGTCAACACGACATTGTCGCCGAAGCTGATCGGCGCATTGGCCGTCGCGACGTTGCCGGCGACGCTGGTGACACCCCCGGCATCCGTCGCAAGCCCGGTCAGGGCCGTGGTATTGCCCACCGCGGCGCCGAATACCGTGTTGCCCGGGGTGTTGACGGTCAGCGCCCGCGCGCCGTTGACGGTGCCGGCGAAAGACACATCCCCGCCGGCAGCCAGGACGACAGCCGGCGACCCGCCCAGCGTCACGGCATTGCCGAAGGACTGTCCACCGGTGGTCGTGATGCCGCCGCCGTTGATGGCCGTCGTGCCGCCCGCACTGACTGCGAGACCGGACAGCGCGTCGGTCGAGCCCACCGCGCCACCAAAGGTTTTTGCGCCGGAGGAATTGACTGTCAGCGCATGGCCGCCGTCCACGGTGCCGGCGAAAACCACTGCGCCGCTGCCAGTGGTGATGACCACATCGGCGGTCAACCCGACTGCGTCACCGAAACTGACCGCGGCATTGGCCGTATTCACATTGCCGCCCAGCACCGTACTGCCACCGGCATTGGTGGTCAGCGTTCCCAGGGCAAACACGTCACCCACAGCGCCGCCAAAAGTCGTGGTGCCGGTCGTGTTGACGGTCAGGGTGCGCGCGGCGCCCGAGGAATTCACGCTGCCTGCAAAAATCACCTCGCCGCCCGCACCGCCGGTGCCGCCGTTGGCGTTGATCACCGTGTTCGCAGCCAGCAGCGCATTGTCGCTCACGGTTATATCGCCGCCGTTGCCCGCGATGCCGGCGCCCGCCGGATTGCCGCCCGCGGCAGCGATCCCCGACATCGTGATCAGCGGCAACGCGCCACCGGCATCAAGCAGCACCGTGCCGCCATTGCCGCCGCCGGCATCGCCGCCACCTGCCGCACCGCCGGAAACGTTGATCGCTCCCACCAGCAGATTGCCGGCCGTGGAACTGACGGCAACACCGCCGCCGGCGCCACCGGACTGGCCTGCACCGCTGCCCGCCGTGCCGATGGCGGTCAGCGCCAGGGCCGTCACGCCATCGAAGCCGGCCAGCTGTATCTGCCCCCCCGCATTGCCGCCGTTGCCGGCCACCGCGGCACCGCCGCTGGCCGTGATCGCGGCATTCACGTTCAGCGTGCCGGTGCTTGCCGTCGCCGTTATATTGCCGCCGGCGCCATTGGCACCTCCGGTCGTTGTCAGCGCGCCGGTGGCGGTGATCGCGCTGCCGCTCAGGGAAATGCTCCCGGCCGCACCGCCGGCGCCGCTTCCCGTCGCATTGCCCGTGCTTGCGATGATTCCCGTCGTGGACAAGGTGCCACTGCCGGTGATGCTGACCACGCCGGCAGCACCGCCGGCCTGATTCGCGCCCAGTCCCGCACCACCGCTGGCGGTAATCGCCCCGGTCACCGCGCGGTTGATGCCGGTGATCGTCAGGTTGCCGGCGCTGGTGCCGGCCATCGTGCCCAGCGCGCCACCACCCGAAGTCGAAATCGTGCCCGTGACCTGCACATTGCCGCCGGCATCCAGCGTGATGTTGCCGCCGGCACCCTTGTTGTTGCCTGCAGTACTCAGCGCAGTCGTGCTGATGTCGCCGGCAGTGTTGGTCACCGCAATGCTGCCGGCTGCGCCACCCACCCCCGCCCCGGTTGCTGCGCCGTTGCGTGCCGTCACTGTGGTGGTCGTGACATTGCCGGCAATGCTGTTGTCGAGAGTGATCGTGCCGCCGTTGCCGCCATCGGCATCGGTCGTGGAGGCAGCGCCGCCCGAAGCAGCCAGTGCCGCTGTGCTGATGCCGGCCGTCGAAGTGATGGCAATCGTGCCGCCTGAACCGCCGACCTGATTGAGGCCGGCGCCGACACCGGCGGAACCGTTGGCGGTGATGCCGAGTGTCGTTACACCGGCACCGGACAGTGTCACCGTGCCGCCGTTGTTGCCGCCCGTGCCACTGCCTGCGGTGCCCCCGTTTGCCGTCACCGCGCCGTTCACGTTAAGTGCGCCACCGCTCGCAGTTGCCGTGATGTTGCCGGCGGCGCCGTTCAGGCCACCGGTCGTGGTCAGTGCTCCGGTAGCCGCGATTGATCCGGCAGCCAGCGTGATGCTGCCGGCTGCACCACCGCTGCCGCTGCCAGTCGCATTGCCACTGCTCGCAGTAATGCCCGCCGTGCTCAGCGTTCCGCTGGCGGCGAGGTTCACCGTGCCGGCAGCGCCGCCGGTCTGGTTCGTGCCCAGTCCCGCACCACCGCTGGCGGTGATCGCGCCGGTGACCGTGCTGTCCACCGCGTTGATGATCAGGTTGCCGGCACTCGCGCCGGCGGTTGTGCCGGCAGCGCCGCCGCCGGAAACCGAAATCGTGCCCGTAACCTGAACATTGCCGCCGGCATCCAGCGTGATGTTGCCGCCGGCACCCTTGTTGTTGCCTGCGGTGCTCAGCGCAGTCGTGCTGATGTCGCCGGCAGTGTTGGTCACCGTGATGCTGCCGGCGGTACCGCCGGCACCTGCCCCGGTTGCCGCGCCGTTGCGTGCAGTCAGTGTGGTGGTCGTGACATTGCCGGCAATGCTGTTGCTGATTGCCACCGTACCCGCAGCGCCGCCGTCACCGTCGGTCGCAGTGGCATTGCCGCCGGAGGCGGTGACGGCACCCGTCGTCACGCCGCCGGTCGAGTTGACGGTAATCGATCCACCGGCGCCGCCGCGCTGGTTCGCGCCCGTGCCATTGGAGCCGCTGGCGGTCAGTGCCAGTGTCGTCACGTTGACTCCGCTCAGCACGACAGCGCCGCCGTCGTTGCCGGCGGTCCCGGAAACCGCGGCGCCGCCACTGGCCGCCAGATTGCCCGTCAGGTTCAGCAGTCCGCTGGCTGCGGTCACGTTGATCGACCCCGCAGCGCCGTTGGAGCCGCCGCTGGTGGTCAGTGCGCCCGCGGTGACCGTGCTGCCGGAAAGCGTGATGCTGCCGGCAGCGCCGCCGGTCCCCGCGCCGGTGGCATTGCCGGTGCTCGCGGTAACGGCTGCAGTGTTCAGGGTGCCGCTGCCGGTGATGCTAACCGTGCCCGCAGCGCCGCCATCCTGGTTCGCGCCGAGCCCGGCACCGCCGCTCGCGGTGATGGCACCGCTGATCGTGCGATTGACGCCGCTGATGCTCAGGCTGCCCGCGTTCGCACCGGGTGTTACACCCAGTCCTGCGCCGCCGGATGTCGAAATCGTGCCCGTGACCTGCACGTCACCGCTGGCATTCAGCGTGACATCGCCGCCCGCTCCCTTGGCATTGCCTGCAGCATTGATCGCAGCCGTGCTGATCGCACCCGCGGTATTGAGCACCGAGATGCTGCCGGCGGCGCCGCCGGTGCCGGCGCCCGTCGCCGCGCCCGTGCGCACCGTCAGGGCGCCGGTCGTCACGTCGCCGGCAAGGCTGTTGTTGATGGTTATCGAGCCCGCGGCACCGGCAGCGGCATTGTTGCTGCTCGCGTTGCCGCCCGAGGCGCCAAGAGCCCCGGTGGCGATGCCGCCGGTCGAGTTGATCGTGATCGTGCCGCCGGCACCACCCTGCTGGTCCAGTGCCGCGCCGTTGCCTGCCGAGCCGTTGGCAGTGATCGCTGCGGCGCTCACTCCAGCAGCATTGATGGTGATGTTGCCGCCGTTGCGCCCGGGATTGCCGCCGGTCGCCGTGCCGCCCGTTGCCGTGATGGCGCCGAGCAGGTTGACAGTGCCGCTGGCGTTGATGGTCACGTTGCCTGCGTCGAGGTTGCCGGCACCGGTGGCGGTGATGGTGCCTGCGGCCGTGCCGGTCACTCCGGCACCGCTGATCGATATGCCGCCCTGGCGCGCCACCAGGCCGGCAGCCAGCGCCACCGAGCCGACGCCCGAATTGTCGGCATCCGCCACCAGCGTGATCGAGCCCGCGCCTGACACCGTCATCGTCGCCCCGGCATTGACGGTGATGTCATTGTTCGCTTCGAGCCGGATGCTGTTGCCGGCACCCATGGTCACCGCGTTGGCCACGGTGATGTTGCGGGTGGCCTGCAGATACAGTTCCGAGAATCCGGTGATATCGGCGATCTGGATGGTATAGGTGCCGGGGTCCGGCGCATCGCCGAAAGCCACATCGGGCACACCGTCGGGGTTGACGGGCGGCGTCGGCTGGGTCGAGGTGTTGAGCAGGATGTCCTGGGGATCGAGCAGCACGCGGCCGCCAGGACCACTCTCTGCGCTGACGTCGATGCGCCCGTGGAAATCCAGCAGATGTTTGCCGGATACCTCCACCAGGCCGCCCTCGCCGCTGCCGGCGCCGCGGGCACTGATTGATCCCGAATAACGGGTGTCTCCATCCGCCCAGACGACGACCTTCCCACCATCACCGTTGCCGATTGCGTCAGCCTTGATCACGGCGCCGGAACCGACATGAGTGCGCCGGGCATTCCGGATCTCCGGATTCACGCCCTGATAGTCGCCCCCCACCAGCACCGTACCGCCACCGGTTTCGCCTGAAGCGTCGATTTGTGCACTACCGGTCAACCCTACCCGGTCACCCAGAACCTGCACCGTGCCGCCTGTCCCCGTACTGCCGACTGCATCGACCCGGCCTTCGACCAGGGTGGTATCGCCCGACTGCAGGGTGACCGTGCCGCCCGTGCTGCCGCTGGCGCTGATCGCGCTGCCGGCAGTGGTTTCGATATTCTTCGTGGCCTTGAGCAGGATGCGGCCGCCTTCGACCACCGCACTGCTGGCGTTGAGCGTGCCGGAGTTGTTGATC
>JAHCAG010000010.1 GCA_019635015.1 Burkholderiales bacterium | reverse complement strand
CAAGGTCGCCGACGTGCCGAGCGCGATCGTCGTGCACCCCTCGCTGCCGGTGAAAAACGCCAAGCAGCTGATCGCTCTGGCGAAGTCGAAGCCGGGACAACTCAATTACGGCAGCGCCGGCCGCGGCAGCATCGGCCACCTGTCCGCGGAACTGCTGGGCTCGGTGGCGCAGATCAAAATGACCCATGTGCCGTACAAGGGCGCGGGCCCGGCACTGACCGACACGATGGCCGGCCACGTCGAGCTGCTGATCAGCAGCATGCCGGCGATCATCGGCCAGTCGCGCGCGGGCAGGCTGCGCATGATCGCCCAGGGTGGCGAAAAACGCTCCCCCGCCGCCGCCGACGTGCCGACGATGATCGAATCCGGCGTGCCGGGATTCGTGGTCACCGCCGGCTTCGGCCTTTTTGCACCGGCCGGCACCCCGCGCCCGGCCATTGACCGGGTGCTCGGTGCACTGAAAACTGCGCTGTCGGATCCCGCGGTGCGCGAACGCCTGTCCGGAGAAGGCGCCGATCCGGTCGGCAGCACGCCCGAGGAATACGACCAGTTCACGCGCAGCGAAATCGAGAAATGGATCAAGGTTGCGCGTGCCGCGGGCATCCAGCCCGAGTGATCCACCTCACCGCTAATCCCGGAGAACCTTCATGAGCAAGGCCGTAAAAAAACCCACAGCGTCCAAGGGCAAACGCTTTTCCTGGTTGCGCCTGCCCGAGCTGAAAAATCCCGAGCCGGCCGTGCGCAAGCTGCAGCAGGAATGCCTGGAACGCCTGGGTTTCGTGCGCAACTTCCTGCGGCTGCCCTTCGGGCCGGGACGGCTGGCGCTGTACCAGGGCTACCTCGATAAGCTGATGCGATCGGACGATGGTGAACTGCCCCCGGTGGAGCGCGAATTCCTGGCGCTGATCACCAGCGTCGAGAACCGCTGCGAGGTCTGCATCCTGTCGCATGGTGGCGCACTGAAAAAATACGGCATGGATACGCATCTTGTTGACACGCTGGCACTCGCCTGGCGCCGCGCCACGCTGACGCCGCGCCTGCATGCGCTGGCGGAGTTCGCCTCGAAGCTGACGCTGCACGCCGGTGACGTCGACGCCACGCTGATCGGCGGCCTGCGCGCGGCCGGCCTGAAGGAGGTCGAGATCCTCGAGGCGGTGCAGGTCGTCGCAATCTACAACTCGAACAACCGCATCAACAACGCGCTGGGCATGCAGCCCAACCGCTGAACTGGCTGCGCGACGCCGGAGTATCATCGCCGGCATGAGACTTGGCACATATCCCACGCATGGCCGCAGCGCATTCGGTGCTGCGCTGCTGGCCTGCGCCCTGGTGGCGCAGGCTGCGACACCTCAGACCGTGGATGTTCCCTCGCGTCCCGGGGTCACCCAGCGCATACTCGTGATCAAGCCGGACAAGCCGCTGGCCGCAGTCGTGCTCTTTGCGGGCGGCAACGGCAATATCCAGTTACAGGACGATGGCAGCATTGCACGCGGCGGGAATTTCCTGGTGCGTTCACGGGAACTGTTCGCTGCCGAAGGCTTGTTGACCGTGGTCATCGATGTACCCTCCGACAAAAAATCCCATCCCTATCTGTCCGGAAATCGCCAGACAGCCGAGCATGTTGCCGATGTCAAAGCGGTAATCGCCTGGCTGCGCCAGCAGGCCAAAATCCCCGTGTGGCTGGTCGGCACCAGCCGCGGCACACAGTCGGTGGCCCACGCCGCAACGCAACTGCCGCTGGAGGAAGGCGGTCCCGACGGTATTGTGTTGACTGCAACCATGCTCAGCGACCGCGACAGCCGTGCCGTTCCGGAAATGGATCTTGAGCGCCTGCGCATTCCTGTGCTGGTGGTGCATCACCGCAATGATGCCTGCCGCTATTGCCTGCTGCGGGACATGCCGCGACTGATGGACCGATTGACCACGCCGCCGCGCAAGGAACTGGTCGTTGTTGAAGGCGGCGACACCACGGGCGATGCCTGCGGCGCCCGTGCCTACCATGGTTTCAACGGCATCGAAAACGAAGTCGTCAAGCGCATCGCCGCATGGATCATCACGCCATGACACTGATGGCACTGAAGCCTCCGCTATAATCGCGGCTCTTTTTCTGGAAGCCGTCATGCACCTCGTGATCCAGGGCGCGGACATCGAAACCCGCGACCTCAAGGCGCTGGCAAAACTGTCGGGCGCCTCCGCCATCGACCGCCTCACCGACACTGCGTTCCGCCTGGGCGACGCACAACCCGCCGCCGGCATCGCCGAACATTGCGCAGCGGCGAAACTTGATTTTGGTTTTGTGCCCGAGGGCCGCAGGCTCGGCGACTTCCGCCTGCTGGTGATGGACATGGATTCGACGCTGATCACGATGGAAACCATCGATGAGCTCGCCGACATGGTCGGCATCAAGTCCGAGGTCGCCAAAATCACCGAACGCGCGATGCGCGGCGAAATCGAATACGACCAGAGCCTGCGCGAACGCCTGGCCCTGCTGAAGGGGCTCGACGAATCGGCGCTGCAGCGGGTCTACGACGAACGGCTGAAGTTTTCACCCGGCGCGGAACGCATGCTGGAAACGGTGCGCCGCGCCGGCATCAGGACATTGCTGGTGTCCGGCGGCTTCACCTTCATGACCGACCGCCTGAAATCACGCGTGCAGCTCGACTACACGCATTCCAATGTGCTGGAAATCAGCAATGGCAGGCTGACCGGCAATGTCACCGGCGGCATCGTCAATGCCGATGCCAAACGCGCGGCGCTGCTGAAGATTGCGGCTGAACTCGGACTGAAGCGTGAACAGATCGCCGGCATCGGCGACGGCGCCAACGACCTGAAGTTCATGGCGGAATGCGGCGTCAGCTTCGCCTACCGCGCCAAGCCGGTGGTGCGCGAGCAGACGACCTATGCGATCAACCACAGCGGGCTCGATGCCCTGCTCTGGCTGCTGTCCGCAGAGAATGGCTAAAATATCAATAAAATCAAATACTTATATAAATTACGGCGGAAATTTATAGAAATCGCGGTTGAGCCAGGCGAGGATGTCCTCGATCTCCTGTTTGCTGAACTTCGGATTCATGCGGTCGTTCCAGCGTTCGATTTCCTTTTTCAGCGCGGCAAGGGTCTTCACCTTCGCCCGCGACGGCGCATAGAGTTCGGTGCCGTGGCAGCCGAGACAGTCCTGGTGCAGTTTTTCGCCGCGCACCGGATCGCCGGCTGCCAGCGCCACAGGAGCTGTCAGCAGGCCAGACAGCAACAGCGTCATCAGCAGCCTCATTGTCTGCCCTGCCGCTCGCGGCTCGGATCGCTCACGCTCAAGCCCTGCAGTCGCGCGCGCGCCTCCATCGCCTTCACATGTTCGGCGCGCAGCCGCTCGCGTTCCTGCGGGGTGCCGGCGCCGCGCTGCCGCAGGCGGTACTGCTCACGCTCCTGCGTCGTCATCAGTTCGGAACCGGGAATGATTTCACGCGGCAACGCGGCCGGCCCGGCCGGCGCCGCAGCATGCGCGAGGGAGGCGAACGCAAGGATCGCCGCAATCAGGGGGAGAAATACGTTTCGAGGCCACATGTCAGGCAGCATGCCACCGGACAACCGCCAGGCCTTGATCAGGATCAATCCAGGCGCTTGCGCCAGTGACCGGCAGCCGTCAGTGTCGACTGCGGCTCGGCAGCGCCGGCATCCTGCTGCGTCTGCGCCGAAGTCTGCTGTTCGTACATGCCGGCAAGGCAGGCGCCGATCAGCAGCGGCACGAACAGCAGCAGTGCGGGTCCCGGGTGTCCGCTGAACAACAGCATTCCCGGCACGACGGCCAGGCCGGTAAACAGGAAATCCACCCCGCGTGTTTTGTCCATGGTCTGTGTCTCCGTAGTATCGACAGACCCTCATGCCCTCCCCATGAAGGCGCCCATCTTGCTTACGGCAGGAAACGCCAGCAATTTAGGTGCCAGCAGGAACACGGGGAAAATCAGGCCCCTGCCCGGCCTGCCTGAAGCAGCCGGGTGCACGGGAAGCCCGCGGCGCACTGCAACCGTGCGTGCTCAGTGGACCGGGAAGCGGCTGTCGCCGTCCAGGCCGTAGGGCCGCATCGGTCCGGCAGCGTCGCTGCAGAGGCCGTAAATGAAGGGGAAACTGTCGCGGCCCGGCGTCAGGAAACGCAGATCCCTGAACCAGACACAAAGCTTGCCGTCACCGTCATCGATCCGGTGCAGCACCGGATAGGCCGAGAACCAGCGGAAAAACGCGAAGTCCTGGTGCTCGAACACGGCACGCACCGCGGCCCGTTGACCGCCGTTGCCGAAGCGCGGACTGTAGTCCCAGGCTGCCTTGTCGAGCGGCCGGTACACCGCGTCGAGCCGTGCAATGAAACCCGCATCCGGGCCGGCCGATTTCAGTTGGTCGCGCCGGACGTTGACGTGGCTGTAGTGGTAACCGGCAGCGTCCTCGACGATCACCATCCAGTTGAACGGCGACACCGGGCGCGGCAGCGCACTCACTGCAACCGCGGGGATGCCGGCGGCCTGCGCATGGCGTTCACCGAAGTCGATCGCCTGCTGCAGGGCCGTGTACTGCAGGCCGACATAGGACGCGAGCAGCACGAGGCCGGCGACCGCCGGGATGCGCGAATGCCGCCAGATCAGCGAGGCCAGCAGGCCGGCGACGATGATGCCGCTGAACCAGAGGTCAATGATGAAGGTGGTGCCGAGGCCATGACGGTAATCCGAGAACGGCGCAAAAATCATCGTGCCGAAGCTGGTGATCCAGTCGCCGGCGATGTGCGCGGCCAGCGACAGCGCGACCACCGGCGCATAGGTCTTCCAGCCCGGCCCCTTGCGCCAGAGCAGCGCGAAAATCAGCGACAGCAGGATCGTCCACAGCGGCAGCATGACCAGCGAGTGGGTGACCCCGCGGTGATGGTAGAGATAGGCCAGCGGTGAAATCCATGACGCGACGACGTCGATGTCGGGGAATGCGCCGACGGCAAAACCGATGCCGACACGGCGTGCCAGCGGCAAGGCGGGTTTTTCGATGCCCGCAGTCGCGCGCGCCAGCAGCGCCCCGGAGAGGGCGTGGGTCAGGGTATCCATTGAGCGGTGAGCGGTAATTGGTGACTGGTAATTGGTAACAGCGGCTTGCCCCGCCATTTACCAATTACCAGTCACCAATCACCATCGTCTAATCCCAGCGTTCATCCCGCACCTGGATCTGCCCGCCCTCGATGCGCAACGGGAATTTCGCAGTCGGCTCGTAGGCCGGCGCCGACAGCGCGTCGCCGGTGCGCACGCAGAAACGCGCGCCGTGGCGCGGACAGACCACCTGGTCGCCGTCGATATGGCCGCTCGCCAGCTCGCCGCCGTCGTGGGTGCAGACGTCCTCGATTGCGAAATATTCGCCGCCGATGTTGAACACCGCGATGGCAACACCATCAACATCGGCGACCTTGCAGCTGCCGGTCGCAATCTCGCCTACCGCGGCGACGGTAACCCAGTCAGCCATGGTCACACCGCAACAACTTCGAGGTCGGGTTCGATCTGGCGCACCAGGCTTTCGATGCCGGCGAGCGTGCCCGACAGCGAGCTCGGGCAGCTGCCGCAGGCGCCCTGGTAATGCACGGACAGCTTGTTGCCCTCGAGGCCGACCACGTACAGGTCGCCGCCGTCGTTCTGCAGGTACGGCCGCACCTGTTCGTCGAGCGCGGCATTGATGCGGTCAAGGCGATCACGGTCTTCCGGGCTCAGTTTTTCCGGATCCAGCGCCTCGCCCGCCTGCTCGGCCAGCTGCGCCGACTGCGCATCGGCCGTGGGGGCGTCACGGATCGGCACTGCCAGCTTGCGCATGAGTTCCTGCCAGTCGGCGCCGCCGTCCTGGGTCACGGTGACCCAGTGGTCGACGTAGAACACGTTGGTCACATGCTCGATGTCGAACAGCGCCATCGCCAGCGGATCACCCACTGCCTGCTCGGGTTTATCGTACGAGCGGGTGATGCCCCAGGTCAGTGGCTCCCGCAGGATGAATTTCATCGCGTTGGGATTGGGTGTCGGTTCGATTTCGGCGATTTTCGGCATGGTCGGTGTTGCGTCTGCGCCCGAGGCGCGGTTATTCGGTGGATGCGGTGTCAGTACCGGCGAAGGCGGCGTGCAGCGTATGCCAGGGCAGGATCGCGCACTTCACCCGCGTCGGCAGGTCGCGCACCCCGGCAAATACGGTCAGGCGTCCGAGGTGGTGTGTTCCCGCCGGATCGAGCTTGCCGGTGGTCATATCGCGGAATTCCTGCACCATCTGTTCGGCGTCGGCGCGGGTCTTGCCCTTGACGATTGCGGTCATCATCGACGCCGAAGCCTTGCAGATCGCGCAGGCCTCGCCCTCGAAGCCGACAGCCTCGACCTGCTCGCCATTGAGTTTCAGCGACAGGTGGATATGATCACCGCACAGCGGGTTCAGCCCTTCCGCCTTGTGGGTGGCGTCGGCAAGCATGCCCCAGTTGCGGGGCTTCTTGTTGTGCTCGAGGATCATCTCCTGATAAAGCTGGCGGCTGTCCATAATCAAAGTCAAAGGCTAAAAGCAGCCACGGAGGTCACAGAGAGCACAGAGAAAACCCCAGGGTTTGCAGTTCTCTGTGTCCTCTGTGACCTCTGTGGCTAAGGTTTTGTTTTTCATGCGAACAACTTCTGCACCCGGCCGAGCGACTCGACCAGCGCGTCGACTTCGGCTGTGGTGTTGTAGAAGGCGAAGGATGCGCGGCAGGTCGCCGGCACCTTGAAACGCTGCATCACCGGCTGCGCGCAATGGTGGCCTGTGCGGATCGCCACACCGTCGTCATTGAGCAGCGAGCCGACGTCGTGCGGATGCACGCCCTCCACCGCAAAAGACAGCACGGCGGCCTTTTTCTCGGCGGTGCCGATCAGGCGCACGCCGGGCAGGCGGTTGAAGCGGTCGGTGGCGTAGTCCAGCAGGTCGGTTTCATGGGCAGCAATGCGCTCGATGCCGATGCCGCCCAGGTAATCGATCGCCGCACCGAGCGTGATCGCCTCGCCGATCGGCGGCGTGCCGGCCTCGAACTTGGCGGGAATCGGCGCGTAGGTGGTTTTTTCGAAGGTGACGGACAGGATCATGTCGCCGCCGCCCTTGAAGGGCTGCATCTTTTCCAGCAGCGCGGCCTTGCCGTAGAGCACGCCGATGCCGGTCGGGCCGCAGAGCTTGTGCCCGGAGAAGGCGTAGAAGTCGCAGTCCAGCGCCTGCACATCGACCTTCAGGTGCGGCGCCGCCTGCGCGCCGTCCACCAGCACCGGCACCCCGTGTTCATGGGCAATGGCAATCATTTCCCGCACCGGCGTGATCGTGCCCAGCGCGTTCGAGACATGGGTCAGCGCGACAAACTTCGTCTTCGCACTGAACAGTTTGCGGTATTCGTCGACCAGCAGTTCGCCGCGGTCGTTGACTGGCACGACGCGGATGGTCGCGCCCTTTTCTTCGGCAACCATCTGCCAGGGCACGATGTTGGAATGGTGCTCCAGCGTGGTCAGGATGATCTCGTCGCCGGCGCCGAAGAACTTGCGCCCGTAACCCTGGGCCACCAGGTTGATGCCCTCGGTGGTACCACTGGTGAAGATGCATTCACGCGGCTCGGCGGCATTGATGAAGGCCTGGACCTTGTGCCTTGCCTTCTCGTACTCGGCAGTCGCGGTCTCCGACAGGTAATGCACTGCGCGGTGGATGTTGGCGTGCTGGGCCTTGCGGTAGAGGTTCCAGCGTTCGATAACCGGTTGCGGCATCTGGCTCGAGGCTGCATTGTCGAGAAAAACCAGCGGCTTGCCGTTGACCTCGAGATCAAGGATCGGAAAGTCGCGGCGCAGCGCGGCGACATCCAGCGGCGCCAGCAGGGGATCCCGCGCGGTCATGCAGCCGCCTCCGTGCGCGCCATCACGTATTTCTCCAGCTGCGCCACCAGCGACGGCACCGGGATGCGGTCAATGATCTCGGCGCCGAAGGCATAGGTCAGCAGGTTGCGCGCCTGCGCTTCCGGCAGGCCGCGGCTCTTCAGGTAGAACAGGTGGTCGGCGTCGAGCTGGCCGACAGTGGCGCCATGCGCGCACTTGACGTCATCGGCAAAAATCTCCAGCTGCGGCTTGGTGTCGACACGCGCCCTGTCCGACAGCAGCAGGTTGCGGCTCTGCTGCGAGGAATTGGTCAGCTGCGCGCCCTCGCGCACGAACACCTTGCCGTTGAACACCGCGTGCGCGGCGCCGCCGACGATGGTCTTGTGCGACTGCTCGCAGGTTCCGTTGGGCTTCGTGTGGTCCATCAGCGTATGGGTGTCGGCCAGCTGGCGGCCGCCGATCAGCGCGATGCCGTCGATCTGCGCGTGCGCGCCCTCGCCCTGCTGGGTCACGCTCAGGTTGTTGCGCGACAGCCGCGCGCCGAAAGTCACCGCATGCGACAGGTAACGCGCATCCTTCGCCAGCGTCACCGCGCAGCTGCCGATGTGGAAAGCCTGGCTGTTTTCACGCTGCAGCTTGATGTGGCGCACCGACGCGTCAGGTGCGACCGCGATCTCGGTGACGGCGTTGGTCAGGCAGGCCTCGTCACCCAGCGCCACGTAGTCCTCGATGACGGCGATCCCGCTGCCGGCATCTGCAACGACCAGGCAGCGCGGATAAGACGCGGCTCCCTTGCGGGTGGCCACGAACAGCAGGTGGATAGGCGCCTTCAGCGCGGCGTTTTTTGCCGCATGGATGAACACGCCGTGCTGCAGGAAGGCGGTATTCAGCGCGGCAAACAGGTCATGGTCATTTTTAACCAGCTGCGCGAGATGCGGCTCGATCAGCGCAGCGTGTTTTTTCAGCGCATCGGCCAGCAACTCGACGGTGATGCCCGCCGGCAGCGAACCCGTCTGCGACAGCGCCGGCACATGGATGCCATCCACGAACACCAGCCGCACGGCAGCTTCGGCCACCACGTAAGCGGCAATGTCCGCCGCGGATGCGCTGGCTGCCGCGGATGCGCTGGCTGCCGCGGTTACCGGCTGGAACTGCAGCCGGGTAAGCGGCGCCAGGTCGGTGAAACGCCATTCCTCGTCGCGCGTGGTCGGCACCGACAGGGCATTGGCGCGCTCCAGCGCCGCCGCGCGGCGGGCATCGAGCCAGGCGGCGGGGCTTTTCGGCACCGCGCCGCTGCCGGCCAGCAGCGAGGCCACGTAGGGATGAACAGCCACCGTCGTCACGCCGCCGCCTTTTTGGCATCCAGCAGCCAGTCGTAGCCGCGCTCCTCCAGCTCCAGCGCCAGCGACTTGTCGCCGGAACGGATGATGCGGCCTGCGGACATCACGTGCACGTAATCCGGCGTGATGTAGTTGAGCAGGCGCTGGTAATGCGTCACCAGCACGCAGGCATTGTCGGCATTCAGCAGCTTGTTGACACCACCGGCAACCACGCGCAGCGCGTCGATGTCGAGGCCGGAATCCGTTTCGTCGAGCAGCGACAGTTTCGGCTCGAGCAGCGCCATCTGCAGGATCTCGTTGCGCTTTTTCTCGCCGCCGGAGAAACCGTCGTTGACACTGCGGCTGAGGAATTCGGGATTCATTTCCAGCAGCTTCATTTTTTCGCGCACCAGGTCGTCGAACTCCAGCGGATCGAGTTCATCCCTGCCGCGGCCGCCCTGCACCGTGTTGTACGCGAGGCGCAGGAAGGCGCTGTTGGTGACACCCGGGATTTCGACCGGATACTGGAAGCCGAGGAAGATGCCGGCGCGGGCGCGCTCATCAGACTCCAGCGCGAACAGGTCCTTGCCCTCGAACAGCACTTCGCCGCCCTTCACCGCATAGGCCGGATGCCCCGCCAGCACCTTGGCAAAAGTGCTCTTGCCGGAGCCGTTGGGCCCCATGATCGCGTGCACCTCGCCGGCGCGCACCGTGAGGTTGATGCCCTTGAGAATGTCCACCCCGGCGACAGTCGCCGTCAGGTTGCGGACTTCGAGGATTGTTTTTGCGTTGCTGTTGATCATGATGTGTAAAACCTAAAACCTTTAGCCACAGAGGGCACAGAGTTCACAGAGAAAAACCTCATTCATCTCGCCATGGAGGAAACAGACTGGTTATTGGAGATTCGGCATCCCGCCGGAAATCTCTGTGCCCTCTGTGTCCTCTGTGGCTGCTTTTGACCTTGACCTTTAACCCACGCTGCCTTCCAGCTTGAGCCCGAGCAGCTTGGTCGCCTCGACCGCAAACTCCATCGGCAGTTGCTGGAACACATCCTTGCAGAAGCCGTTGATGATCATCGACACCGCTTCCTCGGCGGGAATGCCGCGACTCTGGAAATAGAACAGCTGGTCTTCGCCGATTTTCGAGGTCGTCGCCTCGTGCTCGACCTTCGCGGTCGGGTTCTGCACCTGGATGTAGGGAAAGGTGTTGGCGCCGCATTTCGAGCCGATCAGCATCGAGTCACACTGCGAGAAATTGCGCGCGCCTTCCGCCTTCGCGCCGATTTTCACCAGACCGCGGTAGCTGTTGTTGGAATGCCCGGCCGAGATGCCCTTGCTGATGATCGTACTGCGGGTGTTTTTCCCGAGGTGGATCATCTTGGTGCCGGTGTCGGCCTGCTGTTTGTGGTTGGTCAGCGCCACCGAGTAGAACTCGCCGATCGAATTCTCGCCGAGCAGCACGCAGGACGGGTATTTCCAGGTGATCGCCGAGCCGGTTTCGACCTGGGTCCAGGAAATCTTCGAATTGCGCCCCTTGCACAGCCCGCGCTTGGTGACGAAGTTGTAGATGCCGCCGACGCCATTCTCGTCACCGGCGTACCAGTTCTGCACCGTCGAATACTTGATGTCGGCGTCGTCCAGCGCCACCAGCTCCACCACAGCCGCGTGCAGCTGGTTGGTGTCGAACTTGGGCGCGGTGCAGCCCTCGAGATAGGACACCTGGGCACCCTCCTCGGCAATGATCAGCGTGCGCTCGAACTGGCCCGAGTCCTGGGTGTTGATGCGGAAATAGGTCGACAGCTCCATCGGGCACTTGACGCCCTTCGGAATGAAGCAGAACGAACCGTCGGTGAACACCGCGGAATTGAGCGCGGCGTAATAGTTGTCCCCGGCCGGCACCACCGAGCCCATGTATTTTCTGACCAGCTCCGGGTGGTTGTGCACGGCTTCCGAGATCGAACAGAAGATGATGCCGACCTCGGCCAGTTTTTCCTTGTAGGTCGTGGTCACCGACACCGAGTCAAAAATGACGTCGACCGCGACACCGGCCAGTGCCGCGCGCTCGTGCATCGGCACGCCGAGTTTCTCGAAGGTCCGCAGCAACTCCGGATCGACCTCGTCCATGCTTTTCTTCAGCTTGGGTTTGGGCGCGGCGTAATAACTGATCGCCTGGAAATCGATCTTCGGGTAATGCACGTTCGGCCACTGCGGTTCCGCCATCGTCAGCCAGTGGCGATAGGCCTGCAGACGGAAATCGAGCAGCCATTCCGGCTCGTTCTTCTTCGCCGAAATCATGCGGATGATGTCTTCGTTCAGGCCCTTGGGCGCGGTCTCGGATTCGATGTCCGTGACAAAGCCGTGCTTGTAGGGCTGGCTGACGAGGGTGTCGAGTACTGTGCTCATGAGGGTGTCCGTTGGGGGCCCGGTTGCAGCGCTCAGCCGCCGGCCTTGACCGTGAAACTCTCGCCGCAACCGCAGGTGGCATCGACGTTGGGGTTGTTGACCTTGAAGGCCTGCTTCAGGCCCTCGCGCACGTAGTCGATGGTCGAGCCTTCGAGAAATTCCAGACTCTCGCCATCAATGACCAGTTTCGCGTCATGCGCCTCGAATACCCGGTCTTCACCCTGCACCGCATCGGCATAGTCGTAGGTGTAGGCCCAGCCCGAGCAGCCGGTCTTCTTGACGCCGACGCGCAGGCCGAGGCCCTTGCCGCGTTTCGCGATCTGGGCATTGATCTGTTTTGCCGCACTTTCCGTCAGTTGTATTGCCATTTCAGTCCCTCCTGTCAGACCGCGACGGCGGTCAGCCGCCGCAGGCGCTGCACGATTGCCGCCAGCGCCACCAGAAATCCGTCCACCTGCTCCGCCGTATTCGCGGCACCGAGTGAAAAACGCACCGCGCCGCGCGCGACATCGGGCGCAACGCCCATTGCCAGCAGCGTCGCCGACGGCTCGGTGCTCGCGCTGGAGCAGGCGGCGCCTGCGGCCACCGCGTAACCGGCCTTGTCGAGTTCGATCACCAGCGCCTCGCCGTCGATGCCCGGCAGCGCGAAATAACTGGTATTCGGCACGCGTTCCGCGGCAGCGCCGAAAATGACCGCACCGAAGCCGGCAAGGCCGCGTTCCAGCCGTTCGCGCAGTGCGGAGAGCTGCCGGTTCAAACCGGCCATGCGCCCCGCCGCCAGTTCGCAGGCCGCGCCGAAACCGACGATGGCTGCGACATTCTCGGTACCGGACCGCATGCCGCGCTCGTGCCCGCCGCCTGACAGCAGCGGCCGCAGTTCCAGGCGCTTGTCGACCACCAGCGCACCGGCGCCCTTGGGCCCGTAAATCTTGTGCGCCGACAGCGTCATCGCATGGACGTTGAGGGCGTTGAAATCGACCGCCATCTTGCCCAGCGCCTGCACCGCATCGGTGTGCATCAGTGCCTTCGCGCGCCGCGCGCGTTCGCCGACAGCAGCGACATCCTGGATCACGCCGGTCTCGTTGTTGGCCAGCATCACCGACACCATGCCGGTGGCCGTCGCCAGCGCCGCATCGACATCATCCAGATCGATCTTGCCCTGGCGGGTCACCGCCAGCCGGCGCAGGCTCCAGCCCTGCCGCGCCAGTTCCTGCGCCGGCTTTGCGACGCAGGGATGTTCGATGGCGCTGACCGCAATCTGCGCCGGCTTCAGGTATCCGGCGGCGCCCTTGATGAACAGGTTGTTCGCCTCGGTGCCGCCGCTGGTGAAAATGACCTGTGCCGGCTGCACGCCGACCAGCGCCGCGACCTGTTCGCGGGCATCGTCCAGCGCCTTGCGCGCGGCGGTGCCGTATTCGTGGCGGCTCGAGGCATTGCCGCACTGCTCGCGCAGGTACGGCAGCATCGCGTCGAGCACGCGCCCGTCGAGCGGCGTGGTGGCGTTATGGTCGAAATAGACGTGCATGGCGTGAAACGGCGGTCTTCAGACCGTGGCCGCGCTCTGCCGGCGCGCCACCAGGCGCATGTCATGCACCGGCGCGATACCCGCTTCCTTGGCGCGCTGGTTCTCCACCAGCTGGCGCAGCGTGACCGAACCGAGATAATCGAAAATGCGTTCGTTGAGGTTGGCCCACAGATCGTGGGTCAGGCATTTTTCCTCGTCCTTGCAGTTTTCCTTGCCGGCGCACTGCGTGGCGTCGATCGGCTCGTCGACCGCGAGGATGATGTCGGCCACGGTCAGCTGCGCCGCTTCACGCGCCAGGCAGTAACCGCCGCCGGGACCGCGCACCGAATCCACGATGCCGCGCCGGCGCAGCTTGCCGAACAGTTGCTCAAGATAAGACAGCGAAATCTTCTGCCGGCCACTGATTTCCGCCAGCGTCACCGGACCGGTGCCATGGCGCATGCCCAGATCCACCATCGCGGTTACCGCAAATCGCCCTTTGGTCGTCAGTCTCATCGTGGCACCTCAAAATTATAAATAAAAACAAACACTTATGAGAAACACAATACCCTGAGAAGTTGCTCAAGTATACCTTACCCGAGCAATTCAATCAACAATGCGATTGAGGCTGCCGGCATCCAGTTTCTGGGTATCGGCGCCCTCGATCTTCAGGCCCAGGCGCTGCAGTTCGGCAAGGATCTGGTCGATCCGCTGGTCGGTCTCGGCGCTGTGGTCAATCAGCACGTGCATCGCCTTGGCCACCGGATCGTTGGCGTCGCGGGCGATGCCGTAGGCGGCGAAGCGTCCCGCCGCTTCCTGGCTTTCGACCAGCCGCGCCGGGATGCCGATCGCCGTGGCATTGTCCGGCACGTCCTTCACCACCACTGCGTTGGAACCGATCTTGGCGTTTTCGCCGATGGTGATCGGGCCGAGGATCTTGGCGCCGGCACCAATCACCACGCCGTTCTTCAGTGTCGGATGGCGCTTGCCCTTGTTCCAGGTGGTACCGCCCAGTGTGACGCCGTGGTACAGCGTGCAGTCGTCGCCGATTTCAGCGGTCTCACCGATCACCACGCCCATGCCGTGGTCGATGAAAAAGCGCCGGCCGATGCGCGCGCCCGGATGGATCTCGATGCCGGTCAGCCAGCGGCCGCCGTGCGCCAGCCAGCGCGCCAGCCACTTGAAGCCCTTGTGCCAGACGCAGTGCGAGAAACGGTGCAGCAGCAGCGCATGGAAACCCGGGTAGCAGGTCACCACTTCCCAGGTGCTGCGCGCAGCGGGGTCACGCTCGAACACCACGGAAATCTCTTCTTTGATCCGTTCAAACATCAGCATTGCCTGATAAATGGAAGGAGCCGGCGGCCCACAACAAGTCCCACCATTTTAATCAAGAATAGGATGGCGTGGAATTACCGATATAAAACAAACGCTTATGGATCAATCCGGCTTGCGGCGACCCTTGGGATCGGTGACGCTGCCGAGGATGCCGCGCAGGATGTTGACCTCCTCGACCTGCAGGCGGGCACGGGCAAACAGCCGGCGCAAGCGGTACATCAGCTTGCGCGGATGCGCGGGATTGAGAAAACCGGTGGCAATGATGGTGCGTTCGAGATGTTCATAAAACGCCTCCACCTCGTCATGCGCGGCCAGTGCCTGCGCCTTGTCCGGCGCCAGCGTCGCTCCGCCGGCCATGCGCAACTCATAACAGAACACCTGCACTGCGGCCGCGACGTTCAGTGACCAGAAATCCTCCGCGACCGGAATGCTCGCCAGCAGCCCGCAGGCGCCGACCTCGTCGTTGCTGAGCCCCGAGGTTTCGTTGCCGAAGACCAGCGCCACCTTGCGCTCCGCCGCAATTGCCACGGCTTCCGCCGCCGCGGTGCGCGCATCGACCATCGGCACCGCGACATCACGCCGGCGCGCCGAGCAGGCCACCGCGAAGGCCGTGCCCGACAGGGCTTCGCCGAGGCTGGTGCAGACCCGCGCCGACTCCAGCACATCAGTGGCCCCCGCCGCCATCCACAAGGCC
Source organism: Burkholderiales bacterium (assembly GCA_019635015.1). GTDB lineage: Bacteria > Pseudomonadota > Gammaproteobacteria > Burkholderiales > SG8-41. Next base: position 97,870 of record JAHCAG010000010.1, on the reverse strand, counting down.
TGCGGATCGGGATAAAGCTGCGGGTTCACCAGGGCGAGATCGGTGATGCCCATGGTGCGCATTGCGCGCGCCGCGGCCCCGATGTTGCCGGGATGCGCGGTGCCGCACAGAACAATGCGAATATTTTTGAGGGGCTGCAGCGGGTTCACGTAGAATACGGGCCGTTCGCGCAGCGCCGCCGGAAACACAACGAGGCCCGGCACGCGCGGCGCAGTCTGGTGTTGCTCTTCATCCCTGCTCTTTATCCATTATTGTCGCTGCCCACCATGCATCCCATGCTCAACATCGCGGTGAAAGCCGCGCGCCGCGCCGGCGGCATCATCAACCGCGCCAGCCGCAATCTGGATGTCATCGCCTACCAGGAAAAGACTGCGAACGATTTCGTGTCGGAGGTGGACCGCGAAGCCGAACAGGCGATCATCCGCACCCTGCGCGAAGCCTATCCGAACCACTCGATTCTAGCAGAGGAGTCCGGCGCCTCCGGCACTTCGGAATTCCAGTGGATCATCGATCCGCTCGACGGCACCACCAATTTCCTGCACGGCTTCCCGCAGTACGCGGTGTCGATCGCGCTGGCGCAGAAAGGCGTGATCACCCAGGCGGTGGTTTATGACCCCAACCGCAACGACCTCTACACCGCGACCAAGGGCCGCGGCGCCTTCCTCAACGAAACGCGGCTTCGCGTCAGCAGGCGCGCCCACCTCAAACCCAGCCTGATCGGCACCGGCTTTCCCTACCGCCAGCTCGAACACCTCGAGGCTTACCTCGGCATGATGCGCGACATCATCAGGAACAGCGCCGGCATCCGCCGTCCCGGCTCCGCCTCGCTGGACCTTGCCTGGGTTGCAGCCGGACGTCTCGACGGTTTCTGGGAGCTGGGCCTGAGCAAGTGGGACATCGCCGCGGGCGCGCTGCTGATCACCGAGGCCGGCGGCCTCGTCGGTGACCTTCAGGGCAATGACCGTCATCTCGAGAGCGGCAACATCGTCGCCGGCAATCCGAAGGTGTTCGCCCAGTTGTTGCCGCTGATTGCGCCGCACCTGACACCGGCGCTGAAATCCTGACGGCCTGATCGGCCGCGCCGGCAACTTTCTACCGCGGTTTGGCCAGTTGCGCGCCCAATGCGGCGGCAAGCGGCGACTTCAGCTGTTCCAGCGCGGCAAGTGCCTCCCGCGCTTCAGACTCACGCCCCAGCTCCAGCGCGGCACGCCCGAGCCCGAACCAGGCATCGGCAAACCCGGGCGCATCACGCAGGGCACGCCGGTAAGCCCCGGCGGCCTCGCGAAACCGTCCCAGATCGCTGTTCGTTTCACCCGCCAGATGGTGTGTCAGCGGAGAATCGCGCAACACCAGCAGCGCCCGATCCAGCGTCTTCAATGCCAGCAGCGGCTGCCCTGCCGCCCGCTGCGCTTCGGCCAGAAAGTGATACCCCGCCGGATCGTCGGGCGCGAGGCGCACCATCTCGGCAAAATAGGTGGCGGCCCGGCGGTGTTCGCCCTGCCGCGCCTGTGCGTAGCCGCCGATCATGCGCCACTCCGGACTGAAGGGATCACGGCCGATGTTGGCATCGGCAAAGGCGGCAAGCTCGCTCCAGGCGCCCCGCTGCTCCAGTTCGACAATGCGCCGCCGGTTGCCATCCTCGACGCCCTGCAGGTGGCCAAGCAGCACCGATGCCGTGCCGTCGGGCACCAATGCCGAAAGCAGCGCCTGCTGCGGCGTGCAGGCTGATAGCGCCGTCGCCAGCAGCAGAATAAGCAGTCGCCTCATGAACTGATTATAGGGCGTTAATAACAGGAATCAGAATCCAACTCCAACCCCTGGATCGACCGTACGTCTGACCTGACACACCAACGCAGGATGCAACAAACGAAGCACATTGCACCGGTTTTACCGTTTACCCCCACACCCCACTCCGCTACCTCCCGCCCTCTCTTACAATAGCGCCCATGACAAAAAACGCCCCAGGCGCCGCGCACACGCCGATGATGCAGCAGTATCTCCGCATCAAGTCGGAGCATCCGGACCTGCTGCTGTTCTACCGCATGGGCGATTTCTACGAGCTGTTTTTTGATGATGCGGAGCGTGCGGCGCGGCTGCTCGACATCACGCTGACCTCGCGCGGGGAATCGGCAGGCACGCCGATCAGGATGGCCGGCGTGCCTTTCCATGCCGTCGACCAGTACCTGGCGAAGCTGGTAAAACTCGGCGAGTCGGTGGCGATCTGCGAGCAAATCGGCGATCCGGCGACTTCGAAGGGGCCGGTCGAACGCAAGGTGGTGCGCATCGTCACGCCGGGCACCCTGACCGAATCGGCGCTGCTCGACGAAAAAAGCGAGAACCTGCTGCTCGCCGCGCACCGCGCCGGCAACACCCTGGGACTGGCCTGGCTATCGCTGGCCTCGGGACGATTCTGCGTGATGGAGACCGCCCCGGCGAATTTCGCCGCCGAAATCGAACGCCTGCGCCCTGCGGAAATCCTGCTCGCGGAAGGCGCGGCACTGGAGCGTGCCGACGACGGCACCGCGCTGCGCCGCCTCCCGCCCTGGCGTTTTGATGCAGACAGCGCGCGCCGCGCGCTGTGTGCGCAGTTTGGCACGCAGGACCTCGGCGGATTCGGCGCACAGGACATGACTGCGGCGGTGGCCGCCGCCGGCGCGCTGTTCGACTACGCAAAATCAACCCAGGGCACCGCAATCGCCCACATCCGCGCGCTGAACGTCGAAACCGAGGGCAGCTTCCTGCGCATGGACCCGGCGACGCGGCGCAACCTCGAGATCAGCGAGACCATCCGCGGCGAACCGGCGCCGACGCTGCTCTCGCTGCTCGATACCTGCGCCACCGGCATGGGCAGCCGCCGCCTGCGCCACGCGCTGCATCACCCGCTGACCGACCGCGCGCAGGTGCAGGCGATGCACCGGGCAGTTGCCGAACTGCTCGAGGGCGACCGCCATGCCGCGCTGCGCGGCGCGCTGAAACACTTTGCCGATGTCGAGCGCATCGCGGCACGCATCGCGCTGGCCAGCGCGCGCCCGCGCGACCTGTCGGGACTGCGCGGGTCGCTGCAGCGGCTGCCGGAGCTGACGCAGGTGCTGCGCAATGCAGCCACCGGACAGCTGCAGTCACTGGCTGCGGATCTTGCACCACAACCGGAACTGGCCACGTTGCTGGCCGCGGCGATCAAGGCCGAACCGGCCTCGGTGATCCGCGAAGGCGGTGTCATCGCCGACGGTTATGACGCCGAACTCGACGAACTGCGCGGCATCCAGGACAACTGCGGTGCCTTTCTTGCCGAACTGGAAACCCGCGAGCGCACACGCACCGGCATCACCACGCTGAAAGTCGAATTCAACCGCGTCCACGGTTTTTACATCGAAGTCACACGCGCACAGTCGGACAAGGTGCCCGATGACTACCGCCGCCGCCAGACGCTGAAAAACGCCGAGCGCTACATCACGCCGGAACTGAAGACCTTCGAAGACAAGGCGCTGTCGGCGCAGGAACGCGCACTGGCCCGTGAAAAGCTGCTGTATGAACAGCTGCTGCAGAAGCTCGCGCCCCGGGTGCCGGCATTGCAGAAGGTGGCGAACGCCCTCGCCCTGCTCGACATGCTGGCCGCATTTGCCGAACGCGCCGCCGCGCTGGACTGGACCGCGCCGGAATTCACCGACGAGGCAGTGATCGACATCGCGGGCGGACGCCATCCCGTGGTCGAGGCGCAGGTCAATCCTTTCATCGCCAACGACGCAAAACTGTCGGCGGCGCGGCGCATGCTGCTGATCACCGGCCCCAACATGGGCGGCAAGTCGACCTACATGCGGCAGACCGCGCTGATAGCCCTGCTCGCCCATTGCGGATCATTCGTTCCCGCGACCCGCGCCAGGCTGGGTCCGCTGGACCGCATCTTCACCCGCATCGGCGCCGCCGATGACCTCGCCGGCGGGCGTTCGACCTTCATGGTCGAAATGACCGAAGCGGCCTTCATCCTCCACCACGCGACGCCGCAGAGCCTGGTGCTGATGGACGAGATCGGACGCGGCACTTCAACCTACGACGGCCTCGCGCTGGCCTGGGCGATCGCGCGCCACCTGATCGAGCGCAACGGCTGCTACACGCTGTTCGCCACCCATTATTTCGAGCTGACCGCGCTTGCCGCGGAATTCCGTCAGGTCGCCAACGTGCACCTGGATGCGGTCGAGCACAAGGATCACATCGTCTTCCTGCACAGTGTCGAGGAAGGCCCCGCCAGCCGCAGCTACGGCCTGCAGGTCGCGCAACTCGCCGGAGTGCCCGGCGCAGTGATCCGCAGCGCGCGCAAACACCTCGCCGGCCTTGAGGCTGCCGCAGCGGCGCAGCTGCCGCAGGGTGATCTGTTCGCGGGAAGCGCCGCCGTCAGTGAAACTGCGGCAGCGGAACCGCATCCAGTCGTGGACGCACTGCGCGACTGCGATCCCGATGCGCTGACACCGCGCGATGCGCTGGACCTGCTCTACCGCTTGCGCACACTGGCGCAGGACGGCCCCGAGGGTAATTTATAACTTATTGATTTTATTGATATTTTAATTAATCGCCAGAGTGCGGGTTTAACTCTGCACTCTGCATTCATCACTCTGCACTGCAATCAGTGGTGGTGGCCGTGCGCACCATGGACATGGCCGTGCTCCAGCTCTTCACCGCTGGCCACCCTGACCTCGGTCACCGTGCAGTGAAAATTCAGCGTCTGCCCGGCCAGCGGATGATTGCCGTCGACGACCACCTTGTCCCCGGCAACGTCAGTGACGGTGTAGACCAGCGTGTGGCCGGACTGGTCGCCGCGGCCCTCGAACTGCATGCCGACAGCAACTTCCGGCGGAAACTTGTCGCGCGACTCGACCTGCACCAGCTTGGCGTCGTATTCACCGAAGGCGTCGTCCGGCGCCAACCGCACCTTGCAGCTGTCCCCAGCCTGCTTGCCGTCGAGCGCCTGTTCAACCAGCGGAAAAATGCCCTGGTATCCGCCGTGCAGGTAGGCAATCGGTGACTCCGCCTTCTCGATCATGTTGCCATCGGCATCAAGCAATTCAAAGGTCAGCGTCACCACGGTGTTTTTTGCAATCTGCATCGTCTTTCCTTGGTCATTGGCGGCAGGGGATTCCGGCGGGCCCGCGCCGCACGGCGCCCATCACGATCAATGGCGCCGGCAAGGCACCCGATGCCCGATTCTGTGAACAAAGCGCGCCCCGGTCAAGCGCGCCGCACGGCGGCCCCACTATAATTCCGCCTCATGCGCAACCTGATGCTCGACGGCCTGACACCGGCGCAGTTCCTGCAGCGCCACTGGCAGAAAAAGCCGCTGCTGGCGCGCGCCAGCCTGCCGCAGTTCGCGCCGCTGACCGGCCGCCGCGACCTGATCGAGCTCGCGCAGGATGTGCAGGCCGAATCACGGCTGGTGATCCGCAGCGGCAGCCGCTGGCAGGTGCGCCACGGTCCGTTCTCCCGCCGCGACTTCCGCGGGCTGCCGGCCCGCAACTGGACACTGCTGGTCCAGGGCGTGAACCACCTGCTGCCGCAGGCGCAGGACCTGCTCGACCGCTTCGCCTTCATTCCCCATGCGCGGCTCGATGACCTGATGGTGAGTTATGCGCCGCCCGGCGGCGGCGTCGGTCCGCACTTCGACAGCTACGACGTGTTCCTGCTGCAGGGCGAAGGACGGCGCCGCTGGCGGGTCAGCAGCCAGCGCGATCTGGCGCTCGTCGATGACGCGCCGCTGAAAATACTGAGCAACTTCCGCGCCACGCGGGAATGGACGCTGGCTGCCGGCGACATGCTCTACCTGCCGCCGCGTTATGCCCACGACGGAGTCGCACTCGAGGACTGCATCACCTATTCGGTGGGTTTCCGTGCACCTTCGGCACAGGATCTGTGCAGCCGTTTCCTCGATTTCCTGCAGGACCGCCTCGAGGTGCCCGGCATCTATGCCGATCCCGGACTGAAACCCGCGAAAAATCCGGGACATATCGACCGCCGCCTGACACAGGGTTTGCTGCGGCTGCTCGGCGGCGTGCGCTGGACACGCCGCGACCTGCTGCAGTTCATCGGCGAGGACCTCAGCACACCCAAGCCCCATGTCATGTTCGCCGCACCCCGACGCCCGCTGTCGGAAGCCGCGTTCAAAAAAACCGCCACCGCCACCGGCCTGCACCTGCTGCCGCAGACCCTCCTGCTCTATGACGACAGCGCCTTCTACATCAACGGCGAACGCTGCGTCGCACCGGCCGGCGCCGGGACACGCATCCGCCGGCTTGCCGACCGGCGCGTTCTGCCGCCCTCGGCACTGCCCGCCGCCACGGCGGAAACTCTGTATGCCTGGTACCGCGCGGGATACCTCGCTCCCGGAGACTTGCGGTGAAACCGACGGGCAATCCGCCGAATGCCGAGTACCGGCGCTTCGAAAGCAACCGCGAATACGAGGAAATCGTTGACCGCATGATTCCGCTGACCCAGCGCATCATCCGCAACTTCGACAAAACCCTGAGTCCGGCCTGGAACGGCAGCGCACGCATCGAACTGCTGCGGCAGTTCCTGCTCACGCACCGCTCGAACCGGTTGCTGATCGTGCTTCACGACACGCGGACACTGCACACCGTCCATCCGCGGCTGCTCGCCCTTGCCCGGCAGTTCTCCCACGCCTGCGTGATCCGCGAAACCCTGCGCAGCGCGAAACATGCAAGTGATCCCTTCGTGATCTTCGACGGCAGCCACTACGTCCATCGTTTCCACCATGACCACATGCGCGCCGCCCAGGGCACACACGACGCCGTCGGTGCCGGTCAGCTGATCGAGCGTTTCAGCGAAATCGAGGAAGCTTCCGGCCCGCCGCTGGCAACCAGCGTCACCGGGCTGTGACCCGCGGTCTCCTTGCCCTCTCTTTCCGTTCCGAAGACTGATAGAATCCGCGCCGGCATCGATTCCCGTGCTGTCCGCATCGCGGATTTCACGGTTTTAATGCCAGCCAAATTTGGACAAACCAAACAATTCACCTTCGAAGGATAGTCACCATCATGAACCGCTCCCTCCTCGTTGCCGCCCTGTTCGCGCTTGGCCTGACCGCCTGCGGCGAGAAGCCTGCCCCGGCGCCCGCTCCTGCACCCGCACCCGCCCCGGCGCCCGCACCGGCTCCGGCGCCTGCTCCTGAAGCCCCCAAAGCTGATGCAGCCGCTCCGGCCGCCGACGCCCCGAAGGCTGACGCTGCCGCCCCGGCTGCCGCACCTGCCGCTGCTGTTGATGCCGCCAAGGACGCCGTCAAAGGCGCTGCCGACGCTGCGAAGGACGCAGCCAAAGACGCCGTCAAGAAGTAATCACGCGTCTGCAGTAAAAAAGCCGGCCTTCGGGCCGGCTTTTTCTTTGTCCGCCGGCGCCGCGATCAGGCGATCATGCGCCAGCCGAAACCCTCCCCCTGGGTGGCCACACCGATCCATTCCGCGGCACAGCCGAGCGCTGCGGACAGCGCCGCGCAGGCCAGTTCCGGCCGGTTGTTCCGTTGCGACAGGTGCGCCGCCACCACATGCTGCAGTGATTTCTTTTCGATATTTGCAAGAATGCCGGCAGCCTGCCCGTTGTCGAGGTGTCCGTAACGCCCGGCGATGCGCTGCTTCAGGCGTTCGGGATAGTTGCCGCCGAGCAGCAGTTCCCGGTCGTGATTGCACTCGATCACCAGCGCATCGAGGCCGGACAGCATCTGCTCGATATGCGGCGTCGACGATCCGGCATCGGTCAGTACGCCGAGGCGTCGCGCGCCGTCGCCGAACACGAACTGGGTCGGTTCCCGCGCATCATGCGGCACCGGATACGGAAAAACCTCAAGGTCACCCACTGCAAAGGGGGTATGACTGTCGATGATCGTCGCAGCGGCAAACGCATCGCCTCTGCCCGAGACGGCAACACGGGTGCCGTGGGACAGGTACACCGGGATGCCGAAGCGGCGCGTGAAACGCGCCGCGCCGCCGACATGGTCATCGTGTTCGTGGGTCACCAGCACGGCATTGATCGCCCCGGGATCAAGGCCGAGCCGGCCAAGGCGGCGCACGGTTTCCGCGGCGCTGAAGCCACAGTCGAGGAGAATCCGCGAGTTCCCCGCCTCGACCACCAGCGCATTGCCCTCGCTGCCGCTGCCTAGCGAGGCAAATCGCATGGCGGTGGAACTGTGCGGAGGCCGGAGGGACGCGGAGCCCGCCGGGGAGGCGGCGCGCCCGTCACTTCAACTGGTCGTAGAGCAGCGTCAGGATGCGGTTGGCCGTATCCGACTGCTCGCGCGCACCCTCCTTGTCGAGCACGCGGACCTCGGCGCCGGCAGTGTCGCCCTGCACCTGGATGCGGTACTGCTCCTTGCTCTGCACCTTCGGACTGCTGCTCCAGAATTTCAGGCGGGAAAGCCAGCCCTTTTCCTCTGTGGTTTTGACGTCGGCATTGGGATCAATGTAACGGACGAAATAGAGCCCCTTCGAACGGTCGCGGTCCTCGACCGTGAACCCGATGCGGTCCAGCGCGAGGCCGACACGGCGCCAGGCCCGGTCAAACTGGTCATTCAGCGCCAGGGTGCCGCCGCCGAGCCTGGCTTGCGGCTCGACCCGCGCACTTGCGAGTTGCGTCTTCGCGCGCTCGCCGTCGGTGCCGAAACGCACCATCAGGCGCCGCAGCATCTCGGCTTCGAGGTCGGGATCCGGCTTGCGCGGCTGCCAGCGCAACTGATCCTGGCCCTCGGTGATGTAAACCTCCTCCATGCCGCGATGGCTTATGTATATCTCGGTGGTGCCGGGTTGCACGCCGGGCTCCAACCGGGTTCGGTACTTGTCACGCTCGGAAGTCGAATACAGGCTGTTCAACGCCCTGCCGATAACGCCGCGAATGCCGCTTTCCGGGATCTTGGCGCGGTTCTCCGACCAGTCGGTTTCCATCACGCCGGCTTCAGGCAACTCGACATTGACGACGAAGCCGGTTTCCTGCCAGAACTCCTTGACCACCGGCCACAGCTTGTCCGGCGCACCGGGCACCACCAGCCAGCGCTGGGTTCCGGCGCGTTCGACGCGGACGTCACCGATATTGGGCAGCACTGTCTGCTGCGCGGACGACAGTTGCGGCCGGGTACTGCGGTCCTTGCTGAAATCGGAGAAAGTCGCCGAGCCCTTGGGTGCAGCATCGGGCACCATGAAACGGTCATCAGTGCTGGGGCGCGCCAGGTCCGGAGGGATCTCCAGCGACGGCAGTCGGGTCGAGGACTTGTAATCGACCTTCTTGGTGGGAATCTCGAACGAACTGCAGGCGCCGAGCGCCAGTCCCGTGACAATTGCCGTTCCTGCCACTGCCACTTTACGCCACTGCATGACGCCTGCCCTCCGTAAGCTTCACCGCGCCAGCCTGCTGCATGGCCTCGCGCACCAGTTCATGATATTGCGGCGCCAGCGGCGTCAGCGGCAGGCGGATGCCGCCACCGATCAGTCCCAGCTGCTGCACCGCCCACTTCACCGGAATCGGATTCGCCTCGCAGAACAGGTGGCGATGCAGTCCGAGCAGCCGGTTGTTCAGCGCCACCGCCTGCTGCGTGTTGCCGCCCAGCGCAGCCACGCACATCTCGTGCATCAGCCGCGGCGCGACATTCGATGTCACAGAGATCACGCCCTCGCAACCCAGCAGCATCAGCGCGACGCCGGTGGCATCGTCGCCGCTGTAGACCGAAAAACCGGCCGGCCTGCGGCGCAGCAGGTCAGTGCCGCGCTCGAGGTTGCCGGTGGCATCCTTGATGCCGACAATGCCCGGCACTTCGGCGAGCCGCAGCACGGTGTCGTTGCCGAGGTCGGCGACCGTGCGGCCCGGCACGTTGTAGAGGATCTGCGGAATATCCACCGCCTCGGCGATCGTGCGGAAATGGCGGTAGAGGCCTTCCTGGGTCGGCTTGTTGTAATACGGCACCACCGACAGGCTCATCGCCGCGCCTGCGCTCTTCGCGTACTGCGACAGTTCGATGGCCTCTTTCGTCGAATTCGCGCCGGTGCCGGCAATCACCGGCACGCGACCTGCGACATGCTGCACAGCCGTTTCGATCAGCAGGCGGTGCTCGTCGAAATCGACGGTGGGCGACTCTCCGGTCGTGCCCACCACGACGACGCCATCGGTGCCTTCGGCGATATGCCAGTCGAGCAGTGCACGGAATGCCGCCAGATCGAGGGTGCCGTCATCAGCCATCGGTGTGACGATTGCCACCAGGCTGCCGCGAACCCCCGTTAAACCATTGATTTTCATCAAAAAACCCAAGCGCAGTAGACAATCCGGCTATTGTACCTGAAGCCTGCACTGCCCGGATACCAGTGCAGCCCGGTGATTTGCGCGCACGGCACCCGATCAGTCAGGGGCCATAGCACCCCGGGTCCGTTCAGGATGCCGGAGACTGTCTCAATCCTGTCACATTCGATCCCTATAGTCGCGCAATAATTCAATTGAAATTGAAACATCCATCAGTGAAAGGGCATCAGGCATGAAGGTCGGCATCAACGGCATGGGCAGGATCGGACGCCTCGCTTTACGCGCGGCAATGGGTGCAGCGGAACGGCCTGCCGATGACCCTCGGGCCGGCAACCGTCTCGAGGTTGTGCACCTCAATGAACTCAAGGGCGGCGCCGCCGCCACTGCGCACCTGCTCGCCTTTGACAGCACCCAGGGCAAATGGCGTGCGGACATCACTGCGACCGGCGAGCAGGGTATCCGCATCAACGACCGGCAGCTGACCTTCAGCTCGCATGCCGGCGCTGCCGACATCCCCTGGGGTGACCTGGGCATCGACCTGGTACTCGAATGCACCGGAAAATTCCTCACGCCTGAAACACTGGAAGGCCACCTGCAGCGTGGTGCCAAACGGGTCATCGTGGCCGCGCCGGTCAAAGTCGGCGGGATACTGAACATCGTTGTCGGCATCAACCATGAGCGCTACGACCCCGCGCGCGACCGCATCGTCACCGCCGCCTCCTGCACCACCAACTGTCTGGCTCCGGTGGTGAAGGTGGTGCATGACAGTCTCGGCATCCGTCATGGACAGATCACCACCATCCACGACCCTACCAACACCAACCTGGTCGTGGATGCTCCGCACAAGGACCTGCGCCGCGCACGCAGCGCGATGCTGAGCCTCGCGCCGACGACCACCGGCAGCGCCACCGCGATCGCGCTGATCTACCCCGAACTCAAGGGCAAGCTGAACGGCCACGCCGTGCGCGCACCGGTGCTGAATGCCTCGCTCACCGACTGCGTGTTCGAACTGCAGCGCGCCACCACCGCGGAAGAGGTCAATGCACTGTTCGCCACCGCGGCGAGTGGCCCGCTCGCCGGCATTCTCGGCTACGAAACGCGCCCACTGGTCAGCGCCGATTACGCGCGCGACACGCGCAGCAGCATCGTCGACGGGCCATCGACGATGGTCACCGACGGCACGCTGCTCAAGGTCTACGCCTGGTACGACAACGAAATGGGCTACGCCTGCCGCATGGTTGACCTTGCCTGTCACATGAAGGCCACGGGCATCTGAAATGCAGCACGCCGTGCGCAATTACGCCATCGTCACCGCTGCGTACTGGGGCTTCACGCTCACTGACGGCGCTCTGCGCATGCTGGTGCTGCTGCATTTCTACCGCCTTGGCTACACGCCCTTCACGCTGGCCTTCCTGTTCCTGCTCTATGAGGCCGCCGGCATCGTCGCCAACCTTGTCGGCGGCTGGCTGGCGACGCGCTTCGGCATTGCGCGGATGTTGATGGTGGGCCTGGTCACCCAGATCATCGGTTTTCTGCTGCTCTCGCTGCTCAACCCGGACTGGACCGCTGCACTGTCCGTGGCCTGGGTGCTGGTGGCACAGGGCATCTGCGGCGTGGCCAAGGATCTGACCAAGACCGCCAGCAAGTCGGCGATCAAGGTCACGTCGGAAAAGGTCGACAACCGCGAGGCAGGTCAACTGTTCAAATGGGTGGCCTGGTTCACCGGCAGCAAGAACGCAATGAAAGGGGTCGGCTTTTTCCTCGGCGGCCTGATGCTGGAACTGCTGGGCTTCCGCGGCTCCCTCTGGGTCATGGCGGGTCTGCTCGGCCTGGTGCTGCTCGGTGTGGTTGTTTCCTTACCGCCGCTGATGGGCAAAAACCGCGCCTCCAAATCAGTCAAGGAACTGTTCTCGAAAAACCCGGGCATCAACGCGCTGGCAGCAGCCCGCATCTTCTTGTTCGGCGCACGCGACGTCTGGTTCGTGGTCGGTGTCCCGGTGTACCTGTATTCAGCGGGCTGGACCTTCCCGATGGTCGGCGGTTTCCTCGCCGCTTGGACCATCGGCTACGGACTGGTGCAGGCCATCGCGCCGCGGCTGGTACGCCGCAGCAGCGACGGCCTCAGCCACGAAGTGCCGGCCGCAAGAAACTGGTCCGCGCTACTGGCATTGATCCCCATGGCGCTCGCGGCCGCGGTCTACCTTGAACTGCCCCAGCTGCAATGGATCGTGGTTGGCGGGCTTGCCGTGTTCGGTTTCGTTTTTGCCGTGAACTCTTCAGTGCACAGCTATCTGGTGCTGGCCTATGCAGGATCGGAGAAAGCCGCCGAGGATGTGGGTTTCTACTATGCCGCCAATGCCGCGGGACGTTTCGGCGGCACCCTCTTGTCCGGGCTGCTTTATCAATGGGCGGGGCTCGGCTGCACCCTGCTCGGCTCGGCGCTGATGCTCCTGGCCTGCTGGCTGGTCACACTGCGGCTGCCGAACGACGTGCCGGCGGCTGCGGAAATCCGCGCATGAATGACCACTTCCGCACTGCCGGCGAGGCGCAGGTTTTGGGCGTGTTGTCCGCCCTTGCCCAGCCGTCGCGCCTGCGCATATTCCGCACGCTGGTCGGTGCCGGACCCGCCGGTCTGCACCCGGGCCAAATCGGCGACGCACTGCACATTCCGGCAAACGCCCTGTCCTTCCATCTGCGGGCACTGCATGGCTGCGGCCTGGTCTCGCTGCAGCGGGAAGGCCGTTTCCTGCGCTACCGCGCAAAACTGGACGCCATGCAGGAGCTGCTGCAATTCCTGACCGCCAACTGTTGCGGAGGCGAGCCCTGCGCCGGCATGCCATCAATTGCCTGCCTGGAACCGAAGGAACAGCCTCATGCGGACACCGTGCATCCGCATTGAGAATGCAGTGACCATTCGCGGCAACAACAATTTCATGCGCGGCTGCGATCATCAACTTTCAGGGGAAAAAGACCATGAGCGAACGCGTCTACAACGTACTGTTCCTGTGCACTGCCAATTCGGCACGCAGCCTGATGGCTGAATCCATCCTCAACGAGTTCGGCCGCGGACGCTTCACCGCGTACAGCGCCGGCAGCCACCCCGCATCCGAACCCAATCCCGATGCGCTGGCCTATCTCCGGCGCAACAACCTCGATACGCAGGGACTGCGAACCAAGGACTGGGCCGAGTTCGCAGGGCCGGGGGCGCCGAAAATGGATTTCGTGATCACCGTCTGCGACAAGGCCGCTGGCGAGTCCTGCCCGGTCTGGCCGGGCCAGCCGATGACCGCACACTGGGGCGTCGAGGATCCGGTAGCGGTGCCGGGCAGCGACGAACGACGACAGCGCGCCTTTGCCGATGCGTACCACATTCTCAACCGGCGCATCTCGATATTCCTGAGCCTGCCGCTGGACAAGCTGGACAGGCTCGCGCTGCAGCGGGAACTCGCGGACATCGGCAAAGTCACCGCTTGAGCCCGCCATGGGGGCCTTTGAACGTTTACTGACCCTGTGGGTTGGCTGTGCAATGGCCGTTGGCGTCGCGCTCGGCACAGCAGCGCCCGAATTCTTCACAGCTGTCGCGGGGGTCGAGTACGCACATGTCAATCTAATCGTCGCGGCGCTGATCTGGCTGATGATCTACCCGATGATGATCCAGATTGACTGGAGCGCGGTCAAACAGGTGCGTCGCCAGCCGCGCGGACTCGCGCTGACGCTGCTGATCAACTGGCTGATCAAACCCTTCACGATGGCGGCGCTGGCAGTGCTGTTTTTCGATTACCTGTTCGCGCCATGGGTCGATCCGCAATCGGCGGACGAATACATCGCCGGCATGATCCTGCTCGGTGTGGCGCCATGCACGGCCATGGTTTTTGTCTGGAGCCAGCTAGTCCGCGGGGATCCCGCCTATACGCTGGTGCAGGTCGCCGTAAACGACGTCATCATGATCTTCGCCTTTGCGCCGATCGCCGCCCTGCTTCTCGGCGTCACCGACATCGTCGTACCCTGGGCCACACTGCTGCTGTCCACCCTGCTCTACGTGGCGCTGCCGCTCATCGCCGGCATCGTGACCCGGCATATGCTGGAGCAGCGCTCTCCTGTCAGCATCAGCGAGTTCGTGACTCGACTGAAACCGGGAGCCATGGCCGGCCTGCTCGGCACAGTGCTGCTTCTGTTCGGCTTCCAGGCCCAAACCCTGATCGACCGGCCGGTCATAATTGCCATGATTGCGCTGCCGCTGGTGCTGCAGACCTACGGCATCTTCTTCCTCGGCTGGTGGCTGGCGCGGCGCCTCCAACTCCCGGCCGCCATCGCCGGTCCCGCCTGCCTGATCGGCACATCGAATTTCTTCGAACTGGCGGTAGCCGTGGCGATTTCCCTGTTCGGCATGAGTTCCGGCGCAGCGCTGGCCACCGTGGTCGGAGTGCTGGTCGAGGTGCCGGTCATGCTGAGCCTGGTCGCCATGATCAACACGCGCAGGCCTGCATCCGCTTGAGCACCTCCGCCGATCCCAAGCGCAAGTTGCTGTAAAGCAGCATTATTTATAACCATTTGTTTTTATTGGATATTTTTTGTTTCAGTTATGTCATTCAACTGCAACAATCGACAGGTACAGTGGCGCTGCTTGTTGAAACCCCTGCAATTCATCAACCGGCATCAATACTTACCGAGGAAGAACTCATGAAATCCCTTATCAGAAATTTCGCTGTTGCCGCGGCTTCCGCCCTGGCGATGGTTTCAGCGGCACAGGCTGCGGACATTACCGGCGCTGGCGCCACTTTCCCCTACCCGATTTACGCCAAATGGGCCGAAGCCTACAAAAAAGCCACCGGCGTGGGCCTCAATTACCAGTCGATCGGCTCCTCCGGCGGCATCCGCCAGATTCGCGCGAAAACCGTGACCTTCGGCGGAACCGATGCCCCGGTCAGCGGCGCCGACCTCGACAAGGACGGCATGGTGCAGTTCCCGACCGTGCTCGGTGGCGTGGTTCCGGTCATCAATCTCGAGGGCTTCAAGCCCGGCGAACTGAAAGTGACGGGTGAGGTACTGGCCGAGATGTTCATGGGTTCGATCTCGAAATGGAACGACCCGAAAATCGCTGCACTGAACCCCGGCAAGAAACTCCCTGACCAGTCCATCACCGTCGTACACCGGTCGGACGGCTCGGGCACCACCTTCATCTTCACCGACTACCTGACCGAAGTCAGCCCGGCCTGGAAAGACAAGGTCGGCAAGGGCGCCGCGGTGAAATGGCCGGCAGCCACCTCGGTCGGCGGCAAGGGCAACGAAGGCGTCGCCGCGAACGTGAGCCGCGTCAAGGGCGCGATCGGTTATGTCGAGTATGCCTACGCCAAACGCAACAAGATTCCCCACCTGCAACTGCGCAACCGCGATGGCAAATACGTCGATCCCGACGAAAAAACCTTTGCCGCAGCCGCTGCCGGCGCGGACTGGTTCAGCGTGCCGGGCATGGGCCTGTCGCTGGTCAACCAGAAAGGCGCGGATGCCTGGCCGATCTCCGGTGCGACTTTTGCGCTGATGTACAAGGATCCCGCGAACAAGGCCGCGTCCAACGAAGTGCTCAAGTTCTTCGACTGGGCCTTCAAGAACGGCAAGCAGATGGCGCTGGAACTGGACTATGTTCCGCTGCCGGATGCCCTGACCAAGGCAATCACCGAAAAAGTCTGGACGCAGATCGCGCGTTAAGCGTGTCTCCCTGCGACATGGAGTGTCTGCGGACACTCCATGTTTTTTTCCGGAACCGTGTTTTTCCTGCAATGAACCGGCGCAACTGATGCATATCCTGGAATCAGCATGAATACTTCACCTTCGGGCAGCGGTATACTTGACCGGAAAAGTCCGGAAGTCATGGGAGATCAGAGTGGGGAATTCATGAACAGCCCGTCCGCGGACAGTGGAATGCGTGACCAGAAGCGCCTCGCCACCGTTCGGAAACAGCGCATCCAGGACTTCCTGTTCCACAAGCTGACCCTCAGTTTCTCGCTGATCGTGCTGGTCGCACTGATCGGCATCCTGGTCTCCCTCGCCATGGTGTCATGGCCCGCGTTCAAGAAATTCGGCATCGAATTCCTGTGGCGGGTCGAGTGGGACATCATCAACGAGGAGTTCGGCGCCGCCATCGCCATCTTTGGCACGCTCGCCAGTGCGACCATCGCGATCCTGATCGCCGTTCCGCTGAGTTTCGGCATCGCGCTGTTCCTGACCGAAACCTGCCCGCTCTGGCTGCGCCGCCCGCTGGGCACCGCGATCGAACTGCTTGCCGCAGTGCCTTCGATCATTTACGGCATGTTCGGCCTGTTCGTGTTCGCACCCCTCTTTGCCGAATACGGGCAGCCGGCACTGCAATCGACGCTGGGCCAGATGCCGATCATCGCCCCGCTGTTCGGCGGCGCCATGAACGGCATCGGCATCCTGGCTGCCGGCCTGATCCTGGCCTTCATGATCCTGCCCTTCATCGCCGCGGTGATGCGCGACGTGTTCGAGATCGTTCCGCCGATCCTGCGCGAATCGGCCTATGGCGTTGGCTGCACAACCTGGGAAGTGGTGCGCCACATTGTTCTGCCCTACACCCAGCAGGGTGTGATTGGCGGCATCATGCTCGGACTGGGCCGCGCGCTCGGAGAGACAATGGCCGTGACTTTCGTCATCGGCAACTCGCAGAGACTGAGCGCCTCGCTGTTCTCCCCCGGTTCGTCCATCGCATCCACCCTTGCCAACGAGTTCGGGGAAGCCGCCGATTTCCACCTGGCCACCCTGTTCGCGCTGGGACTGCTGCTGTTCGTGATCACCTTTGTTGTGCTCGCCTTCGCCAAGCTGCTGATCATCCGCACCGAGCGCGCCAAGGGACTGAAAACCTGATCCAGACCATCCGGAAACCGTGATGAACCAGAATCTCTACAACCGCAGGCTTTGGAAAAACCGGATCGGGATCGCCCTCTCGATGACCGCCATGGCGCTCGGCCTGTTCGTACTGCTGTGGATACTGAGCGTGCTGTTCATCAACGGCATCAAGGCCATTGACTGGAACATGTTCACGCAATCGACGCCGGCGCCGGGATCCGAAGGCGGCGGCCTCGCCAATGCCATCGTCGGCAGCCTGATGATGGTCGGCCTGGCGACGCTGGTCAGCACGCCGGTGG
Organism: Burkholderiales bacterium; assembly: GCA_019635015.1. Lineage (GTDB taxonomy): Bacteria > Pseudomonadota > Gammaproteobacteria > Burkholderiales > SG8-41. The sequence goes on along the minus strand of JAHCAG010000010.1, from coordinate 80,438 downwards.
GCATCCTTGCGGGCGTCTATCTCGCCGAATTCGGCGACCGCAGCCGCATCGCCGAAATCACCCGCTTCATGACCGACATCATGTTGAGCGCGCCGTCCATTGTGCTTGGCCTGTTCATCTATGCCATCCTCGTCTATCAGGTCAAACACTTCTCCGGCTGGGCGGGCTCCCTCGCGCTGTCGCTGATTGCGATTCCCGTGGTACTGCGCACCACCGAAAACATGCTGCGCCTGGTTCCGGGCAACCTGCGCGAAGCTGCTTACGCCCTCGGCGCTCCGCAATGGAAGGTTTCGATCATGGTGACACTGCGCGCGGCAAAAGCCGGCGTGGTCACCGGCGTGCTGCTCGCGCTGGCCCGCATCAGCGGCGAAACGGCACCGCTTCTGTTTACGGCGCTCAACAACCAGTTCTTCTCGCTTGACATGAACAAGCCGATGTCGAACCTGCCGGTGGTGATTTTCCAGTTCGCAATGAGCCCTTACGACAACTGGGTGCGCCTCGCCTGGGGCGGGGCACTGCTGATCACCGTTACGGTGCTGATACTGAACATCCTCGCCCGCGTGTTTTTCCGCGAGAAGATCTCCCATTAACCAGTGACTCAAACAGCCAGAGAGCGAACCATGAGCGAAGCAGCCGGACAAGCACTCAAAACCGCGATCCAGATCCGCAACCTGAACTTCTACTACGGCAAGTTTCTGGCCCTGAAGGACAACAATCTGGACATCGTGGAACACAAGGTCACCGCTTTCATCGGCCCATCGGGCTGCGGCAAGTCAACGCTGTTGCGTACGCTGAACCGGATGTACAGCCTTTATCCGGGACAGCGGGCCGAAGGCGAGATCAATTTCTATGGCCAGAACATCCTCGACCCCAAGCAGGACCTGAACCTGCTGCGGGCGCGCATCGGCATGGTGTTCCAGAAACCGACCCCCTTTCCGATGTCGATCTACGACAACATCGCCTTCGGCGTGCGCCTCTACGAAAATCTTTCCAGGGGCGAAATGGACGAGCGGGTCGAATGGGCGTTGACCAAGACTGCGCTGTGGAATGAGGCCAAGGACAAGCTGAACCAGAGCGGACTTGCGCTTTCCGGCGGGCAGCAGCAGCGCCTGTGCATCGCACGCTCGGTCGCCGTCAAACCTTCGGTGATCCTGCTCGACGAGCCGACCTCGGCGCTGGATCCGATCTCGACCGCGAAAATCGAGGAACTGGTGCATGAGCTGAAATCGGAATACACGGTCGCCATCGTCACCCACAACATGCAGCAGGCTGCGCGCGTTTCGGATTTCACCGCTTATATGTACCTCGGCGAGATGGTTGAGTACGGCCCGACCGACCAGTTGTTCATCAAGCCGAAAAAGCAGGAAACCGAGGACTACATCACCGGCCGTTTCGGCTGAGCCGGCGCCGGCCTTTTCAGCCGGCTGCGGAGACCACCCGGGCGATTCCGGACGCGAGCTTGCGGACTGCGGCCGGCGAAGGACCCTCGACCATCACCCGGATTACCGGCTCGGTGCCGGAAGGCCTCAGCAGCACCCGCCCGGCGCCCTTCAACGCGCGCTCTGCCGCAGCAACGGCCTTCTGCACTGCTGCTGCGGCAACGACGTCGCCGGCCGGCCGGCCGGCCACCTTCACGTTGAGCAGCACCTGGGGATAGAGCCTGAAATCGACGGCTTCGGCAAGCGTGGTTTTTTCGGCGCTCAACGCCTCCAGCACCTGCAGCGCCGAGACGATGCCATCGCCGGTGGTGTGGCGGTCCAGGCAGACGATGTGGCCCGAGTTTTCACCGCCGAGCTGCCAGCCTTTCGCCTGCAGCATCTCCAGCACGTAGCGGTCGCCGACCTTCGCCCGCGCAAAGGGAATTTTCAGCCTGGCCAGCGCCTGCGCCATCGCGAGGTTGGTCATCTGGGTGCCGACGACGCCGCCGCGCAGGCTGCGTGTGCGCTTGCGACGTGCGGCCACGACGTAAAGCAGTTCATCGCCGTCGTAAATCCGCCCCGATGCGTCGGCCATGATCAGACGGTCGCCGTCGCCGTCGAGCGCGATGCCGATGTCGGCCTTTGCGCGCCGGACCGCCTTCTGCAGCGATTCGGCATGGGTGGCGCCGACATTCCTGTTGATGTTGAAGCCGTCGGGCGCAACCCCAGTTGGCACCACATCCGCACCAAGCTCGTGGAACACATGGGGTGCGATGTGATAACCAGCGCCGTTGGCGCAATCGACCGCGATGCGCAGGCCATGCAGGTCAAGCCGCGCGGGAAAGGTGCTTTTGCAGAACTCGATGTAGCGCCCCGCCGCATCGTCAATGCGGCGGGCCTTGCCGAGACGCGCTGATGAAGCGCATTGGAGCGGCTGCTCCAGCGCCGCCTCTATCGCCGATTCGACGGCATCCGGCAGCTTGCTGCCGTCCGCCGAGAAAAACTTGATGCCGTTGTCCTGGTAGGGATTGTGTGAAGCGCTGATGACGATTCCGGCCGACAGGCGCAGTGCCCGGGTCAGGTAGGCCACGCCTGGCGTCGGCATCGGTCCGACCAGCAGCACGTCGACACCGGCGGCCGAAAGCCCGGCCTCCAGCGCCGACTCCAGCATGTAGCCGGAAATGCGGGTGTCCTTGCCAATCAGCACGGCGGGATGTTCGCCGCCGGCGGCCCTCCGCGCCAGCACCTTGCCGGCTGCGTAACCCAGGCGCATCACAAAATCCGGGGTGATCGGCGCGTCGCCGACCGTGCCGCGGATACCGTCTGTGCCGAAGTATTTTCTGCTCATTGTTGTTCAGTGATTCAGTAATTAAGTGATTGGGTTTGGGGGCAGCCCGGCGTGAATGTTACAGCGATTTCAGACCATTAAACTCTCACCGTCCAATGACCAAATCACCCAATCACTTAATCACCACCCAAAACAGCCTGCCAGATCTTCAAGGCATCACGCGTGGCCGCCACGTCATGCACGCGCAGAATGGCCGCGCCGCGCTGGGCCGCGAGCAGCGCAGCGGCGACGCTGCCCGGCATGCGCTCTTCGACCGGCCGGCCGGTCAGCGTACCGATCATCGATTTGCGCGACAGCCCTGCGAGCACCGGATACCCCGCGGCGGCAATCACCTTCAGGCCGCGCAGCAGCGCCAGGTTGTGTTCCAGGGTCTTGCCGAAGCCGAAGCCCGGGTCGAGAACAATGCGTTCGCGCGCGATTCCGGCCTGCTCCGCGGCGGCCGCGCGCTTCCGCAGCCAGGCATCGACTTCGGCCACCACATCCGCATACTGCGGCGCCTGCTGCATGGTGCGCGGATCGCCCTGCCTGTGCATGACGCAGATTGCGCAATCGCCGGCGGCCACCGCTTCGAGCGCGCCGGGCGCCACGAAACCATTGACGTCGTTGATCAGCGCGGCGCCGGCAGCCGCGGCCTCGCGCATCAACTCGGGTTTCTGGGTGTCCACCGACAGAGGAACACCGGCAGCGGCCAGCGCTTCGATCACCGGCAGCACGCGGCGGCGTTCCTCGTCCAGCTCCACCGGTGCCGCGCCCGGCCGCGTCGACTCGCCGCCGACATCGAGCAGGTCCGCCCCCTCACCGATCAAGCGCAGCCCATGATCCACGGCAGCCTGCGCCTGCAGGAAATGGCCGCCATCAGAAAAGGAATCAGGGGTCACGTTGACCACACCCATGATCAGCGGGCGGTCGAGAACGAGCCGGTATTGGCCGCAGTGGAGAATCATCGGGAACCCGTGGGAGAAACAAAAACGGCAGGGAGAGACCCTGCCGCCTTGTTCAAACCCTTACCGTTCAGCCTGATCAGATCAGGCTTCCGCGGCCGGCGTATTGGTCGCAGCGGCGCCGGGCGTATCGTCCTTCGGCGGCTTGGGCTTGGTCGAGGCCACCGGCTTCGGCTCGCGCGGCGGACGGCCCTGCATGATGTCCTCGATCTGGTCGGAGTCGATGGTTTCCCACTCAAGCAGCGCCTTGGCCATCGCCTCGACCTTGTCGCGGTCCTCCTCGATCAGCTTGCGCGCCAGCGCATACTGCTGGTCGATGATGCGGCGGATCTCCGCATCAACACTGCGCATGGTCTCCTCCGACATGTTCTTGTGCGTGGTGATCGAACGGCCGAGGAACACCTCGCCCTCGTTCTCGCCATAGACCATGGTGCCGAGGTTGTCGCTCATGCCCCAGCGCGTGACCATGTTGCGGGCCATTTCGGTGGCGCGCTCGAAATCATTGGAGGCGCCGGTGGTCATCTGGCCCATGAACACTTCCTCGGCGATGCGGCCGCCGAACAGCACGGAGATGTTCTGCAGTATCTGGTCGCGGTTCATGCTGTAGCGGTCTTCGGTCGGAAGCTGCATGGTCACACCCAGCGCGCGGCCGCGCGGAATGATCGTCACCTTGTGCACCGGATCGGTCAGCGGCAGGCGGCGGGCGACCAGCGCATGTCCGGCCTCGTGGTAGGCGGTATTGCGGCGCTCGTGCTCGGGCATCACCATCGAGCGGCGTTCGGCGCCCATCATGATCTTGTCCTTGGCGCGCTCGAAGTCCTCCATGTCAACCAGGCGTTTGTTGCCGCGCGCGGCGAACAGCGCCGCTTCGTTGACCAGGTTGGCGAGGTCGGCGCCGGAGAATCCCGGTGTGCCGCGGGCGATGATGTCGGCCTTGACGTCGGGCGAAATCGGCACCTTGCGCATGTGCACCAGCAGGATCTGTTCGCGGCCGCGGATGTCCGGCAGCGGCACCACGACCTGGCGGTCGAAACGGCCCGGACGCAGCAGCGCCGGATCGAGCACGTCTGGCCGGTTGGTGGCGGCAATGATGATCACGCCCGAGTTCGCCTCGAAACCGTCCATCTCAACCAGCAGCTGGTTCAGCGTCTGCTCGCGCTCGTCATTGCCGCCGCCGAGGCCGGCGCCGCGCTGGCGGCCGACCGCATCGATCTCGTCAATGAACACGATGCAGGGTGAGTGCTTTTTCGCATTTTCAAACATGTCGCGCACGCGCGCGGCACCGACGCCGACAAACATCTCGACAAAGTCGGAGCCGGAAATGGAGAAAAACGGCACCTTGGCTTCGCCGGCGATCGCGCGCGCCAGCAGCGTCTTGCCGGTGCCGGGATTGCCGACCATCAGCACGCCGCGCGGGATGCGCCCGCCGAGTTTCTGGAATTTCGAGGGATCGCGCAAAAACTCGACCAGTTCGGAGACTTCTTCCTTGGCTTCCTCGCAGCCGGCGACGTCGGCAAAGGTGACCGTGTTGTTGTTCTCGTCCAGCAGCCGTGCCTTGCTCTTGCCGAAGGAGAACGCGCCGCCGCGGCCGCCGCCCTGCATCTGGCGCATGAAGAATATCCACACGCCGATCAGCAGCAGCATCGGGAACCAGGACACGAAGATGTTCATCAGCAGCGAGGGCTCTTCCTCAGGCTTGGCCTCGACGATGACGCCGTTCTTCAGCAGGTCGGTGACCATCCAGATGTCCGAGGGGGAGTAGGTCGTGAACTTCTCGCCGGTGGACTTGACGCCCTTGACGACACGGCCCTCGATGGTGACCTTGGCGATCTTGCCCTGCTTCACCTCATCGATGAACTGGGAATACTCCATGGCCTTCTGCGGAGTCTGGCGCACGTTGAACTGGTTGAATACCGTCATCAGCACCAGCGCAATCACCAGCCAGATCGCCATGTTTTTCATCAGATTGTTCAAGGTCGCTCCTCGTTGCGCGGCGCTGCATGGCGCCGCTTAAGCTAAGTGGTTCAATTCTAGACGTTTTCGCCGCCTGCCGCAGCACGAACAGCCCTGCCGCGACCCCGCATTCCCGGCTTATGCGGCCACTCTCAACCGGCCTTCGGTCCGGCTTTGAGCCCCTTCGCCACCACGTACACCTCGCTCGACCGGCTGCGCGAGGCTTCGGGCTTGCGGATCACGACCTGGACAAAACAGCGCCGGATCTCCGCCACCAGCGCCTCGAACCCTGATCCCTGGAACACTTTGACCAGGAAATTCCCCCTTGGTTTCAGGTGCTTGACCGCAAAATCCAGCGCCAGCTCGGCAAGCCCGATGCTGCGGGCCTGGTCGGTGCCGGCGACACCACTGATGTTGGGGGCCATGTCGGACAACACAAGGTCGGCCCCCTGCCCGCCGAGCGCCCGTTCAACCTCGGCCAGCACCGCGTCGTCGCCGAAGTCCCCGTGGACGAAGCTCACCCCGGCCACCGGCGCCATTTCCAGCAGATCCACCGCGACCACCCGGCCCGCAGGACCGACGGCAGCAGCGGCAACCTGCGACCAGCCGCCCGGCGTCGCACCGAGGTCGACCACCGTCATCCCCGGTTTCAGCAGCCTGTCGCGCTCGGCGAGCTGCTGCAGCTTGTACGCGGCGCGCGAGCGCATGCCCTCCGCCTGCGCGCGGCGCACATAGGGGTCGTTGACGTGTTCATGCATCCACGCCTTGCTGCTCTTGTTGCGTGCCACTGTGGTCAACCCGGTAAATGGTGATTGGTGAATGGTAATTCGGGGAGGAACGCGGAGCCGCCCGTCTTCCGGGTTACCATTCACCAATTACCAATCACCAATCACCCGAATGAAACTACTGACTCCCGCCGAACGCCGCGCGCTGAAAGCCCGGGCACATCACCTGCAGCCGGTGGTCATGATCGGCGATGCCGGCCTGACGCCGAAGGTGCTGCATGAAATCGACGTCAACCTGAAAAGCCATGAACTGATCAAGATCCGCGTATTGGGCGACGACCGCGCGGCCCGCGCCGGCATGGTCGAAGCGATCTGCGGACCTCTCGCCGCGGCACCCGTGCAGCATATCGGAAAAATCCTGGTGATCTTCAGGCCACGCCCCGAAGATTCGCCGGCCGCGGCATCCGCCGGCCGCAGCACTGCCGGTGGCGGGAAAAAGCCGGCCAAGGCCCGCGGCCGCAAGGCGCCCCGTCGGACCAAACGCAGCTTCCAGGGCTGATTTTCATTAAGTATTTGTTTTTAAATAGAATTTTAAGCGGTCGGGGATGGCAAGCACCGCAAAAAAGGTGGGAGGTGAACAGTAAGCGGTGAGCAGTAAACCCATTACTCACCCCGTTCACTGCCTCCCGCTTACTGCTTACTGATCACTGCCCACCGCTCACTCACCACCCTAGACGTAGCGGACGTCGATGATCTCGTATTCGCGCACGCCGCCCGGCGCCTGGACTTCGGCGACGTCGCCGGCGTACTTGCCGATCAGCGCGCGCGCTATCGGCGAACTGATGGAGATCTTGCCCTGCTTGATGTCGGCCTCGTCGTCACCGACGATCTGGTAAGTCACCGTGCCGCCGGCGCTCATGTCCTCCAGTTCCACGGTGGCGCCAAACACGCAGCGGCCATCGGCATCGATGGTCGCCGGGTCGATGATCTGGGCATTGGAGACCTTGGATTCGACTTCGGCGATACGGCCCTCGATGAAGCTTTGGCGCTCCTTCGCCGCCGCATACTCGGCATTCTCCGACAGGTCGCCGTGTGCGCGCGCTTCCGCGATGGCAGTGATGATCGCCGGCCGCTGCACCGTTTTCAGTTCATGCAATTCCGCGCGCAGCAGCTCTGCGCCCTTGACCGTCAGTGGTGTTTTTGCATTCATGGATAACCTCCGCCCTCAGGCTGCGGCCAGACGCTTGTGCAGGTTCTGCACCGCGTAGACCTGCAGTTCGCGCGCCTGGGCCATGCCGTTGGCGGCGGCGCGCGCGCCGGCCAGCGTGGTGTACAGCGTGACGCGCTGCTGCAGCGCCGCGCGGCGGATCGAATACGAATCACGGATCGCCGAGCGTTTTTCCTCGACCGTGTTGATGATGAACACGATCTCGCCGTTCTTGATCATGTCGACGATGTGCGGACGCCCCTCGGCGACCTTGTTGATGCGGGTCACCGCAAGCCCTGCCGCCTCCAGCGCCTTCGCCGTGCCGTGGGTGGCCACCAGCGTGAAGCCCATGCCGGTCAGCACCCGCGCGATGTCGAGAACGCGCAGCTTGTCGTCGTCACGCAGGCTGATGAACACCTTGCCCGATTTCGGCAGGCGCTCCCCCGAGCCCAGCTGCGATTTGACGAAGGCTTCGGCAAAGGTCTCGCCGACCCCCATCACCTCGCCCGTCGATTTCATTTCCGGGCCGAGGATGGTGTCCGCGCCCGGAAACTTGATGAAGGGGAACACCGCCTCCTTCACCGAGTAGTACGGCGGCACGATCTCGCGGGTCACCCCCTGGTCCTTGAGCAGGCGCCCCGACATGCAGCGCGCCGCGATTTTCGCCAGAGGCAGGCCGGTGGCCTTGGAAACAAAAGGCACCGTGCGCGAAGCACGGGGATTGACCTCAAGCACATAGACCACGTCGCCCTCGGCGCCGTGCTGGATCGCGAACTGCACGTTCATCAGGCCGTTCACCTTCAGCGCCTTCGCCATCGCCACCGTCTGCCGGCGCAATTCCTCCTGCAGTTCCGGCGACAGCGAAAACGGCGGCAGTGAACAGGCCGAGTCGCCGGAATGCACGCCCGCCTGCTCGATGTGCTCCATCACGCCGCCGATGATCACTTCGCGGCCGTCGCTGATCGCGTCGACATCGACCTCGATCGCGTCGTTGAGGAAGCGGTCGAGCAGCACCGGCGAATCGTTGGACACCTTGATCGCCTCGCGCATGTAACGCTCGAGTTCGCTCTGCTCGTGGACGATTTCCATCGCCCGGCCGCCGAGCACGTACGAAGGGCGCACCACCAGCGGATAACCGATCTCGGCCGCAGCCAGCAGCGCCTTCTGCGGACTGCGCGCGGTGCGGTTGGGCGGCTGTTTGAGCTTGAGTTTCGTCAGCAGCTTCTGGAAGCGTTCGCGGTCTTCCGCCACGTCGATCGAATCCGGCGTGGTGCCGATGATCGGCACGCCGTTGGCCTCGAGGTCGCGCGCCAGCTTCAGCGGCGTCTGGCCGCCGAACTGCACGATGACACCTTCGGGCTTCTCGATGGCGACGATTTCCAGCACGTCCTCCAGCGTCAGCGGCTCGAAGTACAGCCGGTCGGAAGTGTCGTAGTCGGTGGAAACGGTCTCAGGATTGCAGTTGACCATGATGGTCTCGAAGCCGTCCTCACGCAGCGCCAGCGCGGCGTGGACACAGCAGTAGTCGAACTCGATGCCCTGGCCGATGCGGTTGGGACCGCCGCCCAGCACCATGATCTTGCGCCGGTCCGAGGGCTGCGCCTCGCAGTCCTCTTCATAAGTCGAGTACATGTAGGCGGTGCTGGTCGAGAATTCCGCGGCACAGGTATCGACGCGCTTGTAGACCGGGCGCACGCCCAGTTCATGGCGCCGCGCGCGCACCGCGTGCTGGTCGGTGATCAGCAGTTTCGCCAGCCGGCGGTCGGAAAAACCGGCGCGTTTCAGGGTGCGCAGCGCGTCGGCATCAAGGTCTTTCAGCTTGCGGCCAACCAGCGCCTGTTCCTGGCGCACGATGTCCTCGATCTGGGCGAGGAACCAGGGATCGATGTGCGAGAAGCCGTGCACCTGCTCCTGCGTCATGCCGGCGCGGAAGGCATCGGCGACGTAGAAAATCCGTTCCGGCCCCGGATCGCCGAGCTCGTTCTCTATGACGTCGGGATCGGTGGTCTTTTCATCAAAGCCGTCGACGCCGGTTTCCAGCCCGCGCAGCGCCTTCTGCATCGATTCCTGGATGGTGCGGCCCATCGCCATCACCTCGCCCACCGATTTCATCTGCGTGGTCAGGCGGTCGTCGGCCTGCGGGAATTTCTCGAATGCGAAACGCGGAATCTTGGTGACTACGTAGTCGATGCTCGGCTCGAAGGAGGCCGGGGTCATGCCGCCGGTGATTTCGTTGCGCAGCTCGTCGAGCGTGTAACCGATCGCGAGCTTGGCGGCGACCTTGGCGATCGGGAAACCCGTCGCCTTCGACGCCAGCGCCGAGGAACGCGACACGCGCGGGTTCATCTCGATGATGACCATGCGCCCGTCCTTCGGGTTGATACCGAACTGCACGTTGGAGCCGCCGGTCTCGACGCCGATCTCGCGCAGGCAGGCGATCGAGGCGTTGCGCAGGATCTGGTATTCCTTGTCGGTCAGGGTCTGCGCCGGCGCAACGGTGATCGAGTCGCCGGTGTGCACCCCCATCGGATCGAAGTTCTCGATCGAGCAGATGATGATGCAGTTGTCGTTGCGGTCGCGCACGACCTCCATCTCGTATTCCTTCCAGCCGATCACCGATTCCTCGATCAGCACTTCCTTGGTCGGGCTGGCGTCGAGGCCGCGCTCGACAATGGCGACGAATTCCTCGCGGTTGTAGGCAATGCCGCCGCCGGTGCCGCCGAGCGTGAACGAGGGCCGGATGATGGTCGGGTAGCCGACCACTGTCTGCACCTGCAGCGCCTCTTCCAGGCTGTGCGCCAGCGCCGAACGCGGGCTGTCGAGCCCGATCTTCGCCATCGCCTTCTTGAATTTCTCGCGGTCCTCGGCCTTGTCGATCGCTTCTTTGGACGCGCCGATCATTTCGACGCCGTACTTTTCGAGCACGCCGTGTTTGGCGAGGTCGAGCGCGCAGTTGAGCGCCGTCTGCCCGCCCATCGTCGGCAGCAGCGCATCGGGACGCTCGGCGGCAATGATCTTTTCCACCACCTGCCAGGTCACCGGCTCGATGTAGGTCGCATCCGCCATGCCCGGGTCGGTCATGATTGTTGCCGGATTGGAGTTGACCAGGATGACGCGGTAGCCCTCTTCACGCAGCGCCTTGCAGGCCTGCGCGCCGGAATAGTCGAACTCGCAGGCCTGGCCGATGATGATCGGGCCCGCACCGATGATCAGCACACTCTTGATGTCGGTTCTTTTAGGCATTTTGTGCGGTCCGTGCGGAATGCTGCGCCATAAGTTTCACGAACCGGTCGAACAGGTAATCGACGTCGTGCGGACCCGGGCTCGCCTCGGGATGCCCCTGGAAGCAGAAGGCCGGCTTGTCGGTCAGCGCAAAGCCCTGCAGGCTGCCGTCGAAGAGCGAAACATGGGTCACTTTCGCATTGGCCGGCAGAGTCGCCGCATCCACCGCGAAGCCGTGGTTCTGGCTGGTGATCATCACCCGCTTCGACTCGAGATCCTGCACCGGATGATTTGCGCCATGATGGCCGAATTTCATTTTCAGTGTCTTCGCGCCGCAGGCCAGCGCCAGCAACTGGTGCCCGAGGCAGATGCCGAACAGCGGCACACCCGCCGCCAGCAGTTCGCGGATGGCGCGGACCGCGTAGTCGCAGGGTTCCGGATCGCCGGGACCATTGGACAGGAACACGCCGTCCGGATTGAGTTTCATCACATCGGCTGCGGGTGTCTGCGCCGGCACCACGGTCAGGCGGCAGCCGCGCGCGGCGAGCATGCGCAGGATGTTGCGCTTGACGCCGAAATCATAGGCCACGACGTGGAAACTTTCCGTTTCACGCCTGCCGTATCCGGCGCCCAGCGCCCACACCGTCTCGTCCGCGGCATAGGGAATCTTGCAGGACACAACCTTCGCCAGGTCCATGCCGACCAGGCCCGGGAATTCGCGCGCCGCCTTCAGCGCCGCCGCCTCGTCGACCTTGCCGGCCATGATGCAGCCGTCCTGCGCGCCCTTGTCGCGCAGGATGCGGGTCAGCTTGCGGGTGTCGATGCCGGCGATGGCGACGATGTTCTCGCGCTTCAGGTAGTCGCCCAGCGTCGCGGTTTCGCGGAAATTGGACGACAGCAGCGGCAGATCGCGGATCACCAGGCCGGCCGCCTGCACTTTTTCCGATTCGACATCTTCCGCATTGGCGCCGGTGTTGCCGATATGCGGATAGGTCAGCGTGACGATCTGCCGGCAATACGAGGGATCGGTGAGGATTTCCTGATAGCCGGTCATCGCCGTATTGAACACGACTTCCCCGGCAACGATTCCCTCGGCACCAATCGCGGAGCCGCGGAATACCGTGCCATCCTTCAGTACAAGAATGGCGGGCGTACGCGAAGACACGACAAGCTCCTGATTTTATTGGGTTTGATACGACAAGCGGAACGGGGTCACCGTTCCGCTGTTTCTGAAGTCCGGATTATACGCGAGGGCGCGCTCGAGGACAAACCGCGAGACGCGCACAACAGCAAAATCAAGGGCTTAAACCGATATCCATTCAGCGCCGCAGGGCGGCCTTGATGAAATCGGCGGCACGACGCGCGGCATCGATGGTGGCGAGTTTCTCTTCCTCGCGCTGATCCTGGCGGAAGTCGAAGGCGCGGCGCGCATGCGGATACATCAGCAGCTCCACCGGCACGCCGCGCTTCAGCAGCGCGTAGTAGGCGCGGCGGATGCCGGTGCGGCGCAGTTCCTGCTCCTCCTCGCCGACGATGAACATCACCGGCACGCTGATTTTCTCGATCTCCGGCGCATAGCGGTAAACCTGCACCGGCTCCGGCGCATTCGGATTGACCATGTGGCCGTACCAGGTCACCACGCAGGCGACCTCGCTGCGCCGCGCGGCCAGCACCACGGCGTGATAACCGCCGCGCGAAAAACCGGCGACGCAGATGCGGTCGGAGCGCACTTCGGGGATCTTTTTCAGTGCGTCGATCGCCAGCTCGACATCCTTTTCGGTCGCCGGATCATGCTCGATCGGCCAGGCCGGGATGAAACGCGGACTGTGATAATCCGGCGCGATCACCGCAAGGCCGTGGGCGACAAAACGCCGCACCTGGGCATCAGCCTCCGCGTCCCAGCCGCGGCGGGCATGCACATAAAGCACGGCAGGATGCGGGCCGCGGCCCTGGGGCAGATAAAGCTTCGCGCCAATCTCGACATCACCATTGCGGTAAGTCAGGTCGCGCACGCCGGCGCCGGCGGCAAGACCCGGCGCAAGCATCGCGGCGAGCAGCAGGCTGAAGCCGATGCGCGCCGTGGAGATCATTATAAGTTATTGATTATAAACAATATTTTACTTCAGACCCAAGACGTCCCACATGTCATACAAGCCTGCTGGTCGCGTCATCAGGAAATGCGCGGCGCGCACGGCGCCCTGGGCATAGGTCGCACGGCTGTTCGAGCGGTGCGTGATCTCGACACGTTCGCCGCTGCCGGCGAACATCACCGTGTGGTCACCGACGATGTCGCCGCCGCGGATGGTCGCAAAGCCGATGCTGCCCGGTTTGCGTTCCCCGGTATGGCCCTCGCGGGCGTACACCGCGCAGTCGGCGAGCCGCCTGCCCATCGCGGCAGCCACCACCTCGCCCATTTTCAGCGCGGTGCCCGAAGGCGCATCGACCTTGTGCTTGTGATGAGCCTCGATGATCTCGATGTCGTGATCCTGCCCCATCGCCTGCGCCGCCATCTGCAGCAGCTTCAGCGTGACGTTGACGCCGACACTCATGTTCGGCGCGAACACGATGCCGGTGTCGCGGGCCGCATCCGTGATCAGCTGTTTGCCGGCGTCGTCAAAGCCGGTGGTGCCGATGACCATCCGCACCTTGAGCCTGCGGCAGATCGCCAGGTGCTGCAGCGTGCCCTCGGGCCGCGTGAAATCGATCAGCACGTCGCAACCCGCCAGGGCGCGCTCCGCATCGTCGCTGATCAGCACGCCGCGCGGCGCGCCGACCAGTTCCCCGGCATCGCGGCCGACCTGCGCGTTGCCGGCCTGTTCCAGTGCGGCGGCCAGTTGCGCGCGCTCATCCCGGGTCACCGTCTCCAGCAGCATGCGCCCCATGCGGCCGCCGCTGCCGGCCACCGCGATCCGGGTCCTTCCGGTCATGGCGCTCATTTTTTTTCCTGCGCCGGTTCGGGCTTGATGGCCGGTGCAGCGGCCTTGGCGCCGGCCGGAGCTGCAGCCCCGGCCACGACATCACCCTCGATGCGGTCGAGGAGATCGCCCTTGAACACCACGGTCACCTGGCGCTGCTCGACCAGATTGCCCTGCCGGTGCAGCATGTAGACATAGTCCCAGCGGTCGGTGCGGAAAGGATCGACGATCAACGGCGTGCCCAGTGCGAAGCGCACCTGGCTGCGTGTCATGCCAGGCTTGAGCTTGGCAACCATGTCCTGGGTCACATAGTTGCCCTGCTGGATTTCGATCTTGTACGGCTGCAGTATCGGCAACATCGGAACTTTGCCGCAACCGGCCAGCAGCAGCGTGATTATCAGGATTATTTTCATGGGGAAAAACGGATATCGGGCCACGCCGGCCCGCGGCTTCAGCAACAAGCATTGCTGATATCATAGCCGAGAATCATCCCCCATGAGCGCCGCGGATGCCGCTGCGGCTCCATCCCATACTGGACACGCGATGAGTTCTCCCGACGACCTGAAGACCATCGGCCTCAAGGCCACCCTGCCCCGCCTGCGCATCCTCGAGCTGTTCGAAAAAAGCGATGTACGCCACCTTGCCGCCGAAGACGTCTACAAGAAGCTGGTCGAGGAAGGCACCGACACCGGGCTGGCGACCGTCTACCGCGTGCTGACCCAGTTCGAGCAGGCCGGGCTGCTGATGCGCCATCACTTCGAATCGGGCAAGGCGGTCTACGAACTCAACCAGGGCAGCCACCACGACCACCTGGTCTGCATGCAATGCGGCCACGTCGAGGAGTTCTACGACGCCGAGATCGAGAAACGGCAGGAGAAGATCGCCAAGGAACGCGGTTTCCGCATCCACGACCATTCGCTGCACATCTACGCCGATTGCAGCAAGAACAACTGCCCGCACAAGGGCAAAAACTGATCGCCGGCCGCCGGACCTGACGGCGCCCGCCGCCGATGCCTGTCGACGAACAATCCTGGATGCGGCTGGCCGCAGCGCTCGGCATCGGGCTGCTGATCGGCATCGAACGTGAACGGCGCAAGGGCGAAGGCCCTGCACGCGCAGTCGCCGGCATCCGCAGTTTTGCCGTGGTCTCGCTGCTCGGCGCAGTCAGCATGATGCTCGGCGAAGTCCTGCTGCTGGCGGTCGCCGCCGCCGGAGTCGCCACGCTTGTTGCCATCGGTTATGCGCGCTCGCTGAGACAGGATCCCGGGCTGACCACCGAAATCGCGCTGCTGCTGACGCTGCTGCTCGGCGCCCTCGCCATGCGCGAGCCGCCGCTGGCGGCGGGACTGGCGGCGGGTGTCGCCATCCTGCTCGCTGCGCGCGACCGCATCCACCATTTCGTGCGCCGCGTGCTGACCGAACAGGAACTCAACGACGCGCTGGTGCTGGCCGCGGCGACGCTGGTCATATTGCCGCTGGTGCCCGACCGCCACATCGGACCCTACGAGGCCATCAACCCGCGCAGTGCCTGGACCATCGTGGTCCTGATGCTGGCGATCGGCGCCGCGGGGCATGTCGCGATGCGCACGCTGGGCCCGCGCTTCGGCCTTGCCGCTGCGGGGCTTGCCTCGGGTTTCGTGTCGAGCACCGCAACCATCGGCAGCATGGGCGAACGCGTCCGCCGCGATCCTGCACTGCTGGTGCCGGCAGCAGCGGGAGCAGTGCTGTCGACAGTGGCGACGATCCTGCAGATGACGGTGATACTCGCCGCCGCCAGCATCGATACCCTGCGCGCGCTGGCTCTGCCACTGTTCTGCGCCGGCGCCACAGCCATCGCCTATGGCGTGCTGTTCACCTTGCGCACGGCGAACCACAACGCCCCCGAAAACACCGACCACGGCCGCGCCTTCAGCCCCGGCACCGCGCTGCTCTTTGCACTGGCGATCTCCGGGGTGACCCTGCTCTCGGCGGCGCTGGTCGACTGGCTCGGTACTGCAGGGTTGATTGCGGCTGCGACACTCACCGGACTCGCCGACGCCCATGCCACCACGGCCTCCGCCGGGTCACTGGTTTCCTCGGGAACGATCACCACGACGCAGGCCGCGCTGCCGGTGCTGCTGGGGCTGACCACCAATACCGTCAGCAAGATCGTGGTCGCCTTCGCCAGCGGCGGCAGGCGTTTTGCGCTGCAGGTGGTGCCGGGGCTGCTGCTGACGGTTTCGGCGGCCTGGCTGGGCTGGCTGCTGACGCGTTGACCGGGCGCGGCAATTCAGACTTTTGCTTCGTCACGGCCTTTACGCTGACGGAATAACGGGCCCATAGGATTGCACGGTTGGAACTTCTGCGATTTGTCGAAGACAAAGCAAAGCCGATAACGTGGGATCTTCGTAAGCATCAAAATATGGACATTGTTGATCGACGATATCGATTTTTACGGTTATAAATTCCGGTAATCAGTATCCTATAACCAAACGTCAACTAGGCGAAAAGCAAAACAAAGGGGTATGAATTGCTTTTGCGATATGTTGGCCATACGCCCCCCTTACAAGACACCGTCGCTGACTGTCGCAGCACTATTTTTGTCCTGACCCAACTGCAGGGACCGAGGCCTGACCGCAAGCGCCCAGATTTCGGAGGCAACTCATGACAGCGGCCACCGCCCCGCCCCGACGCGGATTCACACTGCAACAACGGCTCACTGTGATCGCAGTGGTGATCACGCTGCCCTTTCTGGGACACACGCTATGGACGGCCTGGAACGAGCGCGACCGGGAATACACGGAGCGCGGCGAAAATGCCCTGATATTGGCGCGACTGGCGGCAGCCGACATTTCCCAGACCATGATCCACACCCGCCAATTGCTGGCGTTGTTTACAGCAGCCATCGATCACCGCGCGCCCTTGCATACCCTTTGCGAACCGCTGTTGCGCAAGATGGTCGAGCAGCATGTTGTTTATCATCAGGTTGTCGTCGCGCAACCCGAAGGCAATATTGTCTGCGGGGTAAAACCGGTTCCTGAAGGCTCCACCCTTGCTGATCGCGAGTACTTCCAGCGCGCCATGGCCAACCAATCCTTCGCCACCAGTGGATTGGTCTACAGCCGGACCACTGGCAAGCGCGCGATCGCCGCCGGTTATCCCATCGTTGGCCCTGAAGGCCAGGTTCGTGGGATGCTGGCCGCAACGATCGACCTGGAGTGGCTGCAACGCCTGTTCGAACGCATCCAGTTGCCTGAGGACATGGTGGCCTCGCTGGTGGACAGCGATGGCTTGATTGTGATGCGTTACCCTGAATGGCAGCAGGCGACAGGAAAACTGGTGCCGGACGTTGCAACTTTTCTGCCGACAGCGGCAAAGCAAACGGATGGAATCATCAGAACCGTCGGCCACGATGCCGTGGACCGCATCGTGGCTTTCTCCAGAATTGATGGTGACACGCATAATCCGCTGTATCTGCGCACCGGTGTGGCACGCTCGAGCATTGAAGCCCAGGCCCGCAGCATACTGATCTCCGGATTGACCACCTTCTTCATCGTCTCGCTGATGGCCAGCCTCTTTGCCTGGTTTGCCGCGCGCAACCTGGTCATCAATCCGGTACGAAAACTGATTGACATGACCCAGCGCATGGGCATCGGCGATCTGCAATTGCGCACCGGACTTGCAGATGAGGGGAGCGAAATCGGAAGGCTTGCCGGCGCCTTTGATGACTTGGCGGCGCGACTGCAGCGCAGCGTCCGCGCATTGCGTGCGCTGAGCGCGGGCAACCGCACCATCATCCGCCGCCAGACCGAACAGGAACTGCTCGACGCCATGTGCACCGTGGCGGTCGACAAAGGTGGCTACCCGCTGGCGATGGTGCATTACGCACTGGCCGACGATGAAAAAAGCCTCGTGCCCCGCGCACATGCCGGAGGACACGGCGTCCACGTATCCGCCCTGATGTTGACCTGGGCTGACAAGAGGCGCGGCCATGGAACGGAGGGAACTGCCGTGCGCACCGGAAAGTTGGACGTCATTCACGATGTCATGATCGAACCGCGGTTTGAACCCTGGCGCGAAATGGCAAAAAGCCGGGGATTCAAGTCGATCATTTCCTTCCCGCTGAAGGTGGAAGGTTCGGTAATCGGCAGCTTCACTCTCTCCGCGGCAGAAACGGATGCGTTCGATGCGGACGAGGTCGAACTGCTCGAAGAGATGGCTGCGGATCTCGCATTTGGCATCGAGACCATCCGGTCGAGAGCGGCGCGCGATGCTGCGCACGCCGCATCTGAACACGCTGCGCGCCATGACACTGTCACCGGATTGCCCAATCGCACAACACTGACCAGGCGCATCGAGCATTTCGTGCGGCTCGCCGAAACCACCGGAGAGTCTTCGACCCTGCTGGTCGCCCACATGCCGCGGATGCAGGATCTGCTCGACGGGCTCGGCTACGATGCCAGCAACCGGATCGTCGCGCATTTGGCTGCCCGACTGAAGGCATTCAATCTTTTTGGCGGATTTGCCGCACGCCTGTCCTTCGATGAGTTCGGCGTGCTGTTGTTCCAGCACAACCTCGACGAAGCCGCCGCAGTCGCATTGCAGCTGCAACGGCTGTTCGAAAAACCGGTCGAACTCGACGGCGGATGGATCGAAATGCAAGCCGCCATCGGCATCGCCATGCTGCCGGATCACGGCGAAAACCCTGATCTGTTGATGCGTCGCGCCGGAATCGCTGCCCGCGAGGCAGCGCGCCGGGACCTGGCATCCCTGGTCCACACCGGCGCTGCCACAGATGAGAAACCGCTGCTATTGGCCATGGTCGCCGAACTGCGCCAGGCCATTGAACGCCATCAACTTATCCTGCATTACCAGCCCAAGCTGGACATACGCACCGGCCATATGCATGCTTTGGAAGCCTTGGTGCGATGGATGCACCCTGACAAAGGCATGATCCCTCCGGCACAATTCATCCCACTCGCCGAGCAGACCGGCCTGATCCGGCCAATGACCTACGCCATCCTGGAAATCGCAGCACAGCAGCAGGCCACCTGGATGGAGCGCGGACTTCAGGTCCCCATTGCAGTCAATCTCACGGCGCGCTCACTCATCGACACACAGTTCGCGCCGCGACTTGCCGATATCCTCGCACGCCACGGTATACCCGCCGCACTGATCGAGCTTGAAATTACCGAGTCCTCGCTGGTCGACGATCCCGAGGGTGCGCAGCGGGTGCTGTTACAACTGCGGAACAATGGCCACCGTATCCATATCGACGATTTCGGTACCGGCTATTCCTCCCTGAGCTATCTGGTGAACCTGCCGGTGCACGCGCTGAAAATCGATCGCTCGTTCATTACCGAAATGGGCAAAAGCCAGAGCGCCTACCTGGTTGTCGCCTCGGTGATTTCCATGGCGCAAAGTCTCGGTCTCTATGTCATCGCCGAAGGCGTGGAAACCGCGCAGGAAGTCGATCTGCTGCGTGATCTGGGTTGCAACCAGGGTCAGGGTTATTTATTCAGCAGGCCGGTGCCCGCATCACAAATTGAAGCCCTGCAGGCATCCGGCAAGCTGCAGCGTACGCCCGGGTAATCCGGAACGCCCTTCGCTTTACTTGATTTTTCCAAGCATTTCGGCAGCGTGCTTGCGCGTGGTCTCCGTGATTTTCACGCCACCCAGCATGCGCGCGATCTCCGCGACACGCGCCGCGGCGTCAAGCTCAACAACCGCTGAAGACACCCTTCCGCCGCGCGTCAGCTTGCTGACCTGCCACTGCCGCTCGGCCGTCGCCGCCACCTGCGGCAGGTGCGTGATGCACATCACCTGGTGGCGCTGGCCCAGTTCGCGCAGCATGCGCCCGACGATTTCGGCGACACGGCCGCCGATGCCGACATCGACCTCGTCGAAAATCAGCGTCGGCACCTTCGCGACCCGGCTGAGCGCGGTCTGTATCACCAGCGACAGCCGCGACAGTTCGCCGCCGGATGCGGTTTTTGCAACCGGCTGCGGCGTCACGCCGGGATGCGGCGCGACACGGAACTCGACCTGCTCGGCGCCATGGGCCGCCGGCGCATCCAGCGGCTCCAGCGCCACCTCGAATACGCCGCCCTGCATCGCCAACTCCTGCATGCCGGCGGTAACGGCATCGGCGAGTTTTTTCGCGGCCTTCCTGCGGCCGGCAGTCAGCTTCTTCGCCGCCTCGCGGCAGGCCGCTTCGGCCTCGGATTCACGTTTGCGCAAAGTCTCGGGGTCACCGCCGGCACCGAGTTCGGCCAGCCGCTCCCGGGTATGTTCAGCCAGTGCCGGCAGTGCCTCGGGATCAACGCGGTACTTGCGTGCCGCGCCGTGCAATGCCTCCAGGCGTTGCCCGACCTCGCGCAGCCGCTGCGGGTCGAGGTCGGTGCGCTCGCCGTAGCGCCGCAATGCGCTCGCCGCCTCCTGCAGCTGGATCTGCGCCGGCTCCAGTGCGTCGAGAATGTCCCGCAGCCGCGGATCATGCTGCAGCAGCGGCTGCAGCTTCGCGATCACGGCATTGACCTGCTCCAGCGCCGCGCCCTCGCCTTCGGACAACGTCTCCACGCCGGCCTGGGCCGCCTCGATCAGGCTCGCCGCATGGGCCAGTCGCGCATGTTCGGCACCCACCGCTGCCCACTCGCCGGGGAGCAGCTTCAGCGCATCAAGGTCCTGCGCCTGCCATTCCAGGCGCTCGCGCTCGGCTTGGATCGCCACCGCATTGCCTTCGAAGGCGAGACGCTCCTCGCGCCGCCGCGACCAGGTGCGCCAGAGCTCGGCAACCCGCGCCGCCTGCGCTTCGAGCCCGCCGTGGGCGTCAAGCAGCGCGCGCTGCGTGGCCGGCCGGCTCAGGGACTGGTGCTGGTGCTGGCCGTGGATGTCGACCAGGAAATCGGCAGCCTCGCGCAGCTGGGCGGCCGTCGCCGGATGGCCGTTGATGAAGCCGCGGGAACGGCCCGAGGATTCGACCACCCGCCGCAGCAGGCACAGGCCCTCGTCGCCGCCAAGGTCGCAGTCGGCGAGCCAGCCCTGCAGCGGCTGGTTGCCGCTGATATCGAATTCCGCGGTGATGTCGGCCCGCGCGGCACCCTCGCGCACGGCGATGGCATCAGCGCGTTCCCCCAGCGTCAGAGCCAGCGCATCAATCAGGATTGACTTGCCGGCGCCGGTTTCGCCGGTGAGCACGGTAAAACCGGTGCCGAACTCGAGCTCAAGGCGCTCGACGATGACGAAGTCGGTGATGGTCAGCCGTTGCAGCATAGGGTGGAGGCTTGTGAGCGGTAAGCGGTAAGCGGTAAGCGGTAAGCGGTAAGCGGTAAGCGGTAAGCGGTAAGCGGTAAGCGGTAAGCGGTAAGCGGTAAGCGGTAAGCGGTAAGCGGCGACCGCCTTTCAATGTCTACAGTTCCCTGTTCACCGCTTACTGTTCACCACTCACACATTAATCCCGGTTCCAGTGCAGTTTCTCGCGCAGCATCGCGTAGTAGCTGTGTCCGACCGGGTGCAGCAGCTTGATCTTGTGCGGATAGCGGCGCACCACCACCCGGTCGCCCTCACGCAGGTCGAAATGCGAATGGCTGTCGAAATGCGCGCGCGGGTCGTCGGCGCTGCGCACGACGATTTCGACCGTGCTGTCGGCACTGATCACGATCGGGCGGTTCGACAGGGTATGCGGCGAAACCGGCACCAGCGCCATCACCGACAGCGCGGGATGGACGATCGGGCCGCCCGAGGACAGCGCGTAGGCAGTGGAACCCGTCGGGGTGGCCACGATCAGGCCGTCGGAACGCTGGTTGTAGATGAACTGGCCGTCGATCTGCACCTCGATCTCGACCAGGCCGCCGCGAAAACCCTTGGCGACCACCACGTCATTGAAAGCCAGCACCTCGAACACCCGTTCCTGGCCGCCATTGACACCGCTCCAGACTTCGGACTCCAGCAGCATGCGCTCCTCGGTCACATACTGGCCGTCGAGAATCGAGGTGATGGTCTCGAACATCGTGTCCTGCGAGATGTCGGTCAGGAATCCGAGTCGCCCCTGGTTGACCCCCACCAGCGCCACGTCGTACGGCGCGAAAGTGCGCGCGATGTTGAGCATGGTGCCGTCGCCGCCGATGACCACCGCGAGATCGGCTTCGCGGCCGAGATCCTCAAGCAGCAGCACCTCGTAGGGACAGTCAGTGATGTGCGCCGCGGTCAGACGGTCAAGCAGCACTCGCACACCGCGTTTTTCGAGGAAACGTGCGAGCGCCATCACCGGTCCGGCAATTTCCGGCGTCTTGTATTTGCCGATCAGTGCGACGGCGGGGAATGCGGCAGGCATGGCGGCCATTATTGCTTTCGCGGGCATGCGGGTGAGGAAATAGCGTCACCCGCTTTTTTGTTCGACGCTCATTAAACCATAATTCGGTTGCCGCCGGTGCCGGGTAAATCCATACAAAACAAGGCATTGGCGCTCCCACGGGATGAGTGCTGACGACGCCGGCTTTTTGTGTAGAATCATCCGCATGGCGAATGAAACACAACAGCTGAACGAGCGCGCGCAACTGTTGCTGAAGGCCCTGGTTGAGCGCTATATCGCCGACGGCCAGCCGGTCGGCTCGCGGGCCCTGTCCAAACTGTCCGGCCTCGACCTCTCGCCGGCCAGCATCCGCAACGTGATGGCCGATCTTGAGGACATGGGCTTCATCGCCAGCCCGCACACCTCCGCCGGCCGCGTGCCCACCGCCCGCGGTTACCGTTTCTTTGTCGACACGCTGCTCACCGTCAAGCCCCTCGACCGCGTCGAGATCAACCAGCTCGAAGGCCAGTTGCAGGTCGAGAATACGCAGAAGCTGGTCACCTCCGCGTCGCACGTGCTGTCGGAACTGACACGTTTCGCCGGCGTCGTCGTCACGCCGCGGCGCAGCGCCGGCTTCCGCCATATCGAATTCCTCAAACTTGCCGAAAAACGCCTGCTGCTGATCCTGGTCACGGCTGACGGCGACGTGCAGAACCGCATCATCCAGACCGAAAAGGTCTACTCACCCTCGGAACTGGTCGAGGCCGCCAACATCCTGAACCAGAATTACGCCGGCTGCAGCTTCGAAGACATCCGCCGCCGAGTCCATGCCGAACTGCGGCAGCTGCGCGAAGACATGACCCAGCTGATGACCGCAGCGCTGGCCGCCGGCGACCAGGCAGTCAGCGAGTCTGCGGAAGACGTGGTGATTTCGGGCGAGGTCAACCTGCTCGGCATCGACGACCTGTCGTCGAACATGAACAAGCTGCGCGACCTGTTCAACCTGTTCGAGCACCGCACCACACTGCTGCAGTTGCTGGACCATTCCAGCCGCGCCCAGGGTGTGCAGATTTTCATCGGCGGCGAGGCCGGGCTGCAGCCGCTGGACGAATGCAGCGTGGTCACCGCGCCCTACGAGGTCGACGGCAAGGTGGTCGGCACCGTCGGCGTCATCGGCCCGACACGCATGGCCTATGAACGCGTGATTCCGATCGTCGACATCACCGCCAAGCTGCTGTCCAGCGCGCTGACCCCGCGCTGAGCAAGGCCTCACGGGGACAACAACCCCATCCCCTTGCCACTCACTGCTTACCGCTTACCCCTCCATGCCCCATTTCCCCAAAGAGCCCCCATACACCCACGGCAGCGCGCCCAAAATCGGCATCCTGCTGGTCAACCTCGGGTCGCCCGAAGCGCCCACCGCCGCTGCGGTGCGCAGCTACCTTCGCGAATTCCTCTCCGATCCGTACGTCGTCGAGATTCCGCGGCCGGTGTGGTGGCTGATCCTCAACCTCTTCGTGCTGACGCTGCGACCCAAGGCCTCGGCCGCACGTTACGCCCAGGTATGGACCCCGGAGGGCTCGCCGCTGAAAGTTCATACCGAAAAACAGGCAACGATGCTGCAGGGCTACCTTGGCGAACGCCTGAAGCAGCCGCATGTGGTCGAGTACGCGATGCGCTACGGCCAGCCCTCGATACGCGAAAAAATGGAATCACTGAAGGCACGGGGCTGCGACCGCATCCTGCTGCTGCCGCTGTATCCCCAGTATTCGGCCAGCACCACGGCCACCGTTTTCAATGCCGCATATGCCGTCCTCGGCCGGATGCGCAACCAGCCGGCGCTGCGCACCGTGAAACATTTTCACGACCACGAGGGCTACATCAAGGCCGTGGCGCAAAGCATCAGTGATGACTGGGTCAAAAACGGCCGCGGCGACCACCTGGTGCTGAGTTTCCACGGCGTGCCGCGGCGCACGCTGGATCAGGGCGACCCTTACCACTGCGAATGCCTGAAGACCGGCCGCCTGATTGCCGAGCAGATCGGCCTCAAGCCCGACTTCTACACCATCGCCTTCCAGTCACGCTTCGGCCGCGCCGAGTGGCTGAAGCCGTACACCGCGGAAATGATCAGCGATCTGGCAAAGAAAAAAACAGGGCGCGTCGACGTCGCCTGCCCCGGTTTCGTGTCCGACTGCCTGGAAACCCTGGAAGAAATCGCGATCGAAGCGAAAGTCGAGTTCCTCAAGGCCGGCGGCAAGGAACTGCATTACATCCCCTGCCTCAACGAACGTGACGACTGGCTGCACGCACTGACCGACATCACGCTGAAAAACCTGCTCGGCTGGAACAACCCTGCGACAGCAGAGAATCTCAAAGCCTCACGGGACCGCGCGCTGCAGCTCGGCGCCAGGCAATAATGCCCGGGGCATGGATTAAAATATCAATAAAATCAATTAGTTATGAATTCATCTGCAGCGCATCGATCAGCGGCTGCAGGGTCGGCAAACGCTCCAGGGAAACAACCGCCGCGCGCAGGCGCTCGCGGCCACCGGTATCGAGCACATGTCCTGCGAGTTGGTCGAACTTCAGTGACAGCTGCGCGGCGTCGAGCGGCGCATCCGGCGAACCCGGACGATGCAGCGTTTCGCGCACCAGCCGTTCGCCGCGCCGCGTCGTCAGCGTAATGCGCGTCGCGTAGCGGAAGGCATTGCCCATGGCATCGAAGGCCGCGTCGACATCGACGCGGATGCGCTTCATGTAATCGAGTATCCGCGGATCTGCCAGCTTTGCCCCGTCAAACTGGGCAACCATCGCGGCACGCTCCAGCGCCATCACCGACAGCGCGTAATAGATGTTCATCTGCGCCGAAGCCACGCCCTGCGGCACATAGGGCCAGGCCACATGGTCGCGGCAATGGGTCGTGCATTCAACGGCAATCGCCCCGATATCGTCCGCGCTCAGGCCGTGCGCAGCCATCAGGGCATCGAGCAGCGCCAAGGCGGGGTGGCAAGCCCCGGCGGTCGCGTACGGCTTGAAGCCCAGGGCCAGGGTTTCCCATGTCGTGCCCAGCCCCGCGGTCAGTTCGCCAAGCTCGCGATGCTCGGTCATCGAGCTGAAAAAGCCGCCGAACGGCGCCTCCAGCACATTGGTGATGCCGGTAAATCCGCGACGGGCGAGCAGCGCGGCGGTGACGCCGTTTTTCGCTGCCTGTCCGGCATGCAGGCGCTTGACCATCGCGCCCTCCTGCGCCGCCATCAGGCCTGACGCCATCGAACCGGCGATGCCGAAGGCATGCCGCGTCTGCGCCGCATCGAGACCGAGCAGCCGCGCCGCGGTCGCGGCGGCGACAAAAACACCGCATACCGCCGCCGAATGAAAGCCGCGTTTGAAAATCTGTCCCGCGCCGGTGATACCGACACGCAGGCCTGCCTCGTAGCCGGCAACAATTGCGGTGACGAATTCGCGGCCCGACACCGGGGCGCGCCATTCGGACAGCGCCAGCGCAACAGCCACCGCAATCGAGCCCGCGTGCATCGATGCGCGGGTGTGCGCATCGTCGAGCTCGAAACCGTGGCCGGCCGTGCTGTTGACCAGCACCGCCTGCGGCACCGACAGGCGCTCCGTGCTGCCGACCAGCAAGGACTGGGCGGCCCCACCCTCCTCGCGCGCCACGTCGGCAACGATGCGCGTCCACGGCAGCGTCGAACCAAAGAGCATGCAGCCCAGGGTATCAAGCACGCAGGCCCGGGTTTTTTCGACAACCGCCTGCGGCAAGTCTTCGTAACGGAGTCCGGCGACATACGCAGCCAGCACCGCGGTCGCGCCCGCGGTTTCCACCGCCTCGGGATCTGCGCCCGGTTGGTTCATGGCAGTCCTCAGAGCGCGGAAATGCCGGCCTGCTTGACCACGGGCCGCCATTTCTTCTGCTCGCTCTCGAGAAAGCTCATGAACGCCTGCGGTGTCTCCGGCGACGGCAGCGCGCTGTCGTGCGCCAGCAGCTGAGCAAGCTGCGGCAGCTTGAGCGCCTCGATCAGTTCGGCATAGAGGCGGTCAAACACCGGCTGCGGGGTGCCGGCGCGCACCGCGAGCCCGTTCCAGATCAGGTGCTCGTAGCCGCGCACGCCGGATTCGGCAATCGTCGGCGTGTCCGGGATCAGCGGCCAGCGCTTCGCCGTGGTCACCGCAACCAGTCGCAGGCGTCCCGCCTTGATGTGCGGCATCGATGACGTCGGATTGTTGAACGCGACCTGGGTTTCACCGCTGAGCACCGAGGTGGTGGCCATGGCGCTGCCCTTGTACGGCACATGCAGAAGTTTGACCTTGGCCAGCAGGTTGAACAGTTCTCCACCGAGGTGCGAGCCTCCTCCCGGACCCGACGAGCCGAAGGCGATCTGCTCCGGCCGCGCCTTCGCCAGTGCAACCAGGTCGGAAACCTTGTGCACGGGCAGGGAGGGATGGACGATCAGGCCGCCCGGCGAAATGCCGATGCGGCTCATCGGCGCAAAGTCGCGAAGAGTATCGAAAGGCATCTTGGCGTGCAGCAGCGGCGCCATGCTGACGTTGGTGCTGAACAGGTACAGCGTGTGGCCGTCGGCAGGCTGGGCCAGCACCAGCTGCGAGGCGATGATCGAACCGCCGCCGGGCCGGTTGTCGACGATCACCTGCTGCCCGAAGCGTTTGCTCAACGCATTGGCAACCACGCGCGCCGCGCCGTCATTGCCGCCGCCCGGTGCCAGCGGCACCACCAGCCGCAGGGAACGTTCGGGAAAATTCTGCGCAGCCGCCGGGAAGGCCGGCAGCAGGGTCGCGGCAATCGCCGCACAGATTATGGAAATCAGGGATTCAGATCGCACGACTGCGTCCTCCGTCTACATTGATTGCACAACCGTTGATCATCGCCGCCCGCGCCGAAGCGAGGAACACCGTCAGGTCGGCGACGTCTTCGGGCTTCACCACCCGCCCCATCGGCACGTCGGCGGTCAGTTCCTTCTCGGCCTCGGCGAGGGAGATGTTTTTTTCCTTCGCCCGGATACCGACCAGTTCGGTCCAGCGGCCGGTGTCGGTAGAACCGGGACATATTGCATTGACGGTCACGCCGGCGGGTCCGAATTCGTTGGCCATCGCCTTGGTGATGCTGAGAGTGCCGAGGTTGATCGGACCCGACATCACCTGCACGCCGTGCGGCTCGCGCCCCCGTGTGCCTGACATGTGGATTACCCGGCCCTGGGTCGATTTCTTCAGGTACGGCATGGTCTCGCGGGTCATGCGGATCAGGCCCAGCGGCTTCACCGCGAAATACTCCTCCCACAGGTGATCCGGAATTTCGGCAAGGCGACCACGATAGGCGCCACCCGCGCAGTTGACCAGGATATCGACGACACCCAGTTCGGCAATCGCCTTCTCCACTGCGGGTTTGATGGCTGCAGCGTCGGCCACATCCAATTCGACCGTGGCAATCCGCAGCTGCGGGTATTTCCCGCGCAGTTCGGCGGCCACTGCGTTGATGCGCACCATGTCGCGGCCGAACAGGCCGAGGTTGACCCCCTCCGCCGCCAGCGCAACGGCGATCGAGCGGCCAATGCCGCGGCTGGCGCCGGTGATGAACGCGGTGCGTCCCTTCAGGTTCAGATCCATTGCGTCTCCATGATTTTGAATCCTTGATGCATCGATGGCCGCAGCTCCACAGCGGGACCGGGCCGGAGCCGCGAATATAATAGGTGTGCACCCACCCCGGTAAAGCGAAAAATGTTTGCTCTGCCCCAATTTATTTTCATGTTGCGCTGCGGATGTCGACCGGCCTGCCGCCTCTGAACACTCTCGTCGCCTTCGAGGCTGCGGCGCGGCTGCACAGTTTCGCCAGGGCTGCGCGCGAACTCTGCGTCACCGCCAGCGCGGTGAGCCACCGCATCAAGCTGCTTGAACAGCATTACGACACCAAATTCTTCATCCGCAACAAGCAGAATCTGGCGCTTACACATGAAGGCGAGGTGTTTCTCGAGGCCGTGCTGGATGCGCTGCTGATCCTGCGCTCCGCCTCTTCCCGCCTGTCGCGGGACCGGCACAAAACCATCCGCATCAACGTATCGACGGCGCTCGCCAACAAATGGCTGGCCCACCGCCTGCACGGCTATTACGAACAGCACGGCAATGCCCGCCTCGAAATCCGCGCGGTGCACCACACCGCGCTCAATGAACTGGCCGACCTGCGATCCGGCGAGGTCGATCTTGCCATCCGCTACTGCCGGAGCGGTGACTGGCGCGGCTTCAGGAAAACCCGGCTGATGCCGGTGCGCATTTTTCCGGTCTGCAACCCGTCCTACAAGGCCAGACACAAACTGAAGACCCCGCGCGACCTGGCCCATGCCACCCTGCTGCGTTCGCCGCGCGACCCTTGGGCACAGTGGTTCCGCGGCGCAGGCCTGAAAAATCCGCCGCTGGCGCACGGCACCGAATTCAGCGATGCCGGCCTCCTGCTCAGCGCGGCAATCGGTGGCCAGGGCGTGGCACTTGCCCGCGATGTGCTGGTGGAAGAAGACCTGGCCGTGGGCCGGCTGGTGCGGCTGTTCGGGCACAGCATACCCGCCGACCTGTCCTACTATGCGCTGTACCCAGCCGGCAAGACACTGCAGCCCGAGATCGCGGCGCTGGTGAATTGGCTGACCGAGGAATCACAAAGCCGCCGCACCTGAAACATCCCGGCCACGCAGCGCTGCCACCGCCTTCTCCAGCAGATCAGCCCGTTCATCGCTGCCGCGCCGCATCAGTGCCGACCGCCACAGCGGAAACAGGCTGTGCTCCTCGCGGTATTCATGCTTAGCCAGGGTGCCGGAGAGGATGGCGCAATAAACCGCCAGTTCGGAGCCGTCGACAGGGTCAGTCGCCAGAATCTCCTCCACCAGCAGTAGCTGCTGCCCGATTTCGCCGTGTTCGCGCAGCATCACGGCCGGCGGTTCATCGGCCGCGGCCCGCGACGCGCCGAGGCCTGCGGCCAGTTCACCGTCCTCGAATCCGACATGCCGTTTCAGTGCGGCGGCGAATTCCCGCAGCAGCGGCACCGCGGCCCCGGTTTCTCCGCGGTTGAGCAGTGACAGCGCCCGCGCCAGCAGGCCGTCGATGCGCTTGTGATCGGCTGCCAGCAGCGCCAGCACGTCAGCCGGCGCCGCGTCTTCGCGGTGGCGCACGATGACGCGCCAGGCACCGTCGGCCTCGACGGCATCCCAGTGCAGGTTCTCGCGCAACTGCAGGTTGAGGCTCGCCATCAGCAGCCGGGGATCCGCGGACAGCAGCAGCGTCACCGCGACGCCCGGCCGCACGTTTTTCACCCTCTCGAGTGCGGCCCCGGTCAGATCGGCGGAGCGCTCGCCGCGCAGGTCGTGGAGGGATGACGGAGTGACCATAAATACAATAAAAACAAACGGTTATAAATTATCGCTGCAAGCCTTGAAATCATCCGGGCCGCCCCAAGATGCAAACGGTTCAACCATCAACACACGCAAACCGCCATGTCGCAGGAATCGCAGGACCAGAACCCCGAGAATACCGCCGAACCGGCCGCCGCCCACAAGCCGGCACCGGATGTCATGCCATCGACCGAAGAGCTGCTGCGCAAGGCCGAACTCGATGCGCAGGAACACCATGATGCCTGGCTGCGCGCCAAGGCCGAAACCGAGAACATCCGCAAACGCGCGGTGACCGACGTCGCCAACGCGCACAAGTACGCCGTGGAGGGTTTCGCCACCGAACTGCTCGCCGTGCGCGACAGCCTGGAGGCGGCGCTGGCCGTGGAAACAGCCACTGTCGAAAGCCTCAAAAGCGGCGCCGAACTGACGCTGAAACAGCTCACCGCAGCCTTTGAAAAATTCAAGCTCAGCGAAGTCAGTCCGGCCGGCCAGAAATTCGATCCGCACCGCCACCAGGCAATCAGCATGGTTGAGTCCGACGCCGAGCCCAATACCGTGGTGCAGGTGCTGCAGAAGGGTTATGTGCTGCACGACCGCGTAGTGCGGCCGGCGCTGGTCACCGTGGCCAAGGCCCGGGACGCTTGAAAAACCTGCGTCCAGCCCCAGTTATCGAATCAAGACGGCCGGTCCAAGAATTTATAATTTATTGAATAAAATCAATGACTTATAAATAAACATCCGGCGCAACAATTTCTGAAAAACGAGGTAAAGACATGGGCAAGATCATAGGCATCGACCTGGGCACCACGAACTCCTGCGTGGCCGTGATGGAAAACGGCCAGCCGAAGGTCATCGAAAACTCCGAAGGCGCGCGCACCACGCCCTCGATCGTCGCCTACATGGACGACGGTGAAGTGCTGACCGGCGCGCCCGGCAAGCGCCAGGCGGTGACCAACCCGAAGAACACGCTGTACGCCGTGAAGCGGCTGATCGGCCGGCGCTTCGAGGAAAAGGAAGTGCAGAAGGACATCGACCTGATGCCCTACAAGATCGTCAAGGCCGACAACGGCGACGCCTGGGTGGAAGTGCGCGGCAAGAAAATCGCCTCGCAGGAAGTGTCCGCGCAGGTGCTGATCAAGATGAAAAAGACCGCCGAGGACTATCTCGGCGAGCCGGTCACCGAAGCAGTGATCACGGTGCCCGCGTACTTCAACGACTCGCAGCGCCAGGCGACCAAGGACGCCGGCCGCATCGCGGGCCTCGACGTCAAACGCATCATCAACGAGCCGACCGCGGCCGCGCTCGCCTTCGGCATGGACAAGAAAAAAGGCGACCGCAAGATCGCGGTCTATGACCTCGGCGGCGGCACCTTCGACGTGTCGATCATCGAAATCGCCGAAGTCGAGGGCGAACACCAGTTCGAGGTGCTGTCGACCAACGGCGACACCTTCCTCGGCGGCGAGGACTTCGACCAGCGGCTGATGGACTACCTCTGCGACGAATTCAGGAAGGAGTCCGGCGTCGACCTGAAGAAGGACATGCTCGCGCTGCAGCGCCTGAAGGATGCCGCGGAAAAGGCCAAGATCGAGCTGTCGTCCAGCGCGCAGACCGAAATCAACCTGCCCTACATCACCGCCGACCAGTCGGGGCCGAAACACCTGGCGATCAAGATCACCCGCGCCAAGTTCGAGGCGCTGGTCGAGGACCTGATTGCGCGCACCATCAAGCCCTGCGAAGTCGCGGTGAAGGATGCCGGCGTCAAGCTTTCCGACATCGAGGACGTGATCCTCGTCGGCGGCCAGACGCGCATGCCGAAGGTGCAGGAGGCGGTGAAAGCCTTCTTCGGCAAGGAGCCGCGCAAGGACGTCAACCCGGATGAGGCGGTTGCCGTCGGCGCGGCAATCCAGGCCGGCGTGTTGAAGGGCGACGTCAAGGACGTGCTGCTGCTCGACGTGACCCCGCTTTCGCTGGGCATCGAGACGCTGGGCGGCGTGATGACCAAGCTGATCCAGAAAAACACCACGATCCCGACCAAGGCGTCGCAGGTGTTCTCGACCGCGGAAGACAACCAGAACGCGGTGACCATCCACGTGCTGCAGGGCGAGCGCGAAATGGCCAAGGCCAACAAGTCGCTGGGCCAGTTCAACCTGACCGACATTCCGCCCTCGCCGCGCGGCATGCCGCAGATCGAGGTCACCTTCGACATCGACGCCAACGGCATCCTGCACGTGTCGGCCAAGGACAAGGCCACCGGCAAGGAGAACAAGATCAAGATCCAGGCCAGCTCGGGTCTCTCCGAAGAGGAGATCCAGCGCATGGTCAAGGATGCCGAGGCCAACGCAGAGGAAGACAAGAAGCTGCGCGAGCTGGTCGACGTGCGCAACCAGTGCGACGCAATGATCCACAGCGTGAAAAAGTCGCTGGCGGAGCATGGCGACAAGGTCGGCGCCGACGACAAGGCGAAAATCGAGGCCGCGATGAAGGAGGCCGAAGAAGCCATCAAGGGCGACGACAAGGCCGACATCGAAGCCAAGACCCAGGCGCTTGCGCAGGCCGCGCACAAACTGGCCGAGCAGGTCTACAAGGAACAGCAGGCCCAGCCCGGCGCGCAGCAACCCGAGGGTGGAGACGGCAAGGAAGCCGGCAAGAAGGATGATGGCAACGTGGTCGATGCCGAGTTCGAGGAAGTGAAAGACAAAAAATAACCGCATGGGGAGCAAGGCCTGAGGGGTGAGGGGGAAAATCTCTTCACCCCCTTTGCTTTTCTGCATCCTGCTCCCCGCGCCCAACGCTTCACGAAAAACAAATGGCAAAAAAAGACTATTACGAAGTGCTCGGCGTCAACCGCGACGCCTCCGAGGACGACCTGAAAAAGGCGTACCGCAAGCTCGCGATGAAATGGCATCCGGACCGCAACCCGGACAATCCCAAGGCCGAGGAGCATTTCAAGGAAGCCAAGGAAGCCTACGAGGTCCTGACCGACGCGCAGAAACGCGCGGCTTATGACCAGTTCGGCCATGCCGGTGTCGATCCCTCGGCCGCCGGCGGCGCCGGTGCGGGCGCCGGTTTCGGCGGTTTCGCCGACGCCTTCGGCGACATCTTCGGCGACATCTTCGGCGGCGCCGGTGCCGCCGGCGGACGCGGCCGTTCGACTGTCTACCGCGGCGCCGACCTGCGCTACAACCTCGAGGTCACGCTCGAGGACGCCGCGCGCGGCACCGAAACCCGCATCCGCATCCCGGCAATGGAGGAATGCGAAACCTGCCACGGCAGCGGCGCCAAGCCGGGCACCCAACCCACCACCTGCAGCACCTGCGGCGGCCACGGCCAGGTGCGCATGCAGCAGGGCTTCTTCTCGATCCAGCAGACCTGCCCGCGCTGCCATGGCACCGGCAAGATGGTGGCCAACCCCTGCGGCACCTGCTCCGGCAGCGGCCGCGTCAAGAAACACAAGACGCTCGCGGTGAAGATTCCGGCGGGTGTCGACGAGGGCGACCGCATCCGGCTGTCGGGCGAAGGCGAAGCCGGCGTCAACGGCGGGCCGTCGGGCGACCTCTACGTGGTGATCCAGATCAAGCCCCACGGCGTGTTCACCCGCGACCACAATGACCTGCATTGCGAGATGCCGGTGTCCTTCACCACCGCGGCGCTGGGCGGGGAAATCGAGATTCCGACGCTCGACGGCTATGCAAAAATAAAAATTCCCGCGGAGACCCAGAGCGGCAAGGTTTTCCGGCTGCGCGGCAAAGGCATCAAGGGCGTGCGCTCCACCACCCATGGCGACCTGCTGTGCCACGTTGTGGTCGAGACCCCGGTCAAGCTGACGCCGCGCCAGCGGGAACTGCTGGAGGAATTCGAGGCCATCAGCAGCAAGGACGCCGGGCGCCACAACCCGCGGGCAAAGTCGTGGATGGACCGGGTCAAGGAGTTCTTCGCGGAGTAACTGCTGCATGCCGCAAAAAAGCCGGCGCATGCGCCGGCTTTTTTTGGCCCCGCCGCCGGCAAGGACAACTCAGGCGGCGACGACTTCCGGGCCTATGTCGCCACCGGCCATGAGCACCAGATTCATGCCCGCTCAAACCCGGTATTTCTCGATCGCCTTCCAGTCGATCTCGAAACCGAAACCCGGCAGATCATTCATGTGCACCCGGCCATCCTTCACCTGTGCACGCTCGGTGAACATCTCGAACCAGAGCGGATCGCGGTCGGCATTGCCATGCGACTCCACACCGAAGCCCAGCCGCGGGAAAGCCGACACCAGATGGCAATGCACCTCCGGCACCAGGTGCGGGGCAATGCGCACGCCCTGCTGCTCGGCGAGATGGCTGACCCGCAGCGATTCGGTGAAGCCGGCGAAACGTGTCGCATCGAACTGCATGAAACCCAGCGCACCGCTGTTGATGAAATCGCGCGCGGTGAAACGCGTCATCTCGCGTTCGCCGTGGGCCAGCGGGATCGGCGTGTTTTTCGCCAGCACCGTGAAGTCGGCGGGCTGCAGATACCAGTGCAGCGGCTCTTCCAGCCAGTAGATGTCGTAGGGCTCGACGGCATGCGCAAAACGGATGCAGTCTTCCAGATCGTAGGCCGCGTTCATGTCGAGCATCAGTTTCACGTCCCTGCCGATCGCTTCGCGCGTCAGCCGGATGCGTTCGACTTCCTTCTCGATCGACAGGCCCGCGGTTTTCAGCTTCACCGCCTCATAACCGCGCTTGACGAAACCCGCCAGCTCCTCGGCGCAGACATGCAGCGGCGCATCCAGTTCGTAATAACCCCCGGTGGCATAGGTGAACAGCGGCTTGCCCTCGCCGCCCAGCAGTTTCCACACCGGCACATTGAAGGCCTTGCCCTTGATGTCCCACAGCGCGAGGTCAATGCCGCCAATCGCAGCCATGATCTGCGGCCGGTCGCCGCGCGGCATCGGCTGCGGCAGTCCGTCTCGCCCGCCCATGCCGGTCGGCCGCGGCGAAGTCAGCGACAGCAGTTTTTCCCACACCGCCACCTGCTCGGTGGCGCTCATACCCTTGATCACCTCGCCGAACTTCTCCACGTAGCGGCAGATGTCCTTCATCGGCGAACCATGGATCTGGCCGATGCCCGTCAGGTCGTCATCTGTCTTGATCTCCACCAGGATCACGCTGGAGCTGTGCAGCTCCTCATGCGCGGTCCACAGCGTGTGTTTGAGTTTGGCGGAAACGGCATGGGCTTTGACGGAGGCAATACGGGTCACGAGCAATTCCTTTGTTTTGCGGATGGAATGAAAAAGCGAAACCGGACTTACTGCCGGCCGCCCTCGGCGGATTGGAAAATCAAGACCGGCGCCAGATCGTGCCGGACGCGCTGTCTTCCAGCACGACTCCCGCCGCCTTCAGTTCGTCCCGGATGCGGTCGGCCTCGGCAAACTGCTTCGACTTTTTGGCCGCTGCACGCGCGGCAATCGCGGCCTCAATGCGCTCCGGCGTCCAGTCTCCCTGTGCCGGCCCGGCCTGCAGGAAAACCATCGGGTCGCGCTGCAGCAGACCGAGCTGACCCGCCAGCGACTTCAGCAGCGACGCGTCGGCCACCGAACCGCTGCGATTGGCCTCGTTGGCGAGGTCAAACAGCACCGCCACCGCTTCCGGCGTGTTGAAATCATCGTCCATCGCCGCCTTGAAACGCGCGGCCTGCGCATTGCTCCAGTCAATCGCCCCGGTTTCCGCGGCAACACCCCTCAGCGCCGTGTAGAGCCGGGTCAGCCCCTGTTTCGCGTCGTCTAGGTGTGCGTCGGAATAATTCAGCGGGCTGCGGTACTGGGCGCGGATGATGAAAAAGCGCACGACTTCAGCATCGTATTTCGCAAGGATTTCGCGCACCGTAAAAAAGTTGCCCAGCGACTTCGACATCTTTTCGTTGTCGACGCGGACAAAGCCGTTGTGCATCCAATAGTTGACGAAGGTGCAGCCGTGGGCGCCTTCGGACTGGGCAATCTCGTTCTCGTGGTGCGGGAACTGCAGATCCTGTCCGCCGCCGTGGATGTCAAAATGTTTGCCGAGCAGCGCGCCCGACATCACCGAGCATTCGATGTGCCAGCCCGGCCGTCCGGCACCCCAGGGGGACTCCCAGGACGGTTCGCCTGACTTGGCACGTTTCCACAACACGAAATCCAGCGGATCCTGTTTCGCCGCATCCACCGCAACGCGTTCTCCGGCGCGCAGGTCCTCCAGCGACTTCCCCGACAGCTTGCCGTAACCCTCGAATTTGCGCACCGCATAGTTCACATCGCCGTCGGCGGCCTGGTAGGCGTAGCCGCGCGCCTTCAGCACGCTGATCATGTCGAGCATGCCGTTCACATACTCCGTGGCCCGCGGCTCGGCGGTCGGCTTCTCCACGCCCAGCGCGGCCGAATCTTCATCCATCGCCCGGATGAAGCGCTCCGTCAGCGCCGCCATCGGCTCGCCGTTTTCCTGCGCGCGCCTGATGATCTTGTCGTCGATATCGGTGATGTTGCGCACATAGGTGACGTCATAACCGGAGGCGCGCAGCCAGCGCTGCACGACATCGAAAATCACCATCACCCGGGCATGCCCGAGGTGGCAGAAATCGTAGACGGTCATGCCGCAGACGTACATGCGAACCTTGCCGGGTTCGATGGGTCTGAATTCCTGCTTGTCCCGGGCCAGGGTATTGTAGATTTTGAGCATTTGAGCGGTCGGGGAAGCCTGCCAGCGGTGGCGGAACACCCCGCTTCCGGATCCGGATCGCGGGGCTGGCGGTTCCCCGCAAAAGAGAAATTTGAATTGGCGGTTGTTCTTGGTAAAATCCCTAAAATTCAAGGACTAATGGCACCAACTGTCGTCGCAACAACAATGGCCACCGTTTCCACAACGGTCCCCACAACGATCTCCGGAATCATAGCACGATGACTTTCAAATCGGCCGCAGCCCGGCTCGCCGCAATCGCAGTCTGCATCGGCCTTGCCGCCCCCGTCCTCGCCCAGGGCGACGAGCTGCAGGAAGCCCAGCAACTGCTCAAACAGGGCCAGACCGATCGCGCAATGGAACGCGTCGAGCAGTACCTGAAAAGCCGGCCCAAGGACGCGCGCGGCCGTTTCCTCCGCGGCATCCTGCTCACCGAGCAGAACAAGCCGGCCGAGGCGATCCGCGTGTTCACCGAGCTGACCCAGGAATATCCGGAGCTGCCCGAACCGTACAACAACCTCGCCGTGCTCTACGCTTCCCAGGGCCAGTACGACAAGGCGCGCTCCTCGCTGGAGATGGCGATCCGCACCCACCCGAGTTATGCCACCGCCCATGAAAACCTCGGCGACATCTACGCCAAGATGGCGAGCCAGGCCTACGACAAGGCGCTGCAGCTGGACAAGAACAACCAGGCGGCACAGACCAAGCTCAACCTGATCAAGGATCTTTTCACCGGCGCACCGCGCCCGCCGAAAGTGGCGGTCGCGAAAGCCGAAATCCCGAAACCGCCGGCAGCGGCGGCAAAACCTGCGCCCACCGCCACACCGGCACCGGCCGCGCCCGCACCGGCAGCCGCAGCAAAACCTGCGGTCGCTGCCAAGGAACCGGTGAAAGAGCCGGCCAAGGAGCCGGCAAAAGAACCCGCAAAGGCCGCAGCCCCCGCCGGCAGTGGCGACAGCGATGCCGTGCTGAAAACCGTGGAAGCCTGGGCCGCCGCCTGGTCCGCCAACGACGTCAGCGGCTATCTCGCGCACTACGCACCGGGTTTCAGGACGCCGGACGGCGAGCCGCGCGCAGCCTGGGAAAACGAACGCAGGGCGCGCATTGCCAAGCCGCGCAAGATTGAAGTCCGGGTGGAAGGTGCCAAGGTCTCCTTCAGCGACTCCAACCGTGCCACGGTGACCTTCCGCCAGCACTACCATTCGAATACATTCAAGGCCTCGGCCAGCAAGACGCTGGTGATGATCCGTTCGGGCAAGCAATGGCTGATCCAGGAAGAAAACGTCGGCGGATGACGCGCCCGCTGATTGCCTGCACACTCGCGGCGGCGATTGCCGCCGCCGCGCTGACGCCATCCTCCACCACGCTCGCGCTGGGCAACCGCCCGCTGTCCTCCGCAACCGGCGGCCTGCTCGGCTCCCCGGGCGGATCATCGGCGCTGAACGCGCCGGAAGCCCTGCTCGCGCAAACGCTGATTGCAATCGCGGGCGCGCAGTTCGACATTGCGCTCGCCGAAATCGACAAGGTGCTGAACCAGCATCCCAATTTCCGCCTGGCGCACCTGGTCAAGGGTGACCTGCTGATGGCTCGGGCACGGCCGATCAGCGGCATCGGCGCCGCCCCCGGCGCGCCGGCTGACCGCATTGCCGACCTGCGCGAGGAAGCCCGCGCGCGCCTCGTACGCCACCAGCAGGAACGCCCGGTCAACCGGGTGCCAAGCAATCTGCTGCAGCTGACGCCGGACCAGAAACACGTATTCGTCGTCGATGCCTCGAAATACACCCTGTACGTGTTCGAGAACGACAACGGCACCCCGCGCTACGTCGCAGACTACTACGCCACCATCGGCCGCAACGGGATCGAGAAGCTGCGCGAAGGCGACAAGAAGACCCCGCTCGGCGTCTACCACGTCACCGGCAATCTGCCGCGTGAGCAACTGACCAGAACCTACGGCTCGCTGAGCGAACTCTACGGCGACGGCGCGTTCCCGATCAACTATCCCAACGAATGGGACCGCCGGCGCGGACGCACCGGCCACGGCATCTGGCTGCACGGCGTGCCCTTTGACACCTACAGCCGGCCGCCGCAGGCCAGCGACGGTTGCGTGGCGCTGACCAACGAGGACCTGCTGGCGATCTCCAGGCGCGTGCAGGTCGGCGTGACTCCGGTGATCATTGCCCAGGGTGTCGACTGGGTCGATGCCGATGCGGCAAAAAGCACCCGCGAGTCGCTGCAGCGCTCGCTGGACGAATGGCGCCGCGACTGGGAAAGCCGTGACACCGAACGTTATCTGCGCCACTACTCGCGCGAATTTTCCTCCGGCAAACAGGATCTCGCGGCATGGTCGCAGCAGAAACGCAGCGTCAACGCCGGAAAATCCTGGATCAAGGTCGGCATTGATGGCGTGAGCATGTTCCTCTACCCCGGCAACGACAATCTTGCCGTGGTGACCTTCAGCCAGGATTACGCCAGCAGCAACATCAGCAACAAGATGCGCAAGCGCCAGTACTGGCAGCGCGAAAACGGCCACTGGCGCATTGTCCACGAGGGTGCGGCCTGAGTCCTGCCGCACCGCTTCACCGAGAATCAATAACCGTTTGTTTTTATTGGTAAAATCATGATCCGCATTTTCACACTCCTGATTGCACTGGCGATCGCTCCGGCGGCGCTCGCCGCCAACCCCAGGGTCGAATTCAGAACCTCGCTGGGGACGGTCGTCATCGACCTCTATCCCGAAAACGCGCCGCAGACCGTCGAGAATTTCCTGCAGTACGTGAAGGACGGCTTCTACAACGGCACGGTGTTCCATCGCGTGATTCCCGGTTTCATGGTCCAGGGCGGCGGCTTCACCCGCAACCTGCAGCAGAAACCGACGCGTCCGGCCATCCGCAACGAGGCCGGCAACGGCCTGCGCAATGCCGTCGGCACCGTGGCCATGGCCCGCACCAAGGACCCGCACTCGGCCACCGCACAGTTCTTCATCAACGTCGCCGACAATGACTTCCTCGACTTCAAATCGCCCGATGAGGAAGGCTACGGCTACACGGTATTCGGCCGCGTCTCGGCAGGCATGGACGTGGTGCAGAAAATGCTCCAGGTGCCGACCGCCACCGCAGGATCACACCAGAACGTGCCCCGCACACCGATCGTCATCGAAGGCACGCGCCTGATCGAGGCCGCGCCGGCAAAGCCCAAACCCGCGGCAAAATGAACCTTCAAGGAACCACCATGATCAAGCTGCATACCAACCACGGCGTCATCACCCTTGAACTCGACGCCGCCAAGGCGCCGGACACCGTCGCCAATTTCATCAAGTACGTGGAAGACGGGCATTACAGCAACACGGTTTTCCATCGCGTCATCGACGGCTTCATGATCCAGGGCGGCGGCTTCGAGCCGGGCATGAAGCAGAAGCCGACCCGCGAACCGGTGCAGAATGAAGCCAACAACGGCCTCAGGAACGACAAGTACACCATTGCGATGGCACGCACCTCGGCGCCGCATTCAGCCAGCGCGCAGTTTTTCATCAACGTCGGCGACAATGACTTCCTGAACCATAGCGCGCCGACCCCCCAGGGCTGGGGTTACTGCGTGTTCGGCAAGGTTGTTGAGGGCAGCGATGTGGTCGACAAAATCCGCAAGGTCAAGACCGGCAGCAAGGGCATGCACCAGGACGTGCCGCTCGAAGACGTGATCATCGAAAAAGCCGAAGTCGTCTGAACCCCCGCGGGGCGGCAACGCCCCGCCGCCCATGCACACGCTGCTCATCTCCGACCTGCACCTCGCGCCCGAGCGGCCGCAGATCACGGAACAGTTTCTCCGCTTCACCAGCGACATCGCCCCCGGTGCGCAGGCCCTCTATGTCCTTGGCGATCTGTTCGAATACTGGGCCGGCGACGATGACGACGACGCACCGGGCCTGCAGGCTGCGGCGGCCCTCGCCGGGCTGGCCGCCCACGGTACCCGCGTGTTCCTGATGCATGGCAACCGCGACGTGCTGATGGGCAGGCAGCTGGCGCAGCGCTGCGGCGCGACGCTGCTCGACGATCCGCTGCTGACCGATCTCCACGGCACTCCGACGCTGCTCAGCCATGGCGACGCACTGTGCACCGGTGACGCCGATTACCAGCGCTTCCGCGCCTATGCGCGCGACCCCGGCAACCAGGCAAAATTCCTCGCCCAGCCGCTCGCCGCCCGCCGTGAACAGATGCTCGGCATGCGCGCTCAAAGCGAGGCCAGCAAGCAGCAGAAAAACGAAATCATCATGGACGTGACACCGGCGGCGGTGGAAGAACTGCTGCGGCACCACGGTTATCCGCGGCTGATCCACGGCCACACCCATCGCCCGGCCCGGCACCTGCATGTCGTCGACGGTCACGCCTGCGAGCGCTGGGTGCTCAACGACTGGTACGAACGCGGCGGCTACCTGCGCTGCGACGCCGCCGGCTGCAACATGCACCGGCTGTAGCCGGCAACCGCCTCAGCCCGCGAGGCCGCGCTGCAGGTCGGACTGGATGTCCTCGAGGTTTTCCAGTCCCACGGCAATGCGCAGCAAACCGTCGCCGATGCCGGCCGCGGCGCGCGCCTCCGGCGTGATGCGGCCGTGGGTGGTCGATGCCGGATGGGTGATCGTGGTCTTGGTGTCACCGAGGTTGGCGGTGATCGACAGCAGGCGCGTATGGTCGATGACCCGCCAGGCCGCGTCCTTGCCGCCCTTCAAATCGAAGGATACGATGCCGCCGCCCGACTTCTGCTGTTTCAGCGCCAGCGCATGCTGCGGGTGCGAGGGCAGTCCCGGGTAGTACACCCGCGCCACCTGCGGCTGTTGTTCCAGCCACTGCGCGAGTTTCAGCGCCGACGCGCACTGCGCCTGCAGGCGGATATTGAGCGTTTCCATGCCCTTGAGAATCACCCAGGCATTGAAGGCGCTCAGCGTCGGCCCGGCAGTACGCAGGAACCCGAGCACGCCTTCGTAAATCACCTCTTTTTTCCCCAGCACCGCGCCGCCGAGCACTCGCCCCTGGCCGTCGAGGTACTTGGTCGCCGAGTGGATCACCACGTCGGCGCCGAATTCCAGCGGCCGCTGCAGCGCCGGCGAGCAGAAACAGTTGTCGACGGCAAGCAGGGCTCCGGCGCGATGGGCAACACCGGCGAGCGCGGCAATGTCGTAAACCTCGGTCAGCGGGTTCGACGGCGTCTCGACGTAGAACAGCCGCGTCGCCGGCTTCACCGCAGCCTGCCAGGCGGACACTTCGGTCCCGGAGACGAAGGTGGTGTCGATGCCGAAACGCTTGAGGATCGTGCCGAAAAGCTGCACTGTCGCGCCAAACACGCCGGCCGAGCAGACGACGTGATCACCGGACTTGAGCAGGCCCATCGCCGTCGACAGGATTGCCGCCATGCCCGAGGAGGTCGCGATGCAGCATTCGGCACCCTCCAGCGCAGCAAGCCGCTGCTCGAACATGGTCACCGTCGGGTTGGTGAAACGAGAATAGATGTTGCCCGGCTGCTGGTTGGAAAACCGCGCCGCCGCCTCCGCCGCCGACTTGAACACAAAACTCGAGGTCAGGTACATCGCCTCGGCGTGTTCGCCGAACTGACTGCGTTCGATGCCGGCGCGCACCGCCAGCGTGTCCAGGCCCAGGCCCAGGCCTTCCGGATTGAATGTCTTGTCCATGCTCCACCTTCCTGCAGACGCAAAAAAACCCGATTCAGCATTCTGCTAAACCGGGTTGCCCACGCTTTAGCCGCATTTTTTCGGACGGCCTCCCCGGTTCTGGGTCGGCCCCGGCGCCCGCAAGCTGATCGTCAAATCGGCGCAGGGAGAAGACTAACCCGGGCCGGCAGAGGCCGTCAAACCGGACGCTCGCCGTCAACCAGCCGCGCCATCAGCAGCGCCTCCGCATCGTCGCGCACGCGCAGTCCGGCGGCGACACCGTCGCGGTCGGCCTGCGTCCGGTTCTGGCTGACCTTCCACTTGCCCTCGATGGACGTCACCGGGATTTCGATGCCGACGATGGCCTTGAGCATGCGGTCGATATATTCCTCCGGTGCGTCGCCGACACCCCAGGGTTGCGGCCGGCCGGCCTCCTGGCTGCGGGTAAGGCGCGACACCAGGGCGTGCAGCCAGTCGCGATCATCGCGAATGACCAGCGGCCCGCGGGCATGGACCACGGCATAGTTCCAGGTCGGCACCACCTTGCCATGCTCGCGTTTGGACGGGTACCAGGACGGCGTGACATAGGCCTGCGGCCCCCGGAATACCGCCAGTACTTCGCCCTCCGGCGGCTGCCGCCACAGCGGATTGGCTCGTGCAACATGGCCGCGCAGGGTCCCGTTCGGCGCGGGATCGGGATCAACCAGCAATGGCAGGTGATTGGCATCGAGAATGCCGCCGGACAAGGTGGCCAGCATCGCCAGCGGATGTGCGCAGATCAGCGCATGCATCACCTCGATGCGTGTTTCCCGGAAAGCCGCGACCTCGTACATGCCGCGGACGCTGTGTCAGTCGACGGTTTCCAGCCCGAGGTCGAGCTGGGTCGCCGCTGCGGTGGCCCCGGCCTTTGCGCTGTCGCGCCGCTGCGCCTCGACGCCGTCAAGGTAGGCCTGGGTCACGTCGCCGGTGATGTACTGGCCGCTGAAGCAGGAAGTCTCGAAACTGGTCACCGCCGGATTGACGCTGCGCACATCCTCGATCAGCGCCTCGAGATCCTGGTAAATCAGCGCATCACAGCCGATTTCCCGGGCAATTTCCTCGTCGCTGCGCCCGCTGGCGATCAATTCGTCGCGCGAAGGCATGTCGATGCCGTAGACGTTGGCGTAGCGCACCGGCGGCGCCGCCGACGCGAAGTAGACCTTGCGCGCGCCGGATTCACGCGCCATCTGCACGATTTCCCGGCTGGTGGTTCCGCGGACGATGGAGTCATCAACCAGCAGCACGTTCTTGCCGCGGAACTCCATGCCGATGGCATTGAGCTTCTGCCGCACCGACTTCTTGCGGATCGACTGGCCGGGCATGATGAAGGTGCGGCCGATATAGCGGTTCTTGATGAAGCCTTCGCGATAGGCCAGGTTCAGCTGCTTGGACAGCTGCATCGCAGCCGGCCGGCTCGAATCGGGGATCGGGATCACCACATCGATGTCGAGACCGGAAAAATCCCTGGCGATCTTGCGGCCCAGGCTCTCACCCATGCGCAGCCGGGTTTCATACACCGAGATGCCGTCGATCACGGAATCCGGACGCGCCAGATAGACGAATTCGAACAGGCAGGGATTCAGCGACGGATTCGCCGCGCACTGCTGGCTGTGGAAATTGCCGTCGAGGTCGATGAAAATCGCCTCGCCCGGGGCAATGTCACGCACCAGCCTGAAACCGAGCCCGTCGAGCGCAACACTTTCCGAAGCAACCAGATACTCGCGGCCCTGGGGAGTCTCATTCTTGCCGAAGACCAGCGGGCGGATGCCATAGGGATCG
Source organism: Burkholderiales bacterium (assembly GCA_019635015.1). Lineage (GTDB taxonomy): Bacteria > Pseudomonadota > Gammaproteobacteria > Burkholderiales > SG8-41. The sequence continues at coordinate 36,892 of JAHCAG010000010.1, read as the reverse complement.
CGGAAGGCCAGCAGGCCGTAACCGGCGATCATCGCCACCACGGCATAGGCACCGCGGCAGCGCCGGTGCACCCCGGAAACCGCGGCGAAGATCGTCGCCGGATCGAGCTTGTAGTTGGTCGCGTTCGCCGCCAGTTCGTGCGCCAGCACGTTGAGCAGCACCTCCGAATCGGACTCGGTATTGACATGGCGCAGGTCGAGGCGGAACAGGTCGTTCTTCAGCTGCTCGGCATTGGTCAGGTTGCCGTTGTGGCCGAGCACGATGCCGAAGGGGGAATTGACGTAGAACGGCTGGGATTCGGCCGCAGACCATGCCGAGCCCGCGGTTGGATAACGTGTGTGGCCAATGCCGGCATGGCCGGCAAGGCCGCGCATGTTGCGCGTGCGGAACACGTCGCGCACCATGCCGCCGCCCTTGTGCATGTGAAAGCTCGCTCCGTCGGCGGTGACAATGCCCGCCGCATCCTGGCCGCGGTGCTGCAGCACCAGCAGCCCGTCATAGAGCAGCTGGTTGACCGGGTTACGGGCTACGACTCCGACTATTCCGCACATGGCGCTTCCTCAGCCGTACTTGATATGTTGCCCGATCGCCGGCGGCAACCAGTCCCGGATGCCCAGCGCCGCCCGCTCCAGCAGTGGACGCAGCGCCGCTTCGCGCCAGACCGGCTCGGCCGGCAGCGTTGTCGCACCGGCGGCCAGCACCAGTGCCATCACCACCAGCAGCCCCCGCGCGAGGCCGAACATGGCGCCGAAAATGCGGTCCTCGACGCTCAGCCCCGCGCTCTTCACCAGCTGCGAGGCGGCAATTGCAACCAGGCTCATCGCCAGCAGCACCAGGAAAAAAACCGTGGCGAAACCGGCCAGCAGGCGCAACTCCATGGTCGGTATCTCCTCCGGCATCAGCGTTGCCAGTTCACCGCCGAAAAGCCAGGCCACGACAAAGGCAATGGCCCATGCGGCGAGCGCGAGAACTTCACGCACCAGACCGCGGATGATGCTGAGCAGAACCGAAAAACCGACAATGGCGAACACCGCATAATCGAGCAGGGTCATCGGTCAGCGCGGCACAACCTTGCCGTCGAGCTGCAGCTTCTGCAACTGGGAGCGCGCCTTTTCCGCCGACTCGCGGCTGGTATAGGGGCCGACGCGCACCCGGGTGACCGGGCCTTTTGCCGTCTGCACAACCTCGGTGTAGGCCTTCATGCCGCCAGCGGTGATTTTTGCCTGCAGCTCTTTCGCCCGCGCGGCGTCGGACAAGGCCGCGACCTGGATCACGAAGCTGCCGGCACTTTTTGCAGCTTCTCCGGTTTTTGTGCTGTCCTTGGTTTTTGCCGGGGCCTCGGCCTTCGCCGCCGGTGCCACAGCCTCCGCTTTCGCAACCGGCGCAGGCTTGGATTCGGGCCTGGCTTCAGCCGCGGTCTCCGGCTTCGGCGCGGGCTTCGTCTCGGCTTTTGTTTCGACCTTCGGTGTTTCGGCAGCGGCAGGTGCCGGCACGTCTGCCGGCTTCAGCGGCGCAGGTTTCGCCGACAGCACACCGGCATCAGGCGAAGGAATCTGGATGTTGATGCTCTGGCTGGATGGCCTGGGTTCCGAATCCAGCACCATCGGCAGCACCACCGCCACAGCGGTGACGAGCACGATGGCCCCCACCAGGCGGCGGCGCGCGCGTTTTTTCAGCTGGAGTTCTTCGTCGCTAACGGCTTTCGCCATGTTTCGTCCACCGGTATTACGTAAGTACTTGAATTTAAACAACTATTTAAATCTGCGCTTGCGGGCCGCAGTCATTGCGGCGGCGACGACGAGAAACGATCCGAAGGCCAAAATTCTATCATCATCTCCCGCCACCTGATATGCGTGATCGAGGGCTTCCGCAATATTTGCACAGACCGTGATGCCGACAACCACGCCCGCATCACGCAGGCGCCGCTGCAATTCGTCCACCGGCGTTGCACGCACACCCTCCACTGCCGCGACAAACCAGTGATCGACATGGCCGCGCAAGGCGCGGGCGACACCATCAATATCCTTGTCGTTGAGCATCGAAAACACCGCCAGCGTGTCGCGGTACCCTGTCATTCTGGCCAGATTGTCCACCAGCGCCGCCGCCGCCTGCGGATTGTGGGCCACATCGAGAATCAGTGCGGGACGCCCCGGCAGCACCTGGAAGCGGCCCGGATTCTCGACGCGCACGAGTCCATTGCGGATATCGCCGGCGGTGACCGGCAACCGTTCACGCAGGGCATCGAGCGCGGCAATGCAGGCACTGGCGTTCGCGACCTGGCAGTTGCCGCGCAAGGCCGGCAGCGGCAGGCCATGGCGGTCGCCGCCGGGACCGCGATAACTCCATTGCAGGGGCTGCAGCGCAAAATCGAAATCGCTTCCCAGCCGCAGGAAGTTCGCACCGATGCGGGCGGCATGCGCAACGACGGTCTCCGGCGGCTCGCGATCCGCGCAGATGGCAGCCTTGCCGGGACGGAATACATGGGCCTTCTCGGCACCGATCGCTTCCCGGGTGTCGCCGAGATAATCCATGTGATCAAGGCCGACACTCATCAGCATCGCCACATCGGCATCGAAGGCATTGACGGCATCGAGGCGGCCGCCGAGGCCGACTTCGAGTATCGCCGCATCGACGCCTTCGCGGCAGAACAGCCACACCGCCGCCAGCGTGCCGAACTCGAAATAGGTCAGCGGAACGCCCGTGACCGCCCGCGCCTGCTCGACGGCGGCAAAAGCCCCGACCAGCGCCGCGTCCTCCACCTCTGCGCCGCCGATGCGCACGCGTTCGTTGTAACGCAGCAGATGCGGCGAGGTGTAGGTGCCCACGCGGTAACCCGCGCAACCCAGTACTGCCTCGAGCATCATGCAGGCGGAGCCCTTGCCGTTGGTGCCGGCAACTGTGATCAACGGAAATGCGGGTTTCAGGGACAGCGCATCCCGCACCGCATTGACGCGGTCGAGGCCCATCGCAATCGATTGCGGATGCTGGCGCTCGATGTAGTCGAGCCAGCCGGAGAGGGTGGCGGGCGGCGTCATCGCACGCGGACCGCGGCCGGAACCGGCGACTGCCGGACCGGATGCATTGCGGGATTCATCCGGCCTTCAGGCGGGCGCTGGTTGTTTGAGCAGCAGCGCCAGCAGCCGTGCCAGCGTGTCGCGCATCTGGCGGCGGTCGACAATCATGTCGAGCGCGCCTTTCTGCAGCAGGAATTCAGCGCGCTGGAATCCCTCGGGCAGCGTCTCGCGCACGGTCTGCTCGATGACCCGCGGTCCGGCAAATCCGATCAGCGCGTTGGGCTCCGCGATAACCACATCGCCGATCATCGCGAAACTGGCCGACACGCCGCCCATGGTCGGGTCGGTCAGAACCGAGATGAAGGGCAGCCGGGCCTCCCCCAGCCGTGTCAGCGCCGCGCAGGTTTTGGCCATCTGCATCAGCGAGAACAGCCCTTCCTGCATGCGCGCACCGCCGGTGGCGGTGAAACAGATGAACGGCAGGCGCTGCTCGACGCAGACCTGCACGCCACGCACGAAACGTTCGCCGACCACCGAACCCATCGAACCGCCGAGGAAACCGAACTCAAAGGCTGCAGTGACGACCTGGATATCCTTGATCGCACCCTGCATCACCACCAGCGCGTCCTCCTCGCTGGTCTCGTTGCGCGCATCCGCGAGGCGGTCGACATAACGCTTGCTGTCGCGGAACTTCAGGCTGTCGACCGGCAGCACCTCGACACCGATCTCGTAGCGTCCTTCCTGGTCAAGCAGCCAGTCGAGGCGCTCGCGCGCCGAAACGCGGTTGTGGTGGCTGCATTTCGGGCAGACGAACAGGTTCTTTTCAAGATCGGTGCGATAAAGCACCGCCTCGCAGGAATCGCATTTGCTCCAGAGCCCTTCCGGCACCGCTTTTTTCGGTGCCCCGGCATCGCGCTTGATGCGCGGCGGCAGCAGTTTCTGCAGCCAGCTCATGCTGCCGCTGCCCCGGTATCCATCGCCTTGCGGATACCCGACATGAAGGCGCGGGCACGGGGGGCAGCTTCGGCCGGCGCCGCCTCGATCTCCTGCACCAGCCGGCTGCCGATCACCACGGCATCAGCAACCTGCGCCACGGAGCGCGCAGTCTCACCGTCGCGGATGCCGAAACCGACGCCCACCGGCAGCGTGGTGAAGCTGCGGATATGCGTGAGGCGCCTGGCGACATCGGCAACATCGATGGTCGCCGCGCCGGTGACGCCCTTCAGCGAAACGTAGTACAGATATCCGCGACCCAGCGCCGCCACCTGCTTCAGGCGCGCATCGGTGGTGGTCGGCGACAGCAGGAATACCGTGTCCAGTCCGGCGGCATCGAGGGTGGACACCAGGCGTTCGGCCTCTTCCGGCGGGTAGTCAACCACCACCACGCCATCGGCGCCCGCCGCCTTCGCCGCGCCAGCGAAGACATCGACGCCCATCGACTCGACGGGATTCGCATATCCCATCAGCACCACCGGCGTATCGCTGTTGGTTTTGCGGAACTCGGCCACCCAACCGAGGACGTCGCGCAGCGATACGCCGTGCTTCAGCGCGCGTTCGCTGGAGCGCTGGATCACCGGACCGTCCGCCATCGGATCGGAGAACGGCACGCCGAGCTCGATGATGTCGGCGCCGCCGGCGACCAGGGCATGCATCAGCGGCACGCAGCTCGCCGGGTCGGGATCACCCGCGGTGAAAAACGGAATCAGGGCCTTGCGCCCCTGCTGCTTCAGGCGGGAAAACGTGGCGGCGATGCGGGACATTGCGGATTCTTTGCGCTGCTGTTCAGAATTTGAGGCCGGATTTTTCGGCGACCGTGTGCATGTCCTTGTCGCCGCGGCCGGAAAGATTGACCAGCAGGATCTGGTCCTTGCGCATGCGCGGCGCGATTTTCGCGGCATAGGCCAGCGCATGGCTGGACTCCAGCGCCGGGATGATGCCTTCGAGGCGGCACAACTTATGGAAAGCCTCCAACGCCTCGTCGTCGGTCACCGCGACGTACTCTGCGCGGCCGCTGTCCTTCAGCCAGGCGTGTTCGGGACCGACGCCGGGATAATCGAGGCCCGCCGAAATCGAGTGCGTCTCGATGATCTGCCCGTTGTCGTCCTGCAGCAGGTAGGTGCGGTTGCCATGCAGCACGCCGGAGCGGCCGGCACACAGAGTCGCCGAGTGCTGCCCGGTTTCCAGTCCATGCCCTGCGGCCTCCACTCCGATCAGCCGCACAGATTCGTCGGTGATGTAGGGATGAAAAATGCCGATCGCGTTGGAGCCGCCGCCGACGCAGGCCAGCACCGCATCCGGCTGGCGTCCGGTCATCTCGGGCATCTGCTCACGCGCCTCCTTGCCGATCACCGACTGGAAATCACGGACCATCATCGGGTAAGGATGCGGACCAGCCACGGTGCCGATGATGTAGAAGGTGTTTTCGACGTTGGTCACCCAGTCGCGCATCGCCTCGTTCAACGCGTCCTTCAGCGTCTTTGAGCCCGACTCCACCGGGACAACGGTCGCACCCAGCAGCTTCATGCGGTAAACGTTCTGCGCCTGGCGCTTGACGTCTTCCGAGCCCATGTAAACCACGCATTCCATGCCGTAACGCGCGGCAATCGTCGCCGTCGCCACGCCGTGCTGGCCGGCGCCGGTTTCCGCGATCACCCGCGGCTTGCCGAGGTGGCGGGCCAGAAGAGCCTGGCCGATGACGTTGTTGATCTTGTGCGCGCCGGTGTGGTTGAGATCCTCGCGCTTGAGATAGACCTGCGCCCCGCCGAAATGCTCGGACCAGCGCCGCGCATGATAAACCGGGCTCGGTCGCCCGACGTAATGCTTCAGTTCGTACGCGAACTCGGCCTGGAACGCCGGATCATCCTTGAAACGCGCATAGGCGGCTTTCAGATCCTCCAGCGCGGAGATCAGTGTCTCCGAAACAAACACGCCGCCGTAAGGGCCGAAATGGCCCTTCGCATCCGGCAAGTCATATACCCGCATTGCGCACTCCGTTGATGAAGGCTTCGATTTTCGCGGCATCCTTGATGCCCTTTGCAGACTCCACGCCGCTCGACACGTCGACCGCCCAGGGCCGCACCCGCCGCACCGCCTGCTCCACGTTGTCAGGATTGAGTCCGCCCGACAGGATCACGGGCAGCGGCAGGTCAGGCGGAATCAGTGACCAGTCGAAGGTCGCTCCGGTACCGCCGTGCACGCCCTCGACCCAGGCATCCAGCAGCAGGCCTTTGGCGGCATGAAATTCGCGCGAGTATTGTAGCAAATCGGCCCCCTTCCTGACCCGCAGCGCGCGCAGGAAAGGCCGCCTGAAACCGGCGCAGAAATCCGCCGTTTCGTCACCATGGAACTGCAGCAACTGCACCGGCGCGACGGCAATGGTTTCGCGCACGACGGCGGCGTCCGCATTGACGAACAATCCGACCGGGACAACAAACGGCGGCAGCGCGTCGATGATTTCACGTGCCCGCTCCGGAGTGACCGCGCGCGGGCTGCCGGCGTAAAACACCAGGCCAACCGCATCCGCACCCAGCTGCGCCGCAGCCAGCGCGTCCTCGACGCGGGTAATGCCGCAGATCTTGATCCGGGTTTTCATCTCACTGCAGCTCCACATGGGCCAGTTGCGGCGAACGCAACCGCGGCGCCGGCAATCCCCATTGCGGCCCATATTCCACCTGCGCCAGGTAAAGGCCCGAGGCATCAAAGGTCGGCGCCGCCTGCGCGCGATCACGGCCATCCAGCACTGCGGCCACCCACTGCGGCGGATGTTTGCCCTTGCCTGCATAGACCAGGCTGCCAACGATATTGCGGACCATGTGGTGCAGGAAGGCGTTCGCCCGGAACCCGAAAATCACGTAAGCCCCGGCCTGTTCGACGCTTGCCTCGTACAGCGTCCGCACCGGGGACTGCGCCTGGCATTCCGCTGCGCGGAAGGCACTGAAATCATGCTCGCCGATGAGGCAGGCTGCAGCCTCGCGCATACGCTCGACATCCAGCGCCATGTGGAACCAGCCGACGCGTCCATGATCGGCCGCCGGGCGGACCGGTGAATTCAGCAGGATATAACGGTAGGTCCGCGACAAGGCCGAGAAGCGCGCATGAAAATCCCCGGCAACAGGCTGCGCCCAGGTCACAGCCAGCCCGGGTGGCAGCAGGGCATTGACGCCGCGCACCCAGGCGCTGGCCGGGCGCTCGACGGCACAGTCAAAATGCACCACCTGGCCCAGCGCATGCACACCGGCATCGGTGCGTCCGGCACAGACGGTTTTGACCGGGACGCCGGCGATGGCTGCACAGGCCTGCTCCAGCCGGTCCTGCACGGCGCAGCCGCCGGGCTGGGTCTGCCAGCCGCAGAATCCGCCGCCGTCGTATTCAATTCCCAGCGCCATTCTCACGCGCCTTGCCTCCTATAGGGTGGCCACAACAGGACCCGAAAAAAGAAACCGCGGCAGGAACGCTGCCGCGGTTCATGATAATGCCTGGTGCAGCCGTCAGCCGAGTGAACTGAGCAGTTTCTGCGCCTGGTCCTTCTGCTCGGTGTCGCCTTCCTTCAGAACCTCCTGCAGGATTTCCCTGGCGCCGTCATTGTCACCCATCTCCTGGTAAGCCTTGGCCAGGTCAAACTTCTGCTGGACGTCATACCAGTGGCTGTCCTTGTCCGCGGCAGGCGCGGCCGTGGTAGCCGGCTCATCGAGGTTGATGTTGAGATCACCGACATCGATCTTGAAATCGAGACCGGCGTCCGCGGCCGGCGCCGGCGTCTCCGCCGCCGGTGCGGCAGCGGGCGCGTCGATCGCCGGCAGTTCAATGTTGAAATCGATGGAACCCGACTCGACAGGCGCCGCTTCCAGCGCGATATCTGTCTGTGCACCAGGCGCCGGGAGATCGAGGTTGAATTCGGTCATCGCCGGCTCAGCCGGAGGCACGCCGGCATCCGCCGCCGCAGCCATCTGCACCGTGCCGCTGAATTCAGTCGATTGCCCCGCTTCCGGCTCCGCATCCAGCGCGATGTCCGGTGCGCTGCTGCTGTCGCCGCCAAGGTCAAAGTCCAGGTCGGTGCTGGTCGCGCTCTCCGACACCTCGACCGCCGGCGCCACATCCTTGCCAGCCGCATACAGGGGATTGCCCGGATCAAGCGCATAACCCAGCGCCGCGACCTTGATCCAGTTGTCACCGGAACCGCCGGTGAGACTGTTCATCGACTGTGCAATCGTTCCGAAGGACGCGCTGTCCTGGCGGGCTGCATAGACCTCGGCCAGCTTGACCTGCACATCTTCGCGGGCAGGATTGCGGGCCATCGCTTCCTTGAGGATTTCCTCGGCCTGTCCGTCGCGGCCATAGGCAATGTAGACCTCGGCCTCCTGCACCGGATCCACCTCATCAGCAGCCGGGGTGGCCGGAGCCGCCGGGGCTAGTGCTCCGGATTCGCCGGCGGCAACCACGGCCGCAGTGCCCGCGGCGGCGGCAAATGTCGGAGCAACCGCTTCGATATCGTCTTCCGCGGCACGCGCGCGGCGGCGGCGCATCACCGCCATGCCGAGACCGCCCAGCACCAGCACCCCGAGACCGCCACCGATCAGCGGCAGGTTGTCCATGGCCATGTCCATCATGGTCGGCTCGGGCGGCGGCGGAGGCGGCGCAACCGGTTTGGGCTTCGGTTTCGGCGCGGGCTTTGCTTCTTCCGCCGGCGTTTCGACCGCCGGTGCAGCCGCATCCGGCTTCGCATCGCTTGCCGGTGCATCGGGCTTGGCTTCGGGTTTGGCAATATCCGGTTTGGCCGTGGCATCCTTGGCCGGCTCGGCCGGTTTTGCCGGCTCGGGTTTAACCGGTTCCGGCTTCACCGCCTTGGATGCGTCCGCCTTTGCTGCCTCGGCCTTCTGCTGAGCGGCAGCCAGGGCAGGACTCTTCAGTTCGGCAAGTTTTTGCGAGTCCTTGATGGTTTTCTCAAGCTGGGCGATGCGTTCCTTCGCTTCGGCCAGTTCCTTGTTGCGCGCAATCAGCTCTTCCTGCAGCGCACGCGCGGCGGCCTCGCCGGTCAGCGGCTTGCCGCCCTTCCCGGGCTCGCCCTTGGACAGCTTGACGACGTCCTTGCTTTCCGCGGCTGCCGGATCGTCCACTTTCGCGGTGATGCGACCACGCGCCGTGGCGCCGCCTTCAGGCGCCTGGCCCGCGGCATCCGCGACACGGCCGCTGTAGGCACGCCAGTCGGCAACCTGGGCGCGATATTCCTTGACCGCCTCGCCCTGCGAAATCGCAGCGAGTTCCTGCGCATCCGGCACCCGCAGGATGCGGCCGGATTTGACCAGGTTCAGGTTGTTGCGGATGAAGGCATCGGGATTGCTGCGATAAAGCCCGACCAGCATTTGCTCCAGCGACACGCCTTGGGGTTTCAGGCTGGCCGCAATTCTGCCAAGGGTTTCGCCCCTGGTGATCGGACCATACTCCTGTGCCTTCGGTGCTGCCGCAACCGGGGCCGCTACAGGTGCCGGCGTAACGGCCGGAGCCGCGGCAATGGGTTTCGATGCCGGTGCCGCTGGCGCTGCCGCCGGGGCCGCAACCGCCTGTGCCTGCTGGCCATAACCGGGCGGATCCAGCAGCGCGGTGTACTCGCGCACGATCCTGCCGCCGGACCATGAAAGTTCAACCAACAGGTCGACGAACGGCTCGTTCATCGGGCGGGAGCCGGTGACCTTGATGAACGACTGGCCATTGGGCCGCCGTTCAATGCTCAGCTTGATGCCGGTGACACCGACGTTGTACTGCAGATTGGCCTGTTGATAGGCATCCGGGGATGCCAGCCGAACCGTGAGGGTCGAGGCTTCATCTCCCCTGACCGCCACCAGGTCGATCTCCGCGCTCAGCGGCTGACCCAGACTCGATTGAACGGTGAGCCGTCCCAGACCGGCCGCATGCGCCATCCAGGGCGCGAGCAGCAGCAGTGCCACAGCCAGTGCTTTGCCAAGAGAGAAAGTGCGCACGAACCGCTCCCGTATCGTTTTTTTATGGGACAACAAAGTTAGCATCAATCAGTTAGGCATGCAAGCTAACAAAACCTCTAAAGTTGCATCCCAACCACATATTTTTAAAGGAGTTTCCGGCTCGAGCCCATACGGCATCCCCTTGACCGCCACCGCCGCTTCCCTGCCGGGTCAGGCACTTACCGGAACAGCCGTTGCCGGCCGCTGGTGCGCTGCAGCACCCGACTCCAGAACAATGCGCAGCATGCGGCGCAGCGGTTCCGCCGCTCCCCACAACAACTGGTCGCCAACGGTGAACGCGGCAAGGTACTCGCCGCCCATCGGCAGCTTGCGCAGGCGCCCGATGGGCACCGTCAGCGTGCCGGTAACCGCCGTCGGTGTCAGTTCGCGCAGCGAGGCTTCGCGTTCGTTCGGAATCACCCTGACCCAGTCGTTGGCCCCGGCGAGCAGGCGCTCGATTTCGGGCAGCGACACGTCGCGGGTCAGCTTCAGAGTCAGCGCCTGGCTGTGGCAACGCATGGCACCAATGCGCACGCAAACGCCATCCACCGGCAGCGGGTTCGCCTCGCGGCCGAGAATCTTGTTGGTTTCTGCCATGCCCTTCCACTCTTCCTTGCTCTGGCCGTTGCCAAGGTCCTTGTCGATCCAGGGCAACAGGCTGCCGGCGAGCGGATGGCCGAAGTTTTCGGTCGGCACCGCCCCCTTGCGCAGGGTCTCGGCGACGACACGATCAAGTTCCAGGATGGCGGAAGCCGGTTTGTCGAGCAGAGGCTTCGCCACCGCATGCACCGCCCCCATCTGCGCGACCAGTTCACGCATGTTTGCCGCGCCCGCACCGGAAGCGGCCTGGTAGGTCATCGCCGTAAGCCACTCGACCAGGCCGGCCTTGAACAGCCCGCCCAGCGCCATCAGCATCAGGCTCACCGTGCAGTTGCCGCCGATGTAGTTCTTCACGCCCTTCGCCAGCGCGGCGTCGATGACATCGCGGTTGACCGGGTCGAGGATGATCACCGCGTCCGGCTGCATGCGCAGCGCCGAGGCGGCGTCGATCCAGTAGCCGTTCCAGCCGGCGGCGCGCAGCTTCGGGAAAATCGCGTTGGTGTAGTCGCCGCCCTGGCAGGAAATCAGCACATCCATCTTCGCCAGCGCGTCGATGCTGTTGGCGTCCGCGACCGGTCCGGTCGCGCGGCCGATGTCCGGCCCCTTGCCGCCCGCCTGCGAGGTCGAGAAGAAGGTCGGCGTGACGAGATCGAAGTCGCGCTCCGCGAGCATGCGTTCAACGAGCACGGATCCGACCATGCCCCGCCATCCGATGATTCCCACCTGTTTCATGCAAACACCTTTAAAAACAAAGCATTACTCTAAACCAATCAGAGCGCCGCGACCACTGCATCGCCCATTTCGACGGTGCCGACCTTTTTTGCCCCCGGTTCATCGATGTCCGGGGTGCGGTAACCCGCAGCCAGCACGCTTTTGACCGCGGCCTCGATACGATACGCCCACTCGTCCCGGTTGAAGGTATAACGCAGCATCATCGCGGTGGACAGGATGGTCGCCAGCGGGTTGGCAATGTTTTTGCCCGCAATGTCCGGCGCCGAACCGTGGATCGGCTCGTAAAGCCCGCCGCCGCCGGAATTGAGCGAGGCCGAGGGCAGCATGCCGATCGAACCCGTCAGCATCGAGGCCTCGTCAGAAAGAATGTCGCCGAATATGTTGCCGGTGACGATGACGTCGAACTGCTTGGGATTCCTCACCAGCTGCATCGCCGCGTTGTCGACGTACATGTGCGACAGCGCCACTTCTGGATATTTTTTCGCAACATCAATGACGATTTCGCGCCAGAAGCGGCTGGTCTCGAGCACGTTTTCCTTGTCGACCGAACAGAGTTTCTTGCCGCGCTTCATCGCGGTCTGGAAACCGACTTCGGCGATGCGGCGGATCTCCGGCTCCGAGTAGAGCATCGTGTCGTAACCTTCCTTCTCGCCGCGCGCATTGTCGCGTCGGCCGCGCGGCTCGCCGAAATAGATGTCGCCGGTCAGCTCGCGGATGATCATCAAGTCGAGGCCCGACACCACCTCGGGTTTCAGCGTCGAGGCGCTGACCAGTTCGGGATAAAGCACCGCCGGACGCAGGTTGGCGAACAGACCCAGTTCCTTGCGGATGCGCAGGATGCCCTGCTCCGGACGCTGCGGCCGCGGCAACGCGTCGTACTTCGGACCGCCGACGGCGCCGCAGAGCACGGCGTCAGCTTCCCGCGCAAGCTTCAGCGTCGGCGCCGGCAGCGGGTCGCCATGCGCGTCGAAACCGGCGCCGCCAAAAGGTGCCTCTTCCATTTCCAGCTTGAGGCCGTCGGCAGCCAGCCGTTTCAGGACCTTGACCGCCTGCCCGACAATTTCGGGACCGATGCCGTCACCGGCAAGTACTGCAATCTTCATCGTGATTCCGTGTGAACTTGAAAAGTGCGGATCAGGCGAACAGCCAGGGCTGCGCCGTCTTGTGTTTCGTTTCGAAAGCGCGGATTTCGTCGGCGTGCCCCAGCGTGAGCCCGATGTCGTCCAGGCCGTTGAGCATGCAGTGCTTGCGGTGCGGATCGATGTCGAACTTGAAGGTCTCCCCGCCGGGCGTGGTCACCGACTGCTGCTCGAGATCGATCGCCAGGCGGTAACCCTCGTTCGCCTCTGTCTCGCGGAACAATTGATCCACGATCTTCGCATCCAGCTTGATCAGCAGCAGGCCGTTTTTCAGGCTGTTGTTGTAGAAGATGTCGGCGAAACTCGGCGCGATGATGGTCTGGATGCCGAACTGCAGCAGCGCCCAGGGCGCATGCTCGCGCGAGGAACCGCAGCCGAAATTCTCGCGCGCGAGCAGCACGGTCGCGCCGATGAAGCGCTGGCGGTTCAGCACGAAATCCCTGTTCAGCGGCCGTCCCGAGTTGTCGGCATCCGGCTCGCCGCGGTCGAGATAACGCCACTCGTCGAACAGGTTAGGGCCGAAACCCGTGCGCTTGATCGATTTCAGGAACTGCTTGGGGATGATGGCGTCGGTATCGACATTGGCGCGATCAAGCGGCGCCACCAGCCCCTCCTTGCGGATGAACTTTTCCATGTCACTTGGTGGATTTCTGGATCGCCTCGCCGGCTTTCTCGACGTCCTTGCCCACGCCGGCCACGGTATTGCAGCCCGCCAGCACCAGCATTGCCACCATCATCATGATCAAGCGTTTCATCAGGATCTCCTTTGAGATATCAGGACAGCTCACGTACATCGACAAAATGCCCGGCCACGGCCGCTGCCGCAGCCATCGCCGGACTCACCAGATGCGTGCGGCCGCCGGGTCCCTGGCGGCCTTCGAAATTGCGGTTCGAGGTCGAGGCGCAGCGCTCGCCCGGGCTCAGCTGGTCCTCGTTCATGCCGAGGCACATCGAACAACCCGGCTCACGCCACTCGAACCCGGCTTCGAGGAATACCTTGTCCAGCCCTTCCTGCTCGGCCTGCGCCTTCACCAGCCCCGAGCCCGGAACCACCATCGCCAGCTTGACGTTATCTGCGACCTTGCGCCCTTTGACCACCTGCGCCGCGGCGCGGATGTCCTCGATGCGCGAATTGGTGCAGGCGCCGATGAACACCTTGTCGATGCGGATCTCGCTGATCGGCGTGTTCGGCTTGAGATCCATGTACTGCAGCGCGCGGGCATAACCCTCCCGCTTGACCGGATTGGTTTCCTGCGCCGGATCCGGCACCCTGCCGTCGACGGTGGTCACCATCTCCGGCGAGGTCCCCCAGGTCACCTGCGGCACGATGTCTTCGGCACGCAGCGTCACCACGGCATCAAACTTGGCGTCCGGATCACTGACCAGCGTGCGCCAGTAAGCCGCGGCCTGGCCCCACAAGGCGCCGGTCGGCGAAAACATGCGGCCTTTGCAGTATTCAATCGTCTTGTCATCCACCGCGACCATGCCCGTCCGCGCACCGGCCTCGATCGCCATGTTGCACAGGGTCATGCGCCCCTCCATCGAGAGGCCGCGGATCGCGCTGCCGGTGAATTCAATGGCATACCCCGTGCCGCCGGCGGTGCCGATCTTGCCGATGACGGCCAGCGCAATGTCCTTGGCCGTCACGCCGAGGCCCAGTTCGCCTTCGACGGCAACATTCATGTTCCTGTACTTCTTCATCACCATGCACTGCGTGGCGAGCACATGCTCGACCTCGCTGGTACCGATGCCGAAGGCCAAAGCACCGAAGGCGCCATGGGTGCTGGTGTGCGAGTCGCCGCAGACCACGGTCATGCCCGGCAGCGTCGCGCCGTTCTCCGGCCCGATCACGTGCACGATGCCCTGGCGCTTGTCGAGGAAGGGGAAATAAACCTTGGCCTTGAATTCCTTGATGTTCTTGTCGAGCGTCTCGACCTGCAGCCGCGACACCTTGTCGGTGATGCCATCGAGGCCCTTGTCCCAGTTGCGCGTCGGCGTGTTGTGGTCGGCGGTCGCAACCACGGAATCGGTGCGCCATACCTTGCGGCCGGCGAGCTTGAGGCCTTCGTAAGCCTGCGGACTGGTGACTTCGTGCACCAGGTGGCGGTCGATGTAGATCAGCGCCGTGCCGTCCGCCTCGCTGCGGACGAGATGGCTGTCCCAGAGTTTGTCGTAGAGGGTTTTGCCTGCCATGGTTTTGCCCTTGGGTTTCAGTGACTACGGAAACCCTGAATTATCTCACAGGGGGGAGAAGTCACCCCTGTGGACTGCGTCACGCGCGGCTCATTCGGGGCGCAACCAGCGCCACAATACGGCCGCTGCCGCCAGCGCGCAGACACCGCCCAGCGTGAAAGTCAGCCCTGCGCCCAGCCCGCTCCAGCCATAACCGCTGGCCAGGCCGCCGATGGTGCCGCCGAAACCATAGGCGAGGCTGCCGTAAATCGCCTGCCCGCGGGCCTGGTGGCGGCCGCGGAAAAGCCTGTGCACGACACCGATCGCCGCGGCATGGAAAGCGCCGAAACTCGCCGCGTGCAGCGTCTGTGCAGCCAGCAGCAGGACAATGCTGTCGGCGCCCCAGCCGATGACCACAAAGCGCAGCGCCGCCAGCAGGGTGCTGGTAATCAGGATCTGGCGCATCGTGTATGCCTTGTAGAGCCGCGACATCCACACGAAGATGCCGATTTCGCAGATCACACCCAGCGCCCACAGCCCGCCGGCAAAGGACTTGCTGTAGCCGTGATCGACCAGATGGATGGTGTAGAAAGTGTAGTACGGCCCGTGCGCCATCGCCACCAGCGCCGAGGCGGCGATGATCGCGATGACCTCCGGACGCCGCACCACCTGCCACACCGGCCGCTCGTCGCCGGGATGCGCTGCCGCAGTCGCCTCCGCCACCACGCAGGACAGCAGCAGCATGCAGGCCATCAGCGCCGCGATCACCCACAACAGCGCGCGCGGGCTGGTCAGGTCGAGCAGGTAACCCACCGCCACCACCGCGGCGATGAACCCCACCGACCCCCAGACGCGGATCCGCCCGTAACGCGAGGTTTCGTCGCCGAGCTGCGAAAGCGTGGTCGCCTCGACCAGCGGCAGCGCCGCGCTCCAGAAAAAAGTCATCGCGAACAGCACCGTGCACAGCAGCGCAAAACTCTCGCCGCCGAATACACCAAGAAAAGCCAGCGTCCCGAACGCACCCGACCAGCGCACGACCCGCATCCGCTGCCCGCTGCGATCCGCCAGCCAGCCCCAGAGATGCGGCGCGAGGATGCGTGTCAACTGCGGCAGCGCCATCAACATGCCGATCTCGACGGCGCTCATGCCGACCGAATTCAGGTACAGCGCGAAAAACGGCGCAAAGGCGCCGAGGTAGGCGAAATAGAAAAAGTAGAACGCGGAGAGATTGAGGTGAATCGACCGGGGCACGGGCGGCGCCGCGCGCGCCGCGCACGGAATCTATAAGTATTTGTTTTTAAACAATTAATTTAATACGTCTAGGCTTCGTCGGGATCAGGATTTTCCGCTGCAGCGGCCGCCCGCAGTTTCTCGACGACACCCGCCGGCGCCTGAGCAGCGATCACCGGCGTGCCGGTATTCACGTCGGCGTTCTGCGCACGATGGCGCAGCGCATGATCCATCAGCGTCAGCGCCAGCATCGCTTCGCAGATCGGCGTTGCGCGAATGCCGACACAGGGGTCGTGGCGGCCGTGGGTCTCGATCATGGCCGCATTGCCTGCGGTATCGATGGTGTGGCGCGCCAGGCGGATGCTCGAGGTCGGCTTCACCGCGACGTTGACGATGATGTCCTGCCCGGTGGAGATGCCGCCCAAAACGCCGCCGGCATTGTTGCTGACAAAACCCTGCGGCGTCATTTCATCCGAGTGTTCAGTGCCGCGCTGGGTCACTGCGGCAAAACCGGCGCCGATCTCGACGCCCTTCACCGCGTTGATGCTCATCATGTTGTAGGCGATGTCGGCATCAAGCTTGTCGTACACCGGCTCGCCCAGACCCACCGGTACCCCAGAAGCCACCGTTGTGATTTTTGCTCCGACCGAATCCCCGGACTTACGCAGCTTGTCCATGAAGGTTTCGAGCTCATCAACGAGCTGCGCATTCGGCGCAAAGAAGGGATTGTTGCCGACCTCGTCCCAGGTCACGAAGGGAATTTCCACCGGGCCGAGCCGGGACATATAGCCGCGGATCACCGTGCCGTATTTTTCATGCAGCCATTTTTTCGCAATCGCACCCGCTGCGACACGCACCGCGGTCTCGCGCGCCGACTGGCGGCCGCCGCCGCGGTAATCACGGATGCCGTACTTCTGCCAGTAGGTGTAATCGGCATGGCCCGGCCGGAACAGGTCCTTGATCTTGCCGTAGTCCTTGCTCCGCTGGTCGGTGTTGCGGATCAGCAGGCCGATCGGCGTGCCCGTGGTTTTGCCTTCGAACACGCCGGAAAGAATTTCAACCTTGTCCTCCTCGCGGCGCTGGGTGACATGGCGCGAAGTACCGGGTTTGCGGCGGTCAAGTTCAAGCTGGATGTCGGCTTCGCTCAGTGCCAGTCCCGGCGGGCAACCGTCGACCACGCAGCCGATCGCCGGGCCGTGTGATTCACCGAAGGAAGTGACGCAGAACAGGGTACCCAGCGTGCTGCCCGACATGAGGTAAAAACTCCATTAAAATCAAGCACGAAGTTTAGCACAGCCGACCACACGCCCGAGACAGGCCATGAGCGAGAAACCCGATCCCGAACAGATCAAAGGCCCCGGCGGCCTCAACATGCGCCAGTTGCACGAACTGGTGAAACAGAGCCACGCCCGCGACCAGGCCGGCCGCGCGCCGAACGCGCTGAAGCAGCCGCAGAACCGCTGGCAGCGCCTCGCGCGTTACGTCTGGGACAAGAAGCGCGGTTAGGCCGCCTGGCTGCGCAAAAACGCCGCCCCCCAGGCCACACCGAAACCGGTGCAGTCTGTCGCCACCGCACCCAGACCGCCCTTGCAGCCATGCGCCGACAGGTCCATGTGGATCCACGGCGTTTTTGCGGTGAAACGCTGCAGCAGCCGCGCGGCGAGGATATGGTCCGCCTCGCCGTCGAGGGTGCACTGCTTGACGTCGGCCACCGCGCTGTCGAGCGCACCGTCGTAGTCCTCGTCCATCGGAAAACGGCACAGCCGCTCTCCGGTCTCGACACCCGCGCGCAACGCCCGGTCCGCTATGTCGTCGGCGGTGGCGAAGATGCCGCTGTAACGCGTGCCGACGGCGACATGCATCGAGCCGGTCAGCGTCGCGAAATCGACGATCAGTTGCGGCTTCGCGCGCGCCGCCAGCGTCAGGGTGTCGGCCAGCACCATGCGCCCCTCGGCATCGGTGTGAACGACCTCGATCGTCGTGCCGTCGAGCGCGGTGACGATGTCGTTCTGCTTGTAGGCACGCGGACTGAGGTGGTTCTGCGCCAGCGCCAGCCAGCAGTCGATGTTGACCCTGAGCCTGGCCTGCGTCGCAGCCAGCAGGATGCCCAGCGCGACCGCGGAACCGTTCATGTCCTCGTGCATGCCCATCATGTACCGCGCGGGCTTCAGGTTGTGGCCGCCGGTGTCGAAACAGATGCCCTTGCCGACCAGCGCGACGGTTTTTTTCGCGCCGCGCGGCCGGTAACGCAGGCGCACGATCGCCGCATCCTTCTCATCGCTGCCCTGCGCCACGGCACAGAAGGCGCCGGCCCCCATGCGTTTCAGCCGCCGGAAATCGTATTCCTCGCGAGTCCAGCCCTGGCTGCGCGCCAGCACCGCGATGCGCCGGCGGTAATCGCCCGGCGTCAGTTCGTTCGGCGGCAGCACGGTCAGCGTGCGACACAGCACGTTGCCGGCGGCGACCGCATGCGCCTGCGCGAAACCGTCAGTTGCCCGGTGCCCCCACAGCGCGATGGTTTTCAGCGGTCTGGCATCGTCCTTTTTCCGGTGCCGCGGCAGCGCGATGCCGTTGACCCAGGCCACGTAGGCCGCGCGTTCGGCGAGACCGCGCCGCCCCGCTGCGGCGCCGGCCACGGCGATGTGCAGCGTGTCCGGCTGTTCGGCCAGCAGCAGGGCCAGAGCCTTGCGCAGCAGCGTGTGCTGCTCGAAAACCGGCCGTTCCGGATCAGGGGTGATCCAGACCACCAGCGCACCGCCGGCGGTTTCCGCGCCGACAGGCGATTTTTCGAGATCGACCGGTTTCTTGCGCCGGCGGGCCAGCGTTTTTTCGAGCACGCCGTGAAGCGGCAGCGCAGACAGTGCGGTGCCGGAAGGCGCGACCACCAGCAGGTGGCGGATCCTGCCCAGTTCGTGCGCGGACGGTAGCACGGCGCGGGATGACAGTTTGGCCAGCATTATGGATTCCATTGTTGGATTCACGTCGATTATAACGACGGGGCGGCCTGCTAAAATCGTGGCACCAGTCACCGCACAACCGGAACCCGATGCGTCCCTACCTCGACCTGCTGCGCCATGTGCTCGAACACGGCACCGAAAAAACCGACCGCACCGGCACCGGCACGATTTCCGTCTTCGGCGCACAGCTGCGCTTCGACCTCAATGCCGGCTTTCCGCTGGTCACCACCAAGAAAGTGCACCTGAAGTCAATCATCCACGAACTACTGTGGTTCCTGAAGGGCGACACCAATGTGCGTTACCTGCGGGACAACGGCGTATCGATCTGGAACGAATGGGCACGGACTGACGGCGACCTCGGTCCGGTCTACGGCTACCAGTGGCGTTCCTGGCCCGCCGCCGACGGCCGCCACATCGACCAGATTTCACAGGTGCTGGAGCAGCTTAAGAAAAATCCCGACTCGCGGCGCATGATCGTTTCGGCTTGGAACGTCGCCGACCTCGACAAGATGGCGCTGATGCCCTGTCATGCTTTTTTCCAGTTCTATGTCGCCGGCGGAAAACTGTCCTGCCAGCTCTACCAGCGCAGCGCCGACATGTTCCTCGGCGTACCCTTCAACATCGCCTCCTATGCCCTGTTGACGCTGATGATGGCCCAGGTCTGCGGCCTGAAGCCGGGCGACTTCGTGCACACCTTCGGCGACACCCACATCTACCTGAACCATCTCGACCAGGTAAAGGAACAGTTGTCGCGCGAGCCGCGACCTCTGCCGGTGATGAAACTGAATCCGGCGGCCAAGGACCTGTTCGCGTTCAGGTACGAGGACTTCACGCTCGAAAACTACGATCCGCATCCGGCAATCAAGGCGCCCGTCGCGGTCTGAGTCGATGAACACCCTGCAGAAACCGCGCCTGTCCCTCATTGTGGCGATGGCAAAAAACCGCGTCATCGGCGCCAACGGCAGGATTCCCTGGCACCTGCCCAACGAGCTGCAGCTGTTCAAGTCGGTGACCATGGGCCACCACATCATCATGGGCCGCAAGACCCACGAATCGATCAAGCGGCTGCTGCCCGGGCGCACCACGGTGATTGTCACCCGCCAGCGGGATTACGCCGTGCCCGGCGCCAAAATCGCGCACAGTCTCGAACAGGCCATTACGCTGTGCGGCGCCGACAACGAAATTTTCGTGATCGGCGGCGGCGAACTCTACCGCGCGGCCATGCCGCTGGCCGACCGCATCTACCTGACGGTTGTTGATGCCGAACCGGCCGGCGATACACGGATGCCCGCCTTCGATCCCGCGCAGTGGCAAATCAGCGACACGAAACAGTTCCACCGGGACGAACGTCACGCCCACGACTACCGTTTCGAGGTCCACGACCGCGTGGCGGCCTAGCGCTTATGCGCTGCTGGTTTCCCTCGCCGCCTGCGGCGCCCATGCCACCGAAAAGAAGGTCACTGTCGGGGAACTGACACCGCGGAACGGGGCCGGCGGGTGGATAAAATCAATTCAAAAGCCGTCGCCCTGAACGCGGCTGCGCTCACTCCAGGAGCGTCACGAAATCCTCGTACTTCTGCCCGGCACCGCGCGGTATCAAATCAACACGTGTCAGCGTCATGCGGAACGGGTAACCGAGACAGTCAATCAGCGCCGCCTCCAGCCGCTCACGCTCGTCACCGGAAAAATCGCGCGGCATGACCACCCGCGCCTCGACATGATCGATCGCGTCCTGCACCAGCTGGATCTGCCGCACCGGCGCGGCACGTCTCCAGGCTTCGATCGGAAAACTCGGCCAGTACCGCACACCATCCGGCCGCCGCAGCATGTTCCTCTGGCGCCCTGCGATGCGCTTCAGCACCGGCAGGCCGCGGCCGCAGGGGCAGGGTTCGCCGGCTTCGGCATAGTCTCCGCTGGCGTAACGCAGCAGCGGCATCGCAAAGTTGTGCAGTGTCGACACCGTCACCTGCCCCACCTCACCGGGCCGGCAGGGCCTGCCATCCGCATCGAGCACCTCGACGATCAGGCTCTCCGCCTGCAGGTGATAATGCTCATGTTCGGGACATTGGATCGCGATGTAACCCAGCTCTTCGGAACTGTAGCTGTCCGTGATTTCGACCCCCCAGGCCTCGCGCACGATGTCGCGGGTGTCCGGCTGCAGCGTCTCGCCATAGGTCCGCGCCTGCTTCAGGGCCGGCAGTCGTATGCCCAGCTCCATGCCGCGTTTTGCAAGCGCGCGCAGGTTGGTGGCGAAAGTCAGCAGGTAGTCCGGGTTTTCGGCTTCCAGCCAGCGCAGCTGCTGGTCGAGGTCGATGACAAGACTGAGCACCGCCGAGGGTCCTGTGACGAAGGCGGCGGTGGCGGGTCCCCAGTCGGCAAAGGACTGGTTCTCCGTCTTGCTGCGGATCGCCGCCAGTTTGCCGCCGAGGTCGCGACCATGCCACAGGTGGTCGCGCAGCAGCAGCGCCTGCCACATCAGCTGGGTCCAGGCGGTGCCCCGCGTGATCAAGGGGCTGCCTGTCGATCCCGAGGACTGCGTACTGATCACCGTGCCGTGCCCGGGCGGCGGCGCGCTGCTGTGCATCGCGTCACCGGCCAGCTGGATGTCGTGGCGCGAACTGACCGGCAACTCGCGGAACCGGTCCCAGTCCATCGCGCCCTGCGCCCAGGTTGCAAAACGCTCCCGGTAATAAGGCACCGTCGCCATGGCGTGGCGGAACACGTTCCCGAACTGCACCATCTGCAGCTCGCGCAGTCGCTCCTCCGGCCACCACTGGCTCTGCTCGAACTGGTACTGCAGCGCCAGCATGCGCGCCGACGCATCATCTGCGAATGCCGGCCAGACGACACCGTCGCAGGCCGAACGCGGCGTAAGCGGAAAACCGCTCAAGGCAGCACCTCGGAACGGAAATCCTCGTACTTGCCCTCGGCCGAACGCGGGATCACATCGCGATAGACGAAGGACAGCACAAAGTCCCCGTCCAGGTTCTTCAGGATCAGCGCCCGCAGCTGCTCCACCTCATTGGCGGTCAGCGGCCGCGCCACCACGAGCGCGACCTCGATGTCACGCAGCGTCTTCTGCACCACCTGGAACTGGCGCACCGGTGCGACACCGCCAAACTGCGTCTCGCCGAAACGCGGATGACGCAGGCCGCCGCCGGGCAGGCGCAGCATGTTGCGCACACGCCCGACAATGCGGCGGATCACCGGCAGATTGCGGCCGCAATCGCAGGGCTCGCCGGCCTCGGCATAGTCGCCGATGTCGTAGCGGATCAGCGGCATTGCGAAATGGTGCAGCGGCGTCAGCACCACTCGCCCGCGCCGGCCCGGCGCGCAGGGCCGGCCTTCGTCATCGAGTATCTCGAGATACACACCCTCCGCCATGACGTGATAGTGCTCGTGGTGCGGGCACTGCAAGGCCATGTATCCGACTTCCCGGCAGGTGTACATGTCGGTGACCGGCACGTCCCAGGCGGCGCGGATTTCGGCCCGCGCATCGGGATGCAGCGCCTCGCCGTAGGTGCGCACTTCGCGCAGGCGCGAAGGACGCAGGCCCAGTCTGCCGCAGTGGCGCGCCAGTTCCTGCACGTTGGAAGCCACGCTGATCAGGTAATCCGGGTTTTCCGCCATCAGCCACCGTGCCTGCTCAGCCACCGGTTGTTCGGTATTGAAGGTTGCCGAAGGACCGGTGCGGAAGGCGGAATCCGTGGATACCCCCCAGCCGGGGGTGCCACCGGGCGGTACACGGCCGCGGATCGCCGCCAGCTTCCCGGAAAAATCCCGGCGCTGCCACAGATGCTCGCGCAGCGTGAAGGCATGCCAGAACGCGAAATTGAGCGCGCTCAGGCGGAAGCGGATCGGCCGTCCGGTCGATCCCGAGGTCTCCCCCTCGTCGACCGCACCATGCTGCGGTGGCACGGCACTGCTGTAGAGCGCCTCCCCGTATTCCTGCACGTCCTCGCGCCGCAGCAACGGCAAGCCCGCAAAAACCCCGGGCGTCAGCGGCTGCGACAGGTCAAGGCCGGCAAGACGTTCGCGGTAGTGGGGTACGGTGTCGCGGGCATGGCGCAGCAGCAGTGCAAGCTGCCGGAACTGCGCGGCGCGCAGGCGTTCGGGAGGCCAGCGTTCGCTCTGCGCAAACTGGAACTGCATCGCCAGCATGCGTTCGCCCGCCGGCGCAGGCATCGCAGGCCAGAACACGCCCTCGAGTGCGCTGCCGGGAACGGCGACATGCGCCAGCGGATGCATCGCAACTGTTCTCCCGGCCACCGGAGCGCCCTGCTGCGCACAAGGCGGCGGTGCAAAAATTATTCAATAAAAACAAATACTTATTTGTTTTCGTCAGCCACGCAGTCGACGTAATACCTGAGTTGATCACCGGCACCTTCGGCAACGAGGCCGTGAATGTCGGTATCAAATCCGGGAAACTGCTGGTTGAACATGCGAGCAAACTTCAGGTAACGCACGATGGTGGCATTGAAACGCTCGCCCGGAATCAGCAGCGGTATTCCCGGCGGATACGGCGTCAGCAGCACGCTGGCCACCCGCCCTTCAAGTTTGTCGACTTCAACGCGTTCGATCTGGCGATGCGCCATGCGCGCCCAGGCTTCGGCGGGCGGCATCGCCGGCTGCATGTCCGACAGATACATTTCCGTCGTCAGCCGCGCGATGTCGTTGGCCTTGTAAACACCGTGGATCTGTTCGCACAGGTCCTTCAAGCCGATTTTTTCATAACGCGGATGCGCGGCGAGGAATTCCGGCAGCACGCGCCACAGCGGGCGGTTGTTGTCGTAATCATCCTTGAACTGCTGCAACTCGGTGACCATCGTGTTCCAGCGGCCCTTGGTGATGCCGATGGTGAACATGATGAAAAAGGAATAGAGGCCGGTTTTTTCGACAATGATGCCGTGTTCCGCCAGGTAACGCGTCACCACTGCCGCCGGGATGCCGCTCCTGGCGAATTTTCCGGTCACATCCAGTCCCGGCGTGATCACCGTCGCCTTGATCGGATCGAGCATGTTGAAGCCAGGCTCGAGGTTGCCGAAACCATGCCAGCGCTCCGACGGCCGCAGCATCCAGTCATCGCGGTTGCCGACGCCCTCGGCGGCGAGGCGCTCCGGCCCCCACACCTTGAACCACCAGTCCTTGCCGAATTCGGCATCGACCTTGCGCATCGCGCGGCGGAAATCCAGCGCCTCGAGGATCGACTCCTCCACCAGCGCGGTGCCGCCCGGCGGCTCCATCATCGCCGCCGCGACGTCACAGGACGCGATGATCGCGTACTGAGGGCTGGTCGAGGTGTGCATCAGGTAGGCTTCATTGAAGGTTTCGTGGTTGAGTTTGCGCGTCTCGCTGTCCTGCACCAGGATCTGCGAGGCCTGCGACAGCCCGGCCAGCAGCTTGTGGGTCGACTGCGTCGAAAACACCACCGACTCCTTCGTCCGCGGCCGGTTGCGGCCGATGGCGTGCATGCCGTGGTAGAACTTGTGGAAGGTCGCGTGCGGCAGCCAGGCTTCGTCGAAATGCAGCGTGTCGATCTTGCCGTCGAGCTTTTCCTTGATCGCATCGACGTTGTAGAGGATGCCGTCGTAGGTGCTCTGGGTGATGGTCAGGATGCGCGGTTTCGACTTCGACAGCGATTTCGCCGCAAAGGGGTTGGCGCGGATTTTTTTCTCGATGTTCTCCCAGCTGAATTCCTCCAGCGGGATCGGGCCGATGATGCCGAAGTGGTTGCGCGTCGGCATCAGGAACACCGGCACCGCCCCGGTCATCGTGATCGCGTGCAGGATCGAGACATGGCAGTTGCGGTCGACGATCACCACGTCGCCCGGCGCCACCGTCGAATGCCACACCATCTTGTTCGAGGTCGAAGTGCCGTTGGTGACGAAAAACAGGTGGTCGCAGTTGAAAATGCGCGCCGCATTGCGTTCGGAGGCCGCCACCGGGCCCGAGTGGTCCAGCAGCTGCCCCAGTTCATCCACCGCATTGCAGACGTCCGCGCGCAGCAGGTTCTCGCCGAAAAACTGGTGGAACATCTGGCCCACCGGGCTTTTCAGGAAGGCAACGCCGCCGGAATGACCGGGACAGTGCCATGAATAGGACCCGTCCTGGGCGTAATGCGTCAGCGCGCGGAAAAACGGCGGCGCCAGGCTGTCGAGGTAGGACTTGGATTCGCGCACGATGTAACGCGCGACGAATTCCGGCGTGTCCTCGAACATGTGGATGAAGCCGTGCAGCTCGCGCAGCACGTCATTCGGGATATGGCGCGAGGTCTGGGTTTCACCATAGAGGAAAATCGGGATTTCGGCATTGCGGAAACGGATCGCCTTGACGAAGGTGCGCAGCTCGCCGATGGTCGATTCGAGTTCCTGCAGCGAGAAGTCATCGTCATCGACCGAGAGGATGAAGGCCGAAGCCCGCGACTGCTGCTGCGCGAAGGATGACAGGTCGCCGTAGCTGGTGACGCCCAGGACTTCGAGACCCTCGTCCTCCAGCGCCTTCGCCAGCGCGCGGATGCCGAGGCCGCTGGTATTCTCCGAGCGGAAGTCCTCGTCGATGATGATGACCGGAAAACGGAAACGCATGGTGTGCCTATCTTAAGACGGAATTCCGCGGCAGCGGAAGGGTTTTCCGGCGGCCCGGGGGCTCAGGTGTTCTTGACGACGATCTTCGGGAAAGCCGCCGAGTGGTCCTGCTGCTTCTCGGCGATCTTCACCGCAACCCGGCGCGCGATCTGGCGGTAAATCTCGGCGACGCGGCCGTCGGGGTCGGCCACCACCGTCGGCTTGCCGGAATCCGCCTGCCTGCGGATGGCGATGTCCAGCGGCAGCGAACCGAGCATTTCAACGTCATAGTCAGAACCCATTTTCGCGCCGCCGCCCTCGCCGAAGATGTGCTCCTCGTGGCCGCACTTCGAGCAGATGTGGATCGACATGTTCTCGACGATGCCGAGGATCGGGATGCCCACCTTCTCGAACATCTTCAGGCCCTTGCGCGCGTCGATCAGCGCGATGTCCTGCGGCGTGGTGACGATCACCGCGCCGGTCACCGGCACCCGCTGTGCCAGCGTCAGCTGGATGTCGCCGGTGCCCGGCGGCAGGTCGACCACCAGGTAGTCGATGTCGCGCCACTTCGTTTCATTGAGCAGCTGCTCCAGCGCCTGGGTCACCATCGGACCGCGCCAGACCATCGGCGTCTCGGTGTCGATCAGGAAGCCGATCGACATCGCCTGCAGGCCGTGGGCCTCCATCGGCTCCAGCGACTTGCCGTCCTTCGACTCCGGACGACCGGCGATGCCCAGCATCATCGGCTGCGACGGACCGTAGATGTCGGCATCGAGCACGCCGACGGAAGCGCCCTCCGCTGCCAGCGCCAGCGCCAGGTTCACCGCGGTGGTGCTTTTTCCGACGCCGCCCTTGCCCGAAGCCACGGCGATGATGTTCTTGACCCCCGGCACCAGCTTCACGCCGCGCTGCACCGCATGCGGCACGATCTTGACCGAGACATTGACCTTCACGCCGCCCACGCCGGGCAGTGTTTTCAGGTGGTCGGTCACCGCCTTGCGGATCGGCTCGACCTGGCTCTTGCCCGGATAACCCAGCAGGATGTCGACCGAGACATTGCCGCCCTCAACCTTGATGTTTTTTGCGGATTTGCCGGCGACATAATCCAGCCTGGTGTTGGGATCCGTCAGCTGTTTCAGCGCGGTCTGTACGTCCTGCTCGGTGATCGGGGTGGTGGCCATGTTCGGGTTCCGTTTGTGATGCGTGGTAAGGCCGCGATTGTAGCGACATCGCCCCCCCTGACCAACCACAACCCCATGTCGGCAAAGGTTTTTTTTGCCACGACCACGACAAGGCCGGCGGAGACCGTCGCCACGGGCCGGGACTCAGATAGTTTGTTGTTATAATTCAATCCTTTAGCTTCATCCTTCCAATATCGCCCATGTCACGTCGCATCCTCGTCACTTCAGCACTCCAGGCCTGCGACGGCAACGGCCGCGGCATGCCCCCACACTCGAATGACTGACCCCAAACAAAAACCGCGCCGGATACTGGTGACCTCTGCGTTGCCGTATGCCAACGGCGCGATCCACCTCGGCCACCTGGTGGAGTACATCCAGACCGACATCTGGGTGCGTTTCCAGCGCATGCAGGGCCATGAAGTGCACTACGTCGGCGCCGACGACACCCACGGCACACCGGTCATGCTGCGCGCAGACGCCGAGGGCATCACGCCGGAACAGCTGATCGAGCATGTGTGGAAGGAGCACGACCGGGACTTCAGGAACTTCAGTGTCGGCTTCGACAACTTCTACAGCACCAACAAGCCCGAGAACGAAGCACTGTGCGCCGAGATCTACGGCAAACTCAAAGACGCCGGCCTGATCGCCACGCGTTCGGTCGAACAGTTCTACGACCCGGTCAAGGCGATGTTCCTGCCGGACCGCTATATCAAGGGCGAATGCCCGAAATGCGGCGCGAAAGACCAGTACGGCGATTCCTGTGAAGTCTGCGGCGCGACTTATGCGCCGACCGACCTGAAAAACCCCTACTCGACGGTATCGGGTGCCAAACCCGAGCGCCGGCAGTCCGAACACTACTTCTTCAAACTCTCCGATCCGCGCTGCGAAGCCTTCCTGCGCGAATTCACGCAGAAATCCGGCGCATTGCAGCCGGAAGCCGCCAACAAGATGAAGGAATGGCTGGGCGAACCCGGTGACTCGAAACTCTCGGACTGGGACATCTCGCGCGACGCGCCCTACTTCGGCTTCGCGATCCCCGGAACCGACGGCAAAAAATTCTTTTACGTCTGGCTCGATGCGCCGGTGGGTTATTTCGGCAGCTTCATCCACCATGTGCGCAGCAAGGGCATGGACGAGAAGCTGCTGCAGGATTTCCTGCGCCCCGGCGGCGACACCGAACTGGTGCATTTCATCGGCAAGGACATTCTCTACTTCCACGCCCTGTTCTGGCCGGCGATGCTGCAGCACGCCGGGTTCCGCACCCCGACCAGGATATTCGCCCATGGCTTCCTGACCGTGAACGGCGAGAAGATGTCGAAATCGCGCGGCACCTTCATCACCGCCGGGAGTTACATCGAGCAGGGGCTGAATCCGGAATGGCTGCGTTATTACTATGCCGCCAAGCTGAACCCGACGATGGAGGACATCGATCTCAATCTCGAGGATTTTGTGGCTCGGGTGAACAGCGATCTGGTGGGCAAATATGTAAACATTGCCAGCAGGGCAGCAACATTTCTGGCCAAATATTTCGAAAATAAGCTTTGCGAGAGCACAAATAACATCACCACCGAGCATGTATCTGCAGCATGGTCTGTCGAAATTGAAGATGAAGTCGCCAGGGCCTATGAAAACAGGGAATATGGCCGAGCCATTCGCTCAATCATGGCCTTCGCCGACAAAACCAATCAATATTTCGACTCAAACAAACCTTGGGAACTGGCAAAAAGCGGCACCGATTCGGATATGAAGAGGCTGCACTGGATCTGCAGCGAAACCATATCCGCGTTTTATCGATTGACGATTTTTCTAAAACCAGTCCTGCCGCAACTGGCAAAAAAAGCAGAAAAGTTTCTGAACACCCCCAGTCTCGAATGGGCCGATCTTGAAAACAGACCTGTTGAAATAGGCAAGTACGAGCACCTGATGACTCGCGTCGAACCCAAACAGATCGAAGCCCTCGTCGCCGCCAACAGGGAAAGCCTGAAACCCGCCGCGAAGCCGGCAGCCGCCAAGACAACGGAGAAAACCGTGGAAACCGCCACCGAAACCAGTACTATCTCGATCGACGATTTCTCGAAAATCGACCTGCGCGTCGCCAGAATCGCCAATGCCGAACACGTTGAAGGCGCCGACAAGCTGCTGCGGCTGACGCTCGACGTCGGCGCACTCGGCAGCAAGCAGGTCTTTGCCGGCATCAAGTCGGCCTATGACCCGGAGGCGCTGAAAGGGCGGCTGACGGTGATGGTCGCCAACCTCGCCCCGCGCAAGATGAAATTCGGCATGTCGGAAGGCATGGTGCTCGCCGCCAGCGGCGAGACGCCCGGCCTCTACATCCTGTCGCCCGACTCCGGCGCGCAGCCCGGCATGCGCATCAAATAAACCGCGACGGGAACCGGCAACCGGACAATCCGCGATGAGCAAGGGCAACCGCACCTTCATCTGCAGCGTCGTCTTCATCGACATCGTCGAATATTCGAAGAAGTCGGTGGCGGAGCAGTTGCAGATCAAGGAACGGCTCAACACCCTGCTCGCGGGCTCGCTCGCCGGCGTGCCGGCCAAGGACCGCATCATCCTCGACACCGGCGACGGCGCGGCAATCAGCTTTCTCGGCGACCCCGAGGAGGCGCTGTTCCTTGGAATCGCCCTGCGCGACGCGCTGCGCGCCGACGACGCACTGCAGTTGCGCACCGGCATCAACCTCGGCCCGGTGCGGCTGGTGCGCGACATCAACGGCCAGCCCAACATCATCGGCGACGGCATCAACGTCGCCCAGCGCATCATGAGCTTCGCCGGCATCAACCAGGTGTTCGTGTCGCGTTCCTACTACGAGGTGGTGTCGGCGCTGTCCCCGGACTACGCCCTGCTCTTCGCCTTCGAAGGCTCGCGCACCGACAAACATGTGCGCGAACACGAGGTCTATGCGCTGGGCGACGCGCCGGCGCCGGAACGCGCGCCGCGGGGCAGCACGGGCACCGCCGCCGCGCATGCCGCGGCGGCGATGGCAAAACTGACCCATGTTGCGCATGTCGCGCGCGCCCAGGTCATGCGCCGCCCGCCGCTGGCCACTGCGCTGGCGGTGGCGCTGATTCTGCTGCTCGCCATCGGCATCCGTATCGTGATCAAGGGGGTGGAGGCGCGCGCAAAAAAGCAGGCGGAACTTGCCGAATCGACGGTGATCATGCCGCGCCCGCTGCCGGCACGGCCGCCGGCCGCCGCAACCCCGCCCGCTCCGGTCGCCGATGCGAAGCCCGTGCCCCAGCCGCGCCCGGCCAAAAAGACCGCAGCCGCGGAAACAGAGGCCGCCACCGGCACGCTGCGCCTGGCGGTGCTGCCCTGGGGCGAGATATTCATCAACGGCAACAAGTACGGCGTCTCGCCGCCGCTGCGCGACATCGCGCTGAAGCCGGGCCTCTACAAGATCGAAGTCCGCAATCCGGGATTTGCCTCCTACCTGCAGGTGGTTGAAGTCAGGCCGGACGAAGAGATTAGAATCCGGCATCGGTTCCGTTAGGGGGGAAACCATGCGTATGTTCCACATCTTGCTGCTGCTGGTGCCGCTGCTCGCCGGCTGCGAAACGGTACAGAAGGGCTTCAAAAGCGTCACCGACGCGCTCGACTTCGACAAGCAGCGCGAAAAATCGCAGGAAACCCAGTTGCCGACCGCGGAGTCGCGGCTCAAGGCCGGCATCAGCCAGTACGAGGACGGCAACTACGCCCAGGCCCAGCGTTCGCTGCAATCGGCGCTGGCCACCGGGCTCGGCTCGCGCGCCGACCAGGCACAGGCCTACAAGTACCTCGCCTTCATCTACTGCGTCACCGACCGCACCGCGCAATGCCGCCAGGAGTTCAACAACGCCTTCAGCGCCGATCCGAAATTCACGCTGACGGCGGCGGAAGCCGGGCACCCGACCTGGGGTCCGGTCTACCGCAGCGTCGCCCGCGGCCGCTGACCGGACCGGAAGCATGGAACAACCCGCCAAGATCGGCCGTTACGACGTCACCGCGGAAATCGGCCGCGGTGCGATGGGGGTGGTCTACCGCGCGGTTGATCCGATGCTCGAGCGCACGGTGGCGATCAAGACCATCAACATGGCGCTCGATCCGGGCGAAATGGAGCACTACGAGAAACGCTTCACCATCGAGGCCCGCGCCGCCGGCGGGCTGAACCACCCCAACATCGTCATCATCCACGACATCGGCCGCAGCGGCGACCTTGCCTACATGGCGATGGAATTCCTCGAGGGCCGCGAGCTGCGCGACCTCATCATCGGCCGCGAACTGCCCGCGGACCGCGCGCTCGACATCGCCGCGCAGGTCGCCGACGGCCTCGCCTACGCCCACGAACACGAAGTTGTCCACCGCGACATCAAGCCGGCCAACATCATGATCCTGCGCGACGGCCGGGTGAAGATCACCGACTTCGGCATCGCGCGCATGCGCACCGCCGACGTGCGCACCCAGACCGGGGTCGTGCTCGGCTCGCCGCGTTACCTGTCGCCGGAGCAGGTGCTGGGAAAACGCTCCGACGGCCGCGCCGACATCTTCTCGCTGGGCGTGATCATCTATGAAATGGTCACCGGACAGACGCCGTTCAACGGCATCGACGTCAACTCGCTGATGTTCCAGATCGTCAACTTCACGCCGTCGCCGCCGAGTGCGGTCAACCCGGCGCTGCCGCCGATGCTCGACCTGATCATCGCCAAGGCACTGGCGAAATCGGCGGATGACCGTTACCCGAGCATCGCCGGACTGGCCGCCGACCTGCGCGCCTGCCTGCAGCAGGGTGTGCCGGCGACTGTGCCGCCCTCGACTCCGGCGGCCGCACCGCAGATGGCGCCGGAGCCGACCGCGGACCTGTTCATGGATACGCTACCCTCCTCGCGTGCCGGCGACAGCAGTCCCACCCTGCCCAATGATGCGCTGCCGGCGCGCGGGCTGGCCAAGGAATTCGACTCGATGGCGGCCACCATGCGGCTCGCCGCAAAAACCGGCGCCATCACCGATCCGGGCAGCTTCGCCGCGGATTTCGGCGTCAGCCGCCATGCCATCGACGCCGCCATCATGGATGCCGGCGACGATCCCGAACGCAACTGGGGCGCCACCACGGTGATGCACGCGCCGCCATGGTCGAAACGCGATCGCAGCATCTTCCTCGGGGCCATTGGCGGCGCGCTGGTGCTGGGCACCCTCATTGTCCTGATCTGAACCGAAGGAACACCATGCGCATCACTGCCGTCGAAGCCATCGCCATCGACATTCCGCTGTCAAAAAATTTCGGCGGCTCCACCTACAGCGTACTCAAACGCTCGACAGTGATCACCCGGCTGCGCACCGCTGACGGCCTCGTGAGCAATGTCTACAACGGCGACAACCGCGCCCACGGCCTCCAGATCGCGGCGCTGATCGAGAATGAATTATTCAATAAAATCAATGGGTTAAGTATATACGAGCGGGAGCTCGCCTGGGACCGCATGTTTGCGCTGACGCATACCGCAGGAGACCGCAAGCTGCTGCTCGAAGCCATTGCCTGCGTTGACTGCGCGATCTGGGACCTCACCGGCCGCGCGCTCGGCAAGAGTGTGCGCGAACTGCTCGGCGCTTACACCACCGAACTGCCGCTGATTTCCATCGGCGGTTATTACATGCCGGGCAAGACCGATGCCGACATCGCCCGCGAAATCGAGTCCTACCGCAAAGCCGGCATGGCCGGCTGCAAGTTCAAGGTCGGCGGATTGTCGCCGGAAGAGGATGCAAAACGCGTCGCTGTTGCACGCAAGGCGGCCGGCGACGATTTCATTCTGTGCGTCGACGCCAACCGCGGCTGGGCCGCTGAAGATGCGATCCGTTTCGCACGCCTGATCGAACCGCTCAATGTCCGCTGGTTCGAGGAGCCCTGCCACTGGTACGACGACGCGGCGCAGATGGCGCGGGTGCGCCAGGCCGTCACCATGCCGGTCACCGCGGGACAGAGCGAGATCACCAGCCATGCGATCCGCCGCCTGGTTGATGCCCGCGCGGTCGATCTCGTCAACTACGATGCCTCCGAGGGCGGCGGCGTCACCGACTGGCTGCGCGCCGCCGGCCTCTGCCGCGCCGCCGGCGTGGCGATGGCGCACCATGAGGAGGCGCAGATCGCCAGCCACCTGCTCGCGGCAGTGCCCCACGGCACCTATGCCGAGTGTTTTGCCGATCCGGCACGCGATCCGGTCTGGCAGTTGATGTGGATCAACCGGCCGCCGATCCGCAATGGCATGATGCAGGTCGCCGGCGGACCCGGCTTCGGCATCGAACTCGACGAAAAAATGATCCAGAAATACCGCAGCAACTGATCCGGGCACGACAGCACTGAAGATGCCAGCACTGCCCCGCTTCCGGCCGCGCCTGCTTGACGTCATCGGCGACTACGACGCTGCGCGCCTGCGCACCGACATCCTCGCCGGCATCACCGTCGGCGTGCTCGCGCTGCCGCTCGCCATCGCCTTCGCCATAGCCTCGGGCATGACGCCGGAATCCGGCATCTACACCGCGATCATCGCCGGCTTCATCATCTCCGCCTTCGGCGGCTCACGGGTGCAGATCGGCGGCCCCACCGGCGCCTTCATCGTCATCGTCTACGGCATCGTCGTCCAGTACGGCGTCGCCAACCTGCTGATCTGCACGCTGATGGCCGGCGTGATGCTGCTGGCGATGGGCCTGCTGCGGATGGGAACCTGGATCCGCTTCATCCCGGTGTCGGTCATCAGCGGTTTCACCAAGGGCATCGCGGTGCTGATCCTGCTGTCCCAGGTCAAGGATTTCTTCGGCCTGGAGACCAGCCAGCTGCCGGCGGAATTTTTCGCGCAGATCACGGTGCTGTGGAATGCGCTGCACACGGTCAACTGGGCCGCCGTCGGCCTCGGCCTTGCCTGCCTGCTGCTGATCGTGTTCTGGCCGAAGCGCTGGAACCTGGTGCCGAGCCCCATCATCGCGCTGGTCTTCGGCACCCTGGCTGCGGCGCTGCTCAACCTGCCGGTGGAAACCATAGGCTCCAGGTTCGGCGGCATCCCGCAGAGCCTGCCGTCATTCGCCTTCCCGGAACTGTCGATCGACAAGGTCCGTTACCTGATTGCGCCGGCGATTGCCATCGCGCTGCTCGGCGCGATCGAATCGCTGCTCTCGGCCACCGTCGCCGACAACATGATCGACGACCGCCACGACCCCAACCAGGAACTGATGGCCCAGGGCCTTGCCAACATCGCGGCGCCGCTGTTCGGCGGCTTCTGCGCCACCGGTGCAATCGCCCGCACCAGCACCAACGTGCGCATGGGCGCCTTCGGCCCGGTGTCGGGCATCGTGCATGCGGCCACGCTGCTGGCGGTGATCCTCGTCGCCGCGCCGCTGGCGAAACACGTGCCGCTCGCCGCACTGTCTGCGATCCTCCTCGTCGTCGCCTGGAAAATGGGCGAGTGGGGCGACTTCCGCGAGATGCGCCGCTACACGATGAACTACCGCGCGATCCTGCTCGCGACCTTCGTGCTGACCGTGGTGTTCGACCTCGTCGTGGCCGTGGAGGTCGGGCTGGTGATGGCGGCGCTGCTGTTCATCACCCGCGTCTCGTCACTGACCGGGGTCACCGAAATCGCCACCGACCGCCTGCCGCCCGCGGTGCGCGCCTACGAGATGTTCGGCTCGCTGTTCTTCGGCTCGGCCAACAAGCTGGAGCCCCTGCTCGCCCGCGCCGAACCGGCCGACCCCTGCCGCGTGCTGGTGCTCGACATGCAGAAAACCATGAACGTCGACACCACCGGCCTCGACATCCTCGACACGCTGCAGCGCAAGCTCGCCAAGAACGGCAAGGTGCTGCTGATATCCGGCGCGGGCGAGCAGCCGATGTCGCTGTTCCGGCGCTCGGGTTTTGCGGAAAGGATCGGCGACGGCAGGCTGCCCCTGCAGCTCGCCGCGGCGCTGGCGCAGGCCCGCGAGTTGGCGGCAAGCCCCCCGTAACGTTAGAACTGTGCGGCAGGGCGGCCGTTGCCGTCGACGAAATCGCGCGCCAGCTGCAGCGCCTGCAACCGCGTGGCGGCCAACTGCTGCGGCCCCAGCAGGCGCAGCACTCCGGCACGCTCCATGGCCTCGCGCACCAGGGCCCTCACGCCGCAGAGTATGACTGCATCATTGCCGCTGCGGGCATCGATGATCACTTCCTCCAGGGCCATCGATGCACTGGTATCCATGAAGGGCACATCCGAGAGGTCTATGACCAGCGCCTCACTTGTCTCCGAGGACTGCATCAGCCGCGAGAGGTCGCGGGCCGAGGCAAAGCTCAGCGGCCCCTCGACATGGAACAGCACGATGCGGCCGCCGGCCGCTTCGAGTATCGAGGCCTCCTCGGGGGCGAGGCCGGCGGTCTCCCCGGAACCTCGAAAAATACGCGCACTGTCGGTCTGCACCTCGGCGGTCCGCGCCACAAAAATCAGCGCGGCCATCACCACGCCCACCGCCACCGCCGTCATCAGGTCGATGAACACGGTGGCTCCCATCGTGACAAACATCACCGCCAGGTCGCCGCGCGGCGAGTGGCGCAGGCGCTTCAGGCACTGCCAGTCAATGATGTCGTAGCCGACCTTGAGCAGGATGCCGGCGAGAACGGCGAACGGAACATGGCTCGCCGCACCGCCGAATCCGAGCACCACCGCGAGCAGCACTAGGGCGTGGATCGCGCCGGCAAGGCGGGAAGTCGCGCCGGCACGGATGTTGACCAGGGTGCGCATGGTCGCGCCGGCGCCGGCGATGCCCCCGAGAAGGCCGGCGGCCATGTTGCCGATGCCCTGCCCGACCAGCTCCCGGTTCGAATCATGGCGGGTCCGGGTCACGCTGTCGGCAATCAGCGAAGTCAGCAGCGAGTCGATCGCGCCGAGAAAGGCCAGTATCAGCGCATAACGCAGGATGATGTGCAGGTCTGCGAGCGTCATTTCCGGCACGATGATCTGCGGCAGCCCGGTCGGGATCTCGCCGATCTTCGGCACCCCGGGCAGGAACAGGATTGACACGACCGTACCGGCGACAATGGCGATCAGCGGCGGCGGCAGCACGGCCGCCACGCGCCGTGGCGTAAACGCCATGATCGCAAGGCAAAACGCGCACAGCGCCAGCGCCGGATAGAGCGGTGCCGCCAGCATCGGCGGCAGCGCCACCAGTTTCTCCACCACCTCGCCGGGCGGCGGCTCGTGGCCCAGCGCATGGGCGAACTGCAGGATGATGATGATCACGCCGATGCCGGTCATGAACCCGGACACCACCGGCTGCGGCACCAGCTTGATGTAATGGCCGAAGCGGAGCAGACCGAACAGTATCTGGAAGGCCCCGGCTAGCATCACCGCCGTGAATGCCATCGCGAGATTGCCGCCAAGCTCGGTGAGGATCAGGGCCATCACCACCGTCATCGGTCCGGTGGGCCCCGATACCTGGTGACGCGTGCCGCCAAACACCGCGGCGAAAAAGCCGGTCAGGATCGCGCCCCAGAGCCCCGCCAGCGCGCCGGCTCCGGACGCGACGCCGAAGGCCAGCGCCAGCGGCAGCGCCACGATGGCGGCGGTGATTCCGCCAAAAAGGTCGCCCCTGTGTCTGGCGAAAACGTTCATCGGTCCGGGAAAAGGAAATTACGGATACGGACGCGGACAGGGCAGCCCCTTCAGGGGCTGCCCTTGCGTCGCAGCGGACAGAGTGTCGCTCAGGGACGCAGGTAGGCGTAACCCTCGCGCTGCTGCAGGCGCGTGATCTCGGCAACGCCCGAAGGCACGAAACTCGCCTCGGGGATGAAGCGCGAGCGTGTCAGCTTGCGGTTGCGCAGCGTGATGTCGCAGACGTCAAACTGCACACCCTTGCTTTTCAGCTGCTCCACCGGAATGTTGTAGGGATTGCCATTCCCATCCTTCGCGCCGTCAAACAGGAAATCGACGCCCCCGGCATGGGTCACGACGACGATTTTCGCCTTCGGATTGACCTCGAGGTGGTTGCCGATGTTGCGCAATGCATTGGCCGCCTGGACCTTTGAATCGTTGACGTGATACACAACCTTGTCCTGGGCCACATTGGAATTGCCTCCGGTCGCTGCGCAGCCGCCGGCCAGCACAACCGCCGCGAACACGGATACCATGGATGAAATTTTCATGAACTCCTCCAATTGCAGAAGCGGAAAAATGATTATTGTTGGTTTGCTGCTGAACTGCGGTGCCAGCCTACTCCGCAGAACGCAGCATCGCAACCGGCACGGAACATGATACCGGCCAACCACCATGAGTGAAGTCCTGACCCGCCATCTGGCAATCCGCGGCCGCGTGCAGGGCGTCGG
>JAHCAG010000001.1 GCA_019635015.1 Burkholderiales bacterium | reverse complement strand
CAAGGAAACCGACATTGCCCGTCTCAAACCCGGCATGGAAGCGGACATCAGGGTCGACGCCTATCCCGGACGCACCTTCAAAGGTGAAATCTTCCGCATCGGACGTGCGGCGACCAGCAAGTTCGCGCTGATCCCCGACCCCAACCCCAGCGGCAACTTCACCAAGATCACGCAACGCCTGCCGGTGCGCATCCAGTTCAAAGGTAAAGACCCGGCGCTCCGACCCGGCATGATGGTCGAGGTGACCATTGCAGCCCGCCGCAACGACTGAAGAACTGTTCGCACGTTACGGGCCGGCTTACCGCTGGCTCGCGACGGTCACGGTGATGCTGGGCACGATTTCGGCGGTGCTGACCACCACCAGCGTCAATGTCGCGATACCCGACATCATGGGTGCATTCGGCATCGGCCAGGACCGCGCACAGTGGCTGTCCACGGGCACGCTCGCCGCAATGACCGTCGGTATGCTGCTCAATGCCTGGTTGATGCAGCGTTTCGGCCAGCGCAACGTCTTCGTCGGGTCGCTGGCCGTGTTCATCGTGGCACTGATGCTCGCCGGACTCGCGCCCAACGAAAACGTGCTGATCTTCTCCCGCATCGTGCAGGGCGCCGTCGCCGGCATCCTGCAACCGCTGGCGATGTACACACTGTTCCGGGTGTTTCCGCCTAACCAGCGCGGCGCGGCAATGGGATTTTTCGGCATGAGCGTGATTCTCGGTCCGGCAATCGGTCCGACACTCGGCGGCGTGTTGATCGATCTCTTCAACTGGCGATTCATTTTCTTCGCACCGATGGCCGTGAGCATGCTGGCCATCATCATCGGCAGCCTGTTCCTGCCGGGGCGGGAAGACAGCAATGACCGCGCGCGTTTCGACTGGTCGGGATTCGTGCTGCTGTCGGTCGCCATCGCCACCCTGCTCACCGCACTGTCAAACGGACAACGCGAAGGCTGGCACTCGGACTATGTGCTGTCGCTGTTCGCGGTTGCCGCCATCACCGGCTGCGCTTTTGTCATGTGGTCGCTGCGAGCCGACGCGCCGCTCGTCAACCTGCGCCTGTTCGCCAACCCCCGCTTTGCAGCAGCCTCGGCCGTGGGTCTGATCTATGGCGCGGGAATATTCGGCTCCACCTATCTGGTGCCGCTGTTCGTGCAGACCATACAGCACGCAACACCACTCGCCGCCGGACTGCTGCTGATGCCCGCCGGTCTGGTGATGGGGGCCTTGATGCCCATAGGCGGTTACATGAGCGACCGTATCTCGCCAACGCTGCTGATCATCACCGGTCTGCTGTTCTTTGCGGTTTCGGCTCTCTGGCTCGCCAGCGTTGACACCAACATGCCGTTCTGGACCATCGCCTGGGCGGTCGTGCTGTCGCGGATCGGCATCTCGCTGATCAAACCGGCCCTGAACCTTACCGCGATGCGGGCGGTCACCCCGGAGCTGCTGAGTCAGGGTGCAGGGATGATCAATTTCGTGCGTCAGCTGGGTGGCGCTTTCGGTGTCAACCTGCTGTCAGTCCTGCTCGACCGCCGGACTTTTTTCCACAGCGACACGCTGACCGCGATGCAGACCGCCGCCAACTCGACGACCCTGGAGCTGCTGCGTCAGATGGAGGCGCTTTTCGCCCGCGCCGGCGTGCCCGAGTATCTGCAGGGTCCGGCAGCGCTGGATTTCCTCGGCAGAGTCGTCCACGCACAGGCCTACACCATGGGATTTCGCGACAGTTTCCTCGTGGTCGCCATCGTCTACGTACTGGCCATCATCCCTGCGTGGATCATGGCACGCTCCGGCACGACACCCGTGCGCAGGCAGCGCTGACACTCTGAAAGCGTCGCCGCGCTCACTCCGGCCGGATGCCGCTGCCGCGGATCATCTCCTCGAAACGCAGGTACTCCTCCTGCATGTGGCGCATGAAGCCGTCGGGCGTGCCCTCCGGCACCGACTCCGCGCCCTGGTACAGGAAACGCTTGCGCAGCGGCTCATGGCGCAGCGCGCGCACGATGTCGCCGTGCAACTGCTCGACGACGCGCCGCGGCGTGCCCACCGGGGCGACGATGCCCGACCAGCTGTCGAACTGGGCATCCGGCAGGCCGACCTCGTGGATCGCCGGCACCTCCGGCAGCACACCGCTGCGCTGCGGCGTCATCACCGCCAGCGGCCGCAACCGGTCCTTGCGCACCGCGGGCAGCACCGCCGGCAATGTCAGCACCGCATAGTGCACGCGGCCGAGGCCCATCTCGGCAAAGGTGCTGATCACCGCGCGGTACGGCACATGCACCGCGTCGATGCCCAGCGCCCGCGAAAACACCTCGCCGGCAAAATGCGACGCCGAGCCGATGCCGAGCGAGGCGTAATTGAGATCGCCGGGATGCGCGCGGGCGTGGCGGACAAACTCCTGCGCCGTGCGTGCCCGCAGGGCCGGGGTAACCACCAGCACATTGGTGATCGAGGCGACATGCGCCACGCCGGTGACATCAGCCAGCGCGCGGTACGGTGGCTGCTCGCGCAGCAGCGCGGTGATCAGGCGGGTCACGCCGACCATGCCCAGCGTGTAGCCGTCGGCGTCAGCCCGCGACACCCGCGCGTTGCCGATCAGCCCGCCGGCGCCGGGACGGGTGTCGATCATCACCCGCTGCCGGTACATCACCTCCAGCCGCTCGCCGACCGAACGCGCAAAAAAATCATCCGCCGAACCGGGAGAGTCGGCGACGATCAGGCGGATCGGCCGCTGCGGATACTCCGGATATACCTCGATCGCCCCCGCATCGCGCGCAATCGCCATTGCAACTGCCGCAAACAGGCAGGCAACAAAAGCAACCATCATGCTCGGCTGCGTTGCATCACGCGGATTTCGCATCCTTGTACTGCTCGGCAATGATTCTGAACTGATCTGCAATGTTCTTGAATCTTTCCACCAGCTCCGGATCGAAATGCGAGCCCGAACCTTTGACGATCAAGTCCACCGCCTCTTCGTGGGAGAACGGCTTTTTGTATGGCCTCTCGCTGATCAGTGCATCATAAACATCCGCGACCGCCATCAGCCGCGCCGACAACGGAATCTGCTCCCCGGCGATTCCCCGCGGATATCCCGAACCATCCCATTTCTCCTGATGCCCGTAAGCGATGTCACGCGCGGTTTCGAGAAAGGAGCTGGGGGTGTCCAGAAGCGCCTCGGCCGCAAGGATGGCATCCCTGCCCAGGGTGGTATGGGTTTTCATGACCTCAAACTCCTCCGGGGTCAATCTGCCCTGCTTGAGCAGTATGTAGTCGGGAATGCCCACCTTTCCGATATCGTGCAAAGGCGCTGATTTGTACAAAATCTCGATAAATTCATCCGTCAGGATGTCTGCCATCCGCCCGGATTCCTTCAGACTTGTCGCCAGGAGACGGACATAACCCTGGGTGCGCCGGATGTGGTTTCCGGTCTCGTTATCCCTCGTCTCCGCCAGCGATGCCATGGCCATAATCGTCACATCCTGGACGACCTGCACTTCCCGTGTCCGCTTTTGCACCTCGGATTCCAGAAAGGCATTCTGGTCCCTCAGGAAATCCCGCGCGTGCTTGAGGATCAGCTGTGTTTTGACACGCGCCATGACTATCGGGGGGCTGATCGGCTTCGTGATGTAGTCGACGCAGCCGACATCAAAGCCGGCCTGCTCATCCTCGATCTGGGTTTTCGCCGTCAGAAATATCACCGGAATATCCGCCGTCAACGGATCAGCCTTCAGGCGCCTGCAGACTTCATAACCATCAATGCCCGGCATCATGATGTCGAGCAGGATGATGTCGGGCAGCGGGTCGGTCGCAGCCAGCTTCAGTGCGCGCTCCCCGTTGTTGGCCACCCGGGTCCTGTAAACGTCCTTCAGCAGCCCGTTCATCAGGGTGAGATTCTCCGGCGTGTCATCAACGATCAGAACGGATGGTTTCTCTGTGAAGTCCAGTGCATCGGCCATGAAAGATTCCTCTAGAGGGTTATTCCCTTCGCCGCAGCGCCATTACGCAAAGCAAGCAGCGCCACGTCAAAGTCGAAGTCGTTGACAGCCCGTTCCACGGCAACGGCGGCGTTTTCACCCAAAGCAGCCCGGATCAGGCCCGTGTTTTCCGCACAATAATCTCCGGCGGCACCGTCTGCGGCATCAAGCAGACCTGCCAGCCGCGCAAGGACCGGCAGTGCATCGGCGGCATCGATTGTTGCGATGGCAGGCTCCGCCACTGCACCCGGTCCGAGCGCATCCTGTATCGCCCCGATCGCCGCTGCCAGGGCCTCATCCAGTTGCATGATCTGCGCTTCGGTCCCGTTGCCGGCGCGGACCGCTGCCTCGAGCCGGGCGGCCGCCTCCTGCACTGCAACGGCCCCGATGTTGCCTGACACCCCTTTTACGGTATGTGCCACCCGCTCCGCGGTGATG
The DNA here is from genome assembly GCA_019635015.1 of Burkholderiales bacterium. Classification (GTDB taxonomy): domain Bacteria; phylum Pseudomonadota; class Gammaproteobacteria; order Burkholderiales; family SG8-41. The sequence continues at coordinate 214,313 of JAHCAG010000001.1, read as the reverse complement.
CGATCGCCGACCGACAGCGCCTTGCGGATTTCCCGCGCTGCACCGGCCTGGGCTGTGACGTATTTTCCGAGAAGCTTGCGGTAAAGATCGGCATTGCCCGCCACCCGCTTCAGACCGGCCGCCGCATCGATGCCGGCGATGACAAGATTTCCGCCGCTCTTTTGCACTGCCGCCGGAGCCGCCGCCCGCTGCTGAAGATGGGGCAGCCAGCGCAACAGCGTGCTGAACATCGTCTCGGGATCGATCGGCTTCGCAATATGATCATTCATGCCCGCCGCAAAGCAGCGTTCGCGCTCTTCGGCCATCGCATGCGCAGTCATTGCAATCACCGGGAGTTTGGAGAAACGGGCTTCAGCCCTGATGCGCCGCACTGCTTCGTAACCATCCATTTCCGGCATCTGCAAGTCCATCAGCACAAGATCATAGGCTTCGGGACCTCCTGCCAGCACTTTTGAAACGGCCTCGCGTCCGTTGCCGGCGACCTCCACTCTGGCTCCCCTTCCCTCCAGCAGTTCCACCGCAATCTGCTGGTTGATTTCGTTGTCTTCCGCCAGCAGCAGCCTTGCACCGGACAGGTCGTAAGCGGATCCTGACGCATCAACCGGGCCGGCACCAGAGGACTGCGGCGAGAATATCCGCATGATCGCGTCCACCATCGAGGAGGCGCTCACTGGTTTTACGAGGAATCCGTCGATGCGGGCCTGCTCCGCCTCGGATCGCACGTCCTCCCGGCCGAAGGCGGTGACCATGATGATCGGCGGCGGTTCGGGCAGCGCCTTGATCGTGCGTGAAGCCTGGATGCCGTCCATGCCGGGCATCTTCCAGTCCATGAACACCAGGTTATAACGCCCTCCGGGGCCGGGGTCACGCACGGCTGCAACCGCCTCTTCACCGGAAGCCACCTGGTCCACGCGGAAAGGCAGCGCCGCCAGAAGTTCCGCCAGTATTTCGCGCGCACCTGCATTGTCGTCGACCACGAGCACTCTGGCGTCATTCAAGGTTTCCGGAAATACGCGGTGCGCGGGCTCACCCTTCCCGGTGCCGAGCCAGGCCGTGAACGTAAAAGTGCTGCCTGTTCCGGCCACGCTGTCTACCCAGACCGTACCGCCCATCATTTCGGCCAGGCGCTTTGAAATCGTCAGGCCCAGGCCCGTACCGCCGTACTTGCGCGTGGTCGATCCGTCCGCCTGGGTGAATTCCCGGAAAAGATTGGCGGTTTGCTCCGGCGTCATGCCGATACCCGTATCCCTCACCGAAAACCTCAAACGGATTTTGCCGCCATCGCGCTCCTCGACCCGCACCTGAACAACAATTTCGCCGCGCTCGGTGAATTTCACCGCATTCGACACGAGGTTCAGCAGGATTTGTCCCACACGCAGGGGATCACCCACCAGTTGACGGGGCACGTCCGGGGAGACATCAAACAGCAGTTCGAGCCCCTTGTCGAAAACCTTGTCGCCGATCACGGCAGACACGCCCGACATCACCTGTTCAAGGTCGAAGTCCACCGATTCCATGCTGATCTTGCCCGCCTCGATCTTCGAAAAATCGAGAATGTCATTGATGATTCCAAGCAATGCCGTTCCGGCATTGTGTATTTTCTGCACATAGTCACGCTGGCGGGAATCGAGATTGGTCTTCAGTGCCAGGTGTGACATCCCGATGACCGCGTTCATCGGAGTGCGGATTTCATGGCTCATGTTTGCCAAAAACATCGATTTTGACCGGGTCGCCTCCTCGGCAACCTCCTTGGCCTCGCGTATGGCCTGTTCCGCCTCTTTCAGGCGACTGATGTCCGATAGGATGCCGCTCGTGCGCAAGACCCTGCCTGCCTCATCCCGCATTGAACGTGCCTTGCAGCGAACCCAAAGGTGGCTGTCATCCTTGCGCCGGATGCGGTATTCGATGTCATAAGGACTGTTCTCGGCCAGATGGCTCTCGAATGCCTGTATTGCGCGGGCCGCATCGTCCGGATGAAGGCTGGATTTCCAAGTATCAAGATCAGGCTTGAGTCCACCCTCATCGTACCCCAGCAGGTCCAGCAGGCGTGGCGCAAACCAGAAAGTCCGCCGCGCGGGGTCATATTCCCAGATGACGTCGCCGCTGCCTTCGACTGCAAGCTTGAAACGTTCCTCGCTGACCTTGAGCAGCCGCTCGATGCGCTGGCGTTCATCGATTTCACGGCGCAGGCGGCGGTTCCAGAACACCATGGCGACAATCACCACCGTGACACCGCTGCCGATCGGCAGCGCCCAGTAAAGAACCGTATCAAGATCTATGCCACCGGATGCAAAGGACGCCTCGTAGAGGCCATACTCGACCAGGGATGTGCCGTAATGCTTGCGCCAGGAACGGTCCAGATCGGAACCCACCCGCTTGCTTTCGTGGAAAAAACGGGCCAGCTCATGCTGAAGCTGTTTGCTGGAAAAAGCGGTACCCCAGCCCACACTCACCGGCTCATCGACAGGAAAGAAAATGTCCAGGTTAAGCAGGTCCGTCCGCACCCACTCGAAGGCACCCTCGCTGCCCACGATCGTGAAATCGGCATTGCCGTCAGCGACGATATTGACGGCCTCGCGGGTCGGCGCATTGCGCACGACCACGGGGTCGGACGCATAAGCCCTTCCGTTCTGGTTCAGCAACCAGGCCTCGTAGGCCGTGCCTTGCTGCACGATCGCGTTGCGGCCCGCAAGATCAGCCGGTCCCTTGATGACGCCATGCAGACTGCGGTTGGCAATGACGATCTTTCGCGCTGTGTAATAGGGAATCAGCGCCATCTTCGTGGCGCGCCAATCGAGGATATGCAGGTCATTGGGGAAAAGATCACAGCTTCCGTCGGCAAGATACCGGGCCTCGTAGCGCCCTTCCCTGACGGTTTTCCCTTCAGCGTCGTGGAACTGATGGTCGAAGCTTGGCAGCCGGGTGATGTCCGCCTTCACCCCGATAAACCCGGCAAATATCCGGGCATTGGCCTCGTAGAACGGGGCGCTGGAACCGGCAACACAGGCGCGCAGCACGCCCGAACTGCGGATTTCCGGCAGATCCCTTGCCTCGGCAATCACGCCGGCCCCGAACATGAGCGGAAGCAGAGCCATCCGGATCCATCGCCCCGCCCGAAAAGGCGTGACGGCACCTGCCGCCAGGGTGGTCCGCCGTGATCGAGCAGTCATGACTACTTCCTTGCGAGGCAAGCCTGGATGGGAGGTTTTGCAGAGGTTCTGTTGTTTTCAGACTGTATCCACAAACCCGTCACCTGCATAGCCGGGTAAGACGCTCCCTGTGCCCGGACACGACGACGGCCCCCGGTATTCAGCCGCGCAGTTCCTTGTTGAAAAACTCCAGCGTACGCTGCCATGACAGTTTCGCAGCCGCCTCGTCGTAACGCGGCGTGGTGTCGTTGTGGAAGCCGTGCAGCGTGTTGGGATAAAAATGCGCGGTGTAACGCACTTTGTTCGCCTTCAGTGCTTCCTCGTAGGCCGGCCAGCCCTTGTTGACGTTCTCGTCGTCGCTGGCGAAATGAATCAGCAGCGGCGCCCTGATCTTCGGCACCTCCGACGCCGGCACCTGGCGGCCGTAATACGGCACCGCCGCTGCAAGATCCGGCATCCGTGTCGCCAGCAGGTTGGAGATATAACCGCCGAAACAGAACCCGACCACGCCGGTCTTCCCCGCCTCCGGCCGCTGCTTGAGGAACTGCGCGCCCTGGTAGAGATCCTCCTCGCGCTTCTTCGGATCCTGGGCCGCGAACAGCGCGCGCCCCTTGTCCTCGTCGCCGGGGTAGCCGCCGACCGGGCTCAGCGCGTCGGGGCCGAAGGCAACAAAGTTCGCCGTCGCCAGCCGCCGCACCACATCCTCGACATAGGGATTGAGGCCGCGGTTCTCGTGGATCACCAGCACCGCCGGCAGCTTGCCCTTGATGTTCGCCGGCGCGGCGTAATAACCGCGGATGCGGCCATGGCCCTGCGGCGAATCGTATTCCAGGTACTGGGTGCGGATGCGCGGATCGTCCTTCGGCACCTGCTGAGCCCAGGCGAAGTTCGGCTTCAGGCTCTCCAGCATCGCCGTCGCGGTGAAGGCGCCCACCGCGTACTTGCCGGCGCGTTCGAGGAATTCGCGGCGGTCGATGCGTCCGTGCACATAACCGTCGAACAGCTTCATCACTTCCGGCGGATAATCACTCGCTTTCCTGCGTTCCATCGTCGCGTCTCCTGTCTGACAACAATCAAAGCGGAATGCCGAGCAGCTTTGCCGCCGTTTCGCCGAGCATCCTGCGTTTCTCGGCATCGCTGAAACCCGGCGCATTGAGAATGTGGTTCACGGAATCACTCTGCCACGGAATCGGATGGTCGGTGCCGATCACCAGCCGGTCGACGCCGACCTCAGCAGCCAGATGGCGCAGCGCCTCGTCGGTGAACACCAGGGTGTCGTAATACATGTCGCGCAGGTATTCCGTCGGTTTTTTCTTCAGTTTCACGCCGGTGTCCATCTCCGGCGCCACCCGCAGGCTCTGATCCGAACGCGGCGCGTAGGACGGCAGGTAGCCGCCGCCATGGGCCGAACAGATTTTGAGACCCGGAAAACGGTCCAGCGTTCCCTCGAAAATCAGGTGCGACAGCGCGATCGTGGTATCCAGCGGATTGCCGATGGTGTTCGACAGCCAGCCGTTGCCCTTGAAACGCCCGTTCAGCTCCGGTGTGCTCTGCGGATGGATGAAAATCAGCACGCCCAGTTCCTCGGCCTTGGCCCAGAAGGGATGGAACATCGGGTCCGAAAACTCCCTGCCCGCAACGCTGGCACCCACCGCCGCACCGCGCAGGCCGAGTTTCTTCACACCATGCACCAGTTGCTCCACCGCAAGGTCCGGGTGCTGCAGCGCCACCGATGCGAAGGCGACGAAACGGTCGGGGTATTCGCCGCACCACTCCGCCAGCCGCTCGTTCTGGATGCGGATCACCTCCGCGGCGAGGTCGCGCGACGCCGTGTACCACTGCGGATTGATCGACAGCGCCTCCATGTCGATGCCCTGCTCGTCCATCTCGGCGATGCGCCGCGCACCGACCTGGTCAATCGCCGGACCGCGCTGGTCTTCCAGCTTCAGGCCCAGCAGATCCATCGCCCGGGTCACCACGCAGTGCGCATGCACGTCGATGGTTTTCACCCGTTTGCCGCCGACCAGCACCTGGCGGCGGCGTCCGCCTGCGGGCTGCACTGCCGCGGCATTGGTCATGCTGCAGCCGGTGAACAGGATATCGTCGCCGCAGCAATGCCGCGTGTTGCCCCGCTTGTTGCCTTCGTGCATGGAACTCCTCCGTCTGATCATGTTTTTGTTGTCCGGACCATCAACGCGCGTCCGGCCCCGCAGAATACCAGCGCCTCCGCGTCCACACCATGACCCCGCGGCGGTTCCGCAGCCGCACTGACATACAATCGGCCGCAGGAGGAACAACATCATGGATCGCGGCATCTGGGCCATCTGGTACGACATCGCCCCCGCAAACAGGGACGCCTATCTGGACTGGTTCCACAAGGTCCACATCCCCGAAAAACTGTCACGTCCCGGTTACTGCTGGGCCGCGCATTACGCGCTGGGTCACGGCGGCCGCGGCACCGGCTACCTCGCGCTGTTCGGCGGCAAAACCACGCAGACCTTCCTCAATCCGAGTCCCGGCCAGCTCGCAAAAAAGCAGGGCGCGGAAACGAAACAGTTCATCGGCATGCGCATCAACGCGGCCGCCGCGATCCTCGCCGAGGAAGCCCGCGTCGATGGTCCCGAAGCCGGCACACGCGATGCGCGCGGCACGACGGCCGCGGTGATCCAGATCGGCCACTACAACGCGCCCTCACCGGCAGTCGAGGACGATCTCGGCGGCTGGTACGCGCAGGAACGTTTTCCTTTGCTGAAGACGCTGCCCGGCTGCGTCGGCGCGCGCAAGATGCTCGCCACCGTCGGCCAATACAAACACGCGATCCTCCACGAGTTCAGCTCCATCGAAGAACGCGAGCACCACTTCGGCCCGCACGAAGCCCAGCGCAATGATCCGCAGACCTGGATGGGCCGCGTCGTGCCGCAGTTGCAGCACGCCCCCTACTCCCCCGGCATCGCCACCCGCCTATGGCCCGCCGTGTAAGCACGAACAACTCACCCACTGCTTACCGCTCACCGCTCACCGCTCACCGCTCACCAATTACCAATCATAATAAGTACTTGATTATATTGATATTTTAATAATCCCATGGAATACACCACCCTCGGCCGCACCGGCCTCAAAGTCAGCGTCGCCGGCCTTGGCTGCGGCGGCAGTTCACGACTGGGCATGACCGCCGGCCACAGCGACGCGCACTGCGTCGGCATCGTGCAGCGCGCGCTCGATCTCGGCGTCAACTTCATCGACACCGCGCAGTTCTACGGCACCGAACCCATCGTCGGCAAAGCGATCAAGGGCCGGCCGCGCGAATCGGTCATCATCTCCACCAAACACAAGGTCGCGCCCGGCGCCTCGCCGACGGCGGTGGCGAATGTCATCACCAGCCTCAACAGCTCGCTGAAAGCGCTGGGCAGCGATTACGTCGACCTGTTCTGCCTGCACACCGTGCTGCCCGGCGAATACGAACTGGTCGCCGCCAAGGTGCTGCCGGCGCTCAGGCGTGAACAGGAGAAAGGCAAGGTCCGCCACATCGGCATCACCGAATGGGCCACCAAGGACAATGGCCACAGCATGCTTGAACGCGCGCTCGCCGACGACCACTGGGACGTGGTGATGACCGCCTTCCACATGCTCTGCCAGAACTCGCGGAAGAAGGTTTTTCCGGCTGCGATCAAACACAATGTCGGCACATTGATCATGTTCGCCGTGCGCGCGCTCTTCAGCGTGCCCGGCCGGCTGCAGCAGGACATCGCGAAACTGGCCGCCGAAGGCCGTGTGCCGGCGGAACTCGCGCAGAAGGACAATCCGCTCGACTTCCTGCTCGGCGAAGGCGGCGCGCGGAGCATCATCGAGGCCGCCTACCGCTACGCCCGCCACGAACCCGGCGCCCATGTCGTGCTCTTCGGCACCGGCAACCCGGCGCATATCGAACCCAATGTGCGTGCCATCCTCGGCCCGCCGCTGCCCGAGGAAGCGCGCCGCCGGCTCGCCGGACTTTTCGGCGCGCTCGAAGGCGTGGGACTCGACGAGCCCAACCTGAAAAAACCCGCCGCCTGAGATATCCGCACTCGCGTCGCGGGCAAATCCGCGGCGCCGCGCATCAGAACATCACCGGATGGTGATGCAGCATGAACATTGCCCGCCGCAATCCGGACAAAAGCGTTGTCTTGCACGGCCATCGCGGCGTATGCTTTTTTGCCAGGCCCCAACCGTCGCGCAAGATGACGGATGCCGCCACCCGCGAGGAGTCCGCGATGGCCAATCCCGAGATACCGGCAGGCGAACGGGTGTTTCTCGAACTGTTCGAGCACAGCGCGCAGCCGATGTGGATTTTCGACCTCGAGACACTGCGCTTCCTTGCAGTGAACGAGGCGATGGAGCAGCGGTACGGCTACAGCCGCGACGAGCTGCTGGCGATGACCATACTCGACATCCGCCCCGAAGAGGAAATCGAACGCCTGCAGTCGCACATCAGCCGCCAGGACGACGGCGTCGACCGTGCCGGACGCTGGTTCCACCGCACCAGAAGCGGCGAAATCCTGCACATGGACATCACCGCGCGCAGGATCACTTACCAGGGCCGGCGTGCCGAGATCGTGCTCGCCATCGACGCCAGCGACCAGGTCCGCGCACTCGACCGGCTGAACAGCGCCGAAGCGATGTACCGCGGCATGGTCGAGCACACGATGGTCGGCATCTACATCGTCAAGGACATGAAGATCGCCTACGCCAACCCCGGCCTGATGAAAATCTTCGGCTACAACGCCGACGAGATCATCGGCCTCAACATCCTCGACCTCACCGTGCCGCGCGAACATGCAAAGGCCGTGGAAGCCGTCCGCGAACGCCTGTCCAGCGAAGCCGGCGCCGGCCGCCGCGTGTTCACCGGCCTGCGCAAGGACGGCAGCGAAATCGTCGTCGACATCCACAACACACGGGCCGGCACCGAAACCGACCCGGTGATGATGGGCGTGGTGATCGACATCACCGAGTCCTGGAATGCCAGGGCGCAGGCCGCCGACCATCTCGCGCACCTGCAACGCATGCTGCAGGATTCGCTCAACGCCGTGTCGACGCTGTGCGAAATCCGCGACCCCTATACCGCCGGCCACTCCAGCCGCGTCGGCGAACTGGCCGCCGCCATCGGCGGTGAACTCGGCATCGGCGCCGGCGAAATGGACACCCTGCGCAAAAGCGGCATCGTCCACGACATCGGCAAGATCGGCGTGCCGGTGGAGATCCTCACCAAGGCGGCAAAACTCTCGGTGCCTGAATTCGGGCTGATCAAGAACCACCCGCAACTCGGCTACGACATCCTCAGGCACATCGACTTCCGCACCCCGGTGGCTGAGATCGTGCTGCAGCACCACGAACGCATCGACGGCAAGGGTTATCCGCGCGGCCTGAAAAACGGGGAAATCCATCCGCTGGCGGGCATCCTCGCCATCGCCGACGTCGTCGAATCAATGTCCTCGGACCGCCCCTACCGGGCGGGGCTGGGCATCGAGGTGGCACTGGAGGAAATCGGATCGAATCTGAACAGCCGCTACGACGCCGATGCCGGCGCCGCCTGCATCAGGCTGTTCCGCGAACGCGGCTACCGGATCATCCAGTGATGCGGCACGCGCGCCGCATCGGCATTTTTAACGGGAAGGCCGGCGGAAGGGTATGACGCGGGCCTCAGGCTGCAGCGAGAGTTTCACCGCGCCGGGCCAGTCGATGCGTTCGATCACGCGGTTGTTGTTCGCCGCCCAGAACCGCGCGGTGTCCTCGGTCATCGGCGTGCGCACCAGGCGCCAGCGCGACTTGCCCGAACGGTCCTTCTCCAGCACGCGCCACTTGTAGAGGGTTTCCATGTCGATTCCCCTGTCTGGCCGGGCGGGATCGCGCCCGGGGCGGCCATATTAGCCGTACCTTCCGCGTACGGCCAGCCGGAGGATTAAAATCTGCCGCAATCCCGGAGGACCCTCATGAAACTCTACGGCAGTCCCGGCAGCCCTTTCGCACGCAAGGTGCGCATCGTGCTCGCCGAAAAAAACATCGCGCATGACTACATCGTCGCCCGCGGCTCGGCGCCGGATTCGCCGGTGCCGGCCTTCAATCCGCTGGGCAAGATACCGACGCTGGTCCGCGACGATGGCCGCGCGCTCTACGACTCTCCGGTGATCGTCGAATACCTCGATACACTCGGCAGCGGGCCGAAGCTGATTCCGGAAGATTTCGAGTCACGCATCGAAGTCAAACGCTGGGAAGCGCTGGGTGACGGCATCACCGAAGCCACCGTCAACATCAACCACGAATACCGCGAGCCGGCGGACAAGCAGCGCAGCAGCGCCTGGTTCGAAAAACAGCGCCAGAAAATCGACCGCGGCCTCGCGCGGATGGAACAGGATCTCGGCAGCGGCGAATTCTGCTTCGGCAAACGGTTCACCCTCGCCGACATCGCCGCCGGTTACGCGCTGGGTTATCTCGACTTCGCGCTGCCGGAAGTGGAATGGCGCAAGGCGCATCCGGCGCTGGCGCAACTGGCCCAACGCCTCGCGGCGCGGCCCTCTTTCAGCAGCACCCTGCAGGCGCCGCGGGCCTGAACCGGCTCAGAACACCGCCGGCAGCAGCAGCCCGAAGGCGCCGATCAGCAGCAGCGCCATCACGATGATGATGATTCCGGCGGCGCGCGGACGCGCCGCCACCTGCGCATCAAGCCCGGTGTTCATCGCATCGGCGCCCTTCACCACGCGCCGCTCCGAATACCAGTCGCCGCCGCGCGCTTCCATGCGCGAGATCAGGCCGGGCGCAAACGCCAGCACTAGGCCGACAACAATGCCCAGCGCATTGCCGGCAATCAGCAGCCAGCGCGCACTGTCGACCAGCCACAGCGCGAGCACCGGCCGCTGCGACTCCAGGCCCAGCAGGCGCACCGCCGCGCGGGCATCGTACTGCGTCAGCAGGCCCGAGATCGCGAACACGCCCGCCGCCACCACGAAGGCCGCAATCAGGTAACGGTGGCGCTGCACCAGTGACTGCGTGTCGCGCGCGATCTCCAGCGGCCGCGTCGCGCGCCGCATCGACACCCAGCGGTTCATGCACTCGAAAAACCGCAATGCCGCCGCGCTGTTGAGCACCAGCGTGAGGCCCACCGCGAGCAGCGCAAAACCGCTGATCAAAAAGAACAGCACCGCCGACTGCGCGAACCACATGCGCAGCGCCGGATGATCGAACAGATTGAGGATGTCCATGTGCCGCTCCTTCATGATGCCGCCGGCCGGACCGGCAAACGGTTCCGCATCTTAGCCGCAAGTCGCTGCTGGTCATCCACACCCTGCGCGTTTATTCTCATGGCATTCCACAACAACAGGCGCGGCAAGCAACCGCAACACGCGCCGCGACCGTGACCCAACACGCAACACCCGCAGCAACCTCGCCGTTGCCTTCCGGAATAACTACTTAACTAATTGATTATATTTATATTTTTATGATCCTCGGCAATCGTCGGTCCTGATTACCCGGCCCGCCATGTCCTTCCTCAAATCCAAGGAATACCGGCGCTACGGCCCGGCGATCATCGCGCTGCTGTGGATCGTGTTCGGCATCGCGATGGCCAACATGGGGCGGCAGAACCGCGACATCCCCGGACGCGAAGACCTGCGCCAGGTCTCGGGCATCGTCGACAGCCTGCATGAGGACTGGCGCCACGTCCGCCACGGCCCCAACATCTACACCCTGCGCCTCAAGCTGCGCGGCGCCGACACCGAATACCTCGTCGACAACGGCCGCCGCAACGGCGAGAAGGCCTATGCCGGCGTGAGGCGCGCACTGCGCAGCGGCAGCCCGGTCACGCTGTGGTACGAAGAACATCCTGATTTCGGCAACCGCCCCTGGCAGATCGACGTCCAGGGCCGGCGCCTGATGGACTACCGCGACATCTTCGACCACGAGACCAACGAACAGATGAACGTCTGGCTGTTCCTGATCGGCTATCTCGTCCTCACCCCGCTCGCACTGCCGCTCTGGTGGTCCTGGCGCAAACGTGTGTTGGCAGCCACCGCAGAGGGTAAATTATAAGTATTTGATTATATTGATATTTTTAATATCCACTCCCAAAGGCTGTCATTCCGGCGAACAGGACATCTGCCTTGAAGTGATATGCATGATCGGCACTGCGGATGCCTCAAGGACGGCCCGCGCAAATTGTCCGATACACACACCACGGCGTAATATCCTGCAGTGAAAGTGTCGGAGTTGCTGCGAATACCCGCCAAAGAGGGATGGATCGTGGTTCGGCAACGCGGCAGCCATCGCCAATTGCACCACCCGACAAAACCCGGCACGGTCACTGTCGCCGGCAAACCCTGTGTCGATGTGCCGCCCGGCACCTTGAACAGTGTTCTGAAGCAGGCCGGACTGAAGGAGTAAACATGCGATACATGGTTGTCATTGAAAAAGGCCCGAACAGCTACGGTGCGTTTGTGCCGGATCTTCCGGGATGCATCGCTGCCGGGGAAACCGAGGCTGAAACACTGGAACTGATCCAGGAAGCCATCCAGTTTCACCTGGAGGACCTGCGGGAAAGCGGGCAGCCCATTCCGGAACCCGCCTCAAAAAGCACTTTCGTCGAAGCCAGCCTCGTGGCCTGAACGCGGCGACTTGCCCCGACCACCGGGCCGTCATCCCGCCCCTTACAGCCGTCATTCCGGGCGCACGCAGTGCAACCCGGAATCCAGGGGTTTTGCCTCCATTGCACTGGATTCCGGCGTGCGCCGGAATGACGAATCAGCAATCTGACTTAAAGTAAAACAATGACCGACAACACCCACACCCTCGACATCAACGCCAGCTTCCGCGGCGGCGGCCGTCGGTGGAGTGCCGATTTGTGTTGAGGACGATGGTGGACACTTTTCCGCATATCCGAGTATTTCCGGCAGCTTCCAACAGCGGCCCTGCGATAACGCCTCAGTTAGCGTGCGCACCCGACGACTTGACCAGATTACCGTTTCGGGTCATCTCGTTACGTATAAACAGCCGCAGTTCATCGGGTGTTTGGTGAAAGCCCTCGGATCCCTCAGCAGAGAGATACTGTTTGAATTCTGATGAAGCAACAACATCGGTAACCGCCAAACGCAACCGGTTGATCACTGCCGGCGGCGTACGCGCCGGCACCATGAGAATCTGCCAACCGCTCCACTCATATCCAGGCACGATCTCAGCTATGGCGGGCACTCCAGGTAGCGGAGAAAGGCGCTTAGGGCTCGTAACACCAAACAACGGCAACTTGAGCTGCTTTACGAACTGCAGCGCTGCGGAGACAGTCAGGAACGAGGCATGGCTCTCTCCACTAGCCACAGCGTTAAGCCGCATCGTACCTCCCTTGTACGGCACCTGCAGCAGATCAATTCTGGCCATACTGCTAAGCAGTTGCCCGGCGAGATGGCTCGCTGTACCAGGCTCTGCTGACGCGAGACGCAGTTCACCGGGATGCGAACGAGCGTGCGCAATAAACTCACTCAAGGATTTGGCAGTTATGGAGGGAGCGGCCACAAGCACGCTGTAGAAGCGTGAAATCGACGCTACCGGCATAAAATCCCGCAGCGGATCGTATGAAATATTTTTGTAAACAGCTGGCGTAATGGTCAAGGTAACCGACCCGCCCATGAGCAGCGTATAACCGTCTGCTTGTGAGCGCGCGGCAAGCTCGGCACCGATCATGCCACCCGCCCCACCGCGATTGTCCACGATCACCTGTTGCCTGAGGCGTTCACCCAGCCTCTGAGCAAGCAGGCGCGTCATCAGATCGGTACCACTGCCGGCAGCAAGCGGAACGATCAGTCGCAACGGTCGTTCGGGATAGCCCTGCGCAACAGCAACACCGGAGACACACAACACCAAAATCACCAATACACGCACTCGTAGTGTAATCACAGTAATCTCCTCCTGGGCGATCCACGTTGAAGGCGCGGATTTCCGCAATGCCATCTCAACCGGATATCGCGCTACTCCAGCTTGATATTCGCCGATTGGACGATTTTTTTATAACGATCAAGCTCCGATGCAATGAACACCTTGAACTCTCGCGGATCGTTGCCCAGCGGCTGATAACCACTTTCGATGAGATAGGTGCGCATCCGCACGCCATGCGTAACGTCGCGGAGGTTCCGGTGCAGCGTCTCAATTATCTTCGGCGACACCCGCACGGGCGCGACCCAGCCCTGCCATCCGCCATTCACCACGAAATCTGGCACGCCCGCCTCCGCGACGGTTGGCAGATCAGGCATGCCGGGCAAACGAGCCGATCCCGTGAATGCGAGCGCCCGGAGCTTGCCGGTCTTGAGTTGCGGCAGGCTTACTACCGGTGTCGAGAACGCGATTTTGATCTCGCCGCTGACGAGCCCATTCATCACCAAGCCTGAACTCTTGTACGGCACGTGCAGGATACGTGTGCCCGCAGATGCGTTAAACAGCTCACTGACGAGATGCAAAATGTTGCCCACACCCGGCGATCCGTAAGAAAGCGTGCCGGACTTCGCCAGCGCGACGAGCTCCTGCACCGAGTTCGCCTGAACCGACGGATTCACGACCAGCAGATAGCCAGTGCCCAGCGCCACGTTGCTGATTGGCGAAAAATCCCTCTGCACGTCATACGGCAACTTCCGACCCAATGCCGAATTAGTGACAAAAGCCGCGGTCGTGTGCAGCAACGTGTAACCGTCGGGCTGCGCTCTCGCAACGATCTCGGTAGCAATGATCCCGCTTGCCCCGGCACGGTTATCAACGATCAAGTTGCGCCCGAGTTTCGTTTCGAGCTCCGAGGTGATCATCCGCGCTATCTGGTCAGAAGTGCCTCCAGGCACGGACTGCACCACAAGACGGATCGGTCTATCCGGGTACGCCTCGGCTACAGCGCCCCCTCCAGATGCGAAAAACAGCGTGACGGTCAGTCCGCTCCAGCGCGATAGATGCATTAATCTCATTGAGTCCCCCAGCACTTAGATAGGGTTACGACCAACGAAATACTGGGAATCCGGATCCGAGGTCGGATTGAGCCCCGATTTCTTTGATGCCTCCCGCAGCTGTCGCATGTGCGAATCGCTGACTTTCAGCGCTGGCTGACGCAACGGACCTCCATTGAAGCCCTGCAGCCAGGCCATGTATTTCCATAACGTACGATGCGTCACATGGATGCCGCCTCGAAATGTGCCCCCGACGTGTTTGTAGGCCATGCGCGCGGGATGCAACTGCCAGTACAGCTCCATCATCTCCTCGAACTTGCCGTCGCGTGCGAGATTGAACATTTTCGGAATCATCCCGCCGTAATATTCCGAGTTGCTGGTGCCCATGAACTGCATCGGAATGAGCCCCATGTACGGCAACGCCTCGGCTTCAACCGGAAAAGTCACCACCACTTCATGCGAATGCCGCTTCCAGGTCTGGATAAACCCGGACGGCGTCGGGTTGCCGCCCTCCGACTTCACGCACACGATGTTCGGGATGTCCTTGATCATCTGCGCGATCAACTCTGGCGGCATGCCGGCCGGATGGATGCGCTCAAAACCCCAATGCGGCACCGAGAACAGGATCACGCCAAGATTCGTCGCGTCGCAGAAAGCCTTGGTGTAGTCGTAGATTTCCTTCGCCGTGGTCGGATAGAAGTTCTGCGGATAGGCGAGCAGCACGAGCTCTGCACCCTCTTTCTCGGCAATTTTTACGGCCTCGATATTCTGCGTCAGGGTATTGAAACCTGCGTGATGGATCAGCACCAGCTTGTCTCCGACCACGTCCTTCGACCACTGGAAAAATTGCTGGTACTCCGGCACCGTGATCGCCACTTCGGACACCAGTAGCGTGCCCCAGAACCCGAGTTCGAGTTCCTTGGCAAGATCGTGACGAATCCCTTTCTCGTTCAACTTCGTCAGATCGGACGAAAACGAGGGGATGACCACGTTTGCAACACCCTTCATGTTGTCTTTTGCCCATGCACGCGCATCTGCTTTTTTATACGGAATCATGTGACCATCCTTCCAGTTAAAGATTGTTCTGTTCGGGCTGCACTTGTTTTCGACTCTTGAGTTTCATCGTCACAGGCAACAGCGACCCCACGTTCTGCTGCAATGCCTTGTCAAAGCACATCCCGGCCAAGGTCACGTCCTGCAATCCTGATCCCACTGATTTGAAGAGAACAATGTTGTCGGGGCGCTGGCCTGCTCGCATGCCGACTTGAAGCAACGAGGCCAGTGATATCAGCTTCCCCCCGAAATCCACGCCGGCCTCCGTTGCCGCCAGCATGTCACCTGTCTCGTGCGTCACCTCATCCGGCATGTCGGCGACGATCAAGTCCGCGCGGCGCACGACTTCAACGTCGATCTCGCGCTGCTCAGGCAATGTCGAGCCTATCGATACGACCATCATTCCCGGCCTAAGCCATGCACCTTCAAGTATGGGAGTCTCATCGCGCGAACGCGCAGCAGCGATAACGAGTTGCGCACCGTCCACGGCCTCCTGAGCAGTCAAAACCGCATGTGCAGTCACACCGAGTTCCCTGGTCATCGCCTTCGCGAACCGATCACGGTTGGCTGGCGTCGGGCTGTAAACCATGAGCGAGTCGATCTTGCGGATAGCGGCAAGCGCTCGGACATGGCCGGACGCTTCGGTACCGGTGCCCAACACAGCTGCACGCACCGGGCCGGCGGGTAATAACCGATCCATCGCCACGGCAGACGTGCCGCCTGTACGCATGGCCGTGATGCGTTCCGCATCGAGCAGACCAACCGGCTCGGCAGTGTCCTGCGCCCACAACATGATGGTGTACGTCGCGCCAGCCACCGCGCTCGATATTGTCTTCGTACCCATATAGCGACTGCCCGTAGGCACTGCCGTCAACACACGTAAGCGCGAGGCATCCCCTCGTGCCACCACGCGGGCAGGCATGGCATCCGGCTTGTGCTGCGTCTGATATGCAGCCCTGAGGCACTGGATGACATCGGGCCAAGCCAGCAGGCCCGCGACTTCTGTATCTGAGAGGTAACGCAAATGGGTTCCTGAACTGACGCCCTACTTATTATCGATAATATTATAATAATCGATAATAAATGATTATGTCGATAAAATGCTGGGGAGTTTATTTTTGCAATATAATCAATGCATTAAATCTAGGGGCTAGCTGTGGCACAAACCAAGATTCCCGCTGAATCCGGCACCGTTTTCTCGACGACACTCTCCCGACTGCGCAAGGAAATTCTTACCGGCGCGATTGGACCGGGCGAAAAACTACGCCTCGATCAATTGCGCATTACGTATGACGTGAGTTTCAGCCCATTGCGGGAAGCAATCTCGCGACTGGTTTCAGAAGGCCTAGTTCTACAGGCTGGCGACCAACGCGGCTTTCAGGTTGCCCCGGTGTCCGCCGACAACCTGCGCGAAGTCACCCTGCTTCGGAAATCCTTAGAGGTAATCGCACTGCAACGCTCGATACAACACGGCGACGATGCCTGGGAAACAGGCGTCGTATCTTCCATGCATCACCTGTCCAAATTCAAATCGCGCAATCCGGCGAAAATGGACAACATCGACGAAGTCTGGGAGAACTGGCACCGCAAGTTCCACACGGCATTAATTGGAGCTTGCAGGTTACCGGTGCTGCTGCAGTTCTGCGATACGCTGTACGACCTGTCCGACCGCTATCGTCGGAATTTCATCCAGTTTCGCCACGTACCACGAGATGTGCAGTCCGAACATTCCGCCATTGCCGAAGCGGCGCTGAACCGGAATGCCGAACTAGCATGCCGGCTGATGGAAGAACACATCGAACTCACTGCAACGATGATTCTCGCGGTGCTGCCCACCGAATTACGCTGACGCGCCGCCCGCAGCACCCGCCATCCAAAAATCTCTGGCTTGTTGCGCGAAGTAAAAAAAGGACGCTGGTCTCTCCAGCGGTCCACATTTCGCACAACACTCCGTTCAACCTGAAAATACGTAAGAATCCGCCTGTCAGGTGAATACTCACCGACAAGCCAAATAATTACTATAACTCATTGATTTTATTGATATTTTTAGAATTATACTCAAGCCGCCATGCCGGCAAAAGCCGGGATCCAAGGACTTTTCCACCACCATTCTGGATTCCGGTTCGCACGACCTGCGCCCGGAATGACGAACCAGCAATCTGACTTAAAGTAAAACAATGACCGACAACACCCACACCCTCGACATCAACGCCACCTTCCGCGGCGGCGGCCGTTCGATTGAATGGCTGGATGAAATCAACAAGGCCTCGATCGTCATGCTGGCCGAGACCGGCATCGTGCCGAAGGAGGTCGCGGCGCGGATCGCCAAGGGCATCGCGCAGCTGATCGAGAATGAAAAAACCGGCGCCAACAACACCACGCCGCGCACTTCCGCCGATTACCTCGATTACGAACCGCGTCTGATCGCGCTGGCCGGGCCGGAAGCCTCGCGCCTGCACACCGGCCGCAGCCGGCAGGACCTCGCTTCGACCATCGCACGGATGAACCTGCGCGACGGACTGCTGCACACCATGGGCGCGCTGATCGACGCCCGCGAGAAGCTGCTCCAGCGCGCGGAAGAACACATCGAAACCATCATCCCCGCCTACACCCACGGCGTGCAGGCGCAGCCGACCACCTTTGCGCATTACCTGCTGGCCTTCGAATCCGCACTCGCACGCGCCACCGAACGGCTGCAGCAGGCGTATGTGCGCGTGAACAAATGCCCGCTCGGCACCGCGGCGCTGGCGACTTCCAGCTTCCCGCTCGACCGGCACCGCCTCGCGGAACTGCTGGGTTTTGACGGGCTGGTGGAGAACGCCTACGACGCCAACCACCTCGCCCCCATCGACAGCGCGCTCGATGTCGCCAACGCCTGGGCGATGACCGCGGTGCAGGCCGGCATGTTCGCGCAGGACCTGCACGCCCAATACGCGGAGCCCGTGCCCTGGTTCATGCTCGGCAGCGGCGAACTCACCGGCACCAGCAGCATCATGCCGCAGAAGCGCAACCCCGCCGCCCTCGAACAGCTGCGCGCGCAGTCGAGCATCCTGCTGAGTGAAATGCAGACCATGACCTGGGTCTCGCACAACAACCGCACGGGAATGTTCGATTACCGCATGTACGACCCGGTGCCCTATGCCCGCGCGCTGACCGTATTCAAACTCTTCGGCAGCGTGGTCGATGCGGTGGTGGTCAACAAGGCGCGCGCGCTGGAAGAAGTGAACGCCGATTACTCCACCACCACCGAAATCGCCGATGCGCTGCTGCAGAAGGCCGAAGTGCCCTTCCGCATCGGCCACCACTTCGCCAGCAAGCTGACGGACTACGGCCGCGGCAAAGGCCTGAAGATCCACGACATCCCCTACAGCGAAGCGGCGCGGATTTACGAGGAACAGGCGAAGGCGAAGCTGCCGCTGTCAGAGGCGGAATTCCGCGAGGTGATCAGTGCGGAATATATGGTGTTTGGCAGGAAGGGGTTGGGGGGGCCGCAGAAGGTCGCTGTTGAGAGCGCCATCCTTGAAAGAAAGAAGGCCATCAGTCTAGAGTGTGACATTCATTCAAAGCTGCTCGAAAAACTCACAAAACGTCATCAAGATTTGCATTGCTCGTTCATTAAACTTTTCTAATAAAAACCTCTCGGCTCCGACAGTATCTAAATTTGCAATTTTGTAACGGATTCTCGAAAAACCTTACGCATTACCTACAGGGGTAAGTTGCTATGGAGTTTGACGATTACCAAGAAAATGCTGCGCTAACAGATCAATTTCGCGCCGAGAAAAAAGAGGAAGCAGTAATGATCCCCCTTCTAGGCCTGGCTGGGGAAACCGGCACATTACTAGCGGAATTTAAGAAAAAAATTCGCGACAAACATTCATACGAAGGATTTGTTGAACGCGCCGAAGAGGAACTTGGGGATATTCTTTGGTACGTATCAAACATTGCTACACGCCTAAATTTATCAATGTCCACCATCGCATCAAGAAATCTTCAAAAAACAAATGACAGGTGGCCGCTTGGCGATGAAGGTGATCACGCCTTTCCGAGCCTCGATGACATATATCCAAAATCAGAACAACTACCGAAAGTAATACGAATCCGCGTTTACGAGCATGAAAAGGGCAAGCGCGCAAAAATGGAACTAGAAGACGGCACCCCAATAGGCGACCCACTCTCGGACAATGCTTATGCAGACGACGGCTATCGTTTCCATGACGTCTTACATTTTGGGCACTATGCAGTATTAGGGTGGAGCCCCGTGATGCGTGGTTTACTAAAAAAGAAACGCAAAAGCGATCCGACTGTTGATGATGTGGAGGACGGAGCTAGGGCTGCAATTCTCGAAGAACTTATCGTTGCTTACATTTATAGCAACGCTAAAGAACGAAAATATTACGATAAGGTTCGGAACGTTGATTCAGAACTCTTAACCACAATTAAACGACTCGTTTCCCATTTAGAGGTACACAAGCGGCGGGCCAAAGATTGGGAGGAAGCAATCCTCAAAGGATATGCCGCCTTTAGGCATTTACTTAAGACTAAAGATGCAACCTTTGAGCTCGATATGGTTAAGAGAAAGATTACGGTGATCAAATGATCAGCGAACCAGAAAAAATATCTGCAAATTCGATTGCCGATGCGTGGCGTGAAAGCACCCAACTTCTAATCGATCATGGAGACCGATTTAATCTGATTGTGCATGTAACCGATCCGACCCATATCCCAGACGAAAAGCAACTCGCTCGATTTGATCCAAAGCGCCTAGGTGTAGTAAAAAAAGGGCTTTTCGATGTTGCGAATACCATATTTCCCAAACCGAAAAATGGCAGCACCTTCTCTCCAAATGATTTTTTTTCGCACTACAAGAAAACTTACAAGAGAGGAAAGAGTCGAACCCCGACCGCTTGGGGAACATACTTTCAACGACTCTCCGAGTTTGGCCCAAGTGGACCATCGCAAATTGAAAAAATAATTGAATGCATGAATACTTGGCAATCAAAACCACGAGCTGCTTTTGTAATGCATTTATCAGGCGCCCACCTAGACAACCCACGATCACTTGGCGCGCCATGTTGGCAGTACGGGCAATTTATACGGACAGACACCAACACCCTCTCGCTTTCTGTGGTATACCGCTCGCACGATTACTTCGAAAAAGCACTCGGGAATTTTTTGGGGCTATCAAGATTGTTAAGTTTTGTATGTAAGCACACCCATCAAATCCCCGGATCGCTCACGTGCCTTTCAACTTATGCCCATTTGGGCGGTAAAAAAACTCAGGCCACTGAGTTGCTGCGAGTATCAAAATGACCGTATCTACTAAACACGCCAAGTTCTTTGATTTGGTCAAAGATGTACAGGCATGCACCAGCTGCATTCGAATGAAAGACAGCTTGCGTGTACTGAATCATTCGGCAGGAAATTTAAATGCGCGAGCTATGTTTATAGGTGAAGCACCGGGACGACTTGGCGCAGACAGCACAGGAATTCCATTTCACGGGGACACCGCGGGCAACAATTTTGAAGACTTACTGTCTTTTTCCGGCCTTTCCCGCGGCGAAATTTTTGTTACAAATGCAGCCCTGTGCAACCCGAAAGACGAGAAGGGCAACAACTCAACCCCGCTGCCCACTGAAGTGCGACAGTGCTCATCCTTTTTGAAACGGCAGATTGAGCTTATCAATCCTCAGGTGGTTGTGACTTTAGGCGCAACCGCCTTAGGAAGTCTCGAGAACATTGAATCGCACAAACTCGAACTTAGAAATGCGGTACGCACGAAAAACAATTGGTTTGGCAGGATTCTCATCCCGCTTTACCACCCCGGCCAAAGAGCAATGATTCATAGGAGTTTCGCCAATCAGCGCTCGGACTACCAATTTGTATCTGACACCCTTAAGCAACTGACACAACCCAAACGCCGTAGCGCGAGTCCAACAAGCAAAGCCGACGTCCTTGCGTTAGTTCGATCAATTCTTGAGGCAAAAGGAGCAATTTCTTATTTTGAATTGCACAAACTTGCCTACCTAGTTGAGTACCTACATGTGAAACGTACGGGGGGCCGACTAACAAACGCTTATTTTATTCGCCAAAAAGATGGTCCTTATTGCACGGACCTACAACTTAGTAGATTACAAAAAGCGGCCCCTTGGTTGAAGGTGGCCAAGAGCAGCAATCAGTTAATCTTAAGTTGCGCTTCTGGAAATTCGAAGTCGCTTTTTTCTGATCGTGAAGTATCGGAAAGTATCGCGGGCACCATAGATGAGGCAATTCGTAGGTACTCTTACGATTCTGAAAGCGAGCTAAAGACAGCCGTTTACCTAACGGCTCCTATGCGTAATCTTCTTAGGCGAGAAAAAATCGAGAAGCTAAATATGTTTAACGCGCCGATAGATTTTCTCACCGCACACTAAGCCTGACTTAATCGGTTTTCACCTCGCATCAATGTGGCAGGTCTGGAATTTGAATTCGATTCAAATATGCGAGTTCAATTTAGTTGCTGGAGCCCGAGGCTAGCAATCAGGTTCAGGGAACCGCCCCCTCTTTTCCCTGGCGATACCCCCGTGCCCGCCACATGACCAACCTCAAAGACTTCTCCATCCTGATCCACCCCAGCCTCAACGGCTCCGGCCCGGATCACTGGCACACGCACTGGGAACGGGCCTTCCCCGATTGCACCAGCGTGCAGCAGACGGACTGGGACCATCCGGTCTATGACGTCTGGGCCGCAACACGCCCTTCACCGGGCCGGAAAGCGCGCGGATCGATGTGAAGGGCGACGCCATCGACGCGCCCTGTATTCCGCTGCCGGGTTGAGCGGGGCCCGGACTCAGGCTTACCCTGTTGAATGCTTACAATCGACCGATTCCAGCGTTCCGCAACTTCGCATTCCGCTTCCATCTGAAACTTCCGGACCTCCGATGACTGCAAACGATACCCACACGCCTCAACCGTCCACCGGCAAACCGGTATTCCTCCACTATGATCAGGCCGGGCTGGATGCCGTCTATAACCAGTCGGCCTATGCGCCGCATTCGGAACATGTACGCACGCGGATGTCTCTCGCCAGCAAAGCCGTCCGGGACAGGATCGGACCACCACAAAGACATGCCTATGGCGACGCCCCGATCGAAGGCCTGGATGTCTATCCGGCAGCGGAACGCAACGCTCCGATTATCGTATTCATCCACGGCGGCGCATGGAGAAGGGGGCTCGCCAGCCAGAATGCCTTCGCGGCGGAAATGTTCGTCAAGGCCGGCGCCCACCTCATCGTCCCCGATTTTTCCTGGGTGCAGGATGCCGCGGACAGCCTGAGGACGCTGGCGGACCAGGTTCGCCGCTCGCTGATCTGGGTCTACCGGAATGCCGGAAAACTGGACGCGGACCGGAGTCGCATCTACCTGGTCGGCCATTCGTCCGGCGCCCACCTGGCCGCCGTGGCGCTGACCACGGACTGGAAGAAGGACTACGACCCCGCCCTCCCCGCAAACTTCATCCGCGGCGCCGTCCTGTGCAGCGGCATGTACGACCTGCACCCGGTCAGGCTGTCTTCCAGAAGTGCTTACGTGAAATTCGACGACGACCTTGAGTTCAAGCTGAGCCCGCAGCGCCACCTTGAACGCATAGTCGCACCGGTCGTGCTGCTGTATGGCACACGGGAAACCCCGGAGTTCCAGCGGCAGTCCATCGACTTTGACAAGGCTCTGCGGGACTCCGGAAAATCCTCCCGGCTGGTCGTGGCAGAGGAATATGACCATTTCGAACTCAAGGAAACGTTCGCGAATCCGTACGGCCCTTACGGCCAGGCCGTGATGTCGCAGGTTTTTCCGTAAACGATGACCGGGCCTCGCCGCATGCCCACGCGCAAGGATTTCTCCGTCTTGATCCATCCCGGCCTCAACGGCTCGGGACCGGATCACTGGCACACCCACTGGGAACAGGCCTTCCCCGAGTTCACACGCGTGCAGCAGGCGGACTGGGACCATCCGGTCTATGACGCTTGGGCCGCAACACTGACGGACTATGTAAACCGCGCACCGAAGCCGGTGGTGCTGGTGCCGCACAGCGCGGGCACCACGCTGGTGGTGAAGTGGAGCTTCGAGCAGCCCGGGCTGGTGAAAAAGATTGCCGGTGTGTTTTTCGTGGCGCCCAGCGACCGCGACCGGCCAATGCCGCCGGGCACCGTCAGCCCGCTGCAGGGTTTCGGCGGCATGATCCTCAAACGCCTGCCCTACCCCTCCGCCGTCGTCGCCAGCCGCAATGATGAACGCGTCAGCTTCGAACGCGCGCAGCTATTCGCTGAGGCCTGGGGCTCGCAGTTCTTTGATGCCGGCATGAACGGCCACCTCGGTTCCGACGCGAAGCTCGGCGTGTGGCCCGCGGGGCTGGTGTGCTTCGGCCAGTTCCTCGCGACACTGCGTGCATAATCCCGACATGGACAAGGCAGACTGGATCGACGTCGGCAGCGCCGCCGAACTTCAACAGCAAGCCCTGCAGCAGGTGATGCTGGGCAAGACCCGCATTGCGCTGGTGCACAAGGACGGCCGTTTCAGCGCGATCTCGGGTTCGTGCAACCACGTCGGCGGCCCGCTCGGCGAAGGCCGCCTCGAAGGCGACTACGTGGTCTGCCCCTGGCACTACTGGAAGTTCCACTGCCGCACCGGCGAAGGCGAGCCGGGCTTCGAAGCGGACAAGGTGCCTGCGCACGAGGTCAGGGTCGAGGGCGGCCGTGTGCTGGTCAACACCACGCCGGCGACCCCACGCAAGCGCAAACCCCACGCGCCGCACCCGCTTGCGCGCGAGGCGGTGCGTGCACCGGGGCCGATCCGGGTCGCCGGCATCTCCACCACGGTGATGACCGCCGAACATCCGCGCTACAGCACCTCCGATGCGCTGCTCGAAGTGGCCATCGCCCATGCAAAATCCGCGCTGGGCTGCGAGACGCAGCTGATCCGCCTGAACGAGCTCAGCTTCCGCGCCTGCGAGGGTTTTTACTCGAAGAGCGCGCGCGCCTGCACCTGGCCGTGTTCGATCACGCAGATGGATCCGGATGACCAGCTCGACCGCGTCTACGAGGCCTTCGTGCACTGGGCCGACGTGCTGCTGATCGCCACGCCGATCCGCTGGGGCGCGGCGAGCAGCCTGTACTACAAGATGGTCGAGCGGATGAACTGCATCCAGAACCAGGAAACCATCGCCGACAGGCACCTGCTGAAGAACAAGGCCGCGGCCTTCATCATCACCGGCGGCCAGGACAATGTGCAGGGCGTGGCCGGACAGATGCTCGGATTTTTTGCCGAGATCGGCTGCCAGTTCCCGCAGTTTCCCTACATCGCGCACTCGCGCGGCTGGAGCGCGGAGGACATGGAAAACAACATGCGCTACGTGCAGGAATCACAGACCCTGCGCGAAGGCGCTCAGGGTCTGGTGGCACGCGCGGTGGACATGGCCGCGCTGATGGTCGGCGGACAGCTCAAGGAACCGAAGATGGTGCGCGGCGGGCGCAAGGCGCACCAGTTGGACGTCAAGGCGCAGACCTGAGGGCGGCCGCTTCGGCGGCGTGATCTTCAAGCGCCTGCCCTGTCGCTACGCTGCAAAGGCCGGCGCGTGGCCGCATCCGCGAGATCAGCACCTTTGTGCTTGATGCCCCCATTGCCAAACCGGTGCGCAATTCCTGGCGGACGCTGACTTCGCGCAGCGCCCTGCTGATCCGCATCACCGATGACAGCGGCGCGCAGCAATGCTGTGCTTCGGCAGCTGGTCCATAAAATCAACACGCAATAACCTTGCAAACCAGGTGTATTGAAGCAGGTGTTGCAGTGCCATCCGATCTTTGAAAGAATAAGCTAAATTTCTTTCAAAGCTTAAAAGGCTTTGAAAGCCTTTTTAAAAGGCTAACTGTTTGAATATTAATGATTTTTTATCTTCTGACGCTGGGCGCGTTATCGAGCACCCTCAGGGCTATGCGGCCTTTATTCCGGCTCCGCTGCCGCCGAAGCTGCAATACGACCCCGATCTGGTGCTGCTGCTCTCGAAGGCCGATGCCGCGCTCTCCGAGCTGTCCGGTATCGGCCGGATACTGCCCAATCCTCATTTGTTGATCGCACCCTGGGTCCGGCGCGAGGCGGTACTGTCATCCCGCATAGAAGGCACGCGCGCCAGTCTTTCCGATCTGCTGATCGACGAAATGGGCGGCGAACACTCGGCACCCAGGCCGCATGATGATGTGCGCGAGGTGCGGAATTACGTTTCCGCGCTGGAGTTCGGCATCAAACGCCTGGACGAACTGCCCTTGTCGCTACGCCTGGTGCGTGAAATCCATGAGCGGTTGATGAAAGGCGTGCGCGGCGACAAGGCCACGCCGGGGGAATTCCGCCGCTCCCAGAACTGGATCGGACCGCAGGGCAGCACGCCGGTGACAGCGGCCTATGTGCCGCCGCCCGTGGATGCCATGAATGAATGTCTGCACGACTGGGAACAATTCATTCATGTCCGCGATGCCATGCCCGATCTGGTGCAATGCGCGATCATGCATCAGCAGTTTGAAGCCATTCACCCCTTCCTTGACGGCAATGGCCGCGTGGGCCGGCTGCTGATCACGCTGTTCCTGATCGAACGCAAACGCCTGAACCAGCCGCTGCTGTACCTCTCGGCTTACATCGAAGAACACCGGCAGGACTATTACGACCTGCTGCAGCGCGTTCGCACCCACGGCGACTGGAACGCATGGATTCGTTACTTCATCACCGGTGTGAACCGGATCGCCACGGAAGCCGCCAAGCAGTCGGCGGAACTGCTCGGCATTCGCGAAAAATTCCGTGCGCTCGTCAAAGACAAGCCGCGCGCCCTCGAATTGGTCGACGCGCTGTTCACCAATCCCTACGTGACCGTGGCGCGAGCAGCAGTATTGCTCAACGTGTCAAACCCCACTGCGAGAAAAGCCGTGGAGCTCCTGGCTGCGAAAGGCATACTGGAACGTCTGGGCGAAAAGCGCTGGGGCAAGGTTTATCTGTGCCGCGCGATCCTTGACGCGATCGAGCTTGAATAAAGACGCGCCTGCGACTGAAGGGAATAAAAGGGTCAGACACCACCCCCCTATCCTTACTCCCCCGGCACCGTCGCAAACGCGCTATCAGGTGACTTGCCAGCAATGGTCGTGCGGTGCAGCTTGCGCTTGTATTTTGCCGTCTCGAACGCTGTCGCGCGGTGCAGCGTGCAGCGGTTGTCCCAGAGCACGGCGTCGCCGTCGCGCCAGGAGTGGCTGTAGACATACTGCGGTTGTGTGCAATGGGCCGTCAGCTCGTCGATCAGCCGGGCGCCTTCCTCCGGCGGCATGCCGACGATCTCCTGCGCATGCGCGCCGACGTAGAGCGCCTTGCGGCCGTTGACCGGGTTTGCCCGCACCAGCGGGTGCGTGACGACATGGCGCTGCTTGTCTTCTTCCTTGTAACCCTTGTCCCTGGCGGCGTCCCGCAGCGTCATGCGGTGCAGTGCCGTCAAACCTTCCAGCGCGGCCTGGCGTTCGGTGGGTAAATCCGCCCAGGCCGCCCTGGCGCTGGCTAAATCGGTGTTGCCGCCGACCGGCGGCACGATGCGCGCCGCGAGCATCGAGGCCAGCGCCGCCACCGGCTTGAAGGAGCTGTCGCTGTGCCAGTCCTCGTTGCGCGCCCGGTGCACCATCGCCGGAGCATCCGGCGGCAGGAAATTGCCGTCCTTGCCGAGATTGGTCATGACCGAAATGTGCCCGGGGTTCCAGTCGTTGCCGGGGTGCGCGATCATGGTTTCGAGTTCACCGAAGTGCCGGCAGAACGCGATCTGTGAGTCGTCGTCAAAATGCTGGTCGCGGAACACCAGCACCTGGTGATCGTTGAAGGCTTCCCAGATGACGCGGAAATCCTCGCGCGACAGCGGCAGCTTCAGATCGATGCCGCTCACCTCGGCCACGAACAGCGGGTGCAGACGCTTGACGGTGATGCGGGACTCGATGGAATCCATGGACTCTCCAGTAACGAAAAGGCAAGGCCGGGCTGAGCGGCTTACTCTGATTTGATGCCCATCGCCCGGATCAATTCATGGCTGCGCGCGAATTCAAACTGCCGCAACGCGGCCAGGGCGGCCGATTGCGCTTGGTTTTCACGGTTGATGTCTTGCGCGGTCGGGGATATTTCCCAGCCCGTCAGGCTGCGGGAGAGGGTGGCGACGCAGCACGTCGTTTGCGTGTCGAGTGTCGTCAGCTCCATGTTGACCCACTGGTATTCCGTGGCGTGATCACTGATGTGACAGGAGGCGCCACGGACTTCGCGGATGGGCTTGCCCGTGACGCTGGCCACGATGAACACGAGGGTCGTGACATCCGCCGGCAAGGCCTCGAGAAAAACGAAAATCCTTTCATCGTCCCATTGACTGGCCCCGGTTCGAGAGTCGCCGGTATGGACGACGCTGCCGTTGCTGCTGCGCGGGTTGCCCGGATGGATGATTTCGACGATCTGCTGCTCCCGATCGAACAGGACGCAGAGGGCGTCCAGATTCTCCGGATGCACTTTTGCGTAGTCTTCCAAGGGGGCCCAGTGCAGGCCCATGACGACTTCCCTGAGCTCGGGCTTCTCGTCTTCCTGCAGCGGCACCCCTGCAATGCCGGAATTGCCGATTGGCATGCTGCCTCCTCCTGATGGGTCGATATGCCTGCCGGCGAAGGGCAGGTTTTATGGTCATGTGACCGCCGGATTCCTGATAAGTTTTCCAACGCGGTCAAAACGGATTCGGATTCAGGTCCAGCCAGGCAGCAGGCTGTTCTTGCAGCGCCGCATCAGTACGGGCCAATCTGAGTGGACAGTGTGAACCGGCCCTGTTTGGCTCCCGGTCTACCCGCGAACCAGCCTCGCGAGTTCCGCCCCCTCCACCAGCTTCACGCCTTTCTGCTTCGCGAACGCCCGCGCCTGCTCCGTCAACTCTCCCGCCACCGCATACTGGCATTCCCTCGCTTCACGTTTTTCGCCGGCCGCGGCCAATTCCTTCAGCGGCTCGATGCCCGTGCGCGCAGCCTTCCAGCGCCGCGCACTCACCAGCGTCAGGTAACCCAGTTTCTCCAGCTCGAAATCCGCCACACCATCGACCCGCTGCACGGTGTAACCCTCGGCCTTGTAGCCCCGCTCCAGAGCCTGCGCAAAATCCTCCCAGGACATGCCGCGGGTTTTCTCCAGCGCTTTCTCCACCCGCGCGCCGGTGGGCCCGAAGACCTGTTTCCAGGCGACCATCAACGTGATGACGGTGAAGGGCAGGGTCGCGAACAATGCATAACCCCAGGGCACGAAGTTCTGCACCACCACGAAGGTGGCGAGCGCAACCAGCGCGCTCACCCACCAGCTCTGGCGCTGCAGCATTGCGAATATTGAGTTCTCGGGTATTTTAAATTTCATGCCTTGCGCCTCGGATCTGTTCACCAGTGGTTTGACTGGTTTGTTGATTTTTATCCACCCGCCGGGAGAGGCAGGCAGGGATGGACGGATATCCGCTGCGGCTTTTATAGGTCATAAGTCAGCTTCGCGCCATCCACGGCAATCGTTCCGGCGGATTGCAGGCCTTCGAGCAGCGCATCGAGCTCTTTGTCTGCAAGTGTTTTGCCGAACAGCGCCGCAATGGTGCTGCGCAGGGTTTTCAGCGTTCTCGGCCTTGCGCTGCCCCGCTGCCGCAAATTGGCGACGATGAGTTCGAGCCTTTGCTCGCGGGTTTGCGCCGCCGTGGGCGGTTTTGCCGGAGTTTTTGGCGCGGGACCTGTTTTGACCGTGCGCGCGGGACAATTGAATTCACCGCGTTGATTGAGCACAACCTGGAATTTTTCCTTCAGCGACATGCTGCCCAGCAACCGGTTCACCGTCTTGCAGCAGGCAACACAGTTTTCCAGGTTGCTGTTACCGCCATTGGCGCTGGCGACGAGGTGTTCGACACTTTCTTCACCCTTGGGCAAGGGCTCCTTGCAGAAAAAGCAGAGCCCGCCCTGTGCAAAAATCAGTCGAT
Organism: Burkholderiales bacterium; assembly: GCA_019635015.1. Classification (GTDB taxonomy): domain Bacteria; phylum Pseudomonadota; class Gammaproteobacteria; order Burkholderiales; family SG8-41. The sequence continues at coordinate 185,161 of JAHCAG010000001.1, read as the reverse complement.
CCAGCGGTTTGGTCGGCATGGACGCGTTTCCTTTACGTGGCCGGGAGAATTGCTGCCCGTGAAAATTCAAGTGGTTCCGATATTGAGTGGAATCAATGCCGTTCTCCATCCGTCCGGATGGCCCGTGACCCGGCAGGCGCGACTGACGCAGCGCGCCGCCCGCTTTACCACCCCTCCGCCACACCGTCGCGGCGCGGATCCGACGCACCCAGCCAGCCCGCTTCACGCCGCAGCAGGAAACCCTGGCCGCTGAGCAGGCTGCGCACTTCGACCTCATGCCCTTTTTCCGCCAGTGCCGGCAGCAGCTTTTCCGCGGCAGTGCCCTGCTCCACGCGCACCCTGTTCATCGGCGCAAACCCCGACACGTGGCCGCGCGCAAGCGCCTGCGCCGGCGTGCGGCCGTTCGCCAGCATCTCGATCAGGCTGGTCGCAATGTAACCGGGGATGTAGGGGCCTCCCGCCGAGCCGCCTGCGGCCACCACCCGTCCCGCGGGATCGAACACGATGGACGGTGCCATCGCGGTTGATGGCCGCTTGTGAGCTTCCATCTGGTTCGCGATGCGCCGGCCCGGTTGCGGCGCCGGACTGAACAGGTTGAGCGCATTGTTGAGCACATAACCATCAACCATCAGCCGCGAGCCGAAGTTGAGATTGATGGTGGTTGTCATTGACAGCACGTTGCCCCGGGCGTCGGCGATCGCGAGCTGGCTGGTGGCGGGCCCCTGGTCTCCGGTGTCGGAATCGGTCGTGGCGACGGGGGCCGCGGGATGGCCGGGCGCCGGCTTCGGGTTCGCCCGCGTCATGTCGATCAGCTGCGCGCGCTGGCGCAGATAATCGCCCGACAGCAGCGCGTCCACCGGCACATCGACAAAGCCCGGGTCGCCGACGTAGCGGCGGCGGTCGGCCTGCGCCAGCCGCGCGGCTTCGAGGTACTGGTGCACGAAGGCGGGATCGTCGAAATCGTAGCGTTTCACGCCGAGCGCTTCGAGCATCTGCAGGATCTGCAGCACGACCACGCCGCCGTGGGACGGCGGCGCCATCGTGCATACGCGATAACCGAGAAACGGGGCGCACACCGGCGCGCGCTCGACGGCGCGGGCGGCGCGCAGGTCCTGTTCGGTCATCAGCGAGGGGCGGAAGCCGCGCTGCGCGGCGGCAACAATGCGCGCTGCGCCGCCGTCGTCGAGCAAACCCTGCGGGCCTTTGTCCGCGATGCGGCGCAGCGTCTGCGCATAGGCCGGATTGCGGATGACGGTGCCCACGGGCAGCACCTTGCCATCGGCTCCGAAATAAAGCGGCACCAGGTCGGGGTGCAGGCGCGCGGCATTGTCTGCGGTGAGCATGCCGTGCATGTAAGGCGCCAGCGGAAAACCTTCTTCGGCGATGCGGATCGCGGGCGCAAACAGTGCCGGCCAGGGCAGCCTGCCGAAACGGTCGTGCGCGGCCTTGAGTGCGGGCAGCGTGCCCGGCACCCCGACGCTGCGGCCGCCGCGTTGTGCACGCGTGCGCGGCAGCAGCGTGCCGTCGGTATCCACGGTCAGGCCTGCCGTCACGCCGGCAGGCGCCATGGCGAGCCCGTCAAAACTGGTCAGGGTGCCGCTCGCCGCGTCCCAGATCATCAGCAGCGATCCGCCGCCAATCCCCGAAGACTGCGGTTCGACCGCGCCCAGCACCATCTGCGCGGCAATCGCGGCGTCGACCGGCGATCCGCCGCGTTCCAGCATGGCCAGCGCCGCACGCGTGGCCAGCGGATGCGCCGTCGTGACCGCGTTCGCGGCGGGCCTGCTCTCGATGCGGTGTATGGCGGCGCGCGGTTCGCCGCGCTCGACCAGGGCGCAGCCGCCGGCCAGCATTGCGGACAGCAGCAGCGCGGGAATCGCGAATTGACGGTTTTTCATGATGTTTTTTGCCGGTGTTGATCGCGCCGCAGACTGTAGCCGAAGCGGCCGCCGCACGCAGCAACAAACGGGGCAGTGCGCCCCCGGCCGGCGACTAGAGCCCGAACACTTTCAGCAGGGAATCGAACACACCCTCCAGCCCCCGGCCGGTCAGGCCTGTTTTGCGGCCGAAATTCGGCGTCTCTTCGTAGATGTAATAACCCGGCGCGCCGGCAAAGCTGTCATTCAGCAGCGCCTGCTCCCCCATCAGGTACGGCACGAAGGTCTCGCAGCGGGTCGTGGAGTACCAGAGATTGGCGCTGAACCCCATGGTGCCGGCCTGGTTGATCCGCCGCCCGGTATCGGCGGCTTCAATCCGCGCGCCGCGGCAGCCCTTCACGATCAGTCTGGCGGGGCCGTGAAACACCACGTAGCGCAGCTGCAGGGTCAGCCAGGCATGCAGGCTGGCGAGGCGCCAGTGCCGGGTGATGCGGAAGGGGCGATCACTGCGGTGAACCACCCCCACCAGATTGCGCGGCTGAAAGACCACCGCGCTGCCCTCCGGCAGGTCGAGGACGCCCACCTCGCTCAGCGCATCCCGTGTCGGTGAAATGACTATCGTGACGGGCTCCTCGCAGCGGATGCGGCTCAAGGCGACCATGCCCGAGACCAGGCTGCTCAGCGGCAGGGTCCAGTCGAGCAGCCATTTCGTATCGATTTTCGATTCCAGCGCGGAACTCTGCAGGTATTCCGGATGGATCAGCAGCACTTCGTCCTTGGCCAGGGTCAACTTTCTGGACACCGCGGTAAACCGCGCCGGATCCGGTGGATTTTCCATATCTACGGATTGCGGCATCACCACGCCGGAGGCCTCCGGCAGGATGCGGATCGGCGGCCGCCGCGCAGCCAGCGGCGCAAAAACAAAGTAGAACAGGGCCTTGATCGCCAGCGGCGCCAGGATGACCGCCAGCAGGATCAGCAGCGCAATCTGCAATACGTTGCTGACCGGCTGCGAGAATTTCGAGAACCAGTTGTCGCGGACCGATTGCCTGCGCTCGTCAATCGCCGAGTCGAGCGGCCTGACGATGGCCTCGATCCGGTCTTCGCGAACCCTGAACACCTGCGGTGAATCCTTGATGCTCCGGACGCGGTTTTCCTGGCGCTTGTAGTTCTCGTGGGCGGTCAGGTTTTCCTGTGCGAGTTGTTTGTGGGTTTCCCGCAGTTGCCGGTACTGCTGGAAGGCGGCGGTTGCCGGGACAAACACCTGGACCGGATGGAGTGCCTTGAGGCGGGCCTGCTCGGCTTCGTTCTGCATCAGCTTCGCATAGGCAAGCACATGTTTGCGCCGCAGTTGTTCAAGATTCTCCGGCTCGCTGATCGCCGAGAGCAGGACCCCGAGGTGATCACGCTCCTGCTTCAGCAGCTCGATTTCCAGATCGAGCTGCAGGCGGGTGGCAATGCCGCTGCCGATGGCGCCTCCCGTGAGCAGGGAAGTCAGTCCACCGAGTTTCTGTTTCTCCAGTTCTTTGGCTTCGATTTCCTTGGCGATGGATGCCAGCCTCGCCTTGAGGACGTTCGCCGGGGCATTTTTGAGCTGTGCGACGCGATCGGACAGATCAGCTTTTGCCTTTTGCTGCCAATGGTCCACATTGCCCTGCTCGACTTCGAGCCGGGAGAGCTCGGCGGTATCGGAGCCCCAGCGGGTGAATTCCTTGCGCAGGTAGTCCGCGACCAGCAGGATCCCGACGATCACCAGGAACAGCAGAAAGTATCGGAGAATCCAGAGAACGACCGGTTGCAGTACGGTGCGCAAAACGTGCCCCTTCCACGGTGGGATGCCCCAAGAATACCGGAGTCGATGGATTCTTCCCTGCAACTGCGGCCCGCCTGCCCCATCACCTCAATACACCTCGTCGTGGCTGCCGACATGAATCGGCACGATTCCGGATTCGGTGATGACCAGCACCAGGGTGATGCAGTCACTCAGCTTGATGGAAACGCCGTGCAGTCCCGACGGACTGGCGAGGCCTTGGATGTATCGCTCGACCGATTCCTGCACAAAGCGGCCAGCGCGGCTTTGAGTCCGCACTTGCGCAAATGCTAAAAGAAGAAGCCGGCCATCGCAGCGCGGTTTGAGTGCAGCCGGAGATATAAAATAATTAATAAAATCAAGTATTTATATTCATCCCCCTCTGCGGGAGCCAGCGCTCGCAAGCTTGCGTCGCTCTCATCGACGGCATAACATGGCTCTGTAACATGTTACGGAGGCCCCATGGAGGTCAACGAGCGCATGAAAAATTACCGCGTGCGGCAGCGCAAGGCGGGCCTGCGGCTGGTGCAGCTCTGGGTGCCCGACACGCGTTCGCCGGTGTTCGCGGCGGAGTGCCGTCGCCAGTCGGCGCTGCTGCGCGGCGATCCGGCGGAAGCCGAAGCGCTGGAGTTCATCGGCCAGGCCGCGGCGTGGACGGACGATGCGGCGCGGTGATTTTGTCACCGTCGCAGCCCCCGGTGATTACGGCAAACCGCGCCCGGCGCTGGTGATCCAGTCGGACCTGTTTGATGAACTGCCCAGCGTGGCCTTGTGCCTGGTGACCAGCGAACTGCGCAACGCGCCCATCTTCCGCATCACGGTGGACCCGGGGCCGGACAACGGTCTGCAAAACATCTCGCAGATCCAGATCGACAAAATCCTGTCGGTGCCGCGCGAGCGGATCGGCAGCGTGATCGGCCACATTGATGACGCCACGATGCTGAAGGTCAACCGCTCGCTCGCGGTGTTTGCCGGCATCGCCTGATCCTGATTCCGCACTGCCTTCGCCTCGCATGACAGGCGGCGATGGAAAACGGGTTAAAACACCATCAGTCCAACCGACAGAAGGATGTCCATGACCACAGCCCCCTTCGATTTCACCCCGCTGCTCCCCGCCGGCCTGCCATCCGCCGCGTCCCGCTGGACCGGCCGCCCCAAATACGATTTCACCGGCGGCAACAACGATCCGGATGCGCTGCCGCTGGACGGACTGGTCGCGGCGGCCGATGCGGTGCTGCGGCGCGAGGGGCGCACGCTGTCGACCTATGGCCTCGACAGCGGGCCGCAGGGTTACCGCGCGCTGCGCGATTTTCTGGCGGTGAAACTCAAGCGCGATGCCGGCATGAATTGCAGTGCGGACGACATCCTGATCACCTCGGGTTCGCTGCAGGGGCTGGACCTGGTCAACCACACGCTGCTTGAACGCGGCGACACGGTGCTGATCGAGGAGGACTGTTACCAGGGATCGATCAACCGCCTGCTCAGGCTGGGCGTGACACCGGTGGGCATACCGCTCGACCGCGAAGGCATGCGCATCGATGCGCTTGAGGCCGCGCTCGCCGGGCTGAAGGCGAAGGGTCTGCGCCCGAAATACATCTACACCATCCCCACGGTGCAGAACCCGAGCGCCACCGTGATGCCGCTGGCGCGGCGCACGGCGCTGCTGAAACTCGCCGCGGATTTCGGCGTGCCGGTGTTCGAGGACGACTGTTATGCCGATCTCACCTGGTCGGGCCATCGCCCGCCGGCGCTGTACGGCCTGAGTGACCACGGCAACGTCATTTACATCGGCTCGTTCTCGAAAACCATCGCACCCGCGCTGCGTGTGGGTTACCTCGTGGCGCCGTGGTCAGTGATGTCGCGCATGCTGGCGATCAAGACCGATGCCGGCTCCGGCGCGCTGGAGCAGATGGTGCTGGCGGAATACTGCACGGCGCATTTCACCAGACACCTGCCCCTGCTGCGCAAGGCGCTGCGCGCGAAGGCGGTGACCCTGATGGAATCACTGCGCGAAGACTTCGGCGCGGCAGCAGAGTTCGACGATCCGCAGGGCGGGATTTTCCTGTGGGTGAAGCTGTCCGACGGCGTCGATGCGCTGAAACTCTACAAGGCCGCGCGCGGCGCCGATGTCGCGATCAACCCCGGGCCGGAGTGGTCGGTGAACGGGGCTCATGCCCGCAGCCGCCTGCGGCTGTGTTTCGCCAATCTGAGCCATGAGGAGATCAACCAGGGGGTGGCGGCCCTGGCGGAGGTTTGCCGGAAAGAGTTTGGCGTGCCCGGCTGAAGCAGCCGCCCGGGGTCTGTTATCCTCGGCAATCGTAAAAAAATATACGGCGACTTGAGCGTCCGGAGGAGTGGTCATGAAAATTCAGCGAGTGCAGTGCTGGCTGCTGCGCATTCCCTTCCATTTCCCGCTGGTCAGGGAAGAACAGTACGCGATGGCAAACTTCGTCGAGATCGAGACCGACGACGGCATCAAGGGCCACGCGATGTCGACTTACCCGATGCGCTTCGGCGTGCGCGAATACATCAATCGCGAAGCCGCCCCGATCATAAAGGGCATGGATCCGATGCGGCCCGAGGAAATCCGCAACAAGGTGTTCTGGGCCACCGCGCGCAAGTATTTTCACGGTTCGTGGAACTGCGCGATGAGCCTGATCGACATCGCGCTGTGGGACGTCAAGGGCAAGGCGCTGAGGCAACCGATCTGGAAGCTGCTGGGCGGCGCGCACGCGCAGGTCCCCGCCTACATCACCTTCGGCCTGCCGCGTTATTCGATCGATGAACTGATCGAGGTCGCGCGCATGCTGATCAAGGACGGCCAGCGCAGCCTGAAGATGGTGGTCGCGAAAGGCAGCAACCCCTACGACGAAATCCTCGGCGAACCCACCGACGCGGACATCCTGCAGGATGCAAAACGCGTCGCCGCGTTGCGCGAAGCGGTCGGCCCCGACATCGAGCTGATGATGGACGCCAACAAGGGCGCGACCTATGCGCAGGCGCTGAGGCTTGCCAAACTGTGCGAGCCCTGCAACCTCGCCTGGTTCGAGGATCCCGTGCTGCAGGGCGATCCGCGCCTGATGGCGAAGCTGCGCACGCAGACCACGATCCCGATCGCTGCGGGCAGCACCGCCACCTCGGACCTGATGTTCCTGCGTGAATATCTGCTGCGCGAGGCCGTGGATTATCTGCAGCCCAATGTGCGCGACATCGGCGGTTTCACCCAGGCCGCCAAGGCCGCGGCGATGGCGCAGGCTTTCAACGTGCCGCTCGCGATGGGCGGCAATTACCCGCACATGAACATGCATCTGCACGGCGGCGTGCCGAACGGCGGGCGCGTGGAATTCCACTGGCAGGGCTGGAAATGCGTCGAGCAGCTGTTCGACAATGCACCGGGTCCGGTGAACGGCACGCTGACACTGCCGACTGCGCCCGGGCTGGGATTCACGCCCAAGGCCGGGATACTCGACCTCGCGGTCGATTGACGGCCGGGTCGGTCCCAAGCAAGGCCATGCTAGACTCGAAACGCTGTTTTTCACATTTGGGTCATTGATGACCGCTGATCGGGAGGGCTGAAATGTTCAAGCGCATATTGGTGCCGATAGATGGCAGTGCCACATCAAACCTGGGGCTGCAGCAGGCCATCCTGCTCGCAAAAGACCAGAAGGCGACTTTGCTGCCGCTGCATGTGGTCGATGAAAGTCCGCTCATCCACAGCGCAATGGCCAGTGGTTCGATTTTCACCGACCTGATGAACAGCCTGACCGAAAACGGGAAAAAGATACTCCTGAAGGCGGAAGGACTTGCGCGCCAGAAGCGGGTAAGAACCCGCACCACGCTTGTCGAACACTCGCTGGGACCCGTAGCTGATGCGATTCTCAAACAGGCAAAAAAACTCCGCGCGGATCTGATCGTGATCGGCACGCATGGCCGCCGGGGCGGCGCGCGTTTGATCATGGGCAGCGATGCCGAAAACGTTGTGCGGCAGTCAACCGTGCCCGTGCTGCTGATCCGTTCGAAAACCCGGGCGGCCCCGCGCCGCAGGAAGAAGTAGTCCGCCGGCCCGGAGCATGTGCAGTTGAACTACGCGCTGACGGGACCAAGCCCGATCTTCCAGCGCATTCGGTCCGGCTAGGCGCACGCGGACATGATCAGGACGCCTGCTCCACAGCCAGCTTTTGCGCCTGCACCTCCGACATGTTGCTGATCGTTCCGGGCGCCTGGGGGCCCGGCTCCAGGCGCACCCAGGCAATGTCATTGGTATAGCGAAAGGCACCGAACTCGGCGTAACGTTTTGATGCGGGCTGCCGCCGGTCGATGCCGATGTCGATGCCCTCAGAGGGCAGGCGGACCATGGTGGGGGACATGGGCGTTTCGGGAATGATTTCCCGGCCATTCAGTAGCAATCGCCCTGAACCCTGACGTTTTCCCAACGCGCGATACTCAAGCAGTATCTCCTGCGTGCCTTCGGCCAGGCTGACGGGCGGCAATTCCAGGGGGATGGGCCACCGCTGATAGACGAACGCCATCGCATCATTCATGACGTACATCAGCAATCCGCCGAATATGCTTCCGATGCTGTAAATCACGCCCCGGTCACCGCTGCAGAAGGAAAATCGCGCGGTGATCCTGAAACTGCGGTCATTGAACAGCTGGAACACGCTGGCCCGTTCCGCGGTCTGGCCGCCCTGGTAAAACACGTGCGGCGCATTGATGACCGCCTGCCGGTGGGGCGGAACCGTCAGGGATTTTTCGTATCCCCTGTTGTCGATGGGATACACGTGGTTGCGGAACGCCTCCTCGTCAAACGAGGACACCATGTCCTTCAGTTTTTCAGGTAATTTTTCCGCGAGATTTTCGATCTCGGTCGGATCGTCCTCAAGGTTGAAAAGCATCCAGTTCTCAATTGCGATCTTTTTCCCCGGCGGCTGCAGGGACACGATTTTCCAGCCGTCCTTGATGTAACCGCGGTTGCCGTCCAGCTCGTAATGCTGCCGCGTGCGTTTCCCGGGGGCCGCCGGATCCATCAATGCTCCGGCGAAGCTGATGCCGTCGAGCGGCCTGGTGCTGTAACCGCGGAATTGCCCCGGATACCCGATGCCGGTCAGTTCGAGGAGCGTCGGCATCACGTCCGTGACGTGTATCCACTGGCGCTGGACGCCGCCCTGCGCCTTGATGGCGCGCGGCCAGTGCGCGATGAAGGGGACGCGGATGCCGCCATTGACGGGTGTGCGTTTGAAATAGCGGAACGGCGTGTTTGAAACCTGCCCCCAGCCCCGCGGGTAGGTGGCATAGGTTTCCGGCCCGCCAAAGCCCCCCGTCTCCAGCAGTTCCCGCAACTTGGATTCGCTGTCATCGCCCCCAAGCCTGGCGTTCCAGCCATTGACGGTTCCGTTGTCGCCGCCGGCCGCGGTGGCGCCATTGTCCGAGGTCAGGATGATCAGCGTGTTCTCAAGCGTGCCGGACTGCTCGAGAAAGTCAACATAGCGGCCAATGTTCTGATCGAGATTGTCGATCAGCGCCGCATAGACCTCCATGTGCCGCGCGAACAGCGCCTGCTTGTCCGCCGGCAGATCCGCCCAGGCCGGTATACCGGGGTTTCGCGGCGGGAGCCGGGTGTTTTCCGGAAGAACGCCCAGCCGGACCTGCTTTTTCCACCGCTGTTCACGCAGTACATCCCAGCCGGCATCGTAGCGACTCCGGTATTTCAGAATATCTGCGGGCTTGGCCTGGATCGGCGCGTGCGGCGCATTGAAGGCAAGGTAAAGCAGAAAAGGTTTTAACGGTCCTGCGCCCAGGTGTTCCTTGGTCCACCGGATCGCACGGTCAGTCCAGTCATCAGTTGCAAAGTAGTCATCAGGATAGGTGTCGATATCAACCGTCTGAGAGCCTTCATACAGGCAATCCGGATGAAAGAAGCTGGTTTCGGAGGCGATGAATCCATAAAAGCGGTCAAATCCGCGCTGGACCGGCCAGGAGCTCTTGTCACCGGCGGCGCCGGCGTTGTGCTCTTTGGTGTTGTGCCATTTGCCTATGGCCATGGTCGAGTAGCCGCCTTCGCGCAGCAATTCGGCGAACGTCGGGGCATCCGGCGATATTTCGCCGCCGTAGCCGGGATACCCCGGGTCCGCATGCGTGATCCAGCCGCAACCCACCGAGTGGGGGTTTTTCCCCGTCAGCAGCGCGGCGCGCGCCGGGGTACACATGGGAACCGTCGTGTAATTGCTGAAACGGACTCCGCCGGCGGCCAGCCGGTCGATATTGGGTGTTTCGATCTCCGCGCCAAAAGCGCCGAAGTCTGAAAATCCCAGATCATCGACGAAAAAAATCACCACATTCGGTGAACCTTCGCGCGGCCTGGCGGGCGCGGGCCACCACGGCGTTGAATCGGCAAATGTCCGGCCTATCCTGCCCTGGAACGCCGCGCCGGGATCGCCGGACCGTAATCCACCGTTTTTATTGTGACCGTCATCCGCCATGACACTGCTCCCCGTTGTCGCTTTTTTGCCTGTTTGCGCCCGCTTCAATGCGCGCTCCCGACTGCTTCGTGAACCCGGAAATTCCGGATGACCTGAAGCAGGTCCGGCTCCGTGCTCAGGGCCACGGCCACTCTCCGCCCAGGGCCGTGGTGACCCCGCGGCATTCGGTGATCAGCAGGCGTTTCATCTTCCGGATATTGCTGTCCGTAAAGCGCTCTATCGGCCCCGAAAGTGAAATTACGCCGCAGAAAATCCCGCCCACTCCAAAAACCGGCGCCGAGATGCCTGCTATGGCCGGATTACGCGCGCCGAAGGATTCGACGACGTTTTCCATCTGGAGCAGATCTTCCCTGGACAGGGGCTGCTCAAAGGTCCGGATGGCCTTCCCCGCACCGCCGCGATCCATTGGAAGCAGGTCGCCGGCTTTCAGCCGGTCCAGGGTGGAATGCCTGGAATCCACGCGGAACATGCAAAGCCGCTGTCTGCCGTGGCGCACATGAAACGAAGCGCTCTCCGTGCCCTCCTCGACCAGCCGCTCCAGTGCCGGCATCACCTGGTCCTGCAGGTGATCCGTGGCCTCGAACGATCTCCCCAGCCGCAGGGCGAGGGGCCCGAGGCAGTATTTCTTGTCCGGCCGGGCCACCACCAGTGCGAACTGTTCGAGAGACGCGATGAGCCTCAGGAGCGTGCTCTTGTAGAGACCCGTCTTGCGGGACAACTCCGCCAGCGACATGGCTTCGCCCGAGGTTTCCAGCGCGACCACCACCGTCAGCGCGCGATTGACTGCCGCAACGCCTTCCTCGCCCGGGGGTTTTTTCCTGATTGCCATGTCTTTGTCGGTTATTGGCCGGGATCTCGGTGCCCGCGCTGTGCCGGTGTTTTCGTGTCTTGACAATCTTACAAGGCCTATTCAGACTGATCAATATTAGAACCTTTGTTCTGTCAGACAGAACGATACGGGATGGGCATGACCAGCCCACGGGGAAGGAGGAGTCGCATGTTCACGGTATTGCCTCACATCAGCTTTCAATCAGGGCCGGCCCTTTCCCCTGATCGGAGATCCATCACGCAGGCACCCAAACGGCACGCCGGCCTGGCGGTGCCCGTGGCATTGATGCTGATTTTCTGCATGGCGGCCATGTGCAGGCCAGCCCTCGGACAGGAATTTCCGAATCGGCCGGTCCGCATGATTCTCCCGTTCCCGCCGGGAGGTGCCACCGACAGGGTCGCCCGCACCATTGCCACGAAACTATCGGTCTCCCTGGGTCAGCAGATCATCGCTGACAACCGCCCCGGAGCAAACTCCAGAATCGCAACCGAGATTGCCTCAAAAGCCAATCCTGATGGCCATACCTTGCTGGTATGCGCGTTGACGCACGTCACCAACCCCAGCCTCTCCAAATCGTTGCCCTACGATACGGTCCGGGATTTTTCCCCGATCGCCCTCTTTGCACGAACGCCGCTGGTCTTGACGGTGAATCCCAAGGTACCGGCCAAATCGGTCAAGGAACTTGTCGCGCTCTCCAAAGCAAGGCCGCAAGGCTTCAACTACGCGTCGGCCAGTCCCGGAACCGCGGCACATCTGGGCATGGAACTGTTCAAGCAGGCCACAAAGCTCGATGCCACCCACATCAGCTACAAAGGCGCCGGCCCCCAGATCACTGCGCTGATTTCGGGGCAGGTGGAACTGGCCTTCCTGGCAATTTCCACGGCCAGACCGCACGTTGAAAACGGCAGGCTGGTCGCCATCGCATTGGCGGCGCAGAACCGATCCAAACAACTGTCGTCAGTGCCGACGCTGACTGAAGCCGGATATCCCGGAATCGAGGTCTATGCCTGGTCGGGGCTGCTCGCTCCCGCAAAAACCCCGGCCACGGTCATCCGGCGCCTGAATCAGGAAGTCAACAAGGCCCTTCAGTCGCAGGAGATTCTGAAGATATTCGATGAGGACGGCACCGAAGCCACGCCGGGCACTCCAGAGACAATGTCTGCCTACATCACCAGCGAAATCAAGAAATGGGCGAAAGTAATCCGCGAGGCCGGGATTTCGGCGGAGTAGGACCCCCCGGAGCAATCTCCCGGAAACAGGCCGTCGGTGCGCGAATCCGCGACACCCCGGCCTGCGTCCGCCGACTTTCAGCGGCGGATATTCACTCCCCCTTGATGCCCGCCTTCTCCACGATCCTCGCATACGACGCCGTATCGTTGCGGATGAACTCCGCGAGACCTTCGGGCGTCGTGGGCGCGGGCATGCCGCCATCTTCGGCAAGACGCTTGATCAAAGTGGCATCCGTGAGCGCGTTGCGGATCGCGGCGTTGAGCGTCGCGATGATGCCGGCCGGCGTGCCTGCGGGCGCGACCATCGCGTACCACTGGGTCAGCTCGAAGCCCGGATAACCGGCCTCGGCCATGGTCGGGATGTCGGGATAAACATCGATCCGTTTTGCGGCAGTGACGGCGAGGACCTTCAGACGCCCCGTGCGTGTGAATGGCAGCGTCGTCAGCGGACTGGCAAAGCCGTAGTCCACCTGCCCCGAGACGAGGTCGACGGCAAAAAGCGCCGTGCCGCGGTAGGGAATGTGCATGACATCAATGCCTGTCGTGACCTTGAACAACTCGCCGGCGAGGTGCGGCGCACCCCCGGTTCCTGCAGACGCGAAATTGAGCTTGCCGGGGTGTTTTTTGGCGAGCGCGACGAGTTCCTTGACATTGCCGGCCGGCACCGAGGGGTGGACGGCGAGCACCCAGGAGACTTTTGCACCCAGGCTGATGGGTGCGAAATCGCGCTGCGGGTCATACGGCAGCTTCCTCTTGAGCGCCGGCATGATCGCGAGTCCGGACGAAGTGCCCCAAAGCAGCGTGTAGCCGTCAGGCGCCGAGCGGGCGACGTAGTTGGTGCCGATGACACCGGCCGCGCCGTCGCGATTGACCACCACGACCTGCTGCTTGAGGTCGAGCGACATCCGCTGCGCGATAAGGCGCCCGAACGCATCGGTCGAGGCGCCGGGCGGAAAGGGAATCACCAGCGTGACCGGCCGCTCGGGATATTTCTGTGCGTGCGCACCTGTGAACACGCCGGAGGCGGCAAGCAGGACGGCAAGCAGTTTCAGGCCTTTCATCATGTTTCTCCTTTGCTTTGCTTCAGTTGCCGTTGCGCGGCACGCGCTCCTCGAAGTCGCGTTCAAATACGCGTTTCTTGCCCTCGTATGCTTCCAGCCGGGCGCGGATGACGAAGTCCTTCTTCGTGCAGGACACGTGCGTCCGGGTTTCGGTGCGGATGTGCCAGTCGCCGCGCTCGAATTCCCAGGCCCAGGTCACTTCCGCCGTCGCGGACAGCGGGTCGTTCTCCACGACACTGTAGCGTTCGGTCGAGCGCGCCTCCGCGACGAGATCGATTTCGTCGTAACGGTTGCGCCCGCTGCTGTCCGTCACGGCGACCACGGTTTCGCCTTTGCCGAGATCGGCATGGATCGTCCGGTTGCGCCCGCCCGGGGTGAGCGCTGTCCGGGGAAACGCGGGCGCGGATTCCGGCGGCCTGAATTTCGGCGGCGTGTCGTCGCGTTTGGTGCGCGGACGCACCGGCAGCCACAGCGCGCTCTTGCCGGCGACGAGTGTGAGCGTGACCGGTTCCGGCGACGGCCAGATCAGCGGCCAGTAGGTCGTGGAGACGGCAACGCGGATGCGGTGGCCTTTTGCGAACGAGTACGCGCTGTCGATCAGCGGGAAACTTATTTTGTACTCGGTGCCCGGCTGCAGCTTCTTCGGCCGGGCGGCATCGTCGCGGTGCGTGAGGTTGAATACGCCGTAGGTCACGCGCGTTGACGCGCCGTCGGGCGCGACATCACAGACACGCACGCATATGAAAGCCGTCGGACGGTCCACGGCGAGCGTGAACTCGGCCTTCGCCGTGCCGAGAATTTCCAGATCCTGTTTGAGCGGCGGGCTGTCGAAGCACAGGGACTGACCATCGTCCATGCGCTGGTCACCGGGAAGTTCGGGACTCGGGCCATGCTGGAACCAGGGCATCAGTTCGCCGCAGGCAAGGCCCAGGGTCTGGGGCGACTTCCAGGTGCGCTTTGCCGCCCGCCCGCCCTTGTCGGCAAGCGTGCCGTCGGCTGCGAGGAAAAAGCGGCGTGGTTTGATGTTCGGCGAAGGCCACCGGTCTTCGGCAACCCAGCGGCCGGGTGATTCGGCGTAGAAAGACTTCGCGGGGACCGACCGCTGCATCCATGCGATCAACCTCGGCTCGCGCATGATGCCGGTGTCCTTGCCGCGCATCCAGTGATCGTACCAGCGCAACGCTTCCTGCAGCAGGCCGATGGCCGGCCCCGGTACGCCGAGGTGGCCGTAACGGTGCCCCCAGGGCCCGATGATTCCTTTCGCGGGCGCCGACAGCTTTTCGAGCGTCTCCCCCACCGCGCCGACATAGGAACCGTCGGTCCAGCCGCTCAGCGCGTAGAACGGCGCCTTGATGTTGCGGAAATCGATGGCGCGCGCGCTCCAGTAGCGGTCATGCGCCTGGTGCTTGAGCGCTGCGGCGATCTGCGGTGTGTCGTGCTCGAGGCGGGCCATCCACATATCGCGCCACTTGTCCCCGACGAGCAGGGGATCGGGCGCCCGCGACTTGTAGCCGAAGAGCTGGCTCGACCAGCGAATCGACCGCAGCAGCACGCACCCCCCGCGATAAACCTGGCTGTAGCGGTAGCGGTCGGGGGCGAAGGACTGGGCGATGACGGCCTTCAACTCCTTCGGCGCACGGTTCGCCGTCTGGATGCCCTGGAAACCACCCCAGGAAATGCCGAACATGCCGACCTGGCCGTCGCTCCACGGCTGCTGCGCAATCCACTTCAGCGCCTCAACCGTATCGTCGGCCTCGCCGCCGATCGAAAACACACCCTGGATGCCGTCTGAATCACCTGATCCGCGCATGTCGATGCGCATGGATGCATAACCATGGCCCGCAAAGTAGCGGTGATGCATGGCGTCTCGCGGCGCGTAGATGTCGCGTTTGCGGTAGGGGATGATTTCGATGATCGTCGGCACACCGCGTTTCTGCGCGATGTCCGGCAGCCACAGCTTGGCGGCGAGCTTCACCCCGTCCGGCATGGGAATCCAGCAGTCCTCAGTCTCGGTGTATTCGTGGGGGAAGCGGGTGATGGTCTTCAATGCGGCACTCCTTGCTCAGGGAAGCCACGCGCCAGCACGCTGGTGAAGCGCCTGTGGCATGGCTGGAGAATTCATGTGAACAATTGCTCCGGGACAGGCTGCTTAACCCGGATGTCATGCCGCATCGATGAGTTGATATGCGAGCGCGTCCGTAATCATTCTAGAAGCGTGACCGGATGCGTCAATCAACCGACCGTATCTTGGACGGATGCGCCGCCCGCCGGCTAGACACCGAACACCAGTGGCGCGAGCAGCAGCATCGCGCCGAATATCACGGCGATGGCGATGATGTTGAGCCAGAAGCCGGCCCTGACCATGTCGCCCAGCCGGAGTCCGTCCCAGGAAAAGACGATCGCATTGGGCGGCGTGGCCACCGGCATCATGAAGGCCATCGAGGCACCCAGCGCCACGGGCACGGCCAGCAGGCGGGGGTCCAGCCCGAGGCCGACGGCCACCGCACCGAGTATCGGCAGGAAGGTGGCGGTCGAGGCTGTGTTGGAGGTGATCTCGGTCAGGTAAACGATGGCCGCGGTGACGAGGAAGACCAGCACCCAGGTGCTGACATCGAAGCCCGAGACCTGCAAACCGATCCATGCGGCGAGGCCGGTTTCCTTGAACCCGTGGGCGAGCGCGAGGCCGCCTCCGAACAGCAGCAGCACGCCCCAGGGAACGCTGCGCGTGGATTCCCAGTCGAGCACGAAGCGGGCCGGCGCGCGCGAGACCGGCCACGCGAAGAGCAGCAGTGCCGCGACGAGGGCGACCGTGGTGTCGCTGATCTCCAGTCCGCTCCAGCCGGCCAGCGGCTCGCGCAGGATCCAGCCCAGCGCCGCGGACACGAAAACGACCGCGACCGCGCGTTCGCCCCGGGACATCGTGCCCAGCGCCCCGAGTTCGCCGCGGATGATCCCGCCCGCGTCGCCGATGCGCAGCTCGCGGACCGGAAAGATGATCCGCGTCAGCAGCAGCCAGGCCGCCGGCAGCATGACCAGCACCACGGGCATGCCCATCTTCATCCAGGTGAAGAAATCGACCGTGATGTTGTGGCTGCTCTGCAGGTAACTCGCCAGCAGCGCGTTGGGGGGCGAGCCGATCAGCGTGCCCACCCCGCCGATCGATGCGGCGTAGGCAATGCCGAGCATCAGAGCAACACCGAAGTTGCGCACCATCGCGCGGTCCGGGGTTTTCTGCGCGATGAATTCGATGACCGACAGGCCCACGGCGAACATCATGATGGTCGCGGCGGTGTTGGAGATCCACATCGACAGAAAAGCCGTGGCCGCCATGAAGCCCGCGATGATGCCGCCGGCGCCGGTGCCGACGACCAGCACGATGTTCAGCGCAATGCGCCGGTGCAGGCCCCAGCGCTGCATCGCCGCGGCGAGGAGGAAGCCACCGAGAAACAGGAAAATCAGCGGATGGCCGTAATTGGCGGACACCGGCGTGAGCGGCGCGATGTCCAGCAGCGGCATCAGCGGGATCGGCAGCAGCGCGGTGGCCGGAATCGGCACCGCCTCGCCGATCCACCAGATGATCATCCACGACGCCAGCGCCACCAGCCGCCAGGCTTCGGGGGTCATGCCCTCCGGCGCCGGCAGCATCAACAGTGCCGCGGTCAGCACGGGCCCCGCCATCAGCACGATCAGGTGCCGGGTGGACAAAGGCTGCCCCGGCGCTGACTGCAGGCCTTCGCCCTGCGCGGGGTGCGGTGGTGCGGCTGTTTCCCTGTCTTCCGGCGGCTGGTTCATGGGTTGGTGTCCGACGCGCGCGTCGGCGCATGTTTGTATCGGCGTCTCATTGTCCGCACAGCAGTGCAGCATCCATCCTGCCAACAACCTTACGCGGATGCCGGGACTTCGACAATCGCCGGTACTTGACGTATTGCGCGGCAGTCTGGGCTACACTCGACAAACCGACAAATAAATCGCCCCTTCCCCTTTTTGCAGCACCCGCACAATGACCGACCCCAACGCCTATACCGTGGAAATCGCCCGGCCGGACATCAGCCCCTGGCGCAAGGGCAACACCGGCATTGAATACGCCACCACGCTCGACAGCGGCAAACCCGGGCCCCATGTGATGATCACCGCGCTGGCCCACGGCAACGAAATCTGCGGTGCAATCGTCCTCGACGAACTGCTCCGCGGCGGCATCCGTCCGCTGCACGGCAAACTGACGCTGCTGTTCTGCAATGTCGCCGCATTCGAAAGGTTTGACCCGGACCAGCCCGAGGCATCGCGCTGGGTCGAGGAGGATTTCAACCGGGTGTGGACCGCCGAAGTATTTGACGGGCCACGCAACACTGTCGACCTGCAGCGTGCGCGCATCATCCGCCCGCTGCTCGACAGCGCCGACCTGCTGCTCGACATCCATTCAATGCAGCACCCCTCCGAGCCGCTGCTGCTGGCCGGACCGCTGGCCAAGGGGCGCATCCTCGCGGCCGAGGTCGGCTATCCGGCGCTGGCGGTCTGCGATGCCGGGCACGCGGCCGGCAGGCGCATGCGCGATTACGCCGGCTTCGGCGATGCCGCGAGCCCGAAAAACGCGCTGCTGGTCGAGTGCGGACAGCACTGGGCAAAACGCACCGTCGAGGTGGCGCGCGAGACCACGCTGCGTTTTCTGGCCCGCTTCGGCATCATCGATCCCGAGCGGGGTCCGTTCCGGTTCGCCGACACGCCGCTCCCGCAAAAAACGGTCGAGGTCACGCACCCGGTCACCATCACCGCCGAGGCATTCCGTTTTGCGCGGGTGTTCACCGGGCTGGAGGTCATCGAGCAGGCCGGCACACTGATCGGCTGGGACGGCGAACGCGAAGTGCGCACACCGTACGATCACTGCGTGCTGGTGATGCCCTCGAAACGGCTCTACCGCGGGCAGACCGCGGTGCGTCTGGGCCGTTTCGTATCCGGCCACTGAAGCTGCCGCCCGCAACAGGCGGCAGCCTGGCGGGGCTGCGCGCGGCTAGGGCTTCAGCCCCGCGCGCTTGATGACTTCAGCCCACTTCAGGTATTCCTTGCGGATGAACTCGGTGAACTGCTCCGGCGTGGTGCCGATCGGATCGGAGCCGAGCACCGAATAACGCTCGATGACCGTGGACGACTTGGCCGCCTTCTGCACCTCTTCGCTGAGGCGGAGCACGATGTTCCGGGGTATGCCCACCGGGCCGATGATGCCGCCCCAGGTCGTGACTTCGTAGCCGGGCAGGCCGGATTCGGCCACGGTCGGCAGGTTGGGGAAGGCTTTGGCGCGCTGGGGGCCGGTCACGGCCAGGCCGCGCAGGCGCCCGCTGGTCACATGCGGGGCCAGGCTGCTGGTCGGGTCAAACAGAAACTGCACAAACCCCGACATGGTGTCGACTGCCGCCTGCGCGCCCCCCTTGTACGGCACATGCAGGATGTCGGCCTTGCTCAGGCTCTTGAAATACTCTCCGGCCAGATGACCGACGGTGCCGTTGCCGGCAGAACCGAAGGACAACTGGTTGGGCCGCGCCTTGGCCAGGGCGATCATGTCCTTGACGCTTTTGACCGGCAGGGTCGGCGACACCGCCAGCAACAGCGGCGAGGAGATCGCCTGCGAAATGGCCTGCACTTCCTTCTCGACGTCGTAGGGCAGGTTGGACGACATGCTGCGGTTGATGGCGAGCGGGCCGGCACCGGCATAGGCAATGGTGTAGCCGTCGGGCGCGGACTTGACCAGCGCCTGCATGCCGATGGCGCCGCCCGCGCCCGCGCGGTTGTCGACGATGATCTGCTGGCCCATCTGGCTGGCCATCTGGACGCTGAAAATCCGCGCCGAGGAGTCGGTCGCGCTACCGGCGGCAAAGGGCACGATCAGGCGCAGCGCACGCTCGGGGTAGGCGGTTTGCGCGATCGCGGGCATCGCGACCGGCGCCAACAGACACAACACGGTGCAGGATCGGGCAATCGAAATGTTTTTCATGGCGCATTGTCCTCGGATCAGTTGGGAGCGGACGGCGGGGAGTCACCGTGATGTGTACAAGGTGGACACTCTAACCCAGTGCCATTGCCCGTGAAACCGGTTTCATGCGGGGCGTCCAGGACACCGGGTCTGGAATGACGCCCATACCGAAACAGCCGCGGCCCGGCTGCGTACCGGCCTCCGGAGCGCGCAGAAGAACGGCCGTTCACCCGTGGATAAACCAGGGCAAACGGACGTTTCAAAAGCCCTCAGTCGATGCCGCAAGAACCGCGCGAAGCGTGAAAGGCGGGATTGAGCCTTCCGCCCTTGCCGCCTTACTGCGGCTTCAAGCCCGCCGCCGCCGCCACTCTCCTCCACTTGGCGATCTCGGACTTGATCTGCGCCGCATGTTCCGCCGGCGTGTTGCCGACGGGTTGCGCGCCGCGTTCGATCAGCATCTTGTTGTTTTTCGGATCGTTCAGCGATGCACGCAACGCTTCGCTGAGCCGGCTGACAATCGGCTGCGGGATGCCGGCGGGTCCGAGATAGCTGAAGGGGCTGGTGATGACGAAGTCCTTCACGCCTGACTCGACCATGGTCGGCACATTGGGGAAGGAGACGAAACGTTTCTCGCCGCATTGCGCGATCATGCGCAGCCGCCCGCTCTCCAAGTGGCCGGTGATCGCCGGAATGCTGACGAAGGAGAACTGGACATGCCCGGCGACGAGATCGACGATCGAGGGGCCCGCACCCTTGTAGGGGATGTGCACGGTCTTGATGCCGGCCGTGGCGTCGAGCAGTGCGCCTGACAGATGGCCCAGCGCGCCCTGGCCGGAGCTGGAGTAGTTGAGTTCACCCGGCCGCCGCTTGGCGAGCGCGACGAGATCCTGCACGCTTTTCACCGGCAGCGAGGGATGCACGGCAAGACCGGCGGGAATGTCGACGATGATGCCGAGCGGCGTGAAGTCCTTCTCGGCGTCGAAGGGAATGTTCTTCAGCAGCGAGGGGTTGATCAGGAAACTCGCGGCGGCGATCAGCGTGGTATAGCCGTCGGGCGCGGCGCGCGCCACCATTTCCGCGCCGATGTTGCCGCCGGCGCCGGGCCGGTAATCAATCACCAGTTGCTGGCCCAGCACTTCGCCCATCTTCGGCGCCAGCAGCCTGAACAGCACGTCGCTGTTGCCGCCGGGCGCGTTGGGATTGACGACGCGCAGGATCTTGTTGGGGAACTGCTGTGCCGCGGCAGGGCCTGCGGCAACTGCGGACAGGGCGGCGACACCCACGATTGCCGCACGCAAAAGGGTCCTCGACATATTGCTCCTCCTGTTGCATTGATGGATTTTTATGGGTACTGCCGGGACATCATAGCCGACCTGCGCAGTCCTGTGACCGCTGCGGATAAATCCGGCGCCTGACTCCCGAATGCCGGGAATGATTTCCACGTGACGGTTCACCCGCGACCGCTCACTGCGCCTTGATGCCCCCCTGCTTGATCACTTTTTTCCACTGCTCGCTCTCGGCGCGGATGTGCGTGGTGAACTGCGCGGGTGTCGAGCCCACGCCTTCGGAGCCGTCGGCCAGCAGGTGTTTTTCCATGGCCGGGGCCTTGACCGCCCGCGCGGTCTCCGCGGCGATGCGTTCGATGACGGGTTTCGGCACCGCCTTCGGCGCAATCAGGCCGTACCAGTTGACCACCACCACGCCGGGTACGCCGGCCTCCGCCATGGTCGGGACTTCGGGCATCGCCGGCGCGCGTTTGCCGGTGGACACTGCCAGCACACGCAGCCTCCCCGCCTTCACATGCGCCTGCGAAGAGATGATGGTGGCGAAGGAAAAGCTGATGCGTCCGCCCACCAGATCGGCATAGGCCGCGCCCATGCCCTTGTAGGGGATGTGCCTGAGTTGGGTGCCGGTGGCAATCTGCATCAGCTCGGTGGTCATGTGAATCGGGCTGCCGATGCCGGAGGAGGCATAGGTCAGTTTGTCGGGATTGGCCCTGGCGTGCTGTACGAGCTCGGCCACGTTTTTGACGGGCAGCGAAGGATGCACCACCAGCGCGTAACCCTGGGCGGTGGCCTGCGACACCGGCAGGAAATCACGCACCGGGTCGAGTTTCGACTTGTAGAGCAACGGATAGATCACGGTGGTGGCGCTGATCATCATCAGCGTGTGGCCATCAGGGGCGGCGTCGGCGAGGATCTCCATCGCCAGCAGACTGCCCGCGCCGGGACGGTTGTCGACCACCGCGGTCTGGCCCAGCGATTCGACAAAACTGTTGGCAATGTTGCGCGTGACGCTGTCCATGCCACCGCCGGCGGCGAGCGGCACAATCAGGCGCATCGGGCGGTTGGGAAAATTCTGCGCGGCTGCAGCGGCGCTGGCGAGTGTGGCGGCCAGCGCCAGCGTGATGACGGCGATGCGGGTGATCATGTCAGTTCTCCTCCGGGACGGATGAAACACATTGTTGTCTGTTGTCCGACACAAGACATTTATCAAGTATTTGTTTTTATTGATATTTTTGTTATTTTGCTGCGGCTCCGATGTCTTGGTGTACCGCTGCAAGACGCAGAATAACAAGCCCGGGGGCAGTATTGTGCGGCTTTACAGCTTGTTGAAAAGTGATGCGCGAGTGCGTTGGGCGCGTGGCGACCGGGCGCGCCCGCTGACGACAGATGTCATCCGCAATCGCGGCATCTTCAGACGCGTGTGCAGGCCGGAATGCGGTGCCGCAAACGCAGCGTAATTCCAGCCCTGGGGAAGTTGCTGCAGCACGCGAACTCTGACGGCATCAAGTGGTCTGTTGTTGACGCATTGACGCTCTCCCGGCTGCGCGCGAACCATCACGGCAAATGAACGCAATTTTGCGCACGGTTTTTGTGCATCTGTGAGGCCGTGCAGTGCTGTTTAACCGCCCTGATTAATTGACCACATCCGCGTCACGGGCTAGAGTGGCAGCCGGGAAAATCAAGCAGACGACAAAGATCGTCGCGAGCACCGGATGATTCCGATTGATCCGGTCCATCAACACAGAAGCGAGGAGACATCATGAGTCTGCATCTTTCGTTGAAAAAAATTGCTGCGCTGGGAACCCTTGCCTGCGCTGCCCTGCTGCCGGTGACACAGGCTTACGCGCAGAAAGTGAATTTCGCAGGCAAGCGCATCCTGGTGACCGTGCCCTTCGCACCGGGCGGCGGCTCGGACGTATATATCCGCGCGCTGCAGCCTTTCCTGGAGAAACACCTGCCGGGCAATCCCAGCATCATCGTGCTCAATGTTCCGGGTGCACGCTCGATTCCCGGCGCCAACCGTTTCCAGGAACGCGCAGTGCCCGACGGCACCCATGCCGTCGTGATCTCGGCCACCACGGTGGGCAGCTTCGTGTTCGAGCGCTCGCGCGTGAAGTTCGATCTGGACAAGTGGATTCCGGTGGTGCTGTCGCCGCAGGGCGCAGTCGTGTATTCGACGCCCGCACTCGGCCTGAGCAGTCCCAAGGACATCGCCAAGCTGAAGGGCAAGCCCCTGGTCTTCGGCGGGCAGGCTGCGAGCTCCGGCGAAGCGCGCACCGTGATCAGCTTCGAACTGCTTGGCCTCAAGCCGAAGTATGTCTGGGGCATGAA
This sequence comes from Burkholderiales bacterium, assembly GCA_019635015.1. Classification (GTDB taxonomy): domain Bacteria; phylum Pseudomonadota; class Gammaproteobacteria; order Burkholderiales; family SG8-41. The sequence goes on along the minus strand of JAHCAG010000001.1, from coordinate 162,297 downwards.
CCGCGGGCCGGTGCGCCTCGCCTTCGAGCGCAACGAACTGAACATCAACTACGATTCGATGCCCGGTTACCAGGGAGCCGCTTCCAAGCTGGTCAAGGCCGGCAAGGCGGTGCCGCTGTATACGATGGGCATCACCGACGCCAAAGGCACGCTGATCCGTGATCCAAACGCGCCGGAGCTGCCCCACGTCGGAGAGGCCTACGAGCTGATGTTCGGCAAAAAGCCCTCGGGCCCCGCCTTCGATGCCTGGCAGTCGGTCAACAAGATGATGACCATGCTGAACAAGGGCATTTTCCTGCCCGCGGGCACGCCGGGGCCGATCGTCGAGACCTGGCGCACGGCGATGGCCAACATCCTGAAGGATCCGGAGTTCGAGAAGGTGGCCGGCCAGATCATCGAAGGTTATCCGCAGTTCATCGGCGAGGCGGCAAGGCCCATCATCAAGGACGCCACCTCCTTCAAGCCGGAGGCTGCAGCCTGGCTCAGGAACTACTTCAAGTCGGAACACAACGTCGTGATCGACTGATCCGGGCAAAGGGATCACGATCGCGTAAATGCAAGCCGACCTCCTGCAGGCGCTGTCCACGCTGATCAGCGTGCAGCACCTGCTCTTTCTTTTGGGCGGGGTGCTGCTTGGCCTGGTGGTCGGCATACTGCCGGGCCTCGGTGGCATCGCCGCGCTCTCGCTGCTGCTGCCCTTCGTCTACGGCGGCGATCCGACGCTGGTGCTGCCGATGATGATCGGCCTGCTGGCGGTCACCAACACCTCGGATACCTTCCCGGCCGTGCTGATCGGCATCCCCGGCACCTCGAGCGCCCAGGCCACCATCATGGACGGTCACCCGCTGGCCCGGCGCGGGGAGGCCGCGCGCGCGCTGGGCGCGGCCTTTTCGGCCTCGCTGCTCGGCGGGCTGTTCGGCGCGCTGATGCTGACCCTGGCAATCCAGTTCGCGCGGCCGCTGATACTGGCGGTGGGATTCGGCGAGCAGCTGATGCTGGTCGTGCTGGCGCTGACGATGGTCGGCATGCTGACGGGCAACAGCGCGATCAAGGGCCTGATCATGTGCGGCATGGGCCTGCTGTTCGGCAGCATCGGCGCGGCACCCGCCACGGCGGAAGAGCGCCTGACCTTCGACACGCTCTACCTCAGCGACGGCCTGCCGCTGGTGATCGTCGGCCTGGCGATGTTCGCGATCCCGGAAATCGTGGAGGTCATGCGCAAGCGCGCGAGCATTTCCTCCATACCGGAACTCGGCGCCGGCACGCTGCAGGGTTTCCGCGAGACGCTGAAGCACAAATGGCTGGTGGTCCGCTGTTCCGCGCTGGGCGTGTTCATCGGCGCACTGCCCGGCCTCGGCGGCGCAGTCACCAACTGGGTGGCCTACGCCCATGCCATGCAGTCGGCGAAAGACCGCTCGCAGTTCGGCAAGGGCGACATCCGCGGAGTGATCGGCCCGGAAGCCTCCAACAACGCGGACAACGGCGGCGCGCTGATCCCGACGCTGATGTTCGGCATCCCGGGGTCCGGCAGCATGGCGCTGTTTCTTGGCGCTCTCATCCTGATCGGCGTGGAGCCGGGCATCGGCATGATGGAGCGCCATCTCGACCTGACCTTCATCATCATCTGGTCGCTTGCCATCGCCAATGTCATCGGCGCGGGCATCTGCCTGTTCCTGGCGCGGCCGATCTCGCGCGTGACGCTGGTGCCTTTCATGCTGGTGGCGCCCTTCATGATCGTCATCGTCTATTTCGCCGCATTCCAGGCCACCCGCGACTGGGATGACCTGATCGCGCTGTTCGTGCTCGGTGTTTTCGGAATGTACATGAAGCGGTTCGGCTGGTCGCGGCCCGCCTTCCTGATCGGCTTTGTGCTCTCGATGCGCCTTGATGCTTCCGTCTACCAGTCGATCCAGGTCTACGGCGCCACTTTCCTGCAGCGCGGCGGCGTGCTGCTGATCCTGGCACTGACCGCCGTCTCCGTTTACCTGACGATACGCATGAAGGCGCAGCGCGACCCGCTCACTGCGACGGGACCGCATGCACCGCTCAACAAGACGCCGCAGGCCGTTTTCCTGGGTCTGCTGATCGCGATCTGCCTGTATACGATTTACGACACCTGGCATCTCCAGTTTCTGGGCAAGGTGTTTCCGGTCGCGGTGACCCTGATCACCCTGGCGCTGCTGATTGCCGCCGTACTGCAGTTCCGCCGCAACCGGCCCGACTACGTGTTCTTCGACAGCGAGCGCGACTTGAGCGGCGACAACCGGCCCGCCCACGGAGACCTGCATTTCCAGGGCTGGATACTGGCGCTGCTGGCGGCAATCGGCCTGCTCGGTTTCATCCTCGGCGTATTCATCTACATCGCGGCCTTCCTGCGGGTGAAAGCCGGCGTACGCTGGTCACGGGCCATCGGCGGCGCACTGGCCGCAGTCGCGGTGATGAGCCTGTTCAGTCACTTGTTCGTGCTGCAGTATCCGACAGGGTTGTTGCAGTCTGTCATCGAAATGCCCTGGCCCCTCAACTGAAGATGCGCCGCGGCGCAAGCGGCATGCACGCCCCCGCCCTGCAATGCTAGGCTCTGCCTGAAACGGGCCCGAGCCCGGCCAACCCCAATCCTCCGGAGGAGAACACCCGCATGACCGCAGCCGCCTTCACCGCCCCCGTCGTCGATGCCCTCACCGTGCGCGTCCTCGTCGATTCCCGCTACGAGCGTTTCCTGCCGCGCATGAACCACCCGCATGTGCAGATCGAACACGTCGGCCGCATCTACGGCCGGCCTGAGAGCACCTTCGCCTGCGAGTGGGGCCTGTCGCTGCACCTCACCTCGGAGAAGGATGGCGCGAAGGCGCAGTACGTGCTCGACTTCGGCTACACGCCGGAGATCATCAACCGCAATTTCGAGCTGCTGAACATCGAGCCCTCCAAGATCAACGGCCTGATCCTCTCCCACGGCCACCTTGACCATTTCGGCGGGCTGCAGGGTTTCATAAAGCAGCACCGCGGCCGGATGCGCGACGACATCGCGCTCTACGTCGGCGGCGAAACCGTGTTCCGCACCAAGTGGATCAAGGAAGGCGGTGATCCGATGCCCTGGTGCACGCTCGACCGCGCGGCGCTGGAGGCGCAGAAGGTGATGCCGGTGTGCTGCCCGCAGCCGCAGGCGCTCGACGGCGCCTTCACCTCGGGCTACATCGAGCGTGATTCCTTCGAGACCGTCACCGGCGGCTCGCTGGTGGTGGACGACCATTTCACCGAAGCCGAGCGCGAGGGCAAGCTGGTGAAGGACACCCATCCCGACGAACACGCCACCTGCTACATCGTCAAGGGCAAGGGCCTGGTGGTGATCTCCTCCTGCGGCCACACCGGCATCATCAACACCGTGCGGAGCGCAATGAAGGCCGCCAACATCGACAAGGTGCACGCCGTGATGGGCGGCTTCCACCTCGGCCCCTCGCATGTGGAGTACCTGCAGCACACGCTGAAGGAGCTGCAGGCGATCAATCCGGACGTGATCGTGCCGATGCACTGCACCGGCGAACGGTTCATCGACATGCTGCGTCAGCAGATGCCGGACCGGGTGGTCTATTCGAACGTGGGCAGCCGCTACACTTTCGGGATGCAGTAACCGGCGAGGCACAACCGGGTTTCAGCCATTCCCCCTGCACTGAACATCAGCCTGCGCGTCGCCGCCGGCACGGCGGTGTTCGCGCTGATCGTGGCACTGGCCGGACGTTTCCCGACAGCAGCGGGACTGATGCTGACTTTTCCGGCGCTGAACGGTCTCGCGTTCATCCTGTCGCGCCAGGACACCGTCGGCCCGATCACGGCAACCATGCTGTGGATGCCGCTGCTCAACGGTGTCTTGTGCGTCGCCTATCTGGCACTGTTCGTGCTGCTCGCCGCGCCCGCGACTGCAACAGCGCTGGCCTGGGTGCTGGCCGCGGGCGTGGCGGCGCTGTGGCTGCTTCTGGTGACGCGCCGGCGGATCCGCAACGGTGTGCCGCCGCAGCTGCAGCCGGCCTATGTGCTAACAGTGGCGCTGTGCGGAATCGCGCTGACCGGTTTGTGGTGGCTCTTCGCTGCCGCAACCGGCACTGAAACCGGCGAAGCCGCCAAACCGGCGCTGACCTGGCTGAAAACCCTGCTCTTCGCGCTCGCGCTGTGGCTGCTGATCGTGCTGCCGCCGCGTTTCCGCTGGAAGGACGGCGCCAGCGGCATCCTCTCGGGCATGCCGCTGGTGGCGCTGGCGGGACTGCTGAGCGTGGCACAGGACACGGCAGTCGATCTCGAAGTCCGGCGCGCGTTGCTGGCACAGATGATGTCAGGCGTGTGGCTGGCGCCGGCGATGGCGGTCGGCTTCATTTACTCCACGTCGCGCCTGCTGCTGCGGCCGCGCATGCATCACCTGCGCATCGCGGTGGTCGTCGGCGGCTGGCTGCTCTGTTTCACGGCCATCGTCGCCATTGGCGCAGTCTTGCAGTGGCTGGCTCCACCCGCGGCGAATTAAGACCGATCCGGACGGTCAGACGCAGTATATTGCGCGGTCGGCACCCGCCCGAACGCCTCCACACCCCGGCGCTGCAACACTGACGGATCGATGAACGACCGCAACGACATATTCCGCGGCAGGCAGGACAGCACGACGGCACGGCTGTCGGCGGCGCTCGCGCTGTCGCTGCTGATCCACGCCGCCGCGCTGTGGGTCACACCGCAGAAACCGGTGCGGGTCTCCGAACCGGGCGGGGATCGCGCTCCGCTGAGCCTGCGGCTGCTTCCTCCGGCGCCGCTGCCGGGTCCCGCGGTGACGCCGCCGCCCGCGGCACCACGACCCGGGGCTGCACTGCCGCCGCGACCGGCACCCCCGCCGCCACCCAAACCGGCACCGATTCCGCAGGCACCGGCGCCGGCCGCACCACCGGCACCGCTGCCACCCGCAATGACGGGTGACCTGGCCTCCTACATCGAGGCGCGGCGCCGCAACCGGCCCGATCTGCCGCCTGCGTCTCCGACGGAGGACAAAGACGAACGCACCCGGCGAATCATCGAGGGCAACCTCGGTTCGACGCGGGACCAGGCCTTCGGTTACGACCCGAAGAAATCCGGCGGCATGTTCAACATCGAACATCTGGGCAGCGACTACGCCGAGTTCATCTACCACGGCTGGCGCAGCGACATCGGCCGCAACACCAAGCAGCTGATCGCCGTGCACAGGGGCGGCAATCCCGACATCCGCATCGCGGTGGTGCGCCGGATGATCTCCATCATCCGCGAGAACACGCAGGAAGATTTCCTGTGGGTGTCACAGCGCCTGGGGCGCAGCCTGATGCTCTCGGCACACCCCCGCGACAACTCGGGGCTGGAGGAATTCCTGGTGCTCGATTTTTTCCACCAGGTCGCGCCGGCGCAGCGCTGACCGTCACCGGCAGGGAGTACACTCACGCAGCCATGGATACCCCCGCCTTCTCCCCCACCTGGATCGGCATCGCCGCCGCGATCCTCACCACCACCGCCTTCGCGCCGCAGGCGATCCAGGCCTGGCGCACACGCTCGACGCGCGACGTGTCGCTCACGATGTTCTCGCTGATGGTGGCCGGCATTGTGCTGTGGCTGGTCTACGGAATACTCATCAACGACCTGCCGCTGATCCTTGCCAACGCGGTGACGCTGCTGCTCGCCGGCGCGATCCTGGTCGCGAAGATCCGCTTCCGCTGAAGCGCTGCCGGGGGTGGAACAAACACGGCGCCCGCAGGCGCCGTGTTTTGCAACCCGGACATCCGGCTCAGGCCGGCAGCGGCTCCGGCAGCGATCCGGATTGCGCTTGCGGCGCGGCCGGCAACAGCGGCTGGCGGGGTGCCGCCGCGGCGCGGTTCGCTGCGAGCCGCACATCGACGAAGCCCACGATCTCTTCCAGCACCGCGCACTCCGTGCCTTGCTGCCAGGCGATGTGCTGCAGCAGGCGGTCGACGCGTTCGATGTGCCGCGCACCGCCGAACAAAGCGCGCGCCGCGGAGGACGGCTTGGCGAGTCCTGCGGCGGCCCTGGCGTACTTGTCGAAGGGCACCAGGTCTGCGGGCGCGGCACCAAGGCTCATGCACAGGCCGGCAGTCCAGTCGTAGATGCGACGCGAGCGCTCAAGGTCGGCATGCACCGCCTCGCGGATCGGAATCATGTCGTGGCGACCGATGCAGCGGTAGTTGCCGGCGACCAGCATCGGCCACTTGGCAAGCGGCACGAACAGCGAGTCGTGGACCTTCAGCTTGACCGGGATATCCAGCGGCACGCCGTCTTCGACATGCCGCGCCGCCTCGATGCCGGCTTCGATGTCGCGCAGCAGCGCATTGTGTTCCGCGGATTCGAAACGCGCGGCCTTGAAATTGGTCGGCAGCCCGACCTGCAGCACGTTTTTCGCCGCTTCCGGCGGACGGAAAGCCTGCGGGTCGGGACTTGCCAGGGTGACCCGCGCGGGGTCGAAACCGTCCCACAGTTCGGGATCGGTATAACAACTCTCCAGCGCATCGACGAACAGGCCCGGCAGGCGGCGCAGGTAGGGCAGCGGCGGCATGTTCATGATCGCGAGACAGGGTTTGCGCGAGCGCGCGATGCGGCGCATCAGCTCGCCCACGCCGTCGCCGCCGTAGTGGGCCTCCTGCATGCCCAGCACGATGAGGTCGTACTGCCGCGGATCGGCCGCATCCGGGGTCAGCGCGTCGAGCGTGCCGGGCAGCCGGCGCGAATCAATCTCCAGCGGCGCGCGGTCGCGCAGCGGGAAACGCACCCGGGTGCCCTCGCGCTTGATCAGGCCGGCGGTGGGCGCGGTGCAGACCAGCGAGACGCGGTAGCCGGCCATCAGCAGTTTGCTGCCCAGCAACGAGCCGTAGGATGCGCCGAGAATCAGGATGCGGTAGGTCATCTGGATCTCCCTCTGTGATGGGCCGGGACCGGTCTGGTTTTTGACCGGATTGCGGTGCATCATAGGAGCGCTGGGTGCGAAATTTGACATTAAAAATTTCACATTGTTAATTTCACATGCAGCTGATCGACGATCACAGCAGCCCGACACCGCCCGGAGACGCACGATGAGCCTGCACACCCGCCAGAGCCATTTCCTCGGCACCAAGCTGCGCGCGCTGCGCAAACGCAACGGCCTCACGCTGGAAGAACTGTCGGCGCGCTGCAGCCAGCACGATCCGGAGAAGGCGCCCTCGGTGTCATACCTGAGCATGATCGAGAGCGGCAAACGCGTGCCCTCGGCCGAGGTGCTGGACCTGCTGTCGGTGCTGTTCCAGCGCGACCCGGCCTGGTTCCTCGACAACAATCCGGAAACCGAGACTGCAGTGGCGGCACCGCGCAGCGGCGGCGCGGCGACAGTGCCGCTGGAGCCGGCCTTCCTGTTTTCGAAAGAACTGCTGCAGGCGGCGATTCCCGAACTGCTGGCGCAGACCGGCACCACCGGCCGGCAGTTCGCGCATCTGCTGATCCGTTCGCACCAGGAAATGTCGCGCAACGACTTCCCCGACCTCGAACGCGCGGCGGAAAACGTCGGCCGGCGCGAATTCCCGCTCGATGCGGCGGACCTGCTGAAGCTGTGCCGGCAGCACGGCCTCAAAGTGCAGTGGTTCGAGCGCAAGCCGCTGCCGGTCCGCGACAACGGCCGCGAACTGCGCAGCATGGTGCGTTCCTTCTACGAGGCGCCGGGCACGATCTACCTCAACCGCGCGCTGGAACACGATCCGGCGCGGCTGAAGTTCGACCTCGCCTCGCACCTCGGCCACAAGGTCCTGCACGGTGGCGACGGGCTGAAGGCGCCGCATGCCACCGGCGGCGAACTTGATGGCTATGTGGAGGGCAGCGGCGGCATGAGCCCGCAGGACGTGCTGCATGCCTGGCGCGATTTCGAGTGCAGCTTCTTCGCCGGCGCGCTGCTGTGCCCGAAAGTGCCCTTCCGCCGTTTCCTCACGCGCGAGTCCTACCGCGTCGAGGCCGGTGAAAAGATCCAGCTGACACCGGCGGCGGTGATGCGGCGCATGACCAAGGTCTCGCCCTATCCTTACTGGCACTTCTTTGACGCCTATCCGCCGGGTTTCCTGCGCGCGGTCTACCGCGGCAACGGCATTCCCCTGCCCTGGGGCAACATGGCGCGCGCCACCGATCCCTGCCCGCACTGGGCGGTGTTCCGCATGCTCGATTCGAAAAAGGGACCGGACCGCGGTTCGCAGATATCGGTGTTGCGTGACGGCGGCCAGTCACTGCTCTACTGCTGCCATTCGCTGCGCACCGCGGACATGGCGGGCAATCCGCATGTGCTGTCGGTGGGCATCGACCTGCTGCCGGCGCTGCGCTCGCACACGCCCGATGCCGATGCCTACGCCGACGCGATCACCGAAGCCTGTGTGCGCGGCCGCGGTGAGGCGGAAATCCCCAGGGCCGCGGCGGAGGCGGTCCGCGCCGTGGCGCGGGTGCTGAACATCGCCTGGGTCGGGGAAGCCCTGCTGCGCCCCGCGCGCATCATCTGCCCGCGCAGCACGCATTGCCCGCGCACGGAGCATTGCGACGGCGGCGCGTCCTCGGGCATGCGCGAGATCACCGACGTGCGCGAGGAAATCGTCAGGGAAACCAGGCGGGAGACGCAGCGCCGGCGCGGCTAGAGCATCAGCCGCGGACCGTCGTAGAGCGTGAAGCCGCGCTGCCCGGCGGCGTTGGGACGCGAGGCCGGGCTGACCTGCACATCGCGGTCAAACAGGCGATGATCGCGAAAGCTGAATCCGTCCGGGTGATAGCCGTCCCAGATCTTCTGGCCATGGTTGTCACGTTCTTCGCTGTGCACGGCAAGCTCACCCTCGACCAGTCCGCGCGCGGCCGGCACATCGTCGATGGCGAGTCCCGATTTCTGCAGGAATCGCGTGGCCGCATCAAGCGTCACGGCAGCAAGGCCGTTGTCGTAGCCGCCGCCGACATCGCAGTGGTTGCCGTAGAAGCCGAGTGTGGCGGCGATGTCCGGCTGCCTTGTGTAGTTCACGGCCTTGAACAGGTGGCGGTATTCGTTGAGCGCCTTGAACACGACGAGGTTGCGGGTATTCGGCGGAAACGCGAGATTGCCCTTGACGCCGGTTGCCACCGGGTCGAACAGCACACCGCTGGCAATCCGCGTTGCGCCGGGCTCGATCAGCACCTTGCCGGAAGGGTACGGCAGCACCAGGCCGCGCTTGTACAGCAACTGGCTGAAGATCGCCGCCGAAGCCGTGCCGCGGCTGAAACCGGCAAGCACCACGCTCACCGCTGCGCGCGGATGCTCGGCCAGCCAGGCTGACGCCGCCTTCGCGTAATCGATGTAGGCCTTCTTCGCGGTCTCGATGACGCCGACGGTGACCGCGGAGGACATCCAGGTCTCGCGCGTCGGCCGGCCGTTGGTGCCGAGCCCGGGGTAATAGCCGCCCTGAAGGTTCTCCATGCGATCGGCGTCGTACTGCTGCCACAGCTGGCCGACGTTGCTGCAGTGCGCATCGCCGGCGAGGTCATCCTTGTCGTTGTTGGTGCCGTCGAAGGCGGCGAAAAACACGAAGCTGCCCTTTGCCAGCGCGCGGCGCTGTGCCGCCTCCGCGCAGGCAGCAGCCTGCGCGAGGTTGGCCTCGAGGATGTCCCGGCGCTGCTGTTCGCTGATTTCGACGACTGACGGCATGGCGGCGCGCCTTTCAGGCAAGCGGCACTATTTCAGGTTGCGGTCCCAGAGGTCAAAGATCTTCGTCCAGGTATGCTCCGAGGCCACCGGGTTGTAGACCGCGCGTTCGGCGAAACAGAAGCCGTGCTGGGTGCCGGGCAGCGTTTCCAGCGCGTGTTTCGTGCCGGCCTTCTTCAGCGCCGCGGCCAGTTCGGTGACTTCCTGCGCCGGCACCGAAGCATCCTTCTCGGCAAACGCGTAATAGAGTTCGCCCTTGATGTCACCGAGCAGCTTGTGCGGGGAATCCTCCTTGTCGGTGACGATGCCGACACCGTAGAGCGAGGCCGCCGCCTTCATCCGCGGAAAACGCGCCGCGGCGGTGGTGATGTAACGCCCGCTCATGCAATGGCCGACACTGCCGACCGCACCCTCAGCCGCCTTGTCCTGCGCGTCGAGCCAGTTGATGAAGGCCGCGGTGTCGTCGGTGACATCGGCATTGCTCAGGCTGTTCATCGCCGCCTTGATCACCGCCGACATCGCGTCATTGCGGCGCGGGATGTCAAAGCGGCAGGTGCCGAGGCGGTAGTACATGTCGGGCAACAGGCAGAAATAGCCGTGCTTGGCGATGCGCCGCGCCATGTTGCACAGCTCTTCGCGGAAACCCGGCGCGTCCATGTAGAAAATGATGCCGGGAAAACGTCCCGGCGCATCGGGACAGGCGGCGAAGGCCGGGCATTTGCCGTGTTTGGTGGTGACGGTGACGTGCTGTTCGATCAGGGCCATGCGGGTTTTCCTCCGTGAAAGAACCCGCATTAAAACATTGATGGCAAAAAGCGGCTCGGACCCACCCTGTCTCCCGCTCCGGGAATAATTTATAAGTATTTGTTTTTATTGATATTTTTATGATTTCCCTTGGCGCGCAAGCCATTCCTCTTCGCGACCGTATTCGTCGGGCTGCCCCGGTCGGCCGTAGTAGTAGGGCAGCAGCGGCTTCTGCGCTTCGTAGATCCGCCGCAGCTCGGCAACCGGTTCCGCATGTTCGTCGACGCGCAGGTCGACATAGGCATAGATCTCGCGGTCGTAGGAATGCAGGCCCGCCGAATGCTGGCCGCCGTTCTGCCCGCCGGCGTCGCGCCCCGCCTCCAGCGCAGTGAGCAAGCGTTCTTCCAGCGGCTTGCCTGCTGTCGCATGCCAGGCCTCACGCATGTCGGCTGCGGTCTTCTCGCTGGCGAGATTGTTGCCCATTGCCACCAGGTTTTTTTCGACGAAGGCGCCGGACCACACGCGGTGTTTGGCCCCGGTGCGTGCGGCGGCATTGCCATCGCGGTCGATGACGCAGACCTGGCGGTGTTCAATGCCGGGATCGCTGGCGGCGATTTCATTGAGCGTCTTCTGCGCGGAATAACCGAGTCCCAGCAGTTTGAGGCCCAGCGGCCCCAGCCGCGGGTCGGTGCGCTGCATCGTCACCACCAGGCCGAGGCCCGGCGCGATGAAGGGGCAGCGCGAACTGACGGCGATCGAACGGGTGGAAATGGCAACGCCAAGGCGTCCGGTCTCCGCGCAGCGCGCGGCGATGGCAAAAGTCATGCGTGTTTCTCCATTGTGGCTTTATTGCGGCGGGATCTTCGCCGCCTTGACGATTTTTGCGTATTTCTCGATGTCCCTGCGGATGAAGCCGGCGAATTCCTCGGGACTGCCGCCGGCCACGTCGAGCCCAAGCTCGAAGAGTTTGTCCTTGAGGTCACCGGAGAACATTTTCTGTACTTCGCCGTTGAGGCGCGTGATCACCGCCGGCGGTGTGCCCGCCGGCCCCATCAGCCCGATCCAGCCGAGCAGCTCGAACCCCTTGAGGCCCGACTGGTCCATCGTCGGCAGCTCGGGCAGCACACCCGAGCGCTTGAGGCTGGTCACCGCGATGCCGCGCACCCGCCCGGATTTCAGCGGTGTGATCGCGTTCGGCGCCGGCGTGAACATGAAATCGATCTGACCTGTCGTGAGATCAATCATCGCCGGCGCACCACCGCGGTACGGCACATGCACGATGCTGGTGCCGGTCATCATCGCGAACAGTTCAGATGTCATGTGCTGCGTCGCGCCGATGCCGGAGGACCCGTAATTGAACTTGCCGGGATTCGCCTTTACCAACGCGATGAATTCCTTCAGGTTGCGTGACGGCACGGAAGGATGCGCCAGCAGCACGTTGGGCTGGTTCGCAACCAGCACGATCGGCGCCAGGTCGCGCAGCGGATCGTAAGGCAGCTTGGCGTACATGCTCGGCGCAGAGGACACCGCCGCCGCGCTCGCCATCAGCAGCGTGTGGCCGTCGGGTGCCGCGCGCACGACGTTCTCGGTGCCGATGATGCCGGCGGCACCCGAACGGTTGTCGACAATGATTTGCTGTCCGAGCGCCGGCGCAAGACGCTGCGCGGTGAGCCGCGCCGTGGTGTCGATGCTGCCGCCAGCGGGATAAGCGACCACGACACGCACGCTGCGCGCCGGATAGTTCTGCGCCGTCGCCGCCGCACTTGCCGCAGCCAGAACCAGCAGGACGAATCGTTCAAGCAGCATTTTCATGACGCACTCCTTCAAATCGGAAAGTGCTGGTTGAGCAAGTAGCGTGCCATTTCCTGCAGTCCCTCCGCAGCAGGTCAGTGGCCGTATTCCTCGTGTTTCGGCAACGCCTGCGTCTCCACATACCATGCAGCCCTCGACCCCCAGAAAATGCTGCCATCGGGTTTCAGGTCCGGCGTCGCATCCAGCACACCGGCGGGTATCAGCATGTTCTCGGTGCCGGCCACCTTGTGCGGCACGCGGGTGCCGCACTGCGTACAGAAGCTCACTGCAAAACGTTTGGCGCCGGGCAGGTCGTAGCGGCGCGCCAGCGATTCGCCGGCCAGCCATCTGAACTGCGCCGCCGGCACGAACAGATTGGCGGCATGCGCCGCGCCGGTGATCTTGCGGCAACGCGAACAGTGACAGTAACGGAAGGCCGTCGACGGCGCTGCGATTTCGAAACGGACTTCTCCGCACAGGCAACTGCCGGTGACGGCGGGTTCTGCGGCCATGGTGTTTTCTCCGGTGTATGCGGCATCGGATCGCTGCCGCTGCGGAGGATTATCCGATGAAAACGGGGCCGTTGCGGCCCCGTTTTGTTGCGGCGCGCCCGCGCCGAAGCTCAGCTGCGTCCCGGCCCGCGTTCGCCGCCCTGGCGCCGTTCGAAATTGCCGCGTGGCGATTGCGCTTCGCCGCGCATCTGTGGCGCGCGCTGCTGGAACTGCGGTCGCGGTGCCTGTTGCGCGCGCGGCTCCCGTTGCGGCCGCGACTGCACGGCCTGCGGCGCAGGACCGGAGGGACGGGTTGCGGCACGCTGCGGATCCGGCCCGCGGAGTTCTCCGCGTTCACCACGTTCCCGCGGCGCCTGCGGCTGGAACAGGGGCTGCTGCTGCGGCCGAGGCTGTACCGGCACTGCCGCAGGTTGTTGTGGAACCGCTGAAGGCTGTTGCGGCACCGCCGACGGCTGCCGGGGCACGGCCGACGGTTGCGGCGGCATCGACGGCGTGCGGTTCCAGTCCTGCCCGCGCTCGTACCGCTGCTGCGGCATGCGCTGGAAATCCGGGCGCTGGGCCTGTGGCCGCGGTGCCGCCTGCTGCCGCTGGTGGCGCTCGCGCACCACGGTGTCATGCGGCCGGTAACGGTAATGTTCGCGGTGGATCACGTGGCGGTATTCGCCGCGCGGGTACCGGTCGCCGACGTAATGGCGCTGGTAGAGCGGCAGCGGCGCCGGAGCGTAGACGATGCGGCGGTCCCAGTGGTCCCAGCCGGGGCGGTAACGCGTCCAGCGCGGACCCCAGTGGATGTGCCAGCGCGGTGCGGCATCGACGTACCAGCCGTGGAAGTACAGCGGCGGGCTGACGTAATACCGCACGGGCACCCGCAGCACGAACAGCGGCACCTCGTCGGGATCGACCGCTGTCCACGGACCGTCATACCAGTCGCTCATGTACCAGTGGTCCTCGTGATACAGCCAGTAGTATCCATCGTAAAAAAAATAGTTGGCCGGCAGCTGCGGTGCGTAATAGACGGGGTAACCCGGCACCAGCACCAGTTCCGGGTAACCGGCATGATGAATGCCGATGCTGATGCTGATGGCGGACGATGCGGCGGCGGCCGGAATCCAGGCTGCTCCGGGAATCGCGGTGCCCAGCAGCAATGACAATGCGATGAGTGTGTGGCGCATGACTTGTCCTCCTGCGCGGATCAGCGGTGGCCGCGGCGCCCGCCGTGGCCCCGGTGGTGTTGAGGACGGTAATGCCTGCCGCCCCCGCCGTAAACGTCAAAACGGATGACCGGACCGTGCCAGGCCGGTGCCGGCACGTAGATCACCGGTGCCGGTTCGTAATAGACAGGTTCTACCGGCACGGCGACGCAACCGCCAAGGGCGGTCAATGCGATCAGGACCAGGACTGTCCGGGCGGTTTTCTGCATGTCGGGATCCTCCTTGCCTTCTTGGACAGAACCCCGGTTGGTGTTATCCCGGCGATTTTGTAAGACTTTGTGACGATTGCCGGCATGCCGCTGTGGCCGCAGGACGACAGATCCGGATTCGACAACGGCCGATTTGGTGCAGAATAGCCGGGCAGATGCAACAACGCGGGCCCGGAACGGTCGGCAGCATCAGGGCACGCCGGACACCGCAAAACAACAAGACGTCATTTGATCAACCGATCCGGAGGGGAACATGCATCGCTTTGCAGCCGCCGTACTCGCAGCCAGTTCAGCCGCAGCCCTGGCACTGTCCCAGGGCGCACAGGCACAGTCCGCCGCACAGTATCCGACCAAGCCGATCCAGTTCGTGATTCCCTTTGGCGCGGGCGGCGATTCCGATCTCTCGGGCCGCAATGTCGGGCTGGTCGCGCCGAAATACCTCGGCGGCAAGACCAACATCATTCCGGTGAACCGCGTCGGCGCCTCCGGCGCGATCGGCACGAGTTACGTCAAGGCGGCGCAACCCGACGGCTACACGCTGTTAGTGGCGCGGATCGCCACACATGCGATCCTGCCGGCGATCGATTCGAAGCTGAACTACAAGTGGAACGAGTTCACGATGCTGTCGCTGATCGAACTCAATCCCTCGATCTGTTTCGTGCGCGCCGAGTCGCCCTACCGCAACGCGCAGGATCTGATGGACGCGATCCGCAAGCAGCCGGGCAAGCTCAACTTTTCGACCGCCGGACCGGGCACCGTGCAGAACATGACGCCGCAATACTGGATGACGCTGGCGAAGCTGACCAAGGATCATGCGGTCGGCATCCATTACAAGAGCGGCGGCGAGGTGACCACCGCGGTGATGGGCGGCCAGGTCGATTTCGCCTGCAACAATGCGACGACGCTGGTGCCGCATATCAAGTCGGGACGGCTGCGCGGGCTGATGGCGTCGCCGGACCGGATCGCCGAAGCGCCGGGGGTGCCGGGTGCGCGCGAAGCGGGTTATCCCGAAATGGAGAAACTCGTCGGCTGGACCGCGCTGATGGGGCCGGCGGGACTGCCGAAACCGGTGGTCGCTGCCTGGATCAAGACCTTCCAGCAGCTGGCGAAGGATCCGGACTGGCAGGCCGGCAATGCGCGCATCGGCGGCGTGCCGGCGATCCGCTCGCCCGAGGAGACCTATGCCTTCGTCAAGGAACAGTACGAGCTCTACTACGGCCTCGCCACCACCCTCGGAATCCGGCAGTAAACATGGTCTTCCCCCGGCCACGGACTCTCCGCGCGCCGGGAATTGTTCCCGCTTGATCAACAAGGAAACTTCATGCCCAGACTGGAACCCCTGCCCATCGGCGCGGCACCCGAACTGAAGGAGGTGTTCGAGAAAACGCTGGCGAGCAACCACTATGTGCCCAACAGCCAGCTGATCATGCAGCGCCGGCCGAAGCTGGTGATGGCGCTGCGCGCGCTGTCCAATGCGGTGTTCGATGCCGACGGCGAAGTCAGCATCGCCTTCAAGCGCCTGCTGGCCTACGTGGTGGCGCGCACCCACGGCTGCCATTACTGAATGGCGCACAACGCCGGGGGGTCACTCCAGCAGGGCATACCCGCGGAAAAACTCGAGAAGGTCTGGGAATTCCGCAGCAGTCCGCTGTTCGGCGAAGATGAACGCGTGGCACTGGAGTTCGCGATCGCCGCGGCCTCGCAGCCCAACGACGTCAGCGACGGGCTGTTCGAACGCATGAAGCAGCACTGGAACGAAGGCCAGATCGTCGAGATCACGGCGCTGATTTCCTATTTCGGATTCATGAACCGCTGGAACGACACCATGGCGACTCCGCTGGAGGACCATCCCATCGAGAAGGCGGAGAAACACATCAGTGCACACGGCTGGTCGGTGGGCAAACACCGGCCGCGCTGAACACTGCCGGAATACCGGTGAAGCAGCAGTTGCTTCACCGGGAATTTATTTGCAACTATCTGATTTTATTGATATTTCATTACAGCATCGCACCCGGCTGTGACAGTGCATCCGCGGTGAGATGGCGGATCAGGTAGGCGCATGCGTCGTCCACCGAATCGGTGCGGTACATCAGTTCGACATCCTTCGCATCGATGGTGCCGTGGCGTACCAGCGCGTCGAAGTTGATGACCTCGTTCCAGTAGTCGTTGCCGAACAGCACGATCGGCATCGGCTTGCGCATGCGTCTGGTCTGCACCAGGGTCAGCGTCTCGAACAGCTCATCCAGCGTGCCGTAACCGCCGGGAAACACCACCAGCGCCTTGGCGAGGTAGGCAAACCAGAACTTGCGCATGAAAAAGTAGTGGAAATGGAATTCGAGTTCGCGGGTGACGTACGGGTTGACGCACTCCTCCAGCGGCAAGGAAATGGTGAGGCCGACGTTGCGGCCGCGCGCCTCGGATGCACCGCGGTTGGCCGCTTCCATGATGCCCGGCCCGCCGCCGGTGCAGACCACGAAGCGCCGGCGCCCCTCGGGATCAAGTCCCTTCGACCATTGCGTCAGCCGCGAGGCCAGCTCGCGCGCGGCCTCGTAGTATTTGTTGCCCTCCTTCAGCCGCGCCGATCCGAAGAACACGATGGTGTCCTCGACGCCTTCGGCATCAAGTCGGGTTCTCGGTTCGAGGTATTCGGAGAGGATGCGCAGGGGACGCGCCGCACGGCTGCCCATGAATTCCGGATCGTTATAGGCCTTGGTCTGTTTCAACTGGATGCTCCTTCATTGCAGTGGACGGCAGGTGCACCGCCGCTGCGGATCAATGCGCGGTCCGGTCCGCAAGCCGGAACTGCCGCGCCGGCGGCGTGCCGGGCGCGAAATGCAGTTGCTTCAGTGCCGGCACGCTGACTTTATCGCAGGTTTTGCGGACGCGGTAACGCTCGATCGGCGTCTCCGAACGCGGATCGGTGTCGCAGGTGACTTCGGCGCAGCCGATCTGCCTGAGCCAGGCGCAGATTTTCACCGGTGTGCCGTCGGCGGCAAGGATTTCAGTCTGGAATGCCGCGGCGGATTGCGCGCTCCGGCCGGAGGCGGTTTCCGGCTGCACGTTGATCAGCAGCGTGTAGAAGCTGCCGCCGGTCTCGAGCAGGTCGAGGATGCGTGTCATGAACAGCGACAGGTCCGAGGTGTAGGAAAAACCGCCATAGACATCGCTGGCCAGGCGGAAGCGGCCGAGTTCAGCCGGCGTGTATTCGCGCAGGCGCCTGCCGTGCAGGTAGCTGATCTTACCGGGCTCGAGGCCGGCAGCGATCCTGTGCCATTCGGCGGTGCGCCGGTCCTCGATTGACAGCGCCACCGACTGCGCCTTGCTGCCGCGCTGCTCGCGGCCCGCGGGATTCATCGCATCGAAACGTTCGCCGTAATACTCGAGGATCGCCCGGCCCTGCCCCGCGCCGATATCCAGCCAGCGGTCGGCCGGGCCGAGTTCCGCCAGCGCGCGGGTGAAATCCGGCAACAGTGTACTGCCGTAGGACAGCAGCGCACGATCCGTGACATAGGTGGCGGGCACGTCCTCCCCGCGGGTTTCGTAGATCTTCGCCTGTTCCTGCCGCGCCTGGGTGACCGCGGCGGGTGGTTTTTTCGCGACACCGCGCGGCGGCTTGGCCGAAGTGCCCTGCGCGAATGCGGGCAGGCATACCGCGGCTGCAAGTATGCCGGCCGCGAACATCATGATACGCACACGCATCCTCCCCGTTGTCATGCACCCGGCGTCAGTGTAAGAGCTTACGCCCGCGGATCCCAAAAAAACGGGGCTCTGAGGCCCCGTTGTTACTGCAGCAGAGCTTGTCACTCGGTCAGTCGGCCTTGATGCCGGCGTCCTTGACCACCTTTGCCCATTTCGCCAGCTCGGATTTGATGTGCGCGGCGAACTCGGCCGGCGTGCCGCCGCTGGCATCGAGCCCCTGGCGGCGCAGCGCATCGGTCGCGTCCTTTGCCTTCAGCGCTTCATTGATGGCGGCATTGAGTTTGCCGACGATGGCCTGCGGCGTGCGCGCCGGCAGCAGTATGCCGTACCAGGAAGTCATCTCGAAACCGGGGTAGCCGAGTTCGGCAATCGTCGGATACTCCGGCGCAAGCTGCGAACGTTTGGCTCCGGTGACGCCGATCGGCGTGAGTTTTCCGGCCTTCACCTGCGGCACCACTGAAGTCAGGCTGCCGAACACCGCCTGCACTTCGCCAGAGAGGATCGCGGTGGTTGCCGGACCGCCACCTTTGTACGGGACGTGAACCATGTTGACGCCGGCGCGCGACTTGAACAGTTCCGCGGCAAGATGCAGCGGCGAGCCGTTGCCCGCGGAAGCGTAGTTGACCTTGCCGGGATTGGCCTTGGCATAAGCGACAAAATCCTTCAGCGACTTCGCCGGCACCGAGGGATGCAGCACCAGCATGTACTGCCCGCCGGCAACCAGCGCCACCGGTGCGAAGTCCTTCACCGAGTCATACGGCACCTTGGTCAGCGCCGGGCTGATCGCCACCGGACCGATGAATGCGAGAAGCAGCGTGTAACCGTCGGCATTGGCACGTGCGACGGTTTCGTTGGCGATGATGCCGCCGCCACCCGCGCGGTTGTCGACGACGAACTGCTGGTTCATGCTCGCGGTGAGTTTCTGCGCGAGGATGCGCGCCACCGCGTCGCTGCCGCCGCCCGGCGGATTCGGCACCAGCATGCGCACAGGGCGCGAAGGGTAGTCGTCACCGGCGGCCGCCAGGGCCGGTGCAGCCAGGCACAGGGGGACGGCTGTGCAGAGCGCGAGAGGAATTCCGTATAAGTATTTGTTTTTTAACATATTTTTAACTCCTAATGCGGGTCAGTTCAAACAAGGATTCCAGTTCCGGCAGCGTGTCGAGTGTCCACAACTGACGCAGCAAGGCATCAATCTGCGCAGGTGGCAGCACGCTGGCGGCGAGCGGGCGGAATTTTTCCTCGATCTCGGCGTCGCTCATCGGATTCTTCGGATGGCCGCGATGGTATTCGACGCGGATCGCCTCGCGCCGCCCGTCCTTCATCACGATGTCCATGTCGCAGAGCATCGCTTCGGGCTCGCGCCTGTTCGCCTCCTCCGAGACCGTGCATTTTATTTTTGCCACCAGCGCCAGCAGATCCGCATCGTGCAGGTAGGGATCCTCGAAGTACGGAATATCGACCGCGCCGTATTTCAGCGCGACGCCGGCGGTGTAAGGCATGCTGTGGTCGGCGGTTTCGCGGTTGGCGGGTGTCCACTTGTCGGGATCACCGGCCATCATCTCGACCGCGGTATGCAGCGTGCGCACCCGGATTTCGGCGATGTCGTCGACATTCTTCACCCGCGAGCGCGCCTCCAGCGCGGCATGCACCACCGACTGCGAATACTGGCCCAGCGGATAACGCTTGATCAGGCAGTCCATGATCCTGAACGAAGGATTGCCGCGGCCGCCGAAAGGCGCGAGTTCGAAGGGCTGGCGCGTCACCGCGACAAAATAGCCGCCGCGCCCCTCGAACACCGGCGAGGGCCCGGTCATGCCGCGCTTCGCCATCTGCGCGAAGAAGATCGCGTTGCGGCTGGCATTGGCATAGGCACAACCCTTCCACATCGAGACGTTGCCGATGCGGGTCTGGTAGAGCGCGACGTTGGCGGCGACGGTGATGCTGAGCGCGGTGGCGATCTGTCCGCGGTCGAGGCCCATCAGCCGCGCCGCGCCGAGCACGCTGGCCATCGCGCCGATGGTGGTGTGGTCGAAACCCATCGGCTTGAAATTCACGATGTCGCACATGCGGCAGAACATTTCGTAGGCGATGACCGTGGCGACGATCAGCTCGCGGCCGTCGGCGCGGCCGATCTCCGCGGCCGTGAGCAGGGCTGCGATGCTGTCGCTGGGGTGCCCCGCCTCGCGGCCGATGTAGCCGTCGTTGAAATCGAGGTAGCGGATCATCACGCCGTTGGCGAAGACCGCGAGTTCCGGGCTGGTCTGCGCCCCGCTGCAGAGGATGGTCGCCGGTTCGGTGCTGGTGACGGTGGCGGCCTGGGCTAGCGCGATGCGCGCAGGTTCGCTGTCATGGCCGCCCAGCGCGCAGCCGATGGTGTCGATGATCATGCGTTTGGCCTGGTGGACGACTTCCGGCGGCAGGTCTTCGTAACGGAGGTCGGCGGCCCAGGCGCCGAGACGTTCTGCGAGGGTGTTCATTTGCGGGGTTCTGGAAAAACGGGAGCGCGTATTGTAAGTCAGCCTCCCGCCGCGGACCGCCGGGGTCCACGATATGCGGCAGACTCGAATGCATGCCGCAAAAAAACGGGGACGGCCTGCGCCGTCCCCGCGATGCCGC
This sequence comes from Burkholderiales bacterium, assembly GCA_019635015.1. Taxonomy (GTDB): domain Bacteria; phylum Pseudomonadota; class Gammaproteobacteria; order Burkholderiales; family SG8-41. The sequence continues at coordinate 141,842 of JAHCAG010000001.1, read as the reverse complement.
CGACTGCCCGTATGCTGCAGCCGTCGTTTACGCCCGGCCGTGCCCGCCGTGGCGTCCGCCGCGGCCGCCGTGTTTGCCGCCGTGTCCGGCAAACAGCCGGTCGGCGACCTGCTGCTGCTCGGGCGACAGCGCCGCGTACAGCGGTTTCTGCGCGGCAAGCCGCTCGCCGATGCGCGTCGAGGACGCGGCCATGAACTGCTGGCGCATTTCAAGGCGCTCGATCGCCGTCGGGCGCTTGCGCTCGGTGTTCGCGGCGCGTTTTTCGCGGTGCGACTGGATGCGCGCGTCGGCTTCCTTCGCCTGCCTGCGCATGACATCGGCGAAAGCATCCCACTGCGGCTGCTGCGCTTCGGTGATCTTCAACGCGGTCTTCATGTAGGCCAGGCGCGCCTCCACGCGCTCGCCGGGCATGCGGAACGCCTGCTTGCCATGCTGGCCGTGGTGGCCGCGCTGCGCATGCTGGCCCTGTCCGGCAGCCGGCGGGTTGGCCTGCGCGATTGCGAGGGGGACTGCGGCGGCGAAGCCGGCAGCGACAAGGGTACTCATGATCAGCTTGTTCATCATTGACCTCCGGATGGTTTTACGACTTCACGTCCTCCCGACATGGAAGGCTCTGTGGTTGAGAGCCCGGGCCGGGCCGGCGCGTTCCTCGCGACGATGTAAGAAAACGTTACAAACGTTTCGGGCGGTAACCGCCCGCGGCGGCGCGGCCGGTGTTTATAATCCTGCCACACCGGCAGTTCCGGAAACATCCATCAGACATGCCCAACACCAGCACCGGCCCAAAGCCGCAGCTCGACGCGCTGCTGCTGAAACTCCCCGGCGTCAGCGCCCGCAGGATCAACGGCCTCGACGCCTATTTCGTCAGCGACAAAATGTTCGCCTGCATCAGCGGCAGCGGCGTCGGCCTGCGCCTGCCGGCGGCGGTGGCGACGGAACTGCAGTTCTCCCGCGACAACACCAGCGCCTTCCAGCCGGGCGGCATCGCCGGCACACGGGAATGGGTGCAGATCGACCGCGCCGATGCGGCGGACTACGCAAAGGACCTGGAACTGTTCCAGGCCTCGCTCGATTTCGTGAAAAACGCGCGCTCGCGCTAGATCGCAGGACATGCTGAGAACCCTGAAACGGCTGTTCGACGAAGCCGGCGGCGCCAGTGCAGTGCCCGGTTTCGAACGCCGCCAGCTGCAACTCGCGGTGGCGGTGCTGCTGCACGAGTCCACGCGCGTCGACCTCGCCATCCATGAGGCCGAGCAGGCCGCCGCCGAAGAGGCGCTGACCGCACTGTTCGGACTCGACGCCGCATCCGCCTCGGCGCTGCTGACGGAAGCCGGCGCAAAAACCGGCCACCTGACCTCGTATTACGCGCAGGTGGCGGTGATCAAGCGCGACTTTTCGATGGAACAGCGCGTGGCCCTGATCGAACACCTGTGGCGCATCGCCTACGCCCATCACCCGCTCGATCCGTACGAGGATCATTTCGTGCGCAAGATCGCGCACCTGCTGTACGTGCCCAACACCCAGGTGATGCTCGCGCGTTCGCGGGCACGCGGCTGACCACGCTGTCAGTAGTTCCCCGGCAGCGTACCGACCAGTTTTGGCGACGGGCTGCCATCCAACTGCAACACAGCACCGCCGCCCGATTCCGGATAGATGCCCGTGATGCCGGTCACCGTGACCTGGTGGGTGACGAGAATCACCAAGGGCCCGCCGGCGGGGAGCTTCGCAAGAAATTTGCGCACGCCGTCGAGATTGCCCTCGCGCTGGTCCGGTTTCGCGAAAAACGAGTTGAGCGCGGGCAGTTCGGTGACCGGCCCGAGGCCGAGCAGGCGTGCGGTCTCCAGCGTGCGGCACCACTGGCCGGCGTAGACCTTCACATCACGGATGCCGAGAGCGACCATGCGTTTGCCCAGCCGCGCGGCCTGCGCCCTGCCCGCGGCGTCGAGATTGCGCTGGGTGCTGCAGTCGCGCAGTCGAAAGTTGTCCGGATCACCCACGCCGGGCGCAATGGCATGGCGCAACAGCAGCACGCGGCCGGGTTTGGCGAGTTCTTCCAGCGGCAAGGCCGCCGCTGCGGGAAGCGCGATGCACGCAGCAAGCATCACGAACAGCAGCCTGCTCCGCTGCAACAGCCCTGCGGCAATGCCGGTCATGATTTTTTGGCTCCTGTTGAAGATGTTGCTCATTCTATTCAGATCACATCTGCAGCAGCGTGCCACCAGCCTGCCGCAGCGATCGGCAAGCCGCCTGTCTTGGACAGCACGACGCGCGCGTGCAGCGTGGGCACGCCGGCATCGAATGTCTGTAGTATCGCCGGCCTGAACCCGCAGAAACGCCGCAAACAATGCCGAATCAGTCCTTCCCGACAATCGCCGTCATCGGTGCCGGCATGGCCGGCCTTGCCTGCGCCCGCGCGCTGCAGAACGCCGGCGCCAGGCCCGTGGTTCTCGACAAGGGTCGCGGCCCCGGCGGCCGGCTAGCCACGCGCCGGCTCGACGGCGGCATCCGCTTCGATCATGGCGCGCAGTACGTGACCGCGCATGGCGCCGTCTTCCGCTCAACGCTGGCCGCAATCATCGAAAGCGGCGCCGCGGCGCAATGGCGTCCGGCAACAACACCGGGAATCGATCCCGCGGCGGAGGACTGGATCACCGGGACGCCGGGCATGAACGCACTGGTTGAACCGCTGGCCGCAGGACTTGAGCTGCGCGCCGCCTGCGAGGTCACTGCGGTGGAACGCGAAGGTGCCGGCTGGCGCGTCCGCACGGCGGGGAATGTGGCGGGCGAATTTTTCGACATCGTGGTCAGCACGGTTCCGGTGCCGCAGGCACGGCAGTTGTTCGGCGCCGAACGCGACATCGCGCAGGCGCTGGATGGCGTGACCATGGCGCCATGCTGGGCATTGATGCTTCTGTTCGCAGCCCCTGTTGCCGGAGTACCCGATGTGCTGCAAACCGATCCGGAAACACTGTCATGGCTCGGCCGCAACAATTCGAAGCCCGGCCGCGACGCCGCAAGGGAATGCTGGGTCGCCCACGCCACAGCGGACTGGAGCAGCCGCCATCTCGAACTTGAGCGCGAACCGGTGGCGGTGCTGCTGGTCGAGGCGGTGCGGCGGATACTCGGTAATGCAATGCCGAGGGTCGGGCAGGCCATCGCCCACCGCTGGCGCTACGCACGCACGGTGAAGGCACTCGGCCGCCCCTGTCTCGCCAGTCGCGACGGCAGGCTGTTCCTCGGCGGTGACTGGGCACTGGGCGCAAGGGTCGAGTGCGCCTTCGACAGCGGACACGCGATCGCGCAGACCATCATCGATGGCCGATGGAAACCCTGACGATCTATTTCGACGGACGCTGTCCGCTGTGTCTGGCGGAAATCCATGTGCTGCGCGCGCGCAACCGCCGCGGCCTGCTGCGCTTTGTCGATGTCACCGCGCAGGGCTACCGCGAGTCATCCCACGGCATCACCTGCGATGCGGCGCTGGCCAGCATCCATGCCCGCCTCGCCGACCACACGCTGCTGCGCGGCCCCGCGGTTTTCGCTGAAGCGTACCGCCGCGCCGACCTGACACTGGGGGCCTGGCTGCTGTCGCGTCCCGCACTGCAGCCGCTGCTGGCATTCGCCTACCGGCAGTTCGCGCGCCACCGCCACGCGATCTCGCGCCTTGCCGGACCGCTGCTGTTGCGGATCGCGCGGCGCATTTACCCCTGACCGCCGCTGCGCGCATGGACTGGCAACCGGCGCACGGGTAGAATCGCGCCGTCATCGGGGAGTAGCCGCCCTCCCGGGAGGTGCCTGCGTCAACATGCTTGGCCATCCGGCCATGGCGCAGGCGGTTCGTGAACCTGGCAAGACCTTTGACCATGCTGCCTCCGCAACGGCCGGGGAGCGGCGTGGTCATCCGTCTTCTCCCGGCCCAGGAGCAACCGTTTGGAAGCCTTCCTCATCTCCACCGGCATCGTCGCCCTCGCCGAAATCGGCGACAAGACGCAGTTGCTGTCCTTTCTGCTCGCCGCAAAATTCCGCAGGCCGTGGCCGATCATCGCCGGCATCCTGGTGGCCACGCTGGCCAATCATGCGCTGGCGGGCGCGGTCGGCAACTGGATCACGCTGTTGATCGGGCCGGAGGCATTGCGCTGGATTCTCGGGCTGTCTTTCCTCGCCATGGCGGTCTGGATCCTGATCCCCGACAGGCTCGACGCGGAGGATGCGCGCTTCGTGAAGCTCGGCGTGTTCGGCTGCACGCTGGTCGCATTCTTTCTCGCCGAAATGGGTGACAAGACCCAGATCGCGACGGTGGCCCTCGCCGCGCAGTACCAGGCCTTCTCAGCCGTGGTGATCGGCACCACGCTGGGCATGATGATCGCCAACGTCCCCGCGGTGCTGCTTGGCGACCGCATTGCCCACCGGATGCCGGTGGCGACGGTGCATCGCATTGCCGCCGCGGTCTTTGCCCTGCTCGGCATCGCCACGCTGCTCGGTGCCGGCAGCCTGCTCGGCTTCTGAACGGGGTGCGGCTTACTCCTGCAGGTAACGCCGCTCGAGGTGGTCGCGGAAGTGCCGGGGGTTGAGCGCTTCGCCGCTGGCACGCTGCACCAGTTCCGGCGTCGCCCACAGGCTGCCCCGTGACCAGACGTTGCCGTTCAGCCAGTCGAACACCGGTGCGAGGTCACCGCGGCCGATGCGCGCATCAAGATCCGGCGTCTGCAGGCGCATCGCCGCGAACCACTGCGCGGCGTACATCGCGCCCAGCGTGTAACTCGGAAAATAACCGAAGGCGCCTTCGGTCCAGTGCACGTCCTGCAGGCAGCCATCCCGGTGGTTGCCGCGGGTGCCGAGGCCGAGCAGCGCCTGCATCTTTTCATCCCACAGCGCCGGAATGTCTTCGGCCTCGATCAGGCCTTCGACCAGCGGCCGTTCGATTTCGTAGCGCAGGATGACGTGCGCCGGATAGGTCACCTCGTCGGCATCGACGCGGATGAGTCCGGGTTTCACGCGGGTCCACAAGCGATGGAGATTGTCCGCATCGAAAGCCGCCTGCTCACCGAAATGTTTTTTCAGCAGCGGCACCAGCAGGCCGATGAAGGGCCGGCTGCGCGCGATCTGCATTTCGAAGGACAGGCTCTGGCTTTCGTGGATGCCGTAGGAGCGCGCGGTGCCCACCGGCTGGCCGAGCCAGTCCCGCGGCAGGTTCTGTTCGTAGCGGGCATGGCCGGTCTCGTGGATGGTGCCGAGCAGGCTGCGCGCAAAATCGCCTTCGTGGTAACGCGTGGTCAGGCGCACGTCCTCGGGCACGCCGCCGCTGAAGGGATGCGCGCTTTCGTCGAGCCGCCCCGCTTCGAAATCGAAGCCGAGCAGCGCCATCACCTCGCGGTTGAGCGCGCGCTGTGCCGCCACCGGAAACGGGCCCTGCGGCACGATGACCTGTTCCCGGGATTGTTTTGCCTGAGCCTGCGCGATCAGCCCGGGCAGCCATTGCCGCACGGCGCCGAAAATGCGGTCGATGTCGGCGGCGCGCACGCCGGGCTCGAACCTGTCCATCAGCGCGTCGTACGGCGCCAGTCCGGTGTCATCGGCGAGCAGCTTTGCCTCCTCGCGCGCGAGTTTCACCACCGGGCGGAAATTTTCGAGAAAACCCTTCCAGTCGTTGGCCGGGCGCTGGCTGCGCCAGGCGTGTTCGCAACGCGCGCCGGCCAGCGTCTTCGCCTCCACCAGCGATTCCGGCAGCGCGTTGGCGTCACGCCAGTCGCGGCGGATCTCGCGCAGATTGGCGCGGGCCAGGTCATCGAGCGATTCCTGTTCCGCCGCGGCCAGCCAGGTTTCGAGGCGCGGGTCGGTGCGCGCGCGGTGGATCAGTGCCGAGAGTTCGGCTTCGGCAGCTGCGCGGGCTTCATTGCCTTTCGGCGGCATCATCGCGTTGCGGTCCCAGCCGACGATCGCGGCAAGGTGCTGGTAGCGGTGAATGCGTGCATGCGCGCGCGTCAGTTCCGTGTAATTCGGTTTGCGGCCGGCAGGTGATTCATTCATGTCGGGATTCGGGAAAAGGAAAATCCAATGATGCCCGATCCCCGGCGGTTACGACTGTCCAGAGTCTGGATTCCAGCCACCCCGGCGGACGGATTTGCATGATCATGACCGCCGCAACGCCGGCTGTGGCCGGCTCCTCTCCTGAAAAACCAGCGTACCGCCATGCCCAGCCTGAAACCCATCCGCCGCCTCGTCGCCGGCAACGATGCCGCCGGCCGTTCCACCGTGCTGATCGACGGCCCGGCGCCGAACGCGCACCCGTCTTCAATGTCCGCCGGTCGCGGCCACACCGACCTGTGGGTGTGGAACGATTCGCCGATGGCACTCTCGGGCACATCCGACGACAGCCTGCTGAAATACCGTTTCCCCGGCGAACCCCGCGGCGGCCACCTTCGCGTGGTGCAGAGCGTGGGGCGCCCCGCCGACTACGATCCGTCGAAAGATCCGGAAGTCGTGCCGCACCATCCGCCGAAGCTGCGGCCCGGCACCAGCGGCACCTGGGACCGCGGCGGCAACAGCCTCTACACCTCGTCGATGCACAAGACGCAGACGGTGGACTACGGAATGATGCTCAACGGCAACCGCGAACTGCGTCTCGACGAAGGCACGGTGCTGATGCAGCCCGGCGACATCGTGATCCAGGTCGGGGCCTGGCATGAATGGGCCTATCCGACCGACGCACAGATGGCCTTCGACATGATCGGCGCCGATTTTCCGGACGGCGTCGGCACCGCCACCGGCAACGACAAACCGCTCGCGCCAGAACCCGCACCCGCCGGCATCAGGCTCAACCGCCGCATCGTCACCATCGACCGTCCTTCCGACGGCAAAAGCGTGATTGTCAGCGACGGCCCCTGCCCCGATGTCCTGCTCGATCCGGCGCGTCCCGGCTTCGCCTCCCAGCGCATGTGGGTCACCGAGAGCTGCCCGGCAAAAATGGTCTACGAGACACTGCACCTGCCGCGCACGATGGAGCCGCAGAACGGCGGCACGGTGTTCCGTGTCGACATCCTGCCGCCGGATTCGGTCTGGGCGGGCAGGGCCAGCGCGAGCGATGCGCGGATGTTTTTTGCGGCCATGGGTTCGCCGGGTGCGGCCGCCTGGCATGACGGTGCCCGTCACCCGTACGTGCAAAAGACCTCCACCTTCGATTATTGTGTGGTCCTCGAGGGTGAGCTCGTGCTGCTGCTGGACGACAGCGAAGCCGTGTTCAGGGCCGGCGAAGTGGCCCTGTTGAAGGGTGTGCGCCACAGCTGGAGCAACCGCAGCAGCGCGCGCGCAGTAGTCGCCATCAGTTCACATCAAGGCCGGTATTGAGACAGCGCCCGATCCGGTCATTACGAGGAGGTTAAATTAATGTTTAAAATCAAATACTTATATTCAATCGTCGGCGCGGCACTGGTGTTTCTGCCCGCACTGCCCGCGGCCGCCCAGGCCTTCCCCTCGAAACCGCTGCGGCTGATCCTGCCCTACCCGCCGGGTGGCGGCAGCGACACCATCGCACGGCCGGTGACCCGCAAGATATCGGAGAACATCGGACAGCAGGTGATCGTCGACAACCGCGGCGGTGCCGGCGGCAACATCGGCATGGAAACCGCGGCGCGCGCGGCGCCCGACGGTTACACGATCGTGATGGCGTTGACCGCGCAGCTGGCGGTCAACCCGTCGCTGTACGCGAAGGTTCCCTACGACCCGGTGCGCGATTTCGAACCGGTGACACTGCTCGCCAATGGCGCCTACCTGCTGGTCGCACATCCCTCGCTGCCGGCGAAAACGGTCAAGGAAGTCATCGCCATCGCCAAAAAACGTCCCGGCGAACTGCTCTACGCCTCCTCGGGCAACGGCTCGGGCGGACATCTCGCCAATGAACTGTTCAACGTGATGACCGGCATCAAAATCACGCATGTGCCGTACAAGGGCGGCGGACCGGCGCTTGTCGACACGATATCGGGGCAGACGCAGCTGCTGTTCGCAACTCCGATTGCCTCCGTCGGGCATATCCAGGCCGGACGGCTGCGCGCGATCGCGGTAAGCACCACCAAACGCGTGGGCACGATGCCCGAGGTTCCGACGGTTTCCGAAAGCGGCGTGCCCGGCTACGATTCCGGCGTGTGGTATGCCATCCTCGCGCCGCGCGGCACACCGCAGAACCTTGTTGCGCGGCTCAACGAGGAATTCCGCAAGGCCCTCGGTGACCCCGGCATCCGCGAATTCCTGAGCAAATCCGGCGTCGATCCCGAGGGCGGCACACCGGAAGAACTCGGCAAGTACATCCGCAGCGAACTTGCCAAGTGGGCAAAAGTCATCAAGGCAGCGAACATCAGGCTTGACTGAGGACTTGCACTGCCCCTGCGGCTGCCGGACTGCTCAGCAGCTCCGGCGCGCCGCCTGCAGCAGCAGGTCCCGGATCTTCGGCTCGGGCTTCCAGTAACCGGGCCCCTTGAGGAATTTGCCATTGGCGTCATAAATCGGCTTGCCGTCGGCGCCGAGCTTGCTCTCGTTGCTGTCCATGATGATGTCAAGCACGTCCTCCAGCGGCAGGCCGTATTTCAGCGCTTCGGAGCGGCAGTAGACGATGATGTCGCCGAGCAGGTCGGCCATCGCCACCAGGATGTCGACCGGCGTCGCCCCGTTTTTCGCAAGTGCGACAATGTCGTCGATCTCGTGCACCTCGTCCATCAGCGTCGCCTTGAAACCGGTGAGCCGGCCCACTGTGTCCTCCGGCAGCACCGGGCAGTCGTGAGCGGGCAGTTTGTACATCGCGTTCATCGCGGCAATGCGGCGGGCAAAATTGCTGTTCATGATGGTGTCTTGTGATGGAGAATGAAGAATGGAAATTGACGGCATGATACTTTTTGATCGTGTGCCTGATTGGTGATGGTACCCTGATTTCCGGATCATTCCTGCGGCAAAAATGGAACTTGCAGACACCATGTCGATTCCAACGCCGGTTACAAGGCGGACGACGGATTCCATCACTCCCCGCCGCGGACCGGTCCTGAACCGCTGACAACCCAAAGGAGAACCATGAAAATCCTGCTTCCCGTCGATGGCAGCAGGCATTCGCTGAATGCCGTGCGCTATGTGGCCGAGCGGCTGTGGCCCGGCCTCGAAAATGCCGAAATCATCCTGCTGCATGTGCACTACCGCGTGCCGCCGCGGGCCGCCTCCGCCGTCGGTCGCGCCGTGGTCGAAGCGTATTACCAGAGCGAGGCCGAAGCCGCGCAGAAAAACGCGAAGAAATTGCTCGACCAGCGCGGCATCCCCTACAGCGCCCTGCGCCAGCCCGGCTACCCCGGCAAGGTGATCCCTGAATATGCCGAAAGCATGGGTGCCGACCTCGTCGTGATGGGTTCCCACGGCCTCGGTGCCGCAAAGGGCCTGCTGCTCGGCTCGGTCACCCAGGCCGTGATCGCCAACTGCGGGACGCCATTGCTGGTGATCCGCGATGGCCAACTGCCGCCGGAGAAAGGCGAAGTGCTGGTCGCCGTTGATGGCAGCGCTTACACGCGCCGCGCCGTGTCTTACCTGTTGCGCCACCGCGCGCAATTCGTGCCGCAGGGCCGCATTACGCTGTTGCATGTCAGCCCGCCGCCGGGCCGGCTGCTGACTGCGGTCGACAGGATTCTGGAAAAACAGCGCCGCGCCGACAACGAGCGGGCAATGCAGCCGGCGAAACGGCTGCTGGACAAGGTCGGCGTAAAATACAAGGCCTTGAATGTCACGGGAGATCCGGGCGAACGCATCGCCGACCATGCGCGCGGCAATCATGCCGGCCTGATCGTGATGGGCTCCCATGGCCGTGGCAGCATGACCAGCCTGCTGCTCGGTTCCGTGACCCAGAAAACCCTGGCCGCGGCACGTGCGCCGGTCCTCATCGTGCGCTGACAACCCGCACGATGCGGGGCAGGAAACCGCAAGCCACCATCACTGCGGCCCGGCGCAAGTGCGAAGGGCCGCAGCCACTGCCTTAATGGAGAATGCCGACATGGATATCACCAGACCCGACCGCCGCCGTTTCCTGCTCGCAGCGGGAGCCACCGCCGCCGCAGGCGTCCTGCCGCTGCAGGTTCTTGCCGCCGAAGCCGCCGCCCAGCGCATCGGCATCATCGGCTCCGGCCGTGTCGGCAGTGCGTTGGGCACGTCCTGGGCCAAAGCCGGGCACACGGTGATGTTTTCCTCGCTCGACCTCGAGCACGACAAAAAGCTCGCAGCGGGCATCGGCGCCAACGCCCGCGCCGGCACGCCGCGCGAGGCTGCGGCCTTCGGTGAAATCCTGCTGATCTCGGTGCCCTATGGCGCGTTGCCGCAACTCGGCAAGGATCTCGGCGGTCTGCTCAAGGGCAAGATGGTGATCGACACCTGCAATCCTTTCCCCAACCGCGATGGCGAAATCGCCAACTGGGCGCGCGAAAAAGGCGCCGGGGTGGCGTCAGCCGAACTGCTGCCCGGCGCGCGCATCGTGCGAGCCTTCAATGCCGTCGGTGCCGCGCGCATGGCCGAGGCTGCGCAGCGCCAGGGCCCGCGTTCGGGCATGCCGATGGCGGGCGACGACGCGGCGGCGATAGCTGTGGCCACACGGCTGGTGCGCGACGCCGGTTTCGAGCCGGTGCTGGTGGGCGGCCTGGCCGCCATGGGCAAACACCTGATGCCCGGCACGCCGCTCGCCGGCGAACGGTCGCCGGAGGACATCCGGAAAATCGCGGCGACGCTGAACTGAACCTGCAGCAGACACGGAAACCCATGCGCATCGAGCACATCACCGCCGCCGTAGAACACATCAAACCCGCCCGCGCCGCCGATGCCTATGCCGGCCGCGAAAGCCTCACTTTCCTGCGCTGCCGGGTGACCACCGATGACGGCTTTTATGGCGAAGGCGTCACGGGCCGCTTCCTCGCCGACCAGGTGGCTCATCTGCTCAACGGCGGCATCGCCGCGGCCTGCAAGGGCATGGATCCGCTGGACATCGAGGCCATCACCGGGAAGCTTGCAAAACAGTTCAATCCGCGCCAGGCCACGGGCGTATTCGTGTCGGCAATGTCGGCGCTGGATCTCGCGCTGTGGGACATCCGCGGCAAGGCGCTGGGCCTGCCGGTGGCGCGGTTGATCGGCGGCGCCCGCGCTGCCGTGCCGGCCTATGCCACGGCCGGCATGCCGGCATTCAGCGAAACCGAACTGGTCGATGCCTGCAGGGCTGCGCTGGCCGCCGGCTTCCACGGCGCCAAGATTCTCGTCGGCACCGGGCGCAGTCTGGCGGAGGACGCGCAGCGCATCCGCGCGGTGCGCAGGGCCATCGGCGACGCGCCGCTGATGCTCGACGCCAACTGCGCGTTCACAGTGGCCGAAGCAAAGCGGCTGGCGATGCTGGTCGCCGACTGCGACATCGCCTTCTTCGAGGAACCGGTGCGCGGCAACGACATCGCCGCACTGGCCGAACTGCGTCGCGCCACGCCGGTCCCGCTGGCCTCCGGCCAGATGATCCAGTCGGTGTCCTGGTTCCGCGACGCGCTGACTGCCGGCGCGCTCGACGTGCTGCAGCCCAACGCCGCTTTCTGCGGCGGCCTCAGTGCGATGCTGCGCATCCTCTCTCTGGCCGAGGTCCATGGCGTGCCGGTCACCGGCGCCGGCGGCTTCGAGGCGGCGAACCTGCCGGCAATGGCGGGCCACGCCCACGGCGGCATGCTGGAAGTGCACGGTGCGCATGGCGCGCTGCGCGAACGTTTCGCCAGCGAACCGGAGTTCTCGAAGGGCCTGCTGCATGTGCCGGCCGCCGCCGGCTTGGGCTTCTCGCTGAAGGACTGAGCATGGCGCTGGTCTACGAAGCGCGGCATTTCATCCTGAAAACGCTGGAGCAGCCCCATGTCTCGCGCAGCGACGGCGGACACATTGTCATCGACCCGAAAGTTGCCGTGGAAGACCGCACGCAGCTCACGCCGGAGCAGGCGGTCGAACTGGTCAAGCTGACCATGGCCGGCGGCGAAGCGATGAAAACCGTGCTGACGCGCAAGGGCATCGACATCGGCCGCATCAATTACCAGGACAACGGCAACTGGCGCGCCGAACTGCATGTGCATCTCTACGGCCGCGCGCGCGGTGCAAAGCTGCAGCCCTGGGGCCACGCGCTGGCATTCCCGCCGACGCGGGAGGCCTTCAGGAAGGAAATGGGCAGCCTGGAACCGCTGCGTCCCGACGATATCGCCGAGCTGCGCGCGGAAATCGGACGCCTGCTGGAAACCGAAAAATACCGCAGCTTCTGACGCGCCGGAGCGGCGCGCCGGAAGCCGCGCATCGTTCAGCCGGGTGTTGCGCCGGACGACTTGACGACAGCGCCCCACTTCTTGATTTCCAGCGGCATCACCTTCGCCAGTTCATCCGGCGTGCCGGCAAGCACCTCCACGCCCTGCTGGGCGAGGCGGCTGGAGATTTCCGGCGTGCGCAGCGCCTTGGCGAAACCGTCATGGATGCGCAGCGTGGTCTCGCGCGGAATGTTTGCCGGCCCCAGCAGGGCATACCAGCCGCTGGTATTGAAGCCCGCCAGCGTCTCGCCGATCGCCTGCACGCCCGGCAGTGCCGCCGAACGCGTTGCGCTGCAGACGCCGATCGCGCGCAGGCGGCCGGCCTCGATGAAGGGTTTCGCGGCCAGCAGGGTATTGACCTGGAACTGGATATGGCCGGCGACGAGGTCGCTCAGCGCCTGTCCCGCACCCTTGTAGGGAATGTTCAGCGCATCGATCTTCGCCATCGTCTTCAGCATTTCGACGGCCAGATAGGCGGAGTTTCCGGCGGCGGTGCCTGCGGTCAACTGCCCCGGTTTCGATTTGGCCAGGGCGATGAATTCCTTGACGTTCTTCACCGGCAGCGAGGGGTGGACCACCAGCACGGTGGTGGTCAGGCCGAGCTGGCTGATCATCGTGAAGTCCTTCACCGGATCGAAGGGTACTTTCTGGTACAGCGTCGGGTTGATTGCGTGCGGCGTGGTGGCAATGACCAGGGTATGGCCGTCCGGTGCCGAACGCGCGACGTACTCGGTGCCGATCATGGTCGCGCCGCCGGCGCGGTTTTCAATGACGATCGGCTGGCCGAACTGTTTGGCGAGTTCCGGATTGAGAAGGCGCGCGAGGATATCGGTGCCGCCGCCGGGGGCTGCCGGCACCACGATGCGGATCGGCTTGGACGGAAAGGCCTGGGCAGTGGCGGCAAGCGGCACGGCAAGCATCACCGCGACGGAGACGCAGGGGATCAGGGTGGAAACGCGGGAGGCGATTTTCATGATGTGGATGCGGACAGGATTGGGGTTGGGAGATTGAGGCTGGAATTCAGGGTCGCATCCTAGCATCAGAATACTGCGTTCATGTTAATTTCCGGTTTTCCCGTCAGGACTGATCATGAGCAACAACAGCTCCGCAGATACCCGCCGTTTCAGTTTGATCCCGCTGGAAAATCTCACGCCGGAACAGAAGGCGCTGACCGAGGCCATCAAGTCCGGACCGCGGGCCAAACTCGCCAGTTCCGGGGCCTCAAAACCCGGGCCGCTGGGCGGCCCGTTCAACGTCTGGCTGCGCAGTCCCGGCATCGGCAACCTGGTGCAGCAGCTCGGCGAAGAGATCCGTTTCCGCAGCTCGCTGTCCGGAAAGCTGAACGAACTGGCCATCCTGGTCACCGCGCGAAACTGGACCTCCCAGTATGAGTGGGTCGCCCACCACAAGCTCGCTCTCGAGGGCGGGCTCGACCCGAAAATCGCCGAAGCCATCGCCCAGGGGCGGCGTCCGGAAGGCATGGACGCCGACGAAACGCTGGTCTACGAGTTTTCGCAGGAACTGCAGCAGACGCAGGGTGTCAGCGACGACCTTTACGGGCGCGCCGTGGCCCGTTTCGGCGAACGCGGCGTGGTTGACCTGATTTCGGTCAACGGCTTCTACGTGCTGGTGTCGATGTGCCTGAACGTCGACCGCACTCCGGTGCCGCCGGGCACACCACTGCCCTTGCCGCCGCTGAAGACCTGAAATTCCCGGCTGGGATTACCGGCCGGCCTCGAGCACCGCCGCGATGCGGGCAAGCCAGTCTTCGACGCGGCGCCGGTTGGTGCCCAGGTCCCAGTAGCCGACGCGGGATGCCGAGTACACTGCCAGCGTTGACTGTTGCGGCCCCGGCTGCAGAAACTGCACGTGGACGTCATCGCGAAACCTGAATATCCGGGTGGTTACGACGATATGCATGCCGGCGGCGGACTCGGACTCCACTGCCGCGCCCGGTGTCTGCGTCACCACGACCCTGAGGGCCTCGCGCAGCGCGGCGGCCGGCACCTCGAACACCGGAGCAGCGGCATCAGGATTGCCGGGAAATCCGGCTGGCGCCGCCAGCCAGTGATTGGGGCTGTCGGGGCGGCGCAGGGTCCTGAAATACGGAGCAACGTCCATGCTTGCCTTGTTGTCCTTCCGGTCATGTATGCCTCCGCCCGCGGCGATGCCGGGCACCGGGAACATCAGCACCAGCATCAGCAGCAAGCCGGTCCCGGACATCGCGCGCCTTGCCGCCGGCCGGAGACTGTTCCGGCCTAGCTCGGCTGGATTTTCGCCTGTTTGATCACCTTGCCCCAGCGCGCAATCTCGGACTTGATGTACGCCGAAAACTCGGCCGGCGTGCTGCCCACGGGAATCACGGCCTCGCTGACGAGCCTGTCGGTCACCTGCGGCGACTTGGTGATGCGGATGATCTCGGCGCTCAGCCTGTCTATCGCGTACTTCGGCGTGCCGGCCGGCGCGACCACGCCATACCAGGAACCGGTCTCATAACCCTTGAGACCGGCTTCCGCGACTGTCGGAACATCCGGAATCGCCGGCGAACGCTTGTTGCCGGTCATTGCGATTGCACGCAGCCGTCCAGCCTTCACCTGCGGCAACATGGCCACCGCGCTCGAAAACATCACCTGGACTTCACCGGCCATCAACTCGGTCAGCGCAGGGGCCAGCCCCTTGTACGGGATGTGCGTCATCTTCGTGCCGGCCATCATGTCGAACAGTTCCACCGCCATGTGCGAGGAGCCGCCGGTGCCGTTGGAGGCGTAATTAATGACGCCGGGCTTTGCTTTCGCCAGGGCAATGAGTTCCTTCACCGATTTCACCGGCAACGACGGATGCACCACCACCAGCAGCGGCGCCGAGGCAATCAGGCTGACCGCGTCAAAATCCTTCACCGGATCATAGAGCGGTTTTTTGGCAAGGTTCGGATTGAGTCCGTGACTGCCCACGCCGGCGAGAAAGATCGTATATCCATCCGCCGGTGAATTCGCCGCGAGCTGCGCCCCCAGCGCGCCTGCCGCGCCGGGCCGATTGTCGATCGGCACCTGCTGGCCGAGGCTGGCGGCCATCTGCTGGCCGACCAGGCGCGCAATGGTGTCGTTGCCGCCCCCGGGCGGGAAAGGCACGATGAAACGGATGGGCTTGGAGGGATATTTCGCCGGGTCTTCGGCGGCCTGAGCCGGAGCAAGGCCGGCGGCAAAAACACAGCCGGCGAGGGCCAGGCGGCAGGAGGACAGCAACTTGTTCATGAAAGTCCTTTCGTTTCAGGTCTGTGGATCAGGGCGGCATGCTGCAGGCATGCGCAATTATTCAACAAAAATTCCGCAAAAAATCACGCGCTCAGTCAGCCTTGATGCCGGCCTCCCTGATGACCTTGGCCCACTTGGTCATTTCGGCGCGGAAAAATGCGGTGAATTCGGCCTGGCTGTTGCCGACGGCATCGGCGCCCTGCAGGCGCAGCTGCTCGCGCGTGTCCGGCATGGTGATGATGCGCGCGATCTCGGTATTGAGTTTCGCCAGCACCGGCCTCGGCACGCCGGCCGGCACACCGATGCCGTAAAACGACAGCGCCTCGAATCCCGGCAGCGTCTCGGCGATGGCCGGCACCTCCGGCAAGGTCGGGGCGCGCTTGAGCGAACTGATGCCGATGGCGCGCAGCTTGCCGGCACGCACATGGGGCAGCGTCGGCAGGATCGTCCCGAACATCCATGCGACACGGCCGCCCAGCAGGTCGATGGTCGCCGGATTGGCCCCCTTGTAGGGCACGTGGGTCATCTTGACGCCCCCCATGTTGGCCAGGAGCTCGCCGGCCAAGTGGGTCGCGGCGCCGGTGCCGCCGGAAGCGTAGGTGATTTCACCCGGTTTCGCCTTGGCCAGCGCCAGCAGTTCCGCGATGTTTTTTGCCTGCACGGACGGGTGTGTGACCAGAATGTTCGGCGACACCGCCAGATTGATCAGCGGCTGCAGTTCCTTTGCCGTGTCGTAGGGCAGCTTGCTGCGCAGCACCGGGTTGACTGCGGTGCTCAGCGAAATCATCAGCATGGTGTGGCCGTCGGCGGGCGCGCGCACTGCGAGCTCGGTGCCGATGACGGTGCCGGCGCCCGGCCGGTTGTCGACAACCACCTGCTGCCCCCAGGCCTCGGTCAGCTTGATGCCGACCATGCGCGCCAGCTGGTCGTTCGGGCCCTGCGGGGCAAAAGGCACGATCATGCGGATCGGCCGGCTCGGAAAACCGGCGGCGGGATCGGCGGCCGGGCGCTGCGCCGCGGCCGGAACGGCTGTAAACGCGGCCATGGCCGCGCAGGCGACATGCAGGACGGACTTGGACATCTTCATGTTATGGCTCCTCGATTCTCAGTGGGCGGATCAGCGGCCAATCGCACGCTTGAAGTGGTCAACGGCCACCGAACGGGTGCCGATCCACACATCGTCTGCGGCCTTCGCCGCCTTGATGATGTCCTCGTATACGAAAAGACCGGGTGAACGGCCGAAAACGTGGGTATGAATCGCGGGATCCATGCGCACCGGACCGGTCTCGCGATGGCGCGCGCAGTCGAGCCAGTGCTCGAAAATCTCCAGCATGACTTTCGGCGCGTTGCCGTGGCGCATGTACAAAGGCAGGTCGTTGACCTCGGTGTTGTTCGGAAACGCGACGATCGAACGGTCGCCGAAATCGACCAGGTACGGCAGGTCGTCGTTCAGCGTGTCACCATGCCAGTCGTACCCGGCCTCGGCCAGCAGGCGCGGCGAACGCAGGCCCGGCGTGCTGCGCGGGCTGATCCAGCCGCGCGGACGGACGCCTGTCGCGCGCTCGATCAGACCGGTCGTGTGCACGATGTTGGCGCGCTCTTCCCCCTCGGACAGGTAGCAGGGAATCATGTCCATGGTGTAGGAATGGGCGACAACTTCATGGCCCTCATCGGAAATGCGGCGCACGATCTCCGGGTAACGCTCGGCCATGATGCCGCTGACGTTGATCGTGGCCTTGATCTCCTGGCGTGCCAGCACGTCGAGGATGCGGTGGATGCCGCGGCGGTGACCGTACTCGGCCCAGCCGACGGCGTTGAGGTCGGGCACACCGGGTTTCAGCGGATTGCCCATGGGGCCGATGCCCGGCCATTTGCCGTCGGACCACCACTCGAAGGATACGCGGAAAAACACCGCGATGCGTTTGCCCCCGGGCCAGCGGAAATCCGGCGGCGCCGGCGTCTCCGTGGCGCCGGCATGGATGTCGAACGAACTCATGCAAATCCTCCGTTGCTGACGGCCTCAAGCCGTTTTTGTGGTGGCGGCTACGGTTTTTTTTCGTACACGGTCTTCGGCAGAACGCGATAACTCGCGCTGGCGCGGCAGGCGGTTTCGCCGTCCTCGCCGATGACTTCGGCTTCGGTGAACATGATGCTGCGGCCGCGTTTGACCACCGTGCCGCGGCATACGATCTCGCCCTTGGCCGGCGCGAGGTAATTGAGGTTCATGGTCATGGTGGCAACACCCATCTCCCGGTCCACCAGCGAACGCACCGCCTGTGACATCGCAGCATCGATGATCGCGGCGACCGTGCCGCCGTGGACATCGCCGCGACTGTTGCCGAGGTGGGGCTGGAACATCAGCCGCACCTGCGAGCGACCATCGTCGAGCGCATCAAGAATGAAGCCAAGGTGGATATAAAGCGGGACGGTGGAACGCCACTGCGGCCCGGGTTGTTTTTCTGCGGTCATGGTCTGCGTCTGGCCTGGGAGCCCCATGTTACACCGGAGCACGCCCGCCTCGCGGGCTTGAGTCCACAGCCCGAGCGGGGCATGATGCCAGGCGGCGCCACGCGGGAGGAAACCCATGAAAGTCAAACGCATCGAGCATGTCGGCATCGTCGTCCGCGACGTTGAAGCGAGCCGCAAGCTGTGGGAAGGCTGTTTCGGCATCAAGCTTGCCGGCACCGAGGATAATGCGACGCGACGGTTGGCGCTCTACCCGGTGGGCGATTCGATGGTGGAACTGCTGTCGGGGCTGACGCCGGACAGCAAGCAGGCGAAACTCATCGCCGAGGGCAAGGGCGGACTCAACCACATCTGCCTGGAAGTCGAAAACATCGACGAGGCGCTGGCGGAGCTGAAAGCGAAAGGCATCCCGCTGCTCGACGAAAAACCGCGCATCGGCCATGCCGGTTGCCGTATCGCCTTCCTTGATCCGTCGGCCACCGAAAACTGCCTGATTGAACTGGCCGAGCTTCCGGCCGGCGGCGCGCACTGACGGCGCTTATTTCGCGTCGAGCGCCCGGCGCAGCAGCTCGGCCACCAGATCGTTGAGCGGCACCCCCCGCTCCTGCGCCTGCGCGTGGATCCGCTTCACCAGTCCGCCCTCGAGCTTGACCGCGAAGGGCACCAGCCCGCGCGCCTGGTCGAGCCGCCGCTGTTCCCGCCGGTCGGGCACCGCGGCCGCGGCGCCACCGAAACGGTCCGGGGCTGATGCCGATTTCATCCGGTTGACGAGTTTCAGCGCGTTGTATTTCTGCAGCTCGGCGGGTTTCATGGCCATGACGGGCTCCGGGTATGCGAATTGAAAAGGCCGCGCATGTCGCGCGGCCTTCCTTGGATTGCGGCTTGCCTACTGCTGCGGAGGCGGCTGGCCGCCGCCACCGCCGCCACGGCGTTTCCCGGGGCGCTTGTGGAATTTCTTGCCCCCACCACCGCCGGGATTCTTGTTCTG
This sequence comes from Burkholderiales bacterium, assembly GCA_019635015.1. Classification (GTDB taxonomy): domain Bacteria; phylum Pseudomonadota; class Gammaproteobacteria; order Burkholderiales; family SG8-41. The sequence continues at coordinate 122,814 of JAHCAG010000001.1, read as the reverse complement.
GCCCAGGCCTTGCTGGGGCCGGCCGCCAGGCTGGCCGCGGCCACCGGCATTCTGCCTCTGGTGCAGAGGACGGCTCTGCGGCTCAGGCGCACCGGGGCGGTTGCCCGAGGCGAGCGCGATCTCGAGTTCGTTGAGTTCATCCCACTCGGCGTCGGTGCGATTGCGGTCCGGTATGGCCAGCAATTCCTGCATGCGCGCCCGCGGGGATACGGGGGGATTCTGTGGCGGCTGTGAATCGTTCATGGCCGGGATTATCGCATTTTATGAGCCATCCTTCAAAGAAAACAACGGCTTAGGGGAAAGGGGGCGAACGGCCATCCAATTTGGCAGTCGCGCCACCGGCCTGCGCCCTCAAGACGTCCGGGGCGATGCCGTTACCGGACATCCGGGCAACAAGTCGCCCCTGCCCGATTTCCGCCATCCGCCAATGATTCCGCAGCACAGCACACGCATGCAGCAGCGCCTCGGCTGCGCCGTCACAGGCTTGCTGTTGCTGGCGACCGCCACCGCCGCACCGGCGGCGATCGACCGGCAATGTCTGGTGTCGGTGCAGGTCAGCAACGGCCGATCCATCGAACAGCAGCGGCGGGTCACCTTTGCCACCGGGCTGGAACTGAGCCGGATCACGCGGGTGATGCACTTCGATTTCCACCGGCATTACGCGGTGATCTGGCACGGCCGCGGCCTGCCGACGGTGGTTCGGATCGATGCGGTGATCCTCGGTGTCGGCCGCGAATTCAGTGCCGCGGATTTCGAACGCCTGTTCGGAACCACGGACGAACAGCCGGCCACGCAGATCGAGGGCGAGGGGCAAAGCCTGCAATGGCGCATCCGCGCGCGTACTGCCGGAGGCTGGATCGATCCCGCGCCGGCCGGAGATTCCGGCCGGCCTCATTGAGCAGCAGATTCAGTCCAGCGCCTGCAGCACCAGCGCGTGCAGCAGCTGGCGATGGTAATAACGGATGGCGCCCGGCGCATGGGCCATGAACACCGTCACCAGTTCTTCCGCTGGATCCACCCAGAAATAGGTGCCGGTGGAACCCGCCCAGTGATAATCGCCGCTGCTGCCCGGCATGCCGCCGCGCCCGGCGCTGCGTCGCACGGCAACACCGAGGCCGAAGCCGAAACCGCGGATGTTGGGATAATCATTGAGCTTCGAAAGGTCGACTTCCGGTCCGAGATGATCGGTCGTCATGAATTCAACGGTCTTGCGTGACAATACGCGCACGCCATCCAGTTCACCGCCATTAAGCAGCATCTGTGCGAAACGCAGGTAATCGGCCGCGGTCGACACCGCACAGCCGCCGCCACAATCAAACTTGTGAGGTGTGGTGCCGTCGCGCAGGATCTGCGGCGCGCCGGTTACCGGATCCCGCGGCAGGGCCTTCGCATAACGCGGCACCTGGGCCGGCGGCACGGTGAAAGCCGTGTCCTGCATGCGCAGCGGCACGAACAGGCGGTCTTCGAGGTATTGCGCCAGCGGCCGGCCGGTCACGGCTTCGATGGCGAGTCCCAGCACATCGAGGCCGAGACTGTATTCCCACATCGAGCCCGGCTGGTAATGCAACGGCAGGCTCGCGAGCTGCGCGAGGAATTCGGCGCCTGTCCACTTCGTCGAAGCGACGTCCGACGAAAACGGGTACCGCGCGTAAAGCGCCTTGTCGCCACGGCCGTAGCTGAGGCCGGCGGTGTGGCGCATCAGATCCTCGATGGTCATCTCGCGCAGCAAAGCCTCGGTGGGGGCACCTGCGGCACCGTCGCACTGCGGCGGATTGACACGCATGCCGGCAAGCTGCGGCAGGTAGTGGCTGACCGGCTGGTTGACCGCCATGCGCCCCTCCTCGCACAGCATCAGTGCACCTGCGGTCACCAGGGGCTTGGTCATCGAGGCAATGCTGAACATCGCGTCGACCGGCATCGCCGTGCGCGCGGCCGGGTCCAGATGGCCGAAGGTCTCGCAGTATCCGAGACGCCCGCCGCGCGCAATCATCAGCACGGCACCGGGCAACGCGTCACGGGCGATTTCGGCATTCAGCGCAGCGGCAATGCGCGGCAGACGGTCCGGTGCAAAACCCAGCGCCCGGGGTTCGGCGCGCGGCAACGGCAGGGAAAGCAACTCGGGGCTGTTCATGGTCGACCTTTCAATAGTGCGGCGGAATCTCGTGCACGGGGCCGCCGGGTTCCGCGGGGAGGCTGCGCTGCAGCTGCAGGCGCAGGTCACGCAACTGCTGCTGCAGTTCTGCGATCTCCTGCTGCTGCCGGGCAACAGTACGGTTCAGTTCTTCCAGCAGGTCTTCGCTGAAACTCAGCTTGATTTCGATTTCCGACAGGCGCGATTCCATGGCGCGGCTCAGGCGGCGGCAAGCACGACGATCCGGACCCCGCGGCACTCGACCGCCTGGCCGGCGCGGATTTTCGCGGTCTTGCGGCTTTCAGGCTGGCCGTCGACCGTCACCGCCCCTTCGGCAACGAGGTGCTTGCCCTCGCCGCCGCTGCCGACGATGCCGGCGAGTTTAAGCAGATCGCACAGCCGGACATGATCGTCGCGAAGCAGGAACTGGCGGGTTTCCAATGGTTTTCCGATCCGGGGCGGGATTGTGGTCGAGGCAGGCATGATACTGGAGGCCGCAGCGGGGAACCATGCCGTTGCGGCGGGTTCAAAGTTTTTATAATCACCTGCGCACTCTTTCGCGAGCACCTGATGTCATTGCCCTTTTACATCTCCGGATTCCTGCTGCTGCAGTTGGCGGGTTGTGCCATGGTTCGCGATGCGCAGTCCACCGAAGCGGTAACGGAACCCGCGGCTGTCGCCGCCGAACGACAGGCGGCGGAGACGGCGGAACCGGCCCCTGCCTCTCTCCCGGCCGCAGCGCCGGATCCCGCAGTCGCCGCGCCGGCACCGCAGCCCGCCATTGCACCATCCCCCACCGCCGAAAAACCGGCGGCGGCGGCTCCCGCCGCGGTAATGGCCAAACCCGCGCCCGTCGCTCCGGAAAAGCCGCCCGCAAAACCACCGGCAAAAACGGCGGCACCTGCCCCGCAGCAGAAAACAGCGGCACAACCGCAACCGGCAGCACCGCCGCCGCAGACGGTACCGGCCATGGCGCTGGCCACCCTGGAGCAGCGCCTGAAAGACACCAATGCCATCGGCCTGTTCACCAAGATTGCCTTGAAGAACCAGGTCGACGACCTGGTCAACCGCGTGCGCGCGCATCACGAGGGCAACGGCACAACGCTCAGCCAGCTGCGACAGGCCTATGACCAGTTGCTGGCCAGGGTTCACGGCCTGCTGAAGGACGGGGATCCCGCACTTGCCGGCTCCATCATGGCTTCGCGCGAGGCCATATGGCAGGTGCTGACAGATCCGGTAAAGTTCGCAAAACTCTGAACGGCGGAAACCATGATCATGATGAACAGACTGTCTTTCGGCGCAAGCCTGCTTGCGGCGGCACTCCTGCTGACGGGAACACCGGCGTCCGCTGCTGACGGCAACAGTCCGCTGGCCAAGGATCTGACGGCGACGATCTCGCTGCTGGGTCTGCCCTGCGGCCAGGTCGTCAGTGTGGCAACCCAGGGCAACAACGACCACCTTGCCACCTGCAGCAACGGCAGCCGCTACCGGGTCTATGTCAACGCACAGGGGCGGGTCACTGCGGAAAAACGCTGACCCGTGCGGCGCTCAGGCGCCAGGCTGGATGAACACGTGCTGATCGCCGATTTCCTGCGCCAGCACCTGCTCCACCGCAACAACATAGTCCAGATTCGCGCCCAGGCGCCGCCTCGCCTCGGCAAAGTCGATGGCTGCTGACAGGGTCGGTCCGTCGCTGACCCAGGCATTGGCAATCAGGTCCACTGCAAGGCGCAGACGTATCGCCTCATCGATGGCTGTATCTCCGGACAGCGCCTGCAGGGCCGCTTCCGCGCGAGTAACGGCCCGTCCGTAGCGTCCGCTGCCCATGAACACTCCTGTGAAAAGCCCGACCGCCACCAGCAGCCCGATGGCTGCCAGCAACACCGTGTTCCACGGAGGAGACAGGTGAATGCCCAGCTGCGGCAGCACGAAAAACAGCACCAGGCCTGCAATCACCGCAAGACAGCCATAGGGACGCGGGCTCGCAGGCGCAGGTTCGGCTGCAATGCGCTTCCACTCGGCAACAATCGCCGTGCGTTGCGCGGGGGTGAATGGCTCCGCTTCAAGGTTCATCCCGAGACTCCATCACGGCACCGTATTCCGGAACGACAAATCCCGGCAGGCACAGCTTACACCGACTCCGCAACCCCGCCGGAACTGTCGAAAGTCCACAATCCATGAGCACAAATTGACTCGGCGAAGCCCATTCATCTACGCTCGGCCGCTCACCATGTGACCGACGGGAATGCCATGCCGAACACCGCCCCTTCTGCCGACAAGCCGCTGTCCTCCGCCGACCGCGCCACGCCGCAGCTGACCAGCGCAGCCGCACCGCCGGCGCTGCGGCTGATGCTGGCGCTGGAGGATTTCGAGGCCCCCGCACGGCGCTACATCCCGCGGCCGATCTACGGCTATGTGTCGGGCGGCGTGGAACGCAACATCACGCTGAACTGGAACCGCTCGGCCTTCGACGACCTGGCGCTGCTGCCGCGGATGCTGGTCAACGTGTCGCAACGATCCCAGAAAACCGAACTGTTCGGCCGCAGCTACGATTCACCCTTCGGCATCGCACCGATGGGTGGCACCTCGCTCGCGGCCTTCGATGGCGACCTGGCGCTGGCGCGCGCCGCCGCGGCGCGCAACGTGCCGATGATCCTCAGCGGCGCCTCGCTGACCCCGCTGGAGAAGGTGCGCGAGGCCGCGCCCGGGCACACCTGGTTCCAGGCATACCTGCCGGGCGAGGAGCAGGCGATCACCGAACTGGTCGAGCGTGTGGCGAAAGCGGGATACGACACGCTGGTGCTGACCGTTGACATTCCCGTCGGCGCCAATCGCGAAAACAACGTGCGCAACGGCTACAACGCGCCGTTGCGGCCGGGCCTGCGTCTGGCGCTGCAGTGCCTCGCGCGGCCGCGCTGGCTCATCGGCACGGCGCTGCGCACCTACTTCACCCGCGGCATGCCGCATTTCGAGAACATGGGCAAACGTACGCCGCTGGTATCGCGCACTGCAGTGCGCGAGCGCGCCAACCGCGACCACCTGAACTGGCAGCATTTCGCCCTGATGCGCCGGCTGTGGAAAGGCAGGCTGGTGATCAAGGGCATCCTGGCGAAAGAGGACGCAGTGATCGCGCGCGAGCAGGGCGCCGACGGCATCATCGTCTCCAACCACGGCGGCCGCCAGCTTGATTCGGCCAGTTCGCCGCTGCGGGTGCTGCCCGGCATTGTCGAGGCGGCCGGCGGCATGACGGTGATGATGGACAGCGGCATCCGCCGTGGCACCGATGCACTCAAAGCGCTGGCGCTGGGCGCGAAATTCGTATTCGTCGGCCGCCCCATGCTCTACGCCGCCGCGGTCGCCGGCGAAACCGGCGTGCGCCACGCGATCCGCTTGCTGCATGACGAAATCGACCGTGACATGGCCATGCTCGGTGCCAACTCGATCGCCGAGGTCGGCCGCAGCATGCTGATGGACACGCGGGCTCCCGACCTCTACCGCATTCGCTGAGCGCGGCAGCTTACCAACGGACAAGTCCGGCGGGCTCCGTCTGCGGCGATGACAGCCCGGATGGCGCGCATGCGCCTGTCGGGGTGCCCACGGAAACGGAATTGAGCTGTCCGCATCACCTCCGGAACACCGGAAATACACCCTCCTGACTGCATTTTTCGTTCTGATTAAAGCGGTTTTGGGTCAAATCTGCCTGAAAACACTTTTAATTCCATTTTCTGGAACAAAAACTAAACCTTTGTCATTTTTAATTGCAATCAATCCGTCACGCGTCCTAGAATCACCCAGGACGGGAAGGCCGATGCCGGACCGGTGCATTCAAACAATTCCAACGGAGGAGAACACAATGAGGATGATGTCTTTGGGAGCCGCCGGGCTGGTGGCCGTGCTGGGGGGTTGCGCTGCAAGTCCGGAACTCGTCAGTTGCCTGCAACCGAACCGCCGGGTCGCCGTGGAAGTCACCGGCAGCAAGGAAAAACCGCCGGCAAAACCGGGCGCCAAACCCGGCAGGGACAATGTGATGCTGAGTGCGATGGCCCAGGGCGACAGCGCTTGGGATCAGAACAGTGCGGTGCTGAAAGCGGGCGGCAAGACCGAGCTCGACAGGATCGTCGGTGTCATCCTGCAGGGCGTGAAGAAGGATCCGCGCCCGGTCAATGTCGGCTCGATCATCATCACCGGGCACACCGACCGCCTTGAGGCGGCATCCAATCCCAACCTCGACGAGGCTCGTGCCAAGGCCGTGCAGGCCTATCTCGTGGAGAAGGGCCTTGATGCGAAGCTGATGTTCTGGGAAGGCAAGGATGCGCGCGAGCCGATGGCCGTGACCAAATTCTGCGCCGACTGAAAACGACATCCCCTGGAGGAGCGTTTACCCCGCTGCGGCGGGGTTTTTTTCGACTGCCGCGAGGGCTCAGGCCGGCAGTGGCACCCCTTCCTGCTCACAGCTGTTTGCAACATCGCTGACGGTGACGCGGCGCATGTCACGCACCCAGCGCAGGTCGTCGAATTCGGTGCCGCGATGCATCGTGCAGCGGTTGTCCCACATCACCAGTTCATGCGGGCGCCAGCGATGGGTGTAGACGAACTGGCGCTGCGTGACATGGGCGATCAGTTCGTCGATCAATGCCCGACCTTCCGCGTCCGGCATGCCCCAGATCCGCCCGGCATGCGAGGCCACGAACAGCGACTTGCGGCCGCTCTGCGGAATGGTGCGCACCAGCACCTGAGGCACCGGCGGCAGGCGTTTCTGCTCCTCTTCGGTGAATTCGTAAAAGCCGTTGCGGCGCCGCGAAGTGGCGATCCAGTGTTCGACGACCAGGCCCTGCAGTTTTTTCTTCGTCGCAGCCGGCAATGCGTCGTAGGCCGCGCGCTGATCGGCGAACTCGGTATGGCCGCCGATCGGCGCGACTGTCTCGGCATACAGCAGCGAGCAGATGCTGGGCAGGCGCTTGAACGAACTGTCGGTATGCCACAGGCGGTTGCCGGCCTTGTACATGCGCTGGCGGCTGCTTTCACCCCAGATTTTTCCATCCGCTGAAAGATTGGAAATGTCGGAAAACGCGCCACTGAAGCGTGATGGCGTCGCCTTCGGATCAAGGGTGCGCTCGTTTTCGATCGGACCGAAATGCGCAGCGAAAGCCAACTGCTGTTCCTGGTCCAGATGCTGCTGCGGAAACACCAGCACGGCGTATTTCCAGAACGCCTCCCTGATCGCCGCAAGGTCGGCGACGGACAGCGGTTTCGACAGGTCGACATCGCCGACCTCGGCGGCAAAATCCGGCGTGACCGGACAGACGGTAATGCCCATGTGTTCTCCTCCTTCAGTCTGCGGGTCGTCTCCGCGGCACACGGTCAACATACACGCATCGGCCCGCTCACGGCAGCGGTTTTCCGGATTATGGCGCCGGCCGGCGTCGTATCATGCCGGTGACTTCAAGCGGATCGGAGAAGACAACATGGCAAAAGCTTATTGGGTGGTCAGTTACCGGGCAATACACGATGCGGAAGCCTTCAAGCGTTACGCCGCTGTGGCGCCTGCCGCCGTCCAGGCGCACGGCGGGCGCTTCCTGGTGCGCGGCATGGCCGCGAAAGTCCACGAGGCCGGCATCCTGCAGCGGGTGGTGGTCATCGAGTTCGACAGTCTTGCGCAGGCCCTGTCGGCCCACGACACGCCGGCCTACCAGGCGGCGCTGAAGGAACTCGCCGGTGGCGCGGTGGAGCGCGACCTGCGCATCGTCGAAGGACTGGCCTGACCACAACACCTGCGTCTAGGCGCGCACCAGTTCGAGCAGGGCCGGACCGTAGCGTTCGAGTTTCTTTGCTCCGATGCCGCTCAGCCCACCCAGCGCATCCATGTCGCCGGGCCGAACCGCAGCGATTTCCGCCAGTGTGCGATCGTGAAAAATCACGTAGGCGGGTACGCCCTGCTCGCGTGCCTGTGCCGTGCGCCAGGCTTTCAGCCGCTCGAGCAGTCCGCCGTCCGCCGCCGGAAGGTCTGAGGCTGCGGCACGGCTTTTTTTTGCGGCACGCCCCTTGCGGGTGACAGCCTGGCGCATCTCGACGCGCTGCTCGCCCTTGAGCACGGCACGGCTGGCTTCCGTGAGTTTCAGCGCGCCGTAGGCTTCGTGATCCGGCCGCACGTAGCCCAGCGCGGCCAGCTGGCGGAACACGTTGCGCCAGGCGGCTTCGTCGAGGTCGGCGCCGAGGCCGAAAACATTCAGCCGCTGATGCTCCCACTGCGTGATGCGATCGGTCGTCCGTCCGCGCAGCACGTCGATCAGGTGCACCGCACCGAAACGCTGCCCGGTGCGGTAGATGGCCGACAGCGCCTTGCGCGCGGCCTCGGTCGCATCCCATATCTGCGGCGCTTCGAGGCAGGTATCGCAGTTGCCGCAGGCCGCACTGGCTTCCCCGAAATAATCAAGCAGGCGCACTCGACGGCAGCCCGCGGTCTCGCACAACCCGAGCAGCGCATCAAGCTTGGCCACCGACACCCGGCGATAGTCCTCGCTGCCCTCGGACTGGTCTATCATGCGCCGCTGCTGCACCACGTCGCCAAGGCCATAGGCCATCCAGGCATCGGCCGGAGCACCGTCGCGCCCGGCGCGCCCGGTCTCCTGGTAATACCCCTCGATGCTTTTCGGCAGGTCGAGGTGGGCGACAAAACGCACGTCGGGTTTGTCGATGCCCATGCCGAAGGCGATGGTGGCGACCACCACGATCCCGTCCTCGCGCTGGAATCGATTCTGGTTTTCCGCGCGCGCAGCGGTGTCCATGCCGGCGTGGTAGGGCAATGCGCGCACGCCGTGCGATTTCAGCCAGGCTGCGGTTTCATCGACCTTTTTGCGTGACAGGCAGTAGACAATGCCGGCATCACCGTCATGTTCCTCGCGGATGAAACGCAGCAGCTGCGCCCGCGCATCCTGCTTGTCGACGATGGTGTAACGGATGTTGGGACGATCGAAGCTGGAGATGAACACCCGTGCATCATCAAGCGCGAGCCGGCGGACAATTTCCTCCCGGGTCTGCGGGTCGGCGGTCGCCGTCAGCGCAATGCGCGGCACCGCGGGAAAACGTTCATGCAGCACCGACAGCTGCAGGTACTCCGGGCGGAAGTCGTGGCCCCACTGCGACACGCAATGCGCTTCGTCAATGGCGAACAGGGCAAGCCGCGATTCGGTCAGGCATTCAAGCATGCGCGGCATCATCAGCCGCTCGGGTGCAACGTAGAGCAGGTCGAGATCGCCGTTGCGCAACGCCCTTTCGCAGGCGTTGACCTCACGCCCGTCGAGCGTGGAATTGAGGAAGGCGGCGCGCACGCCGAGCTGCTTCAGCGCCGCGACCTGGTCCTGCATCAGCGCGATCAGCGGCGACACCACCAGGGCCGTTCCCTCGCGCAGCAGCGCCGGCAACTGGTAACACAGCGACTTGCCGCCGCCGGTCGGCATCAGCACCAGCGCATCGCCGCCACCGGCGACGTGCCCGACGATCTCGGCCTGCGCGCCGCGGAACACCGCATGACCAAACACGCTGTTCAGCAGCTGCAGCGCGCGGGCATCGGCGGGAGAATTCATCTGTGCAGCAACGCCTCCAGGCGGATCCGGATGACCCGCTGGAGGAATTACAATTTATTGTTTAAAATCAAATACTTATCAATAATCACTATCAGGCCGCACGACTGCGTCCGGCGAGCCGGCGCAGTTCGGCATGCAGCGCATCGGCAACGGCAATGCCGCCGGCCTGTGCCTGTGCAAGCGCAGCCTGCCGCCGCGCACCGGGCAGGCGCACACCATCGTCGGCGAGCATGCCCGTAACCATGTCTTCGATGCGCGAATAGTAGGTCTCCGCTCCCGCCAGCGCGTGCGGATCGATCGCGATCAGCGCATGACCGATGCGCGGCTTGTTGCCGGGTTCGAAGTACGAATCGTTTTCCACGCTCAGCGCCGCGCCGGTCAGCGCAACGCACAGCGCTTCGACCATCAGCGCCAGCGCAGCGCCCTTGACGCCGCCGATCGCGGTCAGGCTGCCGGTCAGCGCCGCCTGCGCGCTGGTCGTCGGGTTGCCGTCGCGGTCGACCGCCCAGCCGGGCGGGATCGGCTTGTTTTCCTTCGCCATCAGCATGATCTTGCCGCGGGTCACTTCGGTCAGCGACAGGTCGACAACGATCGGTGCGGCATCCTTGCGCGGAAAAATCGCGGCAACGGGATTGGTGCCGAAGTACGCCCGCTTGCCGCCCCAGGCATTGATCGCCGCCGGCGAATTGGTCAGTGCGATGCCGGTCATGCCCGCATCGGCGATCGGCGCAAGATGGTAGGCTGCGGCGCCAAAATGGTGGCTGTTGGTGACGCCGGCAAAGGCAATGCCGTAACGCCGCGCGCGTTTGACCACTTCGGTCACCGCCAGCGCAGCCGCCGGAAAAGCGAGGCCGCCGCCGGCGTCGATCAGGCAGGTCGCCCCCTGCTTGCGCACGACTTTCGGCTTCGCTTTTCCATCAGCGCGACCCTCGCGCAGGTGCTGCGCATAGAGTGCCACGCGCGACAGGCCATGGCCGGAAAGGCCCTCCGCCTCGGCCGCCACCAGCGCATCTGCGGTGGTCTGCGCCATCACCTTCGACGCGCCGGCGCGCTTCAGCGCCCGCGCAACAAGCTCCGAGAGCTCCCCCGTGGTCAGCGTCGGCATCGCGGCAGGCTCAGTCCACTGTGGTGCCGGACTGCTTTGCGACATCCGCCCACTTCGCAAGCTCCGAGCGGAAAAATGCGGAAAACTCGGCCGGCGTGTTGCCGCTGGGTTCGGCGCCTTCGGCCCGGATGCGCTGCACGACCTCGGGCGATTTGACGGCCACAACCCACTCGCGATACAGCTTGTCCTGCACCGCCTGCGGGGTCTTCGCCGGAGCCAGCAAGCCATTCCACTGCAGTGCGATGTGATCCTTGACGCCCGCCTCGATCATCGTCGGCAGCTCCGGCGCGACCGCCGAACGCACCTTGTCGGCGACAGCCAGCCCGCGCAGGCGGTTGTTGCGGACGTGCGGCGCCGCCACCGGCATCACCACGAATGCCACCTGGGACTCGCCGGTCAGCAAGGCCACCGAAGCCGGCGCCGCGCCCTTGTACGGCAGGTGGGTGATGCGGGTGCCGGTTTTGACCCGCAGCATTTCCATCGCCATGTGCGACATCGTGCCGGTGCCGGCTGACGAATAGTCGAGGGAATTCGGCTTGGACTTGGCCAATGCCACCAGGTCCTTGACGGTTTTCACCGGCAGCGCAGGATGCGCGACCAGCGCGAAGGGATACGAGGAAGCCATCGATATCGCGGCAAAATCCCTGACCGGATCGAAACTCAGCTTCTTGTAGATCGCGGGGCTGATCGCAATGGAGGAGTTGGCGAAAAACACCGTGTAGCCGTCGCCCGGCGCCTTGGCCACGATGTCGGCTGCAATGTTGCCGCTGGCGCCTGCCCGGTTGTCAACGATCACCTGCTGGCCGAGTTGCTGCGAATACTTCTGCGCGATGATGCGCGCCACCAGGTCGCTGCCGCCGCCGGCCGGGAACGGCAGCACCATGCGGACCGCCCTGGACGGAAACTCCTGCGCAGCCGCAGGCGCCGCACCGGCGGCGATTGCGATTACGGCACAGAAGCCGCGTAACAGAATGTTGAACTGGGCCATGGCCACTCCTCACTGGTTGTATGCTGGAATCCGGAACAGGACGTTCGGGGACCGGCAGTCTCGCCTGCCGGCGCGGAAAAATCAAACATCACCGGCCCCGGCCTCAGGCCGGGGTCAGCAGCGACTGCCCGGGTTTGACGCGGGTGAAGTGCACCGGCCGGGTTTCGCTGGCAAAACGCCCGCCCTGCCAGCTGACGCAGGTGTAACGGGAATTCTCCAGATCACGCACGTCGGGAAAATCGGCACGGAAATGCGAGCCGCGCGAGTCTTCCCGCGCCATCGCGGCAAAACGGATCGATTTCGACACCAGCACAAGATTTTTTAAATTCATCCAGTCGTGCCAGGTCAGGTTGAACGCCAGCGTGGAACCATCGACGCCGGTCGCATCCAACCGGGCATCAAGCTCATCAAGCTGTCCTTCGGCGCGAACCAGCGACGCGGCATCGCGGATGATGCCGACGTCGTCCCACATAACGTTATAGAGTTCCTCGCGGATCGCGTTGATGTCGCCGCCCTTGCGCGAAAGCGGCGCACGGCAGCGCGCCACCGCGGCATCAATCGCATCCTGGTCCGGCGCGCGGAACCCGCCATTCGCCCTGACCCAGCCCGGCATCACGTCGCCGGCGATGCCGCCGAACACCGTGGAATTGGCCACGCCGTTGCCGCCAAGGCGGTTGGCGCCGTGCACGCCGCCGGAATCTTCGCCGGCGACGAACAAGCCGGGCAGATCGGTGCTGCAATCCGTCTTGAACACCACGCCCCCCATCATGTAATGGGCGGTGGGCACCACATCGACCAGGCCGCTGACCAGGTCAAAACCGCAGTCGGCGCAGCGTTCGACCATGCCCTTGAATTCGCGGCGCACCATGACCGGATCGAGATGTTTCATGGTGATGTAAAGCCCGCCGTGCTGGTTGACGCGGCCGGCGCGCATTTCCTCGTACATGCCGCGGCTGACGATGTCGCGCGTGGCGCGTTCGTTGCGTGGATCGTAGTTGTGCATGAAACGTTCGCCGGCGCCGTTCAGCAGGTAGCCGCCGGCGCCGCGCAAACCTTCCTCGATGATGGTGCCGGTGATGCGCGTGTCGGAACCGGCGATCAGCCCGGTCGGGTGAAACTGCACCATCTCCATGTCGCGCAGCATCAGCCCGCCACGCAGCGCCATGGCCATGCCGTCGCAGCTCTTGTCGCCCGAAGGAGTGTGGAACTTGTACATCGTCGGCCCGCCGCCGGTGGCCAGCAGCACGGCCTGCGCCTGCACAAATACAAATTCACCCGTGCGCATGTCAATCATCAGCACGCCTGAAATCGCATCGCCGGCCTTGTTGCGGATGAGTTCCACCGCCCGGTGCTCTTCCAGCCGGTCAATGCCGCGCGCCCACACCTGCTCGGCAAGGCGGTTGATGATCTCGATGCCGGTCAGGTCGCCCTTGTGCACTGTGCGGTCGAAGGTCTGCCCGGCAAAGGCCTTCTGGTGGATCGTGCCGTCGGGGTTGCGGTCGAAGAAGCAACCGAGCTCGTTTTCGAGTTCGTGGATGCGTTCCACCGCGGTTTCGACCAGCGTCCACGCCAGGTCCTGGTCGGGCAGCCATTTGCCGCCTTCGATGGTATCCATGAAATGGCGCTCGACCGAGTCACCGGTGGCGAGCGCGACATTGTAGCCGCCCTGCACCATCCGCGTGCAGCCGGTCTTGCCCAGCAGGCCCTTCACCGCGACGGTGATCGACAGCTGCGGATTGTGCTGGTGCGCATGCAGCGCGGCAAAAAGTCCGGCGCCGCCGGAGCCGAGGATCAGGATGTCGGTTTTGATGGTTTGCATAGGGAATAAAACCTTTTAGCCACAGAGATCACAAAGGACACAGAGAAAAACAGAAACCATTGCAATCGATAGTTTTGCTGTTCTCTGTGCTCTCTGTGGCCGGTTTTTGATTTTCAGCTTTTGACGCCCAGCGCCGCCAGCACTCCGGCACGCTGGTCCTTGGCCGCGGCGTTGACCGCGGTATAAAGGCTGCCGCCGTGGGAATCCATCGCCACCAGCAGCGGGCCGAAGCCCTTGATGCGGAACTTCCACAACGACTCCGGGTTGAGGTCGTCGAGGTCGACTTCCTCGATCTGTTCAATCCAGGTGGTTTCCAGCGCGGCAGTGCCGCCGATGATCGCGAGGTAGACGCCGCCGAGATCGGCAAAGGCTTTCGCCGACGCGGCAAACAAACCGCCCTTGCCGATGATGATGCGCACGCCGTACTGTTCCATCAGCGGCCTGGTGAAACGCTCCATGCGCGCGCTGGTCGTGGTGCCGATGCAGATCGGTGCGTAGCCCGAGGGATGCGCCTTGGTTTCGCCGACCCATTTGACATTGGGGGCGGTGTGGACGACGGCATGCCCCCGCATGTCAAAACGCGTCTTCCGGCCATGGTCGAACATGTGGATCTGGGTGGCATCGCGGATGCCGTACAGGGTCTGGTGCAGTGTGACGGTGTCGTTGATGCGCAGCTTGCGCACCTGCTCTTCACTGACCGGCATGTTGAATTCGTAATGCGCCATGTCCGTATCCTAATAGCCGTACGCCAGGCCTTGCGGCGTGAAGGTCGCCCGCGCGCGCCGCGCCGAATGGCACTGCATGTTGACCGCCACGGGATTCATCGTGATGTGGGTGGCGGCCGTTTCGACATGCACCGCAAAGGCGGTGGAATCGCCGCCGAGGCCCTGGGCGCCGACACCCAGCTTGTTGACCACCGCGGAGAGCTCGGCTTCCAGCTTCGCCCCCTCGGGATCCGCGCAGACACTGCCCAGCGGCCGCGTTGCCGCGACCTTCGACAGGTGCACGCAGAGATCAGCGGTGCCGCCGACACCGACACCGACAATCACCGGCGGGCAGCTCTTGCCGCCGGCCTCAAGCACGCAGTCGATGACAAAGGTCTTGATCGCGTCCACGCCGTCGGCGGGAATCGCCATTTTCAGCCAGGAATTGTTCTCGGAGCCCGAGCCCTTCGGAATCATCTCGATCGACAGCGTGTCGGCATCAGCGGTGAAATCGATGTTGATCACCGGCACGTGGCGGCCGCCCGAGGTGTGCTCGTTCTTGCGCGTCGTCGGATGCACCACGGATGAGCGCAGCGGATGCTCCTTGGTGGCGCGGGTGCAGCCGCTCACGATCGCCTGTTTCAGCGCATGGCCATCGACCTCGATGCCGGACCCGATGACAACGTTGTAGATGGGAATGCCGGTGTCCTGGCACAACAGGTTGGTGTTGTCCTCGGCCACCTTGATATTGCGGATCATCGTGCCGAGGATGGCCTTGCCGGTGGCATTGGTTTCGGCGCTGTCCAGCCGCTGGAAACCCTGCTTGATGTCAGGGGGAAGCATCTTGAGCGCACGGATGTAGAGCTCCTTGCACGCCTCCTCGACCTGTTTCGGATCAACTTTCACGGATTACCTTTCGGGAAATCAAAAACCCGGCTCCCGCGGACACGACAGGACGCAGCGTCCGCGGAAGCCGGTCCTGCCGTCATTTCACCTGCAGATTGCGTTCCTTGATGATCTTCGCCCAGCGCTCCGACTCGGCCTTGATGTCGCGCGCAAAATCCTGCGGGCTGTTGCCCACCGGCACCATGCCGATGTCGTTGAAACGCTTGACCAGATCGGGGCTGCGCAATGCCTTGACGGTGTCGACATGCACCTTGTCAATTACCGACTTCGGCGTGCCTGCCGGCACCATGAAACCGAACCAGCCGAGGTTTTCGAAACCGGGCAGCGTTTCGGCCACCGCCGGGACATTCGGCAGCTGCGGCGCGCGATCCTTGCTGGTCACCGCCAGCGCGCGCAGTTTTCCGGAATTGACGAAGGCGATCGCCGCGGAAAGGTTGGGGGTCACAAACTGGATCTGTCCTCCGATCAGGTCCGTGACTGCCGGGCCTTCGCCCTTGTACGGCACGTGCGTGACGTCGATGCCCGCGGTGTAGACGAAGTTCTCCGCGGCCAGGTGGGTCTGGGTGCCGACGCCGGCCGAGCCGAAAGTCATCGATTTCGGCTTCGCTTTCGCCATCGCGATGAACTCCTTCAGCGTCTTTGCCGGATTGCCTGCATTGACGGCGATGACCTGCGGGCCGCTGGCAACGTTGGTGACCGCCACAAGGTCTTTTTCCGGACTGAAGGGCATCTTCGCGTACATGTGCTGGTTCGCGGTGACGATGGAGCCCGAGGTCATGAACAGCGTGTAGCCGTCGGGGTTGGCCCGGGCCGCCAGCTCGCCGCCGATGTTGCCGCCGGCGCCGGCGCGGTTGTCGACCACCATGGTCTGCCCCCAGGTTTCGGTGAGTTTCTGTGCCACCAGGCGCGCAACTATGTCGGTCGCGCCACCCGGCGCAAACGGCACGATGATGCGCACGGGGCGCTGCGGATAGGCATCGGCGGCAAAGGCGGTGGAAGCGGCGAGCAGGCATGCCGCGGCGATTACTCGGGTCATCATCATCACGTTCTCCTCACTGTGCGGTTTTTTTCGGTTGTACTGGTCTGTTGATGCGGGAAATTACCCGTTTCACGATACCCCAGCCACGGGGGTGCAGCAAGCCGCCGCCCTAAAGGCCGAGGGCATCCGCAGCGAGCCGGCGCAGTTCGCGATGCATTTTCTCGCGTAACGCCCGCGACGCCGGACGATGCGCGATGTTGACCATTTCCCAGGGATCCTTGTCCAGGTCGTAGAGTTCGTCCAGTTCGCCGCTGCGCGCGCGGTTGACCCAGTGGATGTACTTGTAGCGGTCGGTGCGCACCGCCTTGTAGGTCATGTTGACCAGCCAGGGGTAGGCGTTCTCGGCCCAGTATTCGACCAGCAGCGACTTGCGCCAGCCGGCGGCCTTGCCGCGCAGCAGTGGCAGCAGGGAGCGCCCCTGGATGTGCCCGCCGGGCCTGCCGCCGGCAATCTCGATCAGCGTCGGCGCAAGGTCCTGCAGTATCGCAAGCTGCTTCACCCTTGATCCGGCCTTGATTTTTCCCGGCCAGCGGATGGTCAGCGGCGAGCGGATGCCCTCCTCGTAGGCGAAACGCCGTTCCGGCCCGATGCCGTGCTCGCCGAAAAAATAACCGTTGTCGCCGAGGA
Organism: Burkholderiales bacterium; assembly: GCA_019635015.1. Lineage (GTDB taxonomy): Bacteria > Pseudomonadota > Gammaproteobacteria > Burkholderiales > SG8-41. Next base: position 105,912 of record JAHCAG010000001.1, on the reverse strand, counting down.
ACAGGATCACCGTGTTGTCGAGTTCACCGGCCTCTTCCAGCGCCTTGAAGATCATGCCGACGCCCTCGTCGACCGCGGCCATCATCGCCGCGCGCAGGCGGATCTCTTCCTGCTTGCCGGAGTGGATCGCGTCATGCATCACCTTCGACGCCGGCGTCTTGCGCAACGCAACGGCCTCGGTCCAGGCCGGCTTGTGCTTGAGGAACTCGGACGGTTTCTGCATGTTCGGCTTCTTCGGGAACACGCAGCCCTTGTAGAGGTTCTCGTGGCGTTTCGCCGGACGGTAGCCGTCCATCCTGAACGAGCCGTCAGCCGCCTGCTCCGCATCGGGGTGCACGGCCTTGTGCGCGAACCACAGCGACCAGGGCTTCTTGTTCTTCTTGCGGCCCTGGCTGCGGATCCAGTCGACCGCCATCGTGTTCATGATGTCGGTGACATAACCCCTGTGCTGCACGTACTTGCCGTTTTCGTTGAGTTTCGGATCGTAGAGGTTGCCGTGGCCGTCATAAGCCACCCAGAAATCGTAGCCGGGGCGCGGCTTGCCGTCGTTGCCCATGTGCCATTTGCCGATGTGTGCAGTCTCGTAGCCGAGTCGCTGCAGCTCGAGGTGGTAGTTCGGCAGGCGGTGGCTGGCCAGATCGCGCGCGACGTTGTCGATGATGCCGTGGCGACTGGCGTACTGCCCGGTCAATATCGAGGCGCGGTTGGGCGAGCAGATCGGCGTGGTGTGGAAGGCGCGTTCGAACAGCACGCCCTCTTGCGCGATGCGGTCGATGTGCGGAGTCTTCATGTAAGGGTGCCCGCCGGCACCGAACTCGTCGAAACGCAGGTCATCGACCAGGATCAGCAGCAGGTTGGGTTTCCTGCGATTCTGCTTCTTGCGCATGTCCACTCCTCGTTACGGCAGCTCAGACCAGATTCAACAGGAAGGCCAGCGCCGCCACCAGTGAAATCCCGGCAGCGGCGGCGAGCAGCGTTTTCTGCCATTCCCGCCACTCAAGGAACTCCAGGGCCAGCAGGCGTAGGCCGCCGGCCATGTGCGCAGCCAGCAGCAGCACCAGCCCGGTCTCGGCAAACTTCACCAGCGGATGTTCGGTCCAGCGCAGGAAACCGTCGAGCGCGGCGGCACCCTGCAGCGCCTGGCCCAGCGCCCAGAAATGCAACGGCAGGAACAGCGCAAGCAGCACGCCGGAGAGGCGGTGCACGATGAATGCCCAGTATGCCGGGTGGTTGCGTGAGCGGAAATCGTTCTTCATGCGCCGCCTCCGAACACCGCGAACACCGCGCGCATGCCCCACATCGCGAGGCTCAAGCCGACAATGGCGGTCAACAGGTCGAGCCCGCGGCCGCGCCAGTTGCACATTTCGCTGATGATCGTGCGCAGGCCGATCGGCGCATGCACCGCAACGGCGGCGACGAACAGCGTGTAGAACGCGAACCAGGCGACGCTGCCCTGGGTGCGGCCGAGAATCTCGGCGGCGGAAAGCCCGCTGCGGACCGCATAGATCATGGTCACAAGGTGCACGATGACGCACAGCGCCAGCACCATCGCACTGATCCGTTGCGCGCCCCACAGCAACACCTCGCTGCGCCGGCTCACGCTGGCCTCCTCGCTTCGAAATTACAGTTTAAATATTTGTTTTTAAACATATTTTTTAAATTTCACCCGAGAGCGTTGCCGCCAGCACGGCACGTTTCAGGCCGGCAATGCCGGCCGTCGGCGACAGCCCTTTCGGGCAGCGCTCGGTGCAGTTGAGGTGGGTGTGGCAGGCATGGCAACCGGCATCACCCGCCACCGCGGCCAGGCGTTCGGCGCGCGCCGTGTCGCGCACGTCGTTGATCAGTGTCCACGCGCGGTTGAGCGCAGCAGGGCCAAGGTAATCCTTGTTCCAGCTGACGACATCGCAGGCGCTGTAGCAGACGCCGCAGCCGATGCACTCGATGCCGGCATCGACGCGCCGGCGCTCCTTCGACTCCGGCGACACGCGCTCGAATGCATCCTTGCGTGTCTTGCTGCCGGTGAAGCGCCCCCGCGCCTTCGCCCACTTGTCGAAGAATTCACGCATGTCGGTGACAAGATCCTTGACCACCGGCAGGTTGCGCAGCGGCGCGATTTCAAGCCGGTTGTCGGCCGCGACCTTCGACACATGGGTGCGGCAGGTCCAGCGCGATTCGCCGTTGACCGTCATTGCGCAGGAACCGCAGACACCGACACGGCAGGCAAAACGGTAGGCCAGTGTCGGATCGCATTTGCGCTGCACATAGGTCACGACGTCGAGCACCGTCTGGCTTTCCTGGCGCGGCACCTCGAATTCCTGGAAGCCGCCTTCTTCGGCTCCGCGCCAGATCCTGACCTTGAGGTTTTCCATCAGCACGCTCCTAGTGGGCCCCCGCCGTGGCACCGGCGGTCACCGTCGGCGCCGGCAGGCGCTGGATCATCACATTGATGCAGGCCGGCTTGCCGCTCGCCAGCGCGCGCTGCATAGCCGGCTGCAGATCAGCCACACGCGTCACCAGTTCGCCATGCCCGCCCAGCGCGGCCACCGCAAGGTCGTAGCGCGTGCCTTCGCGCAGTTCGCAGCCATGCGCCCGATCCTTGCCGTAGCTGCGCAGCTGGATCTGGTGTTCGGCATTCCAGCAGGAATCGTTGCCGACGACCACGATCATCGGCACACCATCGCGCACCGCCGTGTCGAACTCCATCAGGTGGAAGCCGAAGGCGCCGTCACCCATCACCGCGACCACCGGGGCCTGCGGCCGCGCCATGCGCGCGGCAAATGCAAAGGGCACGCCACTGCCGATCGAACCACCCGTGCCGTTGATCACGCGCACCGGCGCGCTGATGCAGGCCTGGGCCCATTGACCGATTTCGCCACCGTCGGCAACAAACACCGCCTCGGGTGATGCAGCGAGCACTTCCTGCACCGCGCGGCCGAGCTCGACCGGATGAACCGGGCCCTTGCCGCTGTCGATGGCGCGCCAGGCTTCGGGACGGAAGGCCACGGCATCCGCGACCTGCTTCATCCACGCCGTGGCGGAATGCGGCTGCGCTGCGGCGGCAAGCGCCTGCACTGCGGCCGCGGTGTCGGCCTGCGCCGAGAACACAACGCGCGATGCGCCGATGTTCTTCACCGAACGCTGCAGCACCTCCGGCTCGGGGTCAATGACGGCAAAACGGCAGTCGGCAGCCAGCGCCGGGGCCTTGCAGAAGCGCAGTGTGAAGTCCGGCTGTTTGCCGATCAGCACCACGAGGTCGGCCTGCGCCAGCACACCGGCAAAAGCGCCGAGTGCGGGATCGTTGACGCCGCGCGGGCTTTCCATGCACAGCACCGGCACGCCAGCTGCTTCGGCCAGCTTGCTGCCGAGTCCGGCAACCGGCACCTGCGACATCGACGGCCCGAGCAGGATCAGCGGACGGTCCGCTTCCCTGACCAGCGACAGCAGGGTCTGTGCAGCCTGCTGCGGCAGCGGACTGGCAATCGGCGCGAAATCGGCAGCCGCCGCCAGCCGTTGTTCGCCGTCGGCCACCTTCGCCTCCAGCAGGTCGAAAGGCAGGCTCAGGTGCACCGGCCCAGGACGCCCCGAGCGGGCAACACGGCAGGCGCGCGCAATGTCGGCACCCAGGGTTTCCGCGCTCGCCGCCGTCCATGACGCCTTGACCACGGGGGCAGCCATGTCGGCCTGGCGTATTTCCTGGAATGAACCGCGCCCGAGCTCGTTGAGGGGCGCATGACCCGAGAGCAGGACCAGCGGCGACTCCGAAGCGAGCGCGGTGTACAGCGCGCCAATGCCGTTGGCATGGCCGGGGCCGCCGGTCAGCATCGCAATACCGGGCTCTCCGGTGAGCCGCGCCCAGGCATCGGCCATGTGCACGGCCGCGCCTTCGTAACGCACGTGGGTGATCGCCAGCTTCGCCTCGATCGCCGCGTCGTAGACCGGCATGATGTGGTTGCCGGACAGTGAAAAAATCCGTTTCAGGCCGGCCTGCGCCAGTGAACGCGCGAGAATGTCGGCACCGCGGAGAGGGGTCATCGGTATCCTGGTCTGTCCGTTTCAGTCAGCGGTGGCAATCCCGGATATCCGGGAACACCGCAAAACCCGCAGGGCCGGCATGATGATTCTGCCGACCCTGCGGTTTGCTGCGCGCGAACTCAGGCGCTTTCGTACAGGCGGGTCAGCACGAATTCGCGATGACCCAGCGCCTCGGCGGCAGTCAGCCGGCCATTACAGGTGCGCAGCATGATTTCGATCAGCTCGTCGCCGGTCTGGTCGAGGTTTTTCTCACGCTGCAGCAGGCCCGAGCAGTCGTAATCGACGTGTTCGCTCATGGTGCGCACGGTGCGCGGATTGGCCGTCAGCTTGACCACCGGAATGATCGGATTGCCGATGACATTGCCCTGCCCGGTCGGGAACAGGTGCACCACATAACCGGACGCGGCGCACAGCGTGACCATCTCCGCCGCGGCCGAGGACGAGTCCATGAACCACAGGCCGGGTTTGGTCGGCTCCTCGGCCTTGTCGAGCACGCCGATGACCTTGCACTTCTTGCCGATTTTCTGGATGTTGCCCAGCGCCTTTTCCTCGATCGTGGTCAGGCCGCCGGCGATGTTGCCCTTGGTCGGCTGCGAATCGGACAGATCGCTGGTCTTGTTTTTCTCGACAATGGCCTGGTAACGGTCGAACATCCGCATGAATTCCTTGCGCACTTCGGGGGTTGCGCAGCGGTCGGCGACGATGTTCTCGCCGCCGGTGATTTCGGTGGTCTCGCCGAAACACATGGTGACGCCCAGCGGCTCCAGCTTGTCGAAGGCACTGCCGACGGTCGGGTTGGAACCGCAGCCGGAGGTCGTGTCGGACTCGCCGCACTTGGTCGACACCCAGAGGTCGCTGATCGGGCACTCGGTGCGCTGCAGCTCGGAAGCCCACTGCACGTACTCCTTGGCCACCTTGGAGGCGCGCATGATGGTGTCGTGATCGCCGTGCAGCTCGATGCCGAAACCGGTGACCGGCTTGCCGGTCTTGGCGATGCCGTCGACGACTTTCTTGGCCCAGCCTTCCTCGATGCAGATCACCACCACGGCGGCGACATTGGGGTTGGCCCCGGCGCCGATGATGGTGCGGAAATGCAGGTCGAGGTCGGCGCCGAACTGCAGCCGGCCATAGGGATGCGGGATCGCGATCGCACCCTTGACGTTGTTGGCAACCGCCTCGGCCGCGGCGTTCGACAGGTCGTCCACGGGCAGGATGATGACGTGGTTGCGGACACCGACGCGGCCGTTCTCGCGGCGGTAGCCCATGAATGTGGTTTTGCTGTTGATCATGTTTCAGTCTCCGAAAATGGGGCGGAATCGCGGGGCTTGCGGCCGCTGCTTACCAGCGCTTGGTCTTGATGTTGTGCACGTGCGCGTGTTCGCCGACCTTGATGTCAGCCACGGCCTTGCCGATGTCAAAACCGTATTTGATGATGGTGTCGCCCTTCTTGATTTCGCACAGCGCCGCCTTGTGACCGATGGGAATGTCATTGATCGCCTTTACCTTGATCGTGGAATCATCTTCCATGACCCAGCCGATCATCTCCTGTCCGGCCTTGATGCCTTCGATGACGGCCACGCCGACCATGTCTTTCTTGTCGTGAACCAATAAGTGAATCATTGCGCCTCCTGGATGAATGCTGTGGTGATGTGCAAGCGGATTGGGAACGGCTATGCAGGGCTGCAAATCCTAACCCCGGCCTTTCCGGGAGGTCAACTATATGACCTATATGAATCGTGTAAGGCCGTGCTAGACTCCGCCGCCGATGGCCCCCTCGACCCCCACACCCGACACCCTGGTGCCGAATCCGCTCTACCGCGAGGTGCAATGGCGTATCACCCGCGCGCTCGCCGCCGGGGAATGGAAGCCGGGAGAGGCGATTCCCAGCGAAACCCGGCTGGCCCGGCAATTCAGCGTGTCGATCGGCACCATCCGCCGTGCCATCGACGAACTGGTTGCCGGCCGCATCCTCGTGCGCCAGCAGGGGCGCGGCACCTTCGTCGCCACCCATACCGAGGATCGCACGCTGTTCTATTTTTTCCATGTCGTCGGCAAGGACGGCAGCAGCGAGTTTCCGGAATCCGAACTCCTCGGATTCCGGAAGGAGCGCGCTGGCGACGGCGATGAGCGCGACTTCGGCATCGCCCGCGGAACCCGTGTCGCCAGGGTGCGCAACCTGCTGAAGCTGAGCGGCAGACCGGTGGTGCTCGACGACATCACCGTGCCGACCGAGCGCTTCGCAAGGCTGGACGAATCGACGTTCCGCAGCCGTGAAGGCACGATCTACGGCCTCTACCAGGCGCGTTACGGGGTCAACGTCGTGCGCATCAGCGAAAAGCTGTCGGCGGCGCACCCGCCTGCCGACATCGCGGGGATCCTCGGCATGCACCCGAGCCAGCCGGCGCTGCACATCCGCCGCATCGCCTACAGCTACAACGATTCGCCGGTGGAATACCGCCACAGCTGGATCAACACCGCTGATCACGAGTATCTCAGCGATCTGTGGAAAACCGCGGCGCGCTGAGACCGCCTCCTAGAAACCGAGCTCCCGCCGCGCCACGGCGATCTGCGCGGGATCAGCGGCATTTTTCAGCAGCCACTGAAACTGCGCGCGCGCATCCTCGTGCAGCCCCGCGCGCGCGAGGCTGAGTCCGGCCTGCAGGCGCGCCTCCGCGGCGGCGGCACCGGTCGCCGGCACCTGCAGGGCGGCGCGGAGGTAAAAATCGGCCGCGAGTTGCGGCTGCTTGCGCCCGGCATGGGCACGGGCGATGGCCGAAAGCACGCTGGGCGACTGCGCGGAGTCGGTATGCGGCAACAGGCGCTCCAGCAAAGCCAGCGCAGCGTCGTGCAGCCCGTGGTCTGCCAGTTGCCCGGCGAGCTGCAGCCACTCCGCGATCTGCGCCGGAGAAATGGCTGATGACTCCGCCGCCAGCCGCTGTGCGATGCCCGCAGCCGCGTCCGGCTTCCCCGCGCGCAAGGCAAGCGCGGACAGCCGCAACTGCCAGACCGCCGCCGGCATCGGGTCCAATGCGGGAAGATCCTGCAGGTAACGCAATGCGCGCGGATGATCACCCATGTCTTCGGCCATCCGGCCAAGAACGAGGCGCGCCGGTGGCGGCAACTGTTCAGCCCGTCCGGGCCAGGCATCGAACAGGCTCAAGGCAAGGCGCGGCAGCTTTGCCACCGCATAGTCCGCCGCAAGCCGGTCCTGCGCACGCTGGCGCAATGCCGGATCGGCGGCATGCCTTGCGACATAGGCAAAATAGGCCCGCGCCTCCGGCGCGTCGCTTGCATGCCGGCGCGCGGCGAACTCGAGCCAGCTGGCATAGTCACCCGCAAGCAGGTGATGCGAATTGGCGGCGGCGCGGGCATGCCCCGCGTAGGCTGACCACAACTCCGCGGCGGCCTGCGGTCGCGCCTCCTTCTCGAGCAACTGCTCGAGCGCAGCGATGCGCAGCGCACCATCACCGCCGCGCGTCGCAGCATCGAGCAGCAGCCTCCACCACGCCGGATCATCGCCGCGGGCAAGCGCCGCACGCGCCTGCGCAAGCGCCTCCCCGTTGGCAACGAGGCCGGCATGCATCCGCAGCCGCAAACGCGTCGCGCCGCGCTCGTCGAGCAGCGGCAGCCAGGTGATCGCCTCGCGCGCCATGCCGGCATCCAGCAGCGCATCGACAAATCCGCCGGCCGTTGCGGCATCCAGGGGACGATAATCCTGCTCGAACCGCAGCATGCTGCGCCAGGCGTCGTCCGGACGCGAATCGAGAAAGTGGCTGCGGATCACCAGCAGCCGCAGTTCGCGAACCGTCGCAGGACCGGTGCCGGAGGCCCACAGTGCGCGGCCGGCATGGTCGCGTGCCGGCACCGCACGTCCCAGCGCAATGGCGGCGCGGGCGGCAGCGGCATGGAAATCGGCACGGGCGGCGGCAGGCAAGCTTGCCGGCATGACAGCGGCCCGCTGCAGGATCTCCTCGTGGCGGTCCAGGCGGCCCAGCAGCTGCAGGCGCAGATCCTCCCAGTCCGTCCAGCGCGGATCCGCGGCGTCGGCCGGCTGCAGTGTTTCAATGCGCTGGAGCGCGAGCCGCACGGCACCGGCCTGCGCCAGAACCCGGATGTCTTCCATTGCCACCGGGGAGGCTGCCTGCAGCGAGGATGCCGCATGCAGGTTCGCCAGCAATGCAACTATCGGGATGGCAATGCGGCGCATGACGGACATCGCGGTATTTTAGCGGGTGCCTGCGCGGAAAAAACGGCGTGCCGGGTGCGCGGCGGACAAAAACAAAAAGGCGGCCGCAGCCGCCTTTCTGCAGGATTGCCGGAAATTACTTTTCGGCCGGGGCCGCTTCCGCCGCAACGCTGGCTTCGGGTTCGACGGCGACACTTGCCGCGACTGCGAGTTTTTCCTTGATGCGGGCCGCCTTGCCGGACAGGCCGCGCAGGTAATAGAGCTTGGCACGGCTGACATCGCCGCGACGCTTCACTTCGATGCCGGCAATCGCGGGGGAATAGGTCTGGAAGGTCCGCTCGACACCCTCCCCGGAGGAGACCTTGCGCACGATGAACGAGGAGTTGATGCCCCGGTTGCGCTTGGCAATGACCACGCCCTCGTAGGCCTGGACGCGCTTGCGCTCGCCCTCGACCACGTTGACGCTGACGATGACCGTGTCACCGGTGGTGAACTCCGGCACCTTGCGGCCCAGACGGTTGATCTCTTCCTGCTCCAGCTGCTGAATGACGTTCATGCTCATGCTCCTCAAAACTCGTTGCGTCCGCCAACATGGCGCCCGCGGTTAATTCATTCCGTCCTGCAGTTCCTGCCGGTATTCGTCCAGCAAAATCCGCTCCTGACTGCTCAGCACACGGCGCTCCAGCAAATCCGGCCGGCGCTGCCATGTCCTGCCCAGCGCCTGCTTCAGCCGCCAGCGCGCAATCGCCGCATGGTTGCCCGACATCAGCACTGCCGGCACTGCGCTGCCCTGGTACACCTCCGGACGCGTGTAATGCGGGCAGTCCAGCAAGCCGTCAACAAACGAATCCTGGACCGCTGATTCGGCATCGCCCAGCACACCGGGCAGTTGCCGCACCACGCTGTCCATCAACACCATCGCGGCCAGTTCCCCGCCGCTCAACACATAGTCGCCGATCGAAATTTCTTCAATCCCCAAATGCCCGATCAGCCGCTCGTCCACTCCTTCATACCGTCCTGCGAGCAGGACCACGCCGGCTTCCTTCGCCAACCCTGCAACCAGCGCATGGTCCAGCAACCTGCCCTGCGGTGTCAGGTGCACCACCCGCGGGCGCTCTACCCCGGCGCTCAACTGACGCTGGCGCGCTGCCTGCAAGGCCTTGCCCAGCGGCTCCGCCATCATCACCATCCCCGGACCACCGCCGTAGGGCCGGTCGTCCACGGTGCGGTGCGAATTGCCCGCAAAATCCCGGGGATTCCAGGCCACAAACTGGTACAGCCCGCGCTCCCGCGCCCGTCCGGTGACTCCGAGTTCGGTCACCGCATCGAACATCGCCGGGAACAGCGTGACGACATCAAACTGCAGCATCAGTAGTCGGCGTCCCAGTCCACAACAATTCTGCCGCCTGCAACATCGACCTGCCGGATCACCGGCCCGATGAATGGCAACAGTCGCTCGCGTTCGCCTGCGACCACCAACACGTCATTCGCACCGGTTTCAAACACTCCGGTCACCCGGCCCAGTGCAGTACCGGCCTCATTCACCACTTCCAGTCCGACCAGATCGGCCCAGTAATACTCGCCGGATCCGGGCTCGGGAAAATCGTCCCGCGATACCGCAACCCGCAAGCCACGCAGTACCGCGGCCTGTTCGCGGTCATCAATGCCCTGCAGCTTGGCCGTCACCATGTTGCCGTGCAGCCTGGCGGTTTCCACGGTCTGTGCCTGCCAGTTTCCCTCACGCCCCACCTGCCACTCCGGGTAGTCCAGCAAGCCCTGCGGCTGTTGCGTGAAGGGCTGAATCTTGACCCAACCCTTGATTCCGTAGGGCGCGATGATGCGCCCCATCACCACCAGCCGCTCAGGCAGCGGCTTTTTGTTCACCAGCCTGCTTGACGAGCCGGGTCACGGTGTCGGACAGTTGCGCACCTTGCCCCTGCCAGAACGCGAGGCGTTCGCGGTTGATGCGCAGGCGTTCGCGTCCTTCGGGCGCCTTGGGATCATAGAACCCGAGACGTTCGATGAAGCGGCCGTCACGCGCAAAACGCGAGTCAGCAACGACAAAATTGAAAAACGGGCGTTTTTTTGCGCCCCCGCGAGCCAATCGGATCACTACCATGTCGGTATTCCTGGCGACTGAAAAAGTCGAAAGGGGCGGATTCTACGCCACTTTCACCCCGGGAGGCAATGTACCGCTGTCGGAATGCCGGATTCGGCACAGTCTGTCGCGACAGATTAAAATTGCCCTCAATTCATTGTTTTTAAATGATTTTTAACAGGAAGGCCCGAGATAGATCATGACCTCCAGCACAGAAAAATCCCCACGGGAACAAATCTCCGCGGCACTGCGTACCCGTTTTGGCACCGACTTCCCGGTGGGCACGACCCAGACCGGAATCGATGGCCTGGCGCGCATCGCGAACCACCGCTCGATCCGGCGTTACCGGCCGGACCCGGTGGCCCCGGAGCTGCTGCGGCTGCTTTGCGCCTGCGCGCTGTCGGCGCCGACCAAAAGCGATCTGCAGCAGGCCGACATCATTCATGTCGCCGATCCCGCCAGGCGCCAGCGCATTGTTGCCCATCTCCCGGACATGGCATGGATCGCCGATGCGCCGGTTTTCCTGGTCTTTTGCGGCAACAACCGGCGCATCCGCCACATCGGCGAGTGGCGCGGGAAACCCTTCGCCAACGAACACCTTGACCATTTCATGAATGCCGCGGTCGACGCCGGCATAACGATGATGAATTTCATCAGTGCAGCCGAAGCAGCCGGCCTCGGCACCTGCCCCATCAGCGCAATCCGCAACGCCGTCGACACCGTCAGCCGCGAACTCGAACTGCCCGAAGGCGTATTCCCGGTCGCCGGGCTCTGTGTCGGTTATCCGGCCTCCGCCGGACACATCAGCCCGCGCCTGCCGCTGGAGGTCACGGTGCACACCGACCGTTATGACGAAACGGGGCTGCAGGGAAAAATCGACGCCTATGACCGGCGGCGCCATGACAACCATCCTTACGGCAAGCAGCGGCGCACGGCGCTGTTCGGCACGGCGGAGTTCTACGGTTGGTCCGAAGACAAGGCACGGCAGTATGCGGAACCTGAACGCGCAGACTTCGGCAATTACATCCGGCGTCAGGGTTTCAGCCTGAAATAAGGCCGGTTGAAACAAGAGCGGACAGTTCCCGGGGCCCCGTGGCCCCGGGATTTTCAGCGCATGCCGGGGAACATGCCTTTCATGCTGCGCATCATCTTCGCCATGCCGCCCTTGGCGACCATTTTCATCATTTTCTGGGTCTGCTCGAACTGATTGAGCAGGCGGTTGACCTCCTGCACGCTGACGCCGGCGCCGGCAGCAATGCGGCGCTTGCGGGAGGCCTTGAGGAGCTCCGGTCTGGCACGCTCCTGTGGCGTCATCGAATTGATGATGCCCTCCAGCCGGCGGATCGCCTTGTCCTCCATCTGCGGCGCGCCCTGCGCCACCTGCGCGAGTTGCGCCGGCAGCTTGTCCATCAGCGCACTCATGCCGCCCATCTTGCGCATCTGCGCAACCTGCTGCTTGAAATCCTCCAGGTCGAAACCCTTGCCGGTCTTGACCTTGCGTGCAAGTTTCTCCGCCTCTTCCAGACTGACGGTCTTCTGCACATCCTCGATCAGCGACAGCACGTCGCCCATGCCGAGGATGCGCGAGGCCATGCGGTCAGGATGGAACGCCTCCAGCCCGTCCAGTTTTTCCCCGGTGCCCGCAAACTTGACCGGCTTGCCGGTGACATGACGCACGGACAGGGCCGCGCCGCCGCGGGCATCGCCGTCAAGCTTGGTCAGGATGACGCCGGTCAGCGGCAATGCCTCGCTGAAAGCCCTGGCCACGTTGACCGCATCCTGGCCCTGCATCGCATCCACGACGAACAGCGTCTCGACCGGCTTGACCGCAGCGTGCAGTTCGCGGATCTCGTCCATCATTGCCGCATCAATTGCAAGCCGGCCCGCCGTGTCGACAATCACGACGTCGTGATAGTGCGTACGCGCGTATTCGAGGGCGCGCCTGGCAATGTCAACCGGCTTCTCGCCGGCATTTGCCGGATGGAAATCGGCTTCCACCTGGCCGGCAAGCAGCCTGAGCTGCTCGATGGCCGCGGGCCGGTAGACGTCGCAGCTCGCCAGCAGCACCTTTTTGCGCATCGAGGTACGCAGCCAGCGCGCCAGCTTGCCGGCAGTGGTGGTTTTGCCGGCGCCCTGCAGGCCGGCCATCAGGATCACCGCCGGCGGCTGCACCGCAAGGTTCAATGATTCGTTGTGATCGCCCATCAGAGCGACCAGTTCGCGGTGAACGACGCCGACCAGCGCCTGTCCCGGCGTCAGGCTGCCGGCCACTTCCTCGCCAACCGCCTTTTCGCGCACCCGGTCGATGAATGCCTTGACCACCGGCAGCGCAACGTCGGCCTCCAGCAGGGCCATGCGCACTTCGCGCAATGCTTCCTGGATGTTGGTTTCAGTGAGGCGGGCCTCGCCGCGCAGTGTCTTGACGACGCGCGCGAGACGGCCGGTAAGGTTGTCAAACATGGAAGTGCGCAGGGGTGGTGTTCGGGTAAACTTGGATCATGAATATGCAGGGCATTCTACCGTATCTCGTCAGCGCGCTTCTCTATGCCGCAATGGGCGTGTACTTCTGGCAACGGCACTGGTCGGCTGCCGCCAATGCTCCGGCGACCGCGGCAAGCCGCGCCGGCGAACGGCTGTGCGTGCTGGTCCTGCTGGGCGTGCATGCCGCGGCGCTGTTCGGCGCGATGCTGTCCGGCAACACCCTGCGCATCGGCGTTGGTGATGCCGTGTCGGCCATCCTCTGGCTTGCCGTGCTCATTTACTGGCTGGGCGGACTGTTTTACCGGCTGGAAGGCCTGCAGGCGCTGATTCTGCCGGCGGCGGCGGTGGCCGCCCTGCTGCCCGCGGTGTTTCCCGCGGCACGGCCCCTGCCCAACACGGAACTGCTGGCATTCAGGCTGCACCTGCTGATTTCGATGCTTGCCTACAGCCTGTTCACGATTGCCTCACTGCACGTGCTGCTGATGGCGATGCTCGAGCGGCACCTGCACCGGGGAACGCTGCCTGCAGGACTGCGCACCCTGCCGCCGCTGCTGACCATGGAAATCCTGCTGTTCAGGATCATCTGGGCCGGCTTCGTGATGCTGTCTCTGACACTGGCCAGCGGCGTGGTGTTCTCGGAAGAAGTGTTCGGCAGGGCGGCCCGGCTCAACCACAAGACGATTTTCGGCATCGTGTCCTGGCTTGTATTCGGCGCGCTGCTGTTCGGCCGGCATTTTTACGGCTGGCGCGGCCGCGTCGCCGTACGCTGGACGCTGGCCGGCTTCCTTATGCTGGTACTGGCTTATCTGGGCAGCAAGTTTGTTGTCGAAGTGCTGCTCGGGCGCAGCTGACTGCCTCGCCCCGCGAAGGCGCCGTGATTCGACGCCCTCCCGCCACATGTTTGAGGTGATTCCATGGAAATACTGATCCTCGCCTGTCTGATCCTGCTGAACGGCGCATTTGCAATGTCCGAGGTCGCACTGCTGACCGCGCGCCAGTCGAAACTGGCCACCCTGGCGCAGCGAGGCGACAAACTGGCCGCTGCCGCGGTCAAGCTGAGCGCCGATCCGACACGTTTCCTGTCGACGGTGCAGATCGGCATCACCTCGATCGGCCTGCTCAACGGCATCGTCGGCGAAGCCATCCTCGCCGCACCCTTCGCCGTCTGGCTGCAGGAGCAGGGCCTGGAGAGCCGGACCAGCAACGTCATCGCCACTGCAGTGGTGGTGGTGACCGTCACCTATTTCTCCATCGTGGTCGGTGAAATCGTGCCCAAGCGCCTCGGGCAGCACAGCGCAGAGAACATTTCGCGTTATGTTTCCTGGCCGATGCGCGGGCTGGCCGCCGTCACCGCGCCTTTTGTCCACCTGCTGACGGTGTCCACCGATGCCGTGCTCGGATTCGCTCTGCGCGTGCTGCGCCTTCAGCCCCAGGAAACCGGACCGCAGCCGCTGTCCATCGACGAAATCCGCACCATCGTGCTGGAATCCTCCAACGTGCTGCCGAAAAAGCATGCCTCGGTGCTGCTCAATCTGCTCGAGATCGGCGCAATCACGGTCGATGACGTGATGGTGCCGCGCAACCAGATCGAGGGCATCAACATCGATCTGCCGCTGGAAGAACTCGCGCAGCAGATTTCGACGGCGCATCACCGGCGGGTGGTCGTCTACCAGGACCAGCTGGACAACGTGATTGGCACGCTGCGTGTGAGACACGCTCTTACCCTGATCCAGCGCGAGGAACTGACGCACGAGAGCGTGCGCGACATGATCCGCGAGCCCTATTTCGTGCCCTCTTCCACGCCTTTGCTGTCGCAGATCCAGAATTTCCAGGAGCACCAGGACCGGGTCAGCCTGGTGGTCGATGAATACGGGGAAATCATGGGCCTGGTCACCCTGGAAGACATCCTCGAGGAAATCATCGGCGAGTTCACCACCCAGTCGCCCCTGATGGCCCGCGGCCTGCACCCCCAGCCGGATGGCAGCTATGTCATCGAAGGCAGCACCCTGCTGCGTGAACTCAACCGCAAGCTCGGTTTCGATTTCCCGCTGGACGGCCCGAAAACCCTGAACGGGCTGATCCTGGAGCACCTGCAGGACATCCCCGAACCCAATACCAGCGTACGCATCGCCGGACACCCGCTGGAAATCGTCCAGACCCAGGACCGGATCATCAAAAGTGTGCGGGTATTCACGCCTTCCGCCAAATAGGCCGTGAAACTCCGTCCACAGCCTTTACAACACCGTGCGGGACGGGCATCATTCAGCGAATAACCGATCGTAACCTATTGGTTCATCGAAGAAATTTGGAGGTCCGCCATGGCAACCGCAGCCGCCGCCGCTCGTAAATCCGAGATCAAAGAATATACCTTCCGCTGGGTCGGCCAGGACCGTGCGGGCAAAACCGTGCGCGGCGAAATGCAGGCTGGCGGCGAGGCGCAGGTCAATGCCGTGCTGCGCCGCCAGGGCATCAAGATCGTCGAGGTCAAAAAGCAGAGGATCGGCACCGGCGGATCGGTTTCCGAAAAGGACATCACGCTCTTCACCCGCCAGCTGGCCACCATGATGAAATCAGGCGTTCCGCTGCTGCAGGCCTTCGACATCGTCGGCAAGGGCCACAGCAACCCGGCGGTTGCCCGCCTGCTGATGACCATCAAGGCCGATGTCGAAACCGGCATGAGCCTGAAACAGGCTTTTGAAAAACACCCGCTGCATTTTGATGCGCTGTTCTGCAACCTGGTCGGCGCCGGCGAAGCCGCCGGTATCCTGGAAAGCCTGCTCGACCGCCTGGCAACCTACAAGGAAAAGATCCTCGCCATCAAGAGCAAGATCAAGTCCGCGCTGTTCTACC
The DNA here is from genome assembly GCA_019635015.1 of Burkholderiales bacterium. Taxonomy (GTDB): domain Bacteria; phylum Pseudomonadota; class Gammaproteobacteria; order Burkholderiales; family SG8-41. The sequence continues at coordinate 90,265 of JAHCAG010000001.1, read as the reverse complement.
CGATCGCGATCATGGTGGTGGCGGTGGTCATCACCGCCATCATCATGATTTTCGTGATCCCGGCGTTCAAGGACGTGTTCAAGAGTTTCGGCGCCGACCTGCCGGCGCCGACGCTGATCGTGATGGCCATATCCGACTTCGTGGTGGCCAACTGGTTCTATCTTTTCGGCGGCACCGGTGCCGCCCTCTACGCATTTTTCTGGACCTGGAAGCGATCCACGAAAATGCAGATGTTCATGGACCGTTTTGCACTGCGCGTGCCGGTGTTCGGCGACCTGATCCGCAAATCATCGATCGCGCGCTGGACGCGCACGCTCGCCACCATGTTTGCCGCGGGTGTGCCGCTGGTCGAAGCCCTGGGTTCGGTGGCCGGTGCAGCGGGCAATTACGAGTATTACGTGGCCACCAAGAAAATCCAGTCGGAAGTCGCCACCGGGTCCAGCCTGACCTCGTCGATGCAGGGCACCGAGGTGTTTCCGAACATGGTGATCCAGATGACGATGATCGGCGAGGAAGCCGGCTCGCTGGACCAGATGCTTAGCAAGGTCGCCGACTTTTTCGAGGCCGAGGTGGATGACGCCGTGGAAGCGCTGTCCAGCCTGATGGAGCCGATGATCATGGTCATACTCGGCACGCTGATTGGCGGCATGGTGATCGCCATGTACCTGCCGATCTTCAAGCTGGGGTCCGCGGTATAGGCCTCCCCCGCGCAACCACGCCGCAGCCGGCGGGCTGCGTTTTTGCCGCTTAAGCCGGCAGTTCGAGCCACACTCCAGTCATGCTGTCAGACCCCATTGTTTTCGCATTGAGCGCCGCGCTGGCCGGATTGTGCATCGGCAGTTTTCTCAACGTCGTCATCCACCGCCTGCCGAAAATGATGGAACGGCAATGGCGGGTGGAATGCGCGGAGTTGAACGGCGAGGAAGCGCCGGCAACGGAGCACTACAATCTCGTTGCGCCCCGCTCGGCATGCCCTTCCTGCAGCCGGCCGATCAGGGCCGTCGAAAACATCCCGCTGCTCAGCTGGATCGTGCTGCGCGGCAAATGTGCTGGCTGCAAGGCCCCCATCTCCGTCCGGTATCCCGCGGTTGAGGCGCTCACTGCCGCGCTCTCGGCATATCTCGCCTGGCACTTCGGTTTCGGGCTGGCGGCGGCAGCTGCGCTGCTGTTCGCGTGGACGATGATCGCGCTGACCTTCATCGATCTTGACACCTTTTACCTGCCTGACAGCCTGACCCTGCCCCTGCTCTGGGCGGGACTGCTGGTCAACATCAACGGCACTTTCGCGCCGCTGCAGTCCGCCGTCATAGGCGCCGCCGCCGGCTACCTGAGCCTGTGGACGGTGTACTGGGTATTCAAATGGGCGACCGGCAAGGAAGGCATGGGTTACGGCGACTTCAAGCTGCTGGCCGCGATCGGCGCCTGGCTGGGCTGGCAGATGCTGCCGCTCACCATCCTGCTCTCCTCGCTGGTCGGCGCCGTGATCGGCATCGGATTGATCGTGTTTGCCGGACGCGGCCGCAGCATGCCCATACCCTTCGGTCCGTACCTCGCGATTGCCGGACTGATCGCGCTCGCCCATGGACCGGCGCTGACCCGCGCCTGGTTCGGCCCGCTCTGACCGATGCCGTATTGCGTCGGCATCACCGGCGGCATCGGGTCCGGCAAATCACGTGCGGCGGCCATGTTCGGCGAAATGGGCGCCGGCGTGGTCGACACGGACGAAATTTCCCACCAGATCACCGCCAGCGGCGGCAGTGCCATGCCCGAGATTGTCGCCGCCTTCGGGGCGGCAGCGGCAGCGGCTGACGGCAGCCTGGACCGCGCGGCAATGCGACAGCGGATTTTCGGCGATGCACTGGCCCGCCGGCAGCTTGAGGACATCCTGCATCCGCGCATCCGCGAAACCGCGCGCAGCCGTGTCAACGAATCAACTGCGCCCTATGTGCTGCTGGTTGTGCCGCTGCTTCTGGAAACCGGCGCCTACCGCGACATCGTCCGGCGCATACTGGTGGTTGATTGCGACGAAGCGCTGCAGGTCAGCCGTACCATTGCCCGCAGCCGTCTTGACGAATCCTCGGTACGGGCGATCATGGCGGCGCAGATCCCCCGCAATGAACGGCTGGCACGCGCAGACGACGTCATCCGCAATGACGGGGATGTGGAGGAGCTGCGCCGCCAGGTCACCATGCTCCACGACAAATACGTGAAACTGGCGGCGGACGAAGGCCTGAAACGGCATTAAGCCTTTATTTTTTCTGGTTTTTGTTTGATACTCCCGCAACCGCATTTCCAACCTTGCCATCGGGCGCACAGGACGTGATTGTCTACGAACATCCGCTGAGCGAGCGCGTGCGCACCTTGCTGCGCCTGGAGGATCTGTTCGAACGCATCGGGTATTTTCAGGGCCGCAACGATTCGCCGGAGCACCACGTCGCGCTGCTGCTGATATTCGAGATTCTGGAGGTGGCCAGCCGTGCCGACCTCAAGTCCGATCTGCTGCAGGAACTGGAACGGCAGAAACAGACCCTGGAAGCCCTGCGCGAGAACCCCGACATTTCCGAGGAAGCCCTCGACAACGTGCTGTGGCAAATCGACCAGGCATCGTCGCGTCTGTTCCAGGCATCCGGCAAGGTAGGGCAGGAACTGCGGGAAAACGAGTGGCTGATGAGCATCAAGCAGCGCACGGCCATCCCCGGCGGCGTCTGCGAGTTTGATCTGCCCTCCTACCATTACTGGCTGCAGCAGACCACCGAAGTCCGCCGCCACGACCTGCAGCAATGGCTGGCGCCGTTCCTGCCGACCCGCGATGCCATCAACATCGTGCTGCGGCTGCTGCGGGAAAGCGGCAAGACCACCGCACAGACCGCGCAGCAGGGGGTCTACCAGCAGATGATGGCCGGGCGCATGGCACAGATGCTGCGCATCGGCCTGTCCGGTGACTACGCCTGCATACCGGAAATCAGTGCCAACAAGTACGCACTGAACATCCGCTTCACCACCCAGGAAGGCATCCAGCGTCCCAGGGCATCGGACACGGATGTCGAGTTCGAGCTGACCTTCTGCAATCTCTGAACCATGGCGGGAAGGATAGTATCCTGCCCCCAGTGCGGGGCCAGCATTGAATGGAATCCTGCCAACCGTTTCCGGCCGTTCTGTTCGGAACGCTGCAAAATGATTGACCTCGGCGCCTGGGCCACGGAGCGTTACCGTGTGCCGGTTCCTGAATCCGACGAGTCGTCACTGCCCGACGCCGACGAGGCGCCGCGTCCGAACTGACTAGCCGCCCCAGGCCCCGCGCAGCATGGCCAGGCCATGGGCACCGCTCTCCAGCGCCTGCTCCCGGTGTTCGGGCCGCATGCCCCCGAGGGCCAATACCGGAATCTTCGTATCCGCAACCAGGCGCCGGAAACCGGCCCAGCCGAGCGGCAGCGCATCAGGATGCGTCGGGGTCGGCAGCACCGGTCCAAGCACCGCAAAGTCCGCACCCGCCGCTTCGGCAAGCCGCAGTTCGGCGCTGTCGTGACAGGATGCGCCCACCAGCGGAAAATCCGGACGCCGCACGATACCCTGCAGCTGTGTCGCGGTCAGGTGCACGCCGTCGGCGCCGCTGCGCCGCGCGAGTTCGATGTCGGCATTGACCAGCACCCGCGCACCACAGGCATGTGCCAGCTCGACCACCTCCGCCGTATAACGCGCGAAGAGATCCGGAGGCCAGCCCCTGCTGCCCCGCACCTGGACCAGGCGCAGTCCGTTGCGCAATGCACGGTCGATGCGCTCCAGGGCCGCAGGATATTCAGCCGCAGCGAATCCTGTAATGCCGTAGGTCTCCGGCACCCCCAGCGCGCGCATGATCGGGCCGTTGGCCGGCAGCAGGGGAGCCACATCGACAGCCTCCAGCCGTTGCCAGGCGAAAGCCTGGGATTCGCGCCCGTGAAGCTCGCCGCGCCAGCCCCGTACCCGGAAAAAATGCAGCCGGACATCGGCATGCGGGTAATCGAATTCGCGGATCAGCCAGGGATAGGCAGCAGTGACCTCGATGCCGAGTTCCTCGTGAAGTTCGCGCGACAGCGCCGCTTCAGGCGACTCGCCGTTTTCGACCTTGCCGCCGGGAAATTCCCAGTATCCTGCGTAGGCCTTGCCCGGCGGGCGCTGGGCCAGCAGAAAACGGCCGTCCGCCTGCTGCAGCACCGCGGCAACCACCGCAATGCGGCGGCGGCCCGCCGGCTGTTCAGCCATCGGCTCTACTTGCGGCGCGCCAGCCGCGAACGGCCCGCCCAGTCGCGCGCAAACTGCCAGGCCACACGGCCACTGCGGGACCCGCGCAGCAGCGCCCATTGCAGCGCGGCATGCTCTACCTCCGCGGCTTTGCCGGTCGGCACCTTGAAATGGTCCAGCCAGACACGGACGATACGCAGGTACTCGTCCTGGTCAAAGGGATAGAACGAAACCCAGAGGCCGAAACGCTCGGACAGCGAAATCTTTTCTTCACTGGTCTCGCCGGGATGGATTTCCTCGCCGACGTGCCGGTACTCGAGATTCTCCTGCATGAACTCGGGCATCAGGTGGCGGCGGTTCGAGGTCGCATAGATCAGGCAGTTGTCCGACGCAGCGGCGACCGAGCCGTCGAGTACTACCTTCAGCGCCTTGTAGCCGGGCTCATCGGCCTCGAACGACAGGTCATCGCAGTAGAGAATGAAACGTTCGGGACGCGCGTGAATCAGCTCGACGATGTCCGACAGATCGGTCAGGTCTCGCTTCTCCACTTCGATCAGCCGCAGGCCGCGTGATGCATACTTGTTCAGCAGCGCCTTGACCAGCGACGACTTGCCGGTGCCGCGGGCGCCGGTGAGCAGGACGTTGTTCGCGGGCAATCCGTCGACGAATTGCCGGGTGTTGCGCTCGACCAGGTCCTTCTGGTCATCGATGCCCTGCAGGTCGCGCAGATCGATGCGATGCACCTGGTGTATCGGTTCCAGGGTTCCCTGCCCAGACTTCTTGCGCCAGCGGAACGCAATCGATGCTTTCCAGTCGACCGGCGGAGGCGGGGGCGGCAGCAGTTGCTCGAGCCGGCCCAGCACGCCCTCGGCACGCGCTGCCAAGGCCTCCCATGAGGCGACCGGATCTGCAGGCGGCTTCTTATTCATAGCCATTTGTTTTTATTCAGAAAATTAACTTCTGTAGTCGGCATTGATGCTGACGTAGTCATGCGACAGGTCACAGGTCCACACAGTCGCCGCAGCCTTGCCGCGGTTGAGCACGACACGCACCGTGATCTCGGTCTGCTTCATCACGCGTTGTCCGTCGGACTCCTGGTATGAGGGGCTGCGTCCGCCGCGCTCCGCCACCAGCACGTCGTCAAGATAGAGTTCGATGCCTTCGACTTCAAGGTCGGTGATGCCGGCATAACCGATCGCCGCAAGTATCCGGCCGAGGTTCGGATCGGAGGCAAAAAATGCGGTCTTGATCAGCGGTGAATGCGCTATTGCCAGTGCAACCTTGCGGCATTCCTCCTCGCTGCGCCCCGATTCGACCTTGACGGTGATGAATTTGGTCGCCCCCTCGCCGTCGCGGATAATCGCCTGGGCAAGTTCAATCGCCACCGCAGTCACCGCATCGCGGAATGCGGCGTACTCGGCGCTTTTCGCATCGGCAATCTCCGCCATCGCCGCCTTGCCGGTGGCCATCAGCATGAAGCTGTCATTGGTCGAGGTATCGCCATCGACGGTGATGCAGTTGAACGAGCGTTGTGCGGCATGCACAACCGCGGACCTGACCAGCGCCTGGCTCACCGCGGCATCGGTCGCGATGAAGCCGAGCATGGTCGCCATGTTGGGATGGATCATGCCGGCGCCCTTGGCAATGCCGGTGATGGTCACTGTCGCACCGCCGATGCTGTAGCGGCGGGATACCGCCTTCGGCAACGTGTCGGTGGTCATGATTGCTGCGGCGGCATCAGCCCAGACATCGGCCCGCAGCGCATCCCTGCATTGCGGCAACCCTGCAATGATGCGCTCCACCGGCAGCGGCTCCATGATGACCCCGGTCGAAAAAGGCAGCACCTGCGACGGCGTGCAACCCAGCAGCGCCGCCGCTTCGGCGCAGGTCTGGCGCGCGCGGGCAAGCCCGTCCTTGCCGGTGCCCGCGTTGGCCACGCCGGTGTTGATCACCAGCGCACGTATGCCCTGGCCGGGATCGATCATCGACAGGTGCTGGCGGCACACCACCACCGGTGCCGCGCAGAAGCGGTTCTGCGTGAACACGCCGGCAACGCGGGCGCCGGCGTCGAGGCCGATCAGCAGCAGGTCCTTGCGGCCTGCCTTGCGGATTCCGGCTTGGGCAATACCCAGCATCACCCCGGGAACCGGCAGCAGCGAAGCGGGATCGGGTGGATTCAGGTTGACAGGCATGGTGTCAGGCGAGCTTGCCGTGGCACTGCTTGTATTTTTTCCCGGATCCGCAGGGGCAGGGATCATTGCGTCCGACCTTCTGCCCGCCGCGCACGAAGGGTTGCGACTTTTCGGATTCTGATGCGGGTTCGGGCAATGCCGACTCCTCGGCGACGTCGGCAACCGCATCCGGAGCGGCCTCGGCGTGCTGGTACTGTACGTTGCTCAGCTTTTCATGCTCCTCGGCGGCACGCAATTCCTCCGCGCTGCGGATCTGGACAGTCATCAGTATCCGGGTGACATCGGTCTTGATCATGTCAAGCAGCAGCGAAAACAGCTCGAAAGCCTCGCGCTTGTATTCCTGCGTCGGGTTCTTCTGGGCGTAACCGCGCAGATGTATGCCCTGACGCAGGTGATCCAGTGCCGACAGGTGTTCCCGCCAGTGGCTGTCCAGACTCTGCAGCATGATTGCGCGCTCGTACTGGCGCATCGCCGCCGGATCGACCGTCGCGGTCTTCTCGGCATAACGGGCATGCGCCGCCTCGATGATGCGCTGGCGCAGGGCATCTTCCTCCAGCTGCGGACTGAGCTCGAGCCACTGCCGCAACGGCAGCTCAAGTGCCAGTTCGCTCCGCAGCACCGTCTCCAGCCCTTCGATGTTCCATTGCTCCTCCAGGCTGCCAGGCGGGACATACGCCGCAAAATGGCCGGAAATGACATCGGCACGCATGGCCCCGATGGTCGTCGAGACATCCGTGCTCTCCAGGAGCTCGTTGCGCTGCTGATAGATCACCTTGCGCTGGTCATTGGCGACATCGTCATACTCGAGCAGGTGCTTGCGCATGTCGAAGTTGCGCGCCTCGACCTTGCGCTGGGCGTTCTCGATGGATCGCGTGACCCAGGGATGCTCGATGGCCTCGCCCTCGGGCATTTTCAGCCGGTTCATGATCGCGGCAACCCGGTCCGATGCAAATATCCGCAACAGGGAGTCGTCAAGCGCCAGGTAAAACCGGCTGGAGCCCGGATCGCCCTGACGACCGGAGCGGCCGCGCAGCTGGTTGTCGATGCGCCGGGACTCATGGCGCTCGGTGCCGATGATGTGCAGGCCGCCCGCCTTCACCACCTCGTCATGGCGGGGCTGCCACTGCTCGCGCAATTCGGCGACCCGCCGTTCGCGGGCCGCGGCATCCAGGCTCTCGTCGGCGAGCACCCGGTTGATTTCCGGCTCGGGATTGCCTCCGAGGACGATGTCCGTGCCGCGACCCGCCATGTTGGTGGCCAGCGTGATGATCTTCGGACTGCCGGCCTGGGCAACGATTTCCGCTTCCCGCGCATGCTGCTTCGCATTGAGCACGTTGTGCGGCAGCCCCTCCTTCGCGAGGATGCCCGAGATGTACTCCGAATTCTCGATTGATGTGGTACCCACCAGTACAGGCTGGCCCCGTCCGTGACATTCGCGAATGTCAGCGATGATTGCGCTGTATTTCTCCGCCGAGGTGCGGAACACCTGGTCCATGCGGTCATCGCGGATCATCGGGCGGTGCGTGGGAATGATCACCGTCTCGAGCCCGTAGATCTGCTGGAATTCGTAGGCCTCGGTGTCCGCCGTGCCGGTCATGCCCGCCAGCTTCCCGTACATCCGGAAATAATTCTGGAAGGTGATTGTCGCCAGCGTCTGGTTTTCCTTCTGGATCTCCACGCCTTCCTTGGCCTCGATCGCCTGGTGCAGCCCTTCAGACCAGCGGCGGCCCGGCATCAGCCGGCCGGTGAACTCGTCAACAATGATGATCTCGTTGTTCTGCACCACATACTGCTGGTCGCGATGGAACAGGCTGTGGGCTCGCAGTGACGCATTCAGGTGATGCATCAACCCGATATTGGCCGCGTCGTAGAGGCTGCCGCCTTCGGGCAGCAAGCCCGCCTTCGCCAGCAACTCCTCGGCATGCTCGTGACCCTCCTCGGAAAGGATCACCTGGTGGGCCTTCTCGTCAACCCAGTAGTCACCGGTCCCCTTCTCGTCCTTCTGCCGGACGAGTTTCGGAGTCACCGCATTGATGTGCAAATAAAGATCCGTGGTGTCCTCGGCCTGGCCGGAGATGATCAAAGGTGTGCGTGCCTCGTCGATGAGGATCGAGTCAACCTCGTCCACGATCGCGAAAGCCAGCCCGCGCTGCACCTTCTCCGACATGTCGTAGACCATGTTGTCGCGCAGGTAATCGAAGCCGAACTCGTTGTTGGTGCCGTAGGTGATATCGGCCCGATAGGCTTCCTGCTTCCGGTCATGCTCCATCTGCGACAGGTTGACGCCGACCGTCAAACCGAGAAACCGGTAGATGCGCCCCATCCAGTCCGCATCACGCTGGGCCAGATAGTCGTTGACCGTGACAACATGGACCCCGGTACCCGCCAGCGCGTTGAGATAGGCCGGCAGCGTCGCCATCAGCGTCTTGCCCTCACCGGTACGCATCTCGGCAATCTTGCCGTTGTGCAGGGCAATGCCACCCACCAGTTGCACATCGAAATGCCGCATCCCCAGCACGCGCTTGCCGGCTTCGCGCACCACGGCAAAGGCCTCAGGCAGGATTTCCTCAAGCGCGGCACGGCGCGCAGCAGCCTGTCCGTCACGGCCGGAAGCCGCCACCACCCCGGCAATGCGCTCCCTGAACTCGGCCGTTTTCGCCCGCAGCTGATCATCCGGCAATGCCGCAATCTGCGGCTCAAGCGCATTGATCGCGCGGACCGCGCGGCGGTACTGCTTGAGCAACCGTTCGTTGCGGCTGCCAAATACTTTCTTGAATAAGCCGGTAATCATGGACATCCTGAATAAAAAAGGGGTGGGAAAATCCCACCCCTGCAATTCGAGCTATCGGTACAGCCGTTCAGCCGGGCAATTGCAGAAACTGCGCGGGGTTGCGCGCGGCACCACGCTGGCGCACCTCAAAGTGCAAATGCGCGCCTGTTGCACGCCCGGTCCTGCCGACATCTGCAATCCGGGAACCGCGCAGCACGATGTCCCCAACCTTCACCAGACGTTTCGAAGCGTGTGCATACCGCGTGATCAGATCATTGCCGTGATCGACCTCGATCATATTACCATATTGAGGATGGAACTCTGAGTAGACAACGACGCCTGCGGCTGCAGCGTAAATCGGCGTTCCTTCTTCCGCCATGAAGTCTATGCCTTCGTGAAAAGCGCGCTGACCGGTGAACGGATCGATGCGCCAGCCGAAGTTGGAGGAGTACCAGCCGCCCTCCACCGGCAGCTTGGTCGGCGTCAGTTTCTTGCGGGCGCTTTCCAGCGTGAACATGGATTCCAGCAGACCCAGCTTGTCGCCGCGATCCTCGAGCTGGCGCGTCAATTGCTCGACCTGGCGCGTGAAATCACCGAGCGAAAGATTCTGGCTCGGTATCGAGGACAGGGCCCCGCCGCGCCCCGGGATCTCGTTGAACATCAGATCCTGTGGCTTGAATCCGGCCAGCTTGGCCAGGCGTTCACCCAGGGTGTCCAGACGCAGCAGCTGGGCTTGCATCTGTCCCAGCCGTACCGCCATCGCATTGAGGTTGTCCTGCAGGTAGGACTGGTTTTTTTCCTGCTGCTGCTGGTGTATGGTCACCAGCACATCCCTGACGTAGGGAATGTTCAGTTCCGAGGCAAAGCGCAAAATGCCGTAATTAAGTGCGCCGGCCAGCGTCAGCACCATTACCATCAGCAATGAAGCCAGGCCAGCGAGATGCGGCCATCCCAGCGTGATGGTCCGCGCCTTTGGCAGTTTCTCGGAAACCAGAATAATATTCATGGTCAAACTCCCTTTTCGCCATGCCCACCCGCAAATTCAGCGCCCTGATTGTAGAAACAGCGGGCTTGTCAGCACTGAACCGGGCAACGCAGCGCATTTCAGCGCTGCAACGGCTTTATACGGTCTGCGCACCCCCTGAACTGTCCCTGGCAAGCCGGGTGGTCGGAGACCACAACGGCACGCTGGTCATAGCGGCAGACAACGGTGCAATCGCGGCAAAACTGAAGCAGATCATGCCCCGACTGCTGAAGAACCTGCAAAAGCAGAGCGCGCAGGTTACTGGAATCCGGATCCAAGTTCAAGTTTCCGGACAACAATCCGCACCCCGGGCTCACTCCGAAAAAACGGCGCTACCCATTGATTTAATTGATGATTTTGAGAAACTGTCGGGCCGGGTCCGCGACCCCGGCCTGCGCTCGGCCCTGGCCCGTTTCGCCGCCAGGCGCCGGGGCGGGGGCTGATGCCGCCCGCTCAGAGGATCATCAGAAAACGCTCGGCGGCATAAAACAGCATCAGCAGGACCGCGAAACCCAGCGTGCCCAGAAAAACCCGCCAGGCAAAACGCAGATAACGCCGGTCCCTCGACACCGCGTAGAGCGCAAAAGAAACACCGATGGCCACCAGGGCCAGAATGCCGACGAGTCGCAGCAACAGCATGGGATGACCTTACCCCGGGCTAGGGCCGGTCAAGCCGCCTGGGGCTGCCAGGCGAGGAACGGGGGCGCGTCTTCGTTGCGGTCAAAACTGGCGTATTCCCAGGCCTTGGGCTGTTCCAGCAGGCTGCGCAGCAGGCGGTTGTTCATGGCATGCCCCGACTTGTGGCCGCTGAACGCGCCGATCAGGGGATGGCCCAGCAGGTAGAGGTCCCCGATCGCGTCGAGTACCTTGTGCTTGACGAATTCATTGTCGTAGCGGAGTCCGTCGCTGTTGAGCACGCGGTACTCGTCCATCACGATCGCGTTGTCCAGGCTGCCGCCCAGGGCGAGTCCCTGCGAACGCATGCTCTCCACATCCTGCATGAAACCGAAGGTGCGGGCACGCGCCACTTCATTGACATAGGACGTGGAGGAAAAATCAACCACCACCGACTGCGCGCTGGCGTCGAACACGGGGTGCGCATAGTCGATCGCCAGTTCGAGACGGAAACCGTTGTGGGGATCAAAACGCACCCACTTGTCGCCGTCGCGAACCTCGACCGGCTTCAGGATTCGGATGAATTTTTTCGGCGCTTCCTGTTCTTCAATGCCGGCCGACTGCAGCAGGAACACGAAGGGACCGGCGCTGCCGTCCATGATCGGCACCTCCGGCGCCGTCACGTCGATCCAGACATTGTCCACGCCAAGCCCCGCCAGGGCCGACATCAGATGCTCGACCGTCTGCACCCGCGCGCCGTCCTTCTCGAGGCAGGACGACAGCCGGGTGTCGTGCACCGCATAGGGATCCGCCCTGATCTCGACCGGAGGCTCGAGGTCGGTCCTGCGGAACACGATGCCGGTGTGCGGCTGCGCCGGGCGCAGGGTCAGATGGACCTTTTCGCCCGTGTGCAGACCCACGCCGGTGGCGCGGATCACGTTTTTCAATGTGCGCTGCCTGATCATCGTAACGAAGCTTATCCCTTGCCCCCGCTTTGCGGGGCGTCAGGGCCGGATTTTATCATGCTGCGGCACTGCAACAAAACCGGCCCTCGGGTGCCGGATGAACGGCCCGCCCGCCGGCAGCGCCCGCATTTCCCGCCGCGTCCCGCGATCAGTCCGCCTGCTTGCGCAGGAATGCCGGAATGTCGAGCATCTCCACACCGGATTGCCGCATCGCCTCCACCGTCGCATCGCGGTTGCGGCGGCGGATCACGGCAGGCTGTTCCAGTGCGCCGTAATCGACGTCCATCGCCATGTTGTCGGTGCCGGTCTTCTGCGACACCACGATCATCGGCTTGGGCTGCTGCCGGGCCATCGGTTTGCCCAGGCCGGTGGCCACGATGGTCACCCGCAGGCCGTCCTCAAGGCTGTCGTCATACACCGTGCCGACGATGACGGTCGCCGAGTCGGCGGCAAAGGCCTTGATGGTTTCCATGACATCGTACATTTCCTGCAGCTGAAAGGTTGCCTTGCTGGCCGAGATATTCACCAGCACGCCGCGTGCGTCCGAAATGTTGATGTCCTCCAGCAGCGGACAGGCCACCGCCTGCTCCGCGGCCTCGCGGGCGCGGCCGATGCCGGCCGCCTTGGCGGATCCCATCATCGCCATGCCCATTTCACCCATCACCGTGCGCACGTCGGCAAAGTCGACGTTGATCATGCCCGGGCAGCTGATGATTTCGGCAATGCCGGCAACCGCCCCGTGCAGCACGTCGTTGGCCGCGCGGAACGCTTCGTCGAGGGTGATCGAATTGCCCAGCACCTGCATCAGCTTGTCGTTGGGAATCACGATCAGCGAATCGACATGCTGGGCCAGCGCATCGAGTCCTTCCTGCGCGATGCGCTGACGCTTGCCCTCGAACGCGAACGGCTTGGTCACCACGGCCACCGTCAGGATGCCGAGTTCCTTGGCGATTTCGGCAACCACCGGCGCAGCGCCGGTACCGGTACCGCCGCCCATGCCTGCGGTCAGGAACAGCATGTCCGCACCGGAAATCATCTCGGCTATGCGTTCACGGTCCTCAAGAGCGGCCTGGCGGCCAACCTCCGGGTTGGCACCCGCGCCAAGTCCCTTGGTGATTTCGCCGCCAAGCTGCAGCTGCGTTTTCGCCTGATTGCGCTTGAGCGCCTGGGCGTCGGTGTTGGCGCAGATGAATTCCACGCCCTGCACGCCCTGGACGATCATGTGATCCACCGCATTGCCGCCGCAACCTCCGACACCGATCACCTTGATTACCGCTTCCTGCGCCTGTGCATCAATCAGTTCAATCATGTGAGTCTCCTTTTTCCGCAAACGTAGTAATGTTGAAAAGTCCCGCGATACCGAAACCAGCAAACCGAATGCCTTGCATTTCCCGCACTAGAAATTCCCCGTAAACCAGTTTTTCATCCGCTCCAGCACCTGCTGGAGGCTGCTGACATGCATGCGTGCTGCGTCGCGCTGGCGGTGCTCGTCGGCGCCCGCGATCAGCAGGCCGACCCCTGTCGCATAACGCGTGCTGCGCACGACCTCGGACAGCCCGCCTGCGTACTGCGGCATGCCGATGCGCACCGGCATGTGAAAAATCTCCTCTCCCAGCTCGACCATGCCCTGCATCGCGCTCGACCCCCCGGTCAGCACCACGCCGGAGGACAGCAATTCCTCGTAACCGCTGCGGCGCAACTCAGACTGCACCAGCGAGTACAGCTCCTCGACACGCGGCTCTATGACCTCGGCCAGCGTCTTGCGCGACAGCTGGCGGGTGCCGCGGTCGCCGACCCCGGGCACATCCACCATTTCCTGGGGGTCGGCGAGCTGCGACAGCGCGCAGCCGTAGCGCTGCTTGATGTCTTCCGCATCCTTGGTCGGCGTGCGCAGCGCCATCGCGATATCGTTGGTGATCTGGTCGCCGGCGATCGGAATCACCGCGGTATGGCGGATCGCACCGTGGGTGAACACGGCCATGTCGGTGGTTCCGCCGCCGATGTCGACCAGGCAGACCCCGAGATCTTTCTCGTCGTCGGACAGCACCGCGACCGAAGAGGCCAGCGGCTGCAGGATCAGGTCGTTGACTTCGAGGCCGCAGCGGCGCACGCACTTGATGATGTTCTGCGCCGACGACACCGCGCCGGTGACGATATGCACCTTGACTTCCAGGCGCACCCCCGACATCCCGAGCGGCTCGCGCACGTCTTCCTGGCCATCGATGATGAACTCCTGGTTGAGCACGTGCAGAATCTGCTGGTCATTGGGAATCTGCACCGCCTTCGCGGTTTCAATCACCCGGTCGATGTCCTGCTGCGACACCTCCTTGTCCTTGATCGCGACCATGCCCTGGGAATTGAAGCTCTTGATATGGTTGCCGGCGATGCCGGTGTAAACCTCGCGGATCTTGCAATCGGCCATCAACTCGGCCTCTTCCAGCGCACGCTGGATGGCATTGACGGTGGTTTCGATGTTAACCACCACGCCCTTTTTCAGCCCGCGCGAGGGATGGCTGCCCATGCCGATGATCTCGAAGCCGCCCTCGGGCTTCAGTTCGGCGACGATGGCGACGATCTTCGACGTGCCGATGTCCAGCCCCACCACGATCTTCTTGTTTTCCCTGGCCTTGTTCATCTGTCCTGTCATTCCCTGTGCATGACCCTAAGCGCCGCTCTTGTGCCGGACATCGTCGGCAATCGCCGGCAATCCCGGCACCCGCGCCGCAAACCCGTTGGCATAACGCAGATCAACCCGGTCCACCGGGCGGGTCATGCGCGCAATCGTCCTCGGATAGACGGCAACAAAACGGCGCAGGCGCTGTTCAACCTGTTCCCTGCCGAGATCCAGCGTCATGCCGTCATCGAGCCTCAGCTGCCAGGCGCGCCGCGGCGACACGTTGATTTCTCCGGGCGTCCTGCCGATGTCCTCGAGGCTGCGGCGGAAATGGTGGTACTGGATGGTCATTTCCTTGGCAGCCCCCGGCGGCCCGTTGAATACCGGAAGGTTTCCGTCAAAAGCCGCCGCAAAAACCTCGCCCTGCACATTGACCAGCGCATCGCGCCCCCAGCGTGCCAGGGGCACATGCTCGGTCAATGCCACCTCCAGCACGCCCGGCCACTGCCGGCGCACATTGGCGCTGCGCACCCAGGGCAGTTTTTCGAAAGCCTCGCGCGCCTTGTCCAGGCGCAGGGTGAACAGTGTTCCGCTGACCTCGCTGCGGACGATCTCCTCGACCTGCTGGCGGGTGACATGGACAACCGGTGTCACCACGCGCACCTGCGTGATCGAGAACACCGGCTGCTTCACCGCGTGGGACACGCCGCCGTAGAGCAGGGCGAGCAGCGTCGCGACGAAGAGCAGGTCGGCGATCAAGTTCAGCACGGCGGGCTTATCCCACATGGGCAAGCTCCAGGATGCGCAGTACAAGAGCTTCGAAGGACAGCCCGGCCTGGCGTGCCGCCATCGGCACCAGGCTGTGCCCGGTCATGCCGGGAGAGGTGTTCATCTCGAGGAACTGCACGCTGCCATCCGCCCGGCGGATCAGGTCGGCACGCCCCCAGCCGGCGCAGCCAAGGGCCCGCGCGCTGTGCATCACCTGCTCGCGGATGCGCAGTTCTTCCGCCTCGGGCAGCCCGCAGGGGCAGTGGTATTTCGTTTCGTCGCTGAAATACTTGTTCTGGTAGTCGTAATTTCCCTGCGGCGCCTCGATGCGGATCAGCGGCAGGGCCTGGTCCCCGAGGAAACCGGCGGTCAACTCGCTGCCTTCGATGAATTCCTCCGCCATCACCAGTGCATCGTGACGCGCGGCCAGTGCGTAAGCTTGGGGCAACCCGGCGGCATCAGTCACCTTGGTCAGGCCGATGGTCGAACCTTCACGCGCCGGCTTGATGATCAGCGGTAAACCCAGGCGCCGCGCCACACCCGCCCAGTCGCTGCCGGCATCGACGACCTCGAAACGCGGCGTCGGGATGCCCGCCGAGGCCCACACCATCTTCGTGCGCACCTTGTCCATCGACAGCGCGGAGGCCATCACGCCGCTGCCGGTGTAGGGAATGCCCATCAGCTCCAGGGCCCCCTGCACCGTGCCGTCTTCGCCGTAACGGCCATGCAGCGCAATGAACGCGCGGGAATAACCGTCGCGCTTCAGGTCCAGAACCTCCCGTTCGGCCGGATCAAAACCGTGGGCATCCAGGCCGGCGCCGCGCAGGGCCTCGAGCACATTGCGGCCGCTCATCAGGGAAATCTCGCGCTCCGCGCTGCGACCGCCGAACAGCACCGCAATTTTCCCGTATGCGTTCATGCCGGTTCCCCGATCACGCGCACCTCCTGCTCGAGCCGGATGCCGAACTGCCGGACCACCGCCTGCTGCGCCTCGGCAATCAGGGCCTCGATGTCGGCTGCCGTCGCGCTGCCGGTGTTGACGATGAAATTGGCGTGTTTTGCCGAGATCGCCGCCCCGCCGATGCTTCTCCCCTTGAGGCCGCAAGCCTCGATCAGTCGTGCGGCGTGGTCCCCGGGCGGATTGCGGAACACCGATCCGGCGTTCGGCTCCCCCAGCGGCTGCGTAGCAATCCTTTGCGACAGCAACTCCTTGATCCTCGCCCGCGACCGCGCCCCGTCGCCCGGCGGCAGCGAAAAAGTCGCCGACACAAACCACTCCTCGGTGTGGTCGGTGCCCTGTGCCGCGGCAGGCACCTGCGATATCTGCCGGCAGCGTCGTTCGACGCTGCGATAAGCGATGGTGTAATGGGCCGGCGTGCGCTGGCGCAAGGTGCCGTGCCGGTCAACCGTTTCAACGCCGGCCACGATGCTCCAGGTTTCGCCGCCGTAACAGCCCGCATTCATCGCCAGGGCGCCGCCGACCGTGCCGGGAATGCCCGCGAGAAACTCGGCGCCGGCGAGATTGTTCAGCGCCGCCACGCGCGCCACTTTCGGGCCCGCCACGCCGGCCTGCGCGCGGATTTCACCGCCACCGTCCAGGTTGCGCGTCAACTGCAGCCCGCGCAGCGCCCAGTGCGTGAAAATGACGGTGCCGCCGAAACCGCCGTCACGCACCAGCAGGTTGCTGCCCAGCCCGACCACGCAGACCGGCTCGTCTCCGGGCAGGCTGCGCAGGAACGCGGCCATGTCGGCCAGATCCGCGGGCGAATAACTGCGGCGCGCGCAACCGCCGGCGCGCCAGCTGACGTGCCTTGCCATCGGCTCGTCGTGCCGCAGCTCGCCGCGCAATCCGCTGCGGCCGATTGCCGCCTGTTCGCTCATGTCCATGTCGTTCCGTTGTCCCGGGGCATCATTTCCGCTCACGCCCCCGCCTTCGCCAGCCGCGCAGCGACCATGCCGATCGAACCGGCCCCCATGACCAGCACCACGTCGCCGTCACGCACCGCCCGGTCAATCGCCGCCGGCAGTTCCGCAACCTGCTCCACGAACACCGGCTCCACCTTCCCCAGCACCCGCACTGCGCGCGCCAGCGCCCGGCCGTCGGCGGCCACGACCGGCGCCTCGCCCGCCGGATAGACTTCGGTGAGCAGCAGCGCATCCACGCTCGACAGCACGCGCACAAAATCCTCGAAACAATCGCGGGTGCGGGTATAACGATGCGGCTGGAACGCAAGCACCAGCCGGCGGCCGGGAAATGCGCCGCGTGCCGCGGCAATGGTCGCCGCCATTTCCACCGGGTGATGGCCGTAGTCGTCAATCAGGTCATAGCTGCCGGTGCCCAGCGCAATTGCGCCGAAACGCTGGAAACGCCGGCCCACGCCCTTGAAATCAGCCAGCGCCTTGACGATCTTTTCATCCGCAACGCCTGCCTCCATGCCGACCGCTATCGCCGCCAGCGCGTTCTGCACGTTGTGCACGCCCGGCAGATTGAGCACGATGTCGAGATCGGGCAGGCGTTTTCCGTTCATGCGCTGCACCCGGAAACGCATGCGTCCGGCATCGGCCGTCACCGACCGCGCGCGGATCTGCGCACCCTCGCCGAGGCCGTAGGTAACCAGCGTCCTCGTCAGCCGCGGCATGACCGAGCGCACATTGGGATCGTCATTGCACAACACCGCGACACCGTAAAACGGCAGGCGCTCGACAAAATCGACGAATGCCTGTTTCAGCCTGTCCAGCGAGTGGCCATAGGTTTCCATGTGGTCGGCATCGATGTTGGTGACCACGGAAATCACCGGCTGCAGGTGCAGGAAGGAAGCGTCGGATTCGTCCGCCTCGGCGACGATGAACTCGCCCGCTCCGAGCCGGGCATGCGCGCCGGCGCTTTCGAGGCGCCCCCCGATCACGAATGTCGGGTCAAGGCCGCCCTCGGCAAGAATGCTGGCCGCAAGGCTGGTGGTGGTGGTCTTGCCGTGTGTCCCGGCCACCGCGATGCCCTGTTTCAGCCGCATCAGCTCGGCCAGCATCAGCGCCCGCGGCACCACCGGCACATGGCGCGCGCGCGCCGCGACAACCTCCGGATTGTCCGGCTTCACGGCGCTGGAGATCACCACCGCGTCGGCGGCCGCGACATGCGCCGCTTCATGGCCGATGTGCACCTGCGCGCCGAGGCCGGCAAGGCGCCGTGTGGCACTGCCCTCGCTGAGATCGGAGCCGCTGACCGCATAACCGAGGTTGAGCAGCACTTCGGCAATGCCGCTCATCCCGGCGCCACCAATGCCGACAAAATGCACGTTGCGGACCTTGTGTCTCATGCCGGCGCCAGCTCCATGCAATAGTCAGCCACGCGGGTTGCGGCCTCCGGCTTGCCGGCGGCGCGGGCAGCCCGCGCCATATCCAGCAGTTTTTCCCGGGTCAGCCCGCGCAGGACATCGGCCAGCACCCCCGGCGTCAGCTCCTTTTGCGGCATCAGCAGCGCGGCCCCGCGATCCGCGAGGTAACGCGCGTTGCGCGTCTGGTGATCGTCCACCGCATGCGGGAAAGGAACGAGGATGCTGCCGACGCCGGCAACGGCCAGTTCGGTCACCGTGGTGGCACCGGCGCGGCACACCAGCAGATCGGCTTCGCCATAACAGGCGGCCATGTCATCGATAAAGGCCGGCACCTCGGCCTCCACGCCCGCCGAACGGTAACTTGCACGCAACTGCTCTGCATGCGCTGCTCCCGACTGGTGCACCACCAGCGGGCGTTCGCCTGCGGCCATCAGGGCGAGTGCCTGTGGCACCGTCTCGTTCAGCGCTCTCGCACCGAGGCTTCCGCCGATCACCAGCAGCCGCAGGGGGCCGCCACGATTGGCAAAGCGCGCTTCCGGCGGCGGCAGGTTGACGATGTCGGCGCGCACCGGATTGCCCGACCAGATCACGTCGACACGCCCTTCAAAGGCATCGGGAAAAGCCGTAAGCACGCGATCAGCCACGCCCGCCAGTACGCGATTGGCCAGTCCCGGAACTGCATTCTGCTCGTGGATCAGCAATGGCCGGCCAAACAGCGCCGCCATCATGCCGCCGGGGAAGGACGCATAACCGCCCATCCCGAGCACCACGTCAGGCCGGTGCCGGAATAATGCCGCCGCGCTTTGCCAGAACGCGACCAGCAGGGCTGCCGGCAACAGCAGCTTGCGCAACCAGCCCTTGCCGCGCACGCCGCCGAAACGGATCCATTCCGCCGGGTAACCGCGGGACGGCACCAGCCGTTCTTCCATGCCGCCGCGCGCCCCAAGCCAGATCACGCGCCAGCCGCGGTCGCGCAGCACGTCGGCAACGGCAAGCGCCGGAAAAATATGGCCGCCGGTGCCGCCCGCCATGACGAGGATGGTCCGGTTCATACCGTGAACCCCCGCGCAAGCTGCCGGTTTTCCCAGTCGACGCGCAGCAGGACGGCAAGCGCGCAGCAGGTGGCGAGGATTGCACTGCCGCCGAAGGACAGCAGCGGCAGCGTCAGCCCCTTGGTCGGCAGCACCCCCATGTTGACGCCCATGTTGATGATCACCTGGACCCCGATCCACAGGCCGATGCCCTGCGCCACCAGCGCCGCATACGGCCGGTCAAGATCGGCGGCGCGGCGGCCGATGGCAAAGGCGCGCGCAACGATCCACGAGAACAGCACGATCAGCACCAGCACGCCGGCAAAGCCGAGTTCCTCGGCAATCACCGCCAGCAGGAAGTCGGTGTGCGCCTCGGGCAGGTAGAACAGTTTCTCCACGCTGGCGCCGAGTCCGACGCCAAACCACTCGCCGCGGCCGAAGGCGATCAGCGCATGCGACAGCTGGTAACCCTTGCCGTAGGGATCAGCCCAGGGATCCATGAAGCCGATCACCCGCTGCATGCGGTAGGGACTGGTCCAGATCAGCAGCAGGAAGCCAAGCAGCAGCATGACGATCAGCCCGGCGAACAGTTTCCAGTTCATGCCGCCGAGGAACAGGATGCCCATCGCGATCACGGTGATCACCGCGAAGGCGCCGAAATCGGGCTCGCGCAGCAGCAGCCCCCCGGTCAGCAGCATCACGCCGGCCATCGGCAGGAAACCCTTGCGCAGGCTGTGCATGAATGCAGCCTTGCGCACGGTGTAGTCGGCCGCGTAGAGCACCGCGCACAGTTTCATCAGCTCCGAGGGCTGCAGGTTGGCAATGCCCAGCGGCAGCCAGCGCCGGCTGCCGTTGACTTCGCGGCCAATGCCCGGAATCAGCACCAGCATCAGCAGCACCATGCCCAGCACGAACAGCAGCGGCGCGGCGCGCTGCCAGACGCGCAAGGGCACCTGGAACATGATCGCGGCCGCCACCAGGCTGACCAGGATGTAGGCGGCATGCCGGGTCAGGTAATAGACGGCGCTGTTGCCGGTGCTGCGGCTTGCCTCGGCGATCGCGATTGATGCCGAGTACACCATGACCATGCCGAATCCGAGCAGCAGCAGCGTCACCCAGATCAGCGCGCCGTCGTACTCGTCGCCGGCCGCACGCTGATTGACTGTGGCGTAGTACTGGCTCACGCGCACCTCCGCTGCAGCGCCGATACCGCCTCCGCAAATGCCTCGGCGCGGTGGATGTAATTGCGGTACATGTCGTAACTCGCGCAGGCCGGGGACAGCAGCACGGCGTCTCCCGGCTGCGCGGCCCTGAACGCGAGTTCCACCGCTTCCGCCATGTCGCCGGCCTGTTGCAGCGGCACATCACTGCCGATCGCGGCAGCAATGCGCGGCCCGTCGCGCCCGATCAGCACAATCGTCCGTGCACGACCGCGGGCAGCCGCGGCCAGCGGCGCAAAGTCCTGGCCCTTGCCATCACCGCCGGCGATCAGCACCACCGGCTCGCGCAACCCGGTCAATGCCGCGACGGTCGCCCCGACATTGGTGCCCTTGGAGTCGTCATAGAACTTTATATTATTGATTTTATTGATATTTTTTACTCGGTGCGGCAGCCCTTCAAATCGCTGCCAGCCCTCGACTATGGCTGCATCGGCAACACCAATGGCACGACACAGCGCCGCCGCCGCAAGCGCATTGGCTGCGTTGTGCAGTCCGGCGACGTTCAGGACATCAAGCGCCGCCAGATCAAAGCTGCCGCGCCGCAGGGTGGACGCAGCAGCACCGAGACCCCAGTCCTCGTCCGCGCGCGGCGCATCGAGGCCGAAAGTTGCCTGACGCCGGCCCGGCATTGCCATGCCGCGGCTCCAATCGTCGTCGCGGTTCAGCAGCTGCAACCCGGTGCCGGCGAAAATGCGCGCCTTGGCCGCGGCGTACTCCGGCATGCCGTCATAGCGGTCGAGATGATCCTCCGACAGGTTAAGCACCGTCGCCGCCTGCGGTCGCAGCGATGCCGTGCTCTCCAGCTGGAAACTCGACAGTTCGAGCACGATCGCAGCCGGCGGCTCCGCACCCCCCTCGATTCCGCCAAGGGCATCCAGCACCGGCAGTCCGATGTTGCCCGCGACCAGCGGCCGCAAATCCGCGGCACCGCAGATTTCCCCGGCCATCGCGGTCACCGTGCTTTTGCCGTTGGAACCGGTGATGGCCACCAACGGCGGCGCATCGCCG
Source organism: Burkholderiales bacterium (assembly GCA_019635015.1). Lineage (GTDB taxonomy): Bacteria > Pseudomonadota > Gammaproteobacteria > Burkholderiales > SG8-41. Next base: position 68,508 of record JAHCAG010000001.1, on the reverse strand, counting down.
CGCGCGGCGAGCGCCTGTGCAAAAAATTCAATGTCGCCGACCACCGGCACACCGCGTCCCGCGGCCTGCGCGATCGGGCCACGGCGGCGATCGATGCCGGGACTCACGGCGATAATGTCGGCATGCGCAAGCTCGTCCCCGGGCACGCCGCCGAGCCGCAGCCGCAGATCCGGGCATTCCCGCTGCAGGACCTCTGCCGCGGGCGGCGCGGCGCGAGTGTCGGCGGCCCGGACATCCGCACCCTGCCGTCGCAGCCAGCGCACCATCGACAGTCCGGTGTCGCCGAGACCGACGACCAGAACACGGGCCCCCGCGAGATCAAGCATCAGCAGCACCTCCGTGCCATCGCGGCGCAGCCGCAGGAACAACACGGCGCTGTCGGCGTCGCGGCAGTGGCTGGCAGGGCTTGTTGCGGGCATCGGCATGGGCATCTCATCGCAGCTTCAGCGTCGACAATCCGATCAGCACCAGCATCATCGTGATGATCCAGAAGCGAACGACGACCTGGTTTTCCTTCCAGCCTTTAAGTTCGTAATGGTGGTGCAGCGGCGCCATTCGGAAAATGCGCCTGCCTGTAAGCTTGAACGAGGCCACCTGCAGCATCACCGACAGCGTCTCGACAACAAACACGCCGCCCATGATGAAAAGCACGATCTCCTGGCGCACGATGACCGCGATCGTGCCGAGCGCGGCTCCCAGCGCCAGCGCGCCGACATCGCCCATGAACACTTCCGCCGGATAGGCGTTGAACCAGAGGAAGGCGAGCCCGGCGCCGGCTATCGCACCGCAGATCACGGTCAGTTCGCCGGCGCCGGGAATGAACGGGAATCCGAGGTATTTGGCGAACACCGCGTTGCCGGCGACGTAGGCGAAGATGCCCAGCGCGCTGCCGACCATCACCGTCGGCATGATCGCCAGGCCGTCGAGCCCGTCGGTCAGATTCACCGCGTTGCTGGTGCCGACAATGACGAAATAAGTCATCACGACAAAACCGATTGCGCCCAGCGGGTAGGCGACCTGCTTGAAAAAAGGCACGATGAACTCGGTCTGCGCCGGCAGGTTGGTCGAGTATGCGATGAACAGCGCCGCGCCGAGGCCGATCACCGACTGCCAGAAAAATTTCGCTTTTGCCGACAAGCCCTTCGGGTTGCGGTGCACCACCTTGCGGTAGTCGTCGACCCAGCCGATCGCGCCGAACCCGACGGTGACGCAGAGCACCACCCAGACAAAGCGGTTGCTCAAGTCCGCCCACAGCAGTGTGGTCACGATGATCGACACCAGGATCAGCGCGCCGCCCATGGTCGGCGTGCCGGCCTTGACCAGATGGGTCTGCGGACCGTCGTCGCGCACTGCCTGGCCGATCTTGTAGGCGGCAAGCCTGCGGATCAGTCCGGGTCCGACGATGAACGAAATCACCAGCGAGGTCAGGCAGGCCAGCACCGCGCGCAGTGTCAGGTAGTTGAACACGTTGAACGCGCGGACATGCTGTTCCAGCCATTGCGCCAGTTCGAGCAGCATCGCCTAACCCTCCGCCCCGGAAACTTCGCAACTGCGCACGACGCGCTCCATCTGCATGAAGCGCGAACCCTTGACCAGAAGCGCGGTCTGCGGACCGAGGTCCTTGCCGACATCCGCCAGCAGGTCCTCGATACGCGTGTAATGGCAGGCGCCGCTGCCGAAGGCCCGTGCCGAGGCAAGGGCAAGCTCCCCCAGCGCATACAACGCATCGATGCCGCGCTGCCTGGCGTAAGCGCCGACCTCCTCGTGGAACGCCGCGCCCTGTGCGCCGACTTCGCCCATGTCGCCCAGCACCAGCAGCCTGCGGCCCGGCATGCGGGCAAGCACATCGATTGCCGCGCGTACCGAATCCGGATTGGCGTTGTAGGTGTCATCGACCAGCACTGACCCGCGCAGTCCTGTTTTCACCTGCAGCCGCCCCTTGACGGCAACGAAGCGCGAAAGAGCCCCGGCACAGGCCGCGAGCGGCACTCCGGCAACGGTGGCGGCGGCAATCGCAGCCAGCGCGTTGCGCGCATTGTGTTCGCCTGCCAACGGCAGTTCGAAAACGGCCTGTGCTTCCGGAGTCGTCACCTCAAGCATCGACGAAGTGGGCCCCGGCCGGCACGCCGCACGCACGCAGGCGCCGCCGCCGAGTCCGAAGGCACGCACCTGCCGCGAAGCAGCTGCTTTTTCCCAGATGCCGGCGTGCGCATCATCACCGTTGATCACCGCCACGCCGTCTGCCGGCAAGGCGCGGATCAGGCTGGCATGCTCCTCGGCGACATCGGCCACCGAATGCATGAACTCCTGGTGTTCGCGCTGCGCATTGTTGACGAGGGCAATCGTCGGCGCTGCAATTTCCGCGAGCTGCGCCGTCTCGCCGGGATGATTCATGCCGATCTCCACCACGGCCGCGCTGTGCGCCTCGCGCAGCGCGAGCAGCGTCAATGGCAGGCCGATATGGTTGTTGAGGTTGCCCCGTGTCGCGAGAACCGCGGTCTCGCCGAATCCGGCGCGCAGGCAGGCGGCGATCATCTCCTTGACGGTGGTCTTGCCGTTGGAGCCGGCCACCGCGATCAGCGGAATGCTGAACCGCCGCCGCCAGTGCGCAGCCAGCGCGGCAAGGGCTGCCGTGGTATCGGCCACTGCAGCCACCGGCAATGGCGCCGCCGCAGCACGGGCGCGCTCAACCAGCGCCGCGGCCGCACCCGCAGCGGTGATTGCGGCGAGGAAATCGTGCCCGTCAAAGCGTTCGCCGTGCAGCGCCACGAACAAATCACCCCTGCGGATGCTGCGGCTGTCGGTGGAAACGCCGGAAAAATGCACGTCCGCGCCGCACAGTTCGCCGCCCACAACCGTCGCGGCAGTGGCCAGTGTCATCACCGTGTCCTCCCCGCCAGGGCCGACCGCACCTCTGCGGCGTCGCTGAAACGGCGGCGCACGCCGCGGATTTCCTGGTAATTCTCGTGGCCCTTCCCGGCAACCAGCACAACATCGCCGCGGCGCGCCTCGGCAAGTGCCGTGCGTATGGCCTCGCGCCGGTCGATGATCCTGCGGTGCGCGCCGCGCACCCCCTCGGCAATTTCGTCAATGATTGCCGCCGGATCCTCGTCGCGCGGATTGTCGCTGGTGACGATCACCCGGTCGGCATGGCGTGAGGCCACAGCACCCATCAGCGGCCGTTTGCCGCGATCGCGGCTTCCGCCGCAACCGAACACGCAGAACAGGCGGGCCTCCGCGCCGGCGATGCCGCGCAGCGTGCGCAGCACCTTTTCGAGCGCATCCGGGGTATGCGCATAATCGACAACCACCAGCGGTGCCCGGCCGCCGCCGTAGCGTTCGGTGCGCCCCGCCACCGGACCGGCCTTTTCCAGCGCGGCGACCGAACGCTCGAGATCCATCCCGCTCGCCAGCAGCACCGTCAGCGAGCCGAGCAGGTTGGCCGCGTTGAAACCGCCGATCAGCGGGCTGCGCAGCCTCGCCCTGCCCCAGGGCGAGGCAATATCGAAGGCCATGCCATCGACACCAAGCCTGAGATTGCGCCCTTCAACACAGGCCTTGCGCGAACGCGCGGCATTGCGGCCAAAACCGTAACCGATCAGTTCCGCGCGACGGTGCCTCCAGCGCTGCGCGAGTTCGCGGCCGAAGGCATCGTCGAGATTGACCACCGCGCGGCTCAGCGTCGGCCAGCGGAACAGCTTCGCCTTCGCCGCCTTGTAGCTCCGCATCGTGCCGTGATAGTCGAGATGGTCGCGGCTCAGATTGGTCAGCATCGCCACGTCAAACTCGATGCCGGAGAGCCGGTCCTGCGCGAGTCCGTGGGAAGACACCTCCATGCATAACGCACGCGCGCCGGAACGGGCAAAGCCGCGCATGCGTCCCTGCAGCGTCACTGCATCCGGCGTGGTGTTCGCGTGGGCATCCAGCCGGCCCGGGAAGCCGCTGCCGAGGGTGCCGATCACCGCGCATTTGCGCCGCATCCGGGTCAGCGATTGCGCGACCCACTGGCTGCACGATGTCTTGCCGTTGGTGCCGGTGATGCCGATGGTCCACAGTGCCGCGCCGGGCCTGCCATAAACCTCGGCGGCAATGATCCCGGCTTCCCGCCGCAAACCGGGAATGCCGAGATTCGGCACCCGCCATTTGCGGTTCCAGGCATAACCTGCGGAGTCCCACAGCACCGAGGCGGCGCCATTGGCGAGCGCCTGTGCGATGAAATCACGGCCATCGCGCGACTCGCCCGGATAGGCGACAAAGGTGTCGCCGGCCCTGACTGCGCGGCTGTCCACGGTCAGCCGGCGCACACCGAGACTGCGTACCGCCTGGAGATCGACAGCCATCAGACCTCCTCCCGCACCAGCGGTGCGTCTTCAGGCGCCAGCATCGTCGTTCTGCCTGGCGCATCAGGCGGCACCGCCAGGAAACGCAGCGTGCCGGCTGTCACCTGGCTGAACACCGGCGCCGCCACTGCCCCGCCATAGTGCTGGCCTGCAGAGGGCTCGTCGATCATCACCGCGACGATCACCCGCGGCCGTGATGCCGGCGCCATGCCGACAAACGATGACACGTAACGATTGGCGGCATACCCCTTGCCCTCGATCTTGTGTGCCGTGCCGGTCTTGCCGGCGACGGTGTAGCCCGGAATCTGGGCACCGGGGGCCGTGCCGCCGGGTTGCGCCGCCATTTCAAGCATCTGGCGTACTGCCTGCGCGGTTTGCGCTGATATCACCCGCGTTCCCGGCTCCGGACTGTCACGCCTGAGCAAGGTCACCGGATAAAGAACGCCGTCCGAAGCAAAGATGGTGTAGGAGCGTGCGAGCTGAAGCAGCGACACCGATATGCCGTAGCCATACGACATCGTTGCCTGCTCGATAGGCCTCCAGGTGTTGTGCGCGCGCAGCCGCCCCGAAACTTCGCCCGGGAAACCGGAGCGCGGCGGGGCGCCGAATCCGGCCCGGCTGAACAGGCTCCACAGCATTTCGGAAGGCATTGCCAGCCCCATCTTGGCGGTGCCCACATTGGAGGATTTCTGGATGACCTGCGCCACTGTCAGCGCACCCTGCGGATGCGCGTCACGGATGGTGCGGCTGCCGATGGTCAGCTGGCCCGGCGCCGTCTGGATCACCGTGCCCGCCTGGAACAGCCCCGCCTCGAGGGCCGCAGCCGCGGTGAAGGGCTTCAGCGTCGAACCGGGTTCGAACAAATCGGTGACGGCGCGGTTGCGGGTACGCTGGGCATCCAGCTTGCCGCGGTTGTTCGGGTTGTACGCCGGCAGGTTGGCCATCGCCAGGATTTCGCCGGTGGCGACGTCAAGCACGACGATGCCGCCGGCTTTCGCGCGGTGCGCCGTCACCGCCGACCTCAGCTCGCGGAAGGCGAGATACTGGATGCGCGCATCGATCGACAGGCGCAACTGCTGTCCGTTCTGCGGCACGCGTATGCTTTCAACGTCCTCGACAATGCGCCCGAGACGGTCCTTGATCACGCGCCGGCTGCCGGCCTTGCCGGCGAGCGACTCCTCGAACGCAAGCTCCAGCGCCTCCTGCCCCCTGTCGTCGACACCCGTAAAACCGATGATGTGCGACATCACTTCGCCGGCGGGGTAATAGCGGCGATGTTCGCGCTGCAGGAACACGCCGGGGATGCCGAGCTGGACCACGCGCTCGGCCTGGTCGGGCGGCAGCTGGCGCTTGAGGTAGACAAACTCGCGACGCGTATCGGCAAGGCGCGCGCGCAGATCCGCCTCGCCAATGCCCAGCAGCTGGGCCAGCCTGCGCAGCGCCGCCGGATCCGCTTCGACGTCAGCCGGGCTGGCCGCCACCGATTCGACCGGCGTCGAAATCGCCAGCGGCTCGTTGTTGCGGTCGACGATCATGCCGCGGCTGGCGCCGATCTCGACAACCCGCGAATAACGCGACTCCCCCTTGCGCTGCAGGAAATCGTTGTTCAGGGCCTGCAGCCACAGCGCCCGGCCGGCCAGCCCGACAAACCAGGCGCCGAGCAGCAGCAGCAGCAGGTTCGCACGCCAGCGCGGCAGGCTCGGCGACTGTTCACGCGCGGGCTGCGGCTTCATTGGACATTCTCCGCACGTGCCGCAGGCACCACTTCGATGCGCCCCTGGTGCGGCAGCCGCATGCCCAGTTCACGGGTGGCGATGCGCTCGATGCGGCTGTGCGTCGCCCAGGTGCCCTGTTCGAGCTGCAGCTGCCCCCATTCATCCTCGAACTGCTTCGCCGCGGCCTGCTCCTTCTGCAGCTCGACATAGAGTTTGCGCGCCTTGTGCTGGGCAGTGACCAGAGTGAACGCGCAGGCGATCAGCGCGGCGAGCAGGATGAATGAGAGACGCGCGGTCACGCCGCCTCCGCCCCGGTGCGTTCCGCGACCCGCATCACCGCACTGCGCGCGCGCGGATTCCCGGCCACTTCCTGCGCCCCGGGGCGCTGCGCGCGTCCGACCAGGCGCATCCGGGGCTGCGGCAAATCACGCGCGCGAACGGGCAGCCGTGCCGGCAGGCTGTCGGCCCGGGACTCGGCGCGCAGGAAACGTTTGACGATCCTGTCCTCGAGGGAGTGAAAGCTGATCACCACCAGGCGTCCGCCCGGATTCAGCAGGGCCACGCACTGGGGCAGCACTACCGAAAGCTCCTCAAGCTCCTGATTGACGTGAATCCGTAGAGCCTGAAACGTGCGCGTCGCCGGATCCTGGCGTGGTTCGCGCGAGGGAACGGCTTCTGCCACGAGCGCGGCAAGTTCTCGTGTGGTGTCAACAGGTCCCCGCGCCCGAGCCGCAACAATCGCTGCTGCAATCTGTTTAGCAAACCGTTCTTCGCCATAGTCCCTGATGACCTCCCTGATTTCCGCCTCTTCCGCCGTGGCCAGCCACTGCGCCGCGCTGATGCCGCGCCCCGGATCCATGCGCATGTCCAGCGGCGCATCCCCCCTGAAACTGAAGCCGCGGCGCACATCGTCGAGTTGCGGCGACGAAACACCGAGATCCAGCAGCAGGCCGTCCACACCCGTGACACCCGCGCTGCGCAGTGCTTCGCCCAATCCGCTGAAAACACCGTGCAGCATCGTGAAGCGCGGATCGCGGATCGCCTGTGCCGCCTGCACCGCCTCGGGATCGCGATCCAGGGCCAGCAGACTTCCGTCGCTGCCCAGCCGCTCGAGAATCAGCCGGCTGTGGCCGCCGCGCCCGAAAGTGCAATCGACATAAATGCCGCCGGACCGGATGTTCAATGCCTCCATGGCTTCCTGCGCGAGCACCGCGGCATGCACGCCGTGCGTCACAAGGAGAAATCCTCCAGCTCTGCCGGCAGCCCGCCGGCGCCGAAACCGCCGGCGCCATCAATCAGCTGCGTCCAGCGCTCGTCATTCCACAGCTCGAATTTTTTCCCCTGCCCGACCAGCACAACACTTTTTTCAAGCTGCGCGTAGCGGCGCAGTTCGGGGGTAATCAGCACGCGGCCCGCGCCATCCATGTCGACGTCGACGGCAAAACCGATCAGACGCCGCTGCAGCTCGCGCACGCGCGGATCGAGGTTCGACAGCCCTTCGAGTTTCTGCTGGATGAGTTCCCAGTCGGGCAGCGGATAGACCAGCAGGCAGCGGTCAGCGTCGGCAGTGATCACCAGGTGGCCTGCACAACGCTCGAGCAGGGAATCGCGATGGCGCGCGGGCACCGCGAGCCGGCCTTTGCTGTCGAGATTGAGTTGTGCGACCCCGCGAAACACGGTTCCCCCCTTTGCCCGTGGAAGCCTCGCCTTGCCGGAGGTCCGGCGGGCATTTCCCCCACTTTTTACCACTTCGTCCCACTATAATTAACTGAAGGATGCGGGTCAAGGGTCGAATTCCGAAATTCCTTTTTAATGACAATGACTTACGGCGACTTGTTGACGCCTGATTTTATGTTTTTTTGGCTCAGAAATAAACCAATTAAAACAACAGGATATTACGCGTACTGAAAGTAGCGCATTAAGTGATTATGCTTAAAAATCAGGCAATTACGGGAATTCGCTGCGTCGCCGTACGGCGACAGGCTGTCCCATATGGATATCGGGATTAGGAAAGGTGAAGCTGGCCGGTAAGCCGGGTTCTGTCGTGGACAGCCATTCCTCTGGGCCGGACATTGCTGGCCGGCTCAAGCCACCTACCCGCAAGCTCGGCGGGACGCGTCAACGCTTGCCTATTCGGTGTTGCTCCGGGTGGAGGTTACCGTGCCATTCGCGTTACCGCGAACGCGGTGCGCTCTTACCGCACCTTTTCACCCTTACCTGATCCGGAGTTACCCCCGGCCATCGGCGGTTCGTTCTCTGTGGCCCTGTTCCTCGCCTCGCGGCGGACGGGCGTTACCCGTCACCCTACCCTGTGGAGCCCGGACTTTCCTCTATGCGCGGCACGGACAAGTTGCCTTGTCCGGTTTGTTCCGCGCACAGCGACTGCCTGGCCAGCTTCGCTGCGGATTTTATCATGTGGACATTGCCTGCCCCCGCGCAATTGCCGGTCAGCGCGACTCCCGCACGCGCACGGCTGCCAGCAAATCGTGCAAATGCCGGTCATGCACGCCCAGTGCATCCAGGTGATGCAGGGTGTTCACCAGGTACTCAACGTTGGGGCCGCGTTCACCGCAGCAGGCGGCAATGATTGCAGCAGCGGCATCGAGCCCCAGTCGCCCGGCGTAACCGTCGTGGCAACGATTGGCAAGGAAGGTCAATGCCGTCCGGCGCTCTTTGCCCACGCCGACCGGCAACAGGCGCGGCACGTACACCCGCCGCCGCATCTCGCGCAGCCACAGGGCTTCCAGCGCCTCCGGAATATCCGCGGCTGCCACGCAGTACGCCCTGCCCCTGCAGGCCCCGCCGCGATCCAGTCCGAGCACCAGTCCCGGCGCGGACGCTGTGCCGCGATAACGGCTGGAATATATGCAGAATGCGCGATGGTATCCGCGCAGCAGTGCTGGCGCCGAGCTCCGGAAACGAAACGCGGGATCCCACATCAGCGAGCCGTAGGTGAATATCCACAGCTCGTCGCGCGGCAGGTCGAGCCGGCTGTAATGAAAGGGATCGTCGCGCGGCAGCGGCGCCAGTGCGGCGCCGGCCGGATGGCTGGACGCGGAGACGCTCAAGGACCGCCGATCCTCCACTGGATCGCGGCACCGGCACGCATTGGCACCAGCGTATCGCCGCCGAAGGGCACGCTGGCCGGCGCGTCCCACGGTTGCTGCAGCAGCGTGATCTTTTCGCTGTTGCGCGGCAGTCCGTAAAAATCCGCTCCGAAATGTGAGGCAAAGGCCTCCAGCCGGTCAAGCGCGCCGGCCGCGGCGAACACTTCCGCATAAAGCTCGATGCCCGCATGCGCGGTGTACATGCCTGCGCAGCCGCAGTCGTTCTCCTTGGTATGCCGCGCATGCGGAGCGCTGTCGGTGCCGAGGAAAAACTTGGGATTGCCGCCGGTTGCCGCAGCGACCAGCGCCTGGCGGTGAATCTCGCGCTTGAGGATAGGCAGGCAATAGTTGTGCGGGCGCACGCCGCCGGTGAACAGTGCGTTGCGGTTGAGAAGCAGGTGCTGCGGCGTCAATGTTGCCGCCACCCGCTGCGGTGCCGAGGTCACGAAAGCCGCAGCCTCGCGCGTGGTGATGTGCTCCATCACCACCTTCAACCCCTGGAAGCGTTCCACCAGTGGCGCCAGCGTGCGCTCGATGAACACGCGCTCGCGGTCGAACATGTCGACATCGGCGTCGGTGACCTCGCCGTGCACCAGCAGTGGCATGCCGGCCTTTTCCATCGCCTCCAGCACCGGAAAACACTTCTCCAGCGCAGTGACACCGGAGTCGGAATTGGTGGTGGCACCTGCCGGATAATATTTCACCGCATGCACCACGCCGCTTTGCCGGGCACGGATGATTTCGGCAGGCGGCGTGTTGTCAGTCAGGTACAAGGTCATCAGCGGCTCGAAACGGCTGCCCGCCGGCAATGCGCCGCGGATGCGTTCGCGGTAGGCCAGCGCAAGTTCCGTGGTGGTCACCGGCGGCTTCAGGTTGGGCATGACGATGGCACGGGCAAAACGTGCAGCGGTATGCGGCAGCACGTCGCGCATCGCCGCACCATCGCGCAGGTGCAGATGCCAGTCGTCGGGGCGGGTGATGGTGATCGTTTTCATGTCGGAAGTGATGGTAATCGCTGCGCCGCCGGGCGTAAATTGCCGCCGCTCAGTTTTCCCCCTTCAGTTTCAGCGCCAGCCCGTAGAGTTCGTTGCGGTTGCCGCCGGTGAGTTTCACCGCCAGCGCGACCGCCTGTTTCAGCGGCAATTCGCCGAGCAGTGTTTTCAGGACATCCTCGGCGCCGGCCGACGCGTCCTGCACGATCTCCGGGGCACCTTCGACGACCAGCACGAATTCTCCGCGCCGGCGATGATCATCCCCCTGCAGCCATTCGCCGGCCGCCTCGAGCCGGCATCGGTGCAGTGTTTCGTGGAGCTTGGTCAGTTCGCGGGCAATCAGGACTTCCCGCGCCCCGCCGAAAACGGCGCAGAGGTCGGCCACGCAGTCCTTGATGCGGTGTGGCGCCTCGTAGAACACCATCAGCGCCCGCTCCCCCGCAAGCTCGCCGAGGACCCGGCGCCGCTCGGCGGCGCGGGATGGCAGGAAACCGCAGAACAGGAAACGTCCGGCCTCGAATCCGCTCGCCGACAGCGCGGCCGCGGCCGCATTGGCTCCGGGAACCGGCACCACGACATGCCCGGCCGCCCGTGCCGCAGCCACCACCCGCGCACCCGGATCGGCGATGCCCGGCGTGCCGGCATCGCTGACCAGCGCCACGGATTTCCCGCCGGCCAGCAGCCCGGCCACCGTTTCCGCAGCGCGCCGCTCGTTGTGTTCATGCACGGCAATCAGCCGGCCGGCGACGCCATGCCGGTTGAGCAGCTTCGAGGTGATGCGGGTATCCTCGGCGGCAATGACATCGACGCTGCGCAGCACCTCCAGCGCACGCAGCGTGACATCGCCGAGATTCCCGATCGGTGTCGCGACTACATATAATGTTCCGGGAAGGGCAGTACCGCCGCCCGCGCTCAAACCCGCTTCAGTTCCCGGACTTCGAGGATGATTCATCGATTGTTACGACACCAGGCCGCCTTGGCTTTCAGTTGCCTACTATACGGAGCGGGCACGGCATTGGCCAGCGACGCCGTGACGCCGGCGGCTGCGGCGACCACCGCACAGGTGCCGCATATTGCGCTGCTGCTCCCGCTCGAGTCCAAGGTCTTTGCGCGGCATGCCATTGCAGTGCGCGACGGGTTCCGGGCAGCTGCAGGTGTTGAAGACCGTCCGCTGCTGCCGGTGCGCGAGTATGCGGTATCCGGCGACGTCGGCGGCAATCTGGAGGGTTTCCGTGCTGCGGTCGCTGCCGGCGCCCAGGTGGTCGTCGGGCCGCTGACGCGGGATGCCGTCACCGCGCTGGCCTTCGGCGAGCCGGTGCCGGTGCCGACACTGGCATTGAACATGCCCGATGACACCGGACGCATGCCGGGCAATCTCTACGTGCTGGGCCTGCAGGTCGAAACCGAAGCGCGACAGGTCGCACGGCTGGTCTGGGAAGCCGGCCGCCGCACCGCAGCCACCATCAGCGGCAGCGGACCGGTGCAACGCCGCATGCAGGCGGCATTCGCCGCCGAATTCCGGCGGGCCGGCGGCTCCATCACAACCGACATTCCCTTTGTCTCCGCCCCGGAAAAACTGAGGGGCGCGGCCCGCAGCCTGAATGCGGTCGATTCGGTTTTTCTGGCATTGGACCACGCCGAAGCCCGCAGCGTGCGCCCCTATCTCGGCAACGTGCCGCTTTATGCGACTTCCAGCGTGCATGGCGGCGACCTCGGCCCCCTCGCCGGACATGACCTTGCCGGCATCCATTTCATCGACATGCCCTGGCTGCTCGAACCCGAACATCCGCGGATTGCGGCCTATCCCCGGTCGAAAACGCCGGTCAGCGCCGAACTCGACCGGCTTTACGCACTGGGCATCGATGCCTGGCGCATCGCCCGGCTACTGCTCGAAGGCACCCGCGATATCCGCCTCAACGGCGTCACCGGGCGCCTGGTGCTGGGCGCGGACGGCCTCATCGAACGCGAACTCGTCGCCGGACGTTACGCCGACGGTCGCGCCCAGGCCCTGCTGCCGGGACAGCGTGAACCCGCACGGTAAGCAGGCGGAAACCCTGGCTGCCGCCTTCATCGCGGAACGCGGCCTGCGCATCATTGCCCGCAATTACCGCTGCCGCTACGGCGAACTCGATCTGGTCGCCCGCGACGGTGATGTGCTGGTTTTTATCGAAGTGCGCCGCCGCGCAGACAACAGTTTCGGCGGTGCGGCAGCCAGCATCAACGCGGCAAAACGCGAAAAGCTGCTGAAAGCCGCCCGCCATTACCTCGCGGAACTCCCGGCACCACCGGCCTGCCGCTTCGATGCGGTGCTGCTCACCGGTGAACCACCTCGCATCGAATGGCTGCACAACGTCATTGAAGAATAGTCGCCAGCCGCAATCATCCGGACATGCGTTCGGAGTAGAATGCGGCCCACCATGGACCTGATCAGCCGCATCAGCGAAAACTTCTCGGAAAGTGCACACCTCAAGCTGCAGTGCATGGATGCGCTTGCCGTCCCGATTGCCGCCGCCGTGCAGCTGATGGTGCGCTGCCTGCAGCAGGACGGAAAAATCCTGTCCTGCGGCAATGGCGGATCCGCTGCGGACGCCCAGCATTTTTCGGCGGAACTGCTGAACCGTTTCGAGGTCGAACGTCCGGGACTGGCCGCAATGGCGCTGACCACGGACAGCTCGACGCTGACGTCGATCGCCAACGACTACGACTACACGCAGGTGTTCTCGAAACAGCTGCGTGCGCTGGGCCATTCGGGTGACGTGCTGCTGGCAATATCCACCAGCGGCAATTCGCCCAACGTGATCGCCGCCATCGAAGCGGCACACGAATGCGGTGTGCATGTGGTCGCGCTGACCGGGCGCAACGGGGGCAGGATGGGCGAAATGCTGAAGGGCGAGGATGTGCACATCTGCGTCCCGGCCGGCAGCACCGCGCGCATCCAGGAAGTACACCTGCTGACGCTGCATTGCCTGTGCGACGGCATTGATTGTCTACTTTTGGGAGTCGAATAGATGCGCAATATCATCACCATAAGCTGCATTGCACTGCTGCCTGTCCTCTCCGGCTGCATCGCCGTGGCTGCGGGCGGGGTCGCCGCCGGCGTGATGGTCGCAGAAGACCGCCGCACGGTCGGCACCATGACCGAAGACCAGGGCATCGAACTGAGGGCGGCGAGCCGCATCGCGGAAAAGGTCAAGGACGCGCACATCAACGTCACCAGCTACAACCGCGCCGTGCTGCTGACCGGCGAGGTGCCCAGCGAAGCCGCCAAAAACGATGCCGAGCGCATCACCCGCGCCGTCGACAACGTGCGCAGCGTGTTCAATGAACTGCAGGTCTCGGGCAACAGCTCGCTGCAGGCTCGCACCAATGACGCGGTCATCACCTCCAAGGTCAAGGCGCGTTTCGTCGATGCCGGCAAGTTCAGCCCGCTGCACGTCAAGGTCGTCACCGAGAACGGCGTGGTCTACCTGCTGGGTCTGGTGAAGCGTCAGGAAGCCGCCGATGCCACCGAAGTAGCGCGCACCACCGGCGGTGTCCGCAAGGTCGTGCGGGTATTTGAATACCTGGATTAAATATCCAATAAAATCAAATACTTATACTTTATCTCCGAGGGGCGCCTGCGGGCGCCCCTGGCGTTTCAGCAAACGCATCAACAGGCCGATGCCCGGCAGTTTTTCGTAAAGTTCGGCGGCATCCCAATAGTCCCGGTGCATTACCACCAGACCGGCGGCATCGAAGGTCAGCAGGCTTGCACCGTGGATGCGCTGCAAGTCCCCGCTCCGCCAGCGGCGGAAGCGGAACTCGAAATCCCAGGTCAACAGCACGCGCCCGCTCTCCGCCACACGGTCATGCACGATGAATCGCGGCGCATCAAGCTGCTCGAACATGTGGCGGAATATGGCGGCGATGCGCCCGACCCCGCAAACCTCGTTGAACGGATCGACAAAACGGCAATGCGGGGCATAGTACTGCGGCAGAACGTCAATGGCCTCCGGGCTCAGCGTTTCAAAGTAATGCACCAGCGCATCAATCCGCCCCGCGTTCACAGTCCCGTCCCCCGGCGCACCAGCGCAAAATAGAGCCGGTACGGCAGCAGCTGCAGCAGCTTCAGCCAGCGCGTGAACCGGCGCGGAAAGTGGATCTCGAAGCGGCCCCGGGCGAGCCCGGCCAGTATTTCCCGCGCCGCTTCATCGACGCCGATCAGGGCCGGCATGTGAAACTGGTTGCGGTCGGTCAGTGGCGTTTTGACAAAACCGGGATTGACCAGGAACACGCCGATGCCGCGGGGCGACAGGTCCAGGTAGAGAGTCTCGGCAAGATTGATCAGTGCCGCCTTGGTCGCGCCGTAGACCAGCGCGGTGGGCAACCCGCCATAACCCGCGACGCTCGACACGATCCCTATCGCACCGGACTGCTGCTGCAGCATCTGCCGCACCACCGGCGGCAGGCCATTGAGCACGCCGTTGAGGTTGACGTCGACCAGGCGGCGTGCGGCGCCGGCATCGAATTCCCAGGCACGCGCCGGCTGGTGCGTGCCGGCGCAAAACAATACCAAATCGATTCCGCCCCATGCCGCGACGATGCGTTGCAGCGCGGAGTCGGCGGCAGCGGCATCGGTGACGTCGAGAGGCAGAGCAATGACAGTGTCGCCATGCAGCGCCACCATGCGCTCCAGCTCCGGCGCACTGCGCGCCGATACCGCCACCCGCGCTCCCTGCTCCAGCAGCGCCCGCGCCACCGCCGCGCCGATGCCGCTGGAGGCACCGGTGATCCAGACGCGCTTGCCGGCCCACTCACGCAGGGGACGATTCAGGCTCATGTGCGCTTGCGGAAGCTCAGGAACACTTCGCCGAGGCGGATGCCGAACTTGCTCATCACCGAACGGTTGAGCATGACCTGGTCATCAACCATGTACATCCAGTCGTCAAAGTCCACCTCCCAGGTCCTGCCGTCCACTTCGAGTTTCAGCACATACTGCCAGCGCAGCGCGTTGCCCTGCACCTCGCCGCGCGCCTCGCCGATGACATCGTCCGCCGTTCCGCGATAACGGTTGGCATCGAGGCGGGTGAGGGTCCACACCCGGCGGCTGCGGCTGCCGTCGGAGTATTCGAAATGCTCGTCGAGAACGCCGGTATCACCGTTCCACTGCGCATCGATCCGCACATAAAAACGCTTGACGACCTTGCCGCTGCGATCCTGGAACATGCCCCAGGCATCAATCGTGCCGTTGAAATAGCGCTGCAGGTCCATGGCCGGCTGTTCGTCGCGGTAATGCTCCACCGGGACCGTGCCGCATCCCGCCAGCAGTGACAGTCCTGCCAGCAACCCTTTCCAGCGTTTCCATCCTTTCATGCCTGCGCTCCTTTCCATGCCGGTGACGTCCGCCGCGGTTCCGGGTCCGACAGCCACAACAGCAGTGCCGCCGCCAGCTTGAGCACGCAGGGCAGCAGCGCATAGACCCAGGACAGGGCCGAACCCTGGCCCGCGGCCATTCCCGGAATGTAGTTCAGCCACTGCAGCAGCGGCAGTGCGACGCCCGCAGCCAGCGCCAGCGCGAGTTTTTCAAGCAGATGCCAGAGTCCGAAATAGGCGCCGTCGGGACGACCATCGCGGCCTTCATCGTCGTCGATCACGTCGGCGAGCATCGACGCCGGCAGGGCAAGGTCGGCGCCGAAGGCCAGTCCGGAGAGCACGCAGACCGCGGCAAAGGCTGCAGCATCTCCCGGGCCCAGAAAATACGCCCAGACAAACGCCGCCACCGCCAGCACCATCGCCAGCAGCCAGGCGCGCGCCTTGCCGGCACGGGCGGCAAGGCGCACCCACAGCGGCATGCCGGCGGCGCCGGCAACAAAATAGAGCACCAGGAACAAGGGGGTCAGATCCGGCCGCTGCAGCACATCAGCGGCGAAAAACAGCAGCAGGGTTGCCGGCACCGCCGCGGCAACCCCGTTGACCAGGAACACCAGGGCAAGCCGCCGGAACCGTGGGTTGCGCAGCGGCTGCAGCAGCGCGCCCGGCGTCACCGCGCGCGACGCAAGCGGCGGCGCCGAAGGGCCCGCCGCCAGCGTGACCAGCACGGCCGCCAGCAGCAGCGGCAGATACGCCGTGGAAAACAGCGCGAGGCCGGCGGCCGTGCCCTGAGAACGCACCAGCAGTTCCGGGGCGGCGGCGGCGAGCAGCACGCCGGCCAGCGCGGCGATGCCGCGTGCCGCGGTGATCCGCGTGCGTTCCGCGTAATCGCGCGACAGGGCGCTGCCCAGCGCAAAATGGCCGATGCTTGCGGCGCCGAGGCCGAGATAAGTCAGCACCAGTGTCATCGCCAGCCACGGCATCAGCTGCGCCTGCGCTGCCGGTGGATGGAACAACAGCCAGAATCCCGCAGCCAGCGGCAGCACCGCGCCGCCGATCATCGCCTTGCGCCCGCCATGCCGCGCCGGGATGCGATCAGCAAGCGCCCCGAGCAGCGGGTCGCTGACGGCATCAAGCAGGCGCACTGCCAGCAGCAGAAATCCGATCAGCGCGAGGTCGAGTCCCAGTTCGCTGTAATACTTCGGCACCTGCACATGCACCGGCAGCGCAGCGGCCGCCAGCGGCAGTGCGACCGCGGCATAGGCCGCGAGCGCCTGTTTACCGAGCGCGGCCATCGCCGCCGAGCAATGCCGTGCGCAGGTCCGGTGTCTGCGTGCGTGGGTCGAGCCAGATTTCGAAGAAACGCCGGGCAAATTCCGGGTCCTCGATGCTGCCCAGTGGTCGCGTTCCCGAATGGAATTGCGCACCGCGCCCCGGCAGATAAAGGCCGATCAGCCGGCTGCCCGCTTCGACATCCGGGAACACCGTGCGCATGCCGGCTTCCCAGCGCGCCAGCCTGGCTTCGTCCGTCGCTCCCATGCGCCGCATCTCGTCGATGCTGGTGGCGGCAAGCTGCGCGCCGCTGATGCGCCGGGCATAGACGATGTCAAGCACGTAGGGCGCGTCGGGCTGCCAGCGGCCGTCGCGCGACCACAGGGCGGCGTCGTAGACATGGAAGCCCCACCAGCGCAGGCGCCCCTTGCCGACCATGCGGCAGCTCTCGATCGCGCTGCACACCGGTGCCGGCAGTTCCGCCGGCACATTGACCGCCGCCGCGGGCGCGGCCAGCAGCAGCACCAGTGCGCAGGACGCCGCTCTAAGCATGCGCCAGCACCGCCTGCATGACGCCGGTGGCGCCGGCGCGGAAGCCGGCTTCGCAGTACGCCAGGTAGAAACGCCAGGTACGCATGAAGCGCTCGTCAAAGCCCTGCGCTTCGACCTGCGCGGCAACGGCGTCAAAACGCCGGTACCAGCGGTGCAGCGTTTCGGCATAGTCGGGGCCGAAAGCATGCATGCCGGCAAGTGCAAGACCCTGTTCTGCCGCTTCGGCGCGGAAACGTTCCGGGGACGGCAGCATGCCGCCCGGAAAAATGTACTGCTGGATGAAGTCGGTGCCGGCGCGATAACGCTCGAACTTGGCTGCCGCTATGGTGATGGTCTGCACCACGGCACGTCCGCCCGGCTTCAGCCGCGTGCGCAGGGCCGCAAAATAACCGGGCCAGTAGCGCTCGCCGACGGCCTCGAACATCTCGATCGAGGCAATATGGTCATACTGCCCCTCGAGGTCGCGATAATCACAAAGCCTGAGCTCGACGCGGTCCTGCAGCCCGGCTGCAGCGATACGCGCACGCGCAAATTCGAGTTGCGCCTCCGACACGGTAATTCCGGTGACCCTGCAGCCGGCACGCGCCGCATGCTCGGCAAAACCGCCCCAGCCGCAGCCGATCTCGAGAATATGGTCTCCAGGCCGCGCACCCAGTTCGCGCAGGATGCGCGCGTACTTGGCGGCCTGCGCCTGCTCCAGGCTCAGGGACAGGTCACCGTCAAACAGCGCCGAGGAGTAAGTCATCGTGTCGTCCAGCCACAGCCGGTAGAAATCGTTGCCGATGTCATAGTGGGCATGGATGTTCCGGCGGCTGCCGGTGCGCGTGTTCGGGCGCAGCCAGTGGCGCAGGCGATAGGCCAGCGTCGCCCACCAGCGGCCATGGATTGCCTCCTCGATGGCCTGCTCGTTCAGCGCACCGAGCAGCAGCAGTTGCGTCAGATCGTCCGTGCTCGCACGGCCGGCAATGTAGGCCTCGGCAAGTCCGATATCGCCCTTCCTCAGGATGTCCCTGCAGACCTGCCAGTCGGACAGACCCAGGGTCGCATGCGGGCCGGGACGCGCGCCGGCGAATTCGAGATGCCTGCCGTCGGGCGTGCGCAAGGTGATGCTGCCAAAGCGCAGCTGTTCGAGCAGGCGGAACAGCCAGCGCGCTGCAGAAGGTTCGTTGCCGGACGGCGCAGCATCGGTCAGGGTGTCGTTCATCGTGTGGTGTCCTCCGCAGGCGGCAGGGGTTTTGGAAAAAAGGGTACGCGCTTCAGCCACAGCCGCAGCGCGTGATAGTGGATGCGCAGCATCACGCCGAAGGTCAGCGCGGGATGGCGCAGCAGCGCGCGCGCGAGTGCGGCGGCAGTCAGTGGCATCGCCGAACCGCCGACGCTGGTAACCAGCCGGTGGCCGCGGGCGTCCTCGTAATCGATGCGGAAACTGCAATGCGCGCCGGCATCGCTGAACCGGAAACGGTAGGTGCCGGATACCGGAAAAAACGGTGAAACGTGAAAAACCTTGCGCGCGGTGAGCCAGTCACCGGCAGTGATGGGCCGTGCGTCTTCGTGAGCCAGCAGGTAGTTGTGGCGCTCGCCGAAGGTGTTGCTGACTGCGGCGAGCACCGCGCGCAGCGCGCCCTGGCGGTCATGGCACAGCCAGAAACTGACGGGATTGAACACGTAACCCAGGACCCGCGGGAAACACTGCAGCCAGATCGCGCCGTCGGCACAGTCGAGGCCGTGGTCCGCGAGCAGTCCGCGGATCCAGGGCTCCAGCGGGCTGCCGTCGCGCGGGCCGTGATCGGCGTCATGGAAGGCGCAGAGATTCCAGCGGTTGCGCGAACACAGGGCCGGCAGTTCCGGCGGCGGCCCGTCGATGCGCAGGCGCAGGAAAAACACGCCGTGGCGGAAGGCATGCACCGCCGGCGCGTGGCGGTGATGCATCACGGTGCCCATGTAGAGCAGCGCGCGGGGAGAAGCGGCGCTCATGCGGCAGCCTTCAGCGCCTCGGGCTGGGGCAACCAGGGCACGGTGACACCAAGACCCGCGGCCACCGCCATCCCCGCCTTCAGGCCGTCTTCGTGGAAGCCGTAACCGGTCCAGGCGCCGCAGAACCAGGTGTTGCGGCGCCCCTGCAGCTGCGGCAGGCGGGCCTGTGCGGCATCGCTGCCAAGGTCGAATACCGGGTGGGCGTAGACATAACGGTCGATCACCGAATCCGCGCGCGGTGCGCGCACGGGGTTCAGGGTCACAATGACCGGTCGCCGGAACGGCAGCGGCTGCAGCTTGTTGATCAGGTAGCTGACGCCAACCGGCCGGCCGGCATCGGCCGCGCTGCCGGCGTGGTAATTCCAGGCCGACCAGGCCGCGCGCGATCGTGGCAGGAAGCTTTCGTCGGTATGCAGCACGACTTCGTTGTCCTGCCAGCCGACCGCACCCAGCAGCGCGCGCTCTTCGGCGTCGGCATCGGCCAGCAGGCGCAGCGCCTGGTCGCTGTGGCAGGCCAGCACCACGGCGTCGAAACGCGCCTCCGCGCCGCCGGCCTGCAGCACGACGCCCCGGTCGAGCCGGCGCACCGCGGAAACCGGTGTGGCCAGCCTTGTGTCGGCGATGCCGGCGGCGAGTTTTTCGACATAACTGCGCGCACCGCCAATCACGGTGCGCCATTGCGGCCGGTCGCTGACCTGGAGCAGGCCGTGGTTGTCGCAGAAACGGAAAAAGGTCTGCGCCGGGTAACGCAGCATGGTCGCCGTCGGGCAGGACCAGATGGCACCCGCCATCGGCAGCAGGTACCAGTCCCGGAAGGCCGCTCCATAACGTCCGGCATCCAGAAATTCGCCCAGCGACCCGGCGGCAGCGCGGGCCGACCGCGCCAGCGCCGTCGCTTCGCGGTTGAAGCGCAGGATGTCGGCCAGCATGCCCCAGAACCGGGGACGCAGCAGGTTGCGGCGCTGCGCGAACACCGTATCGAGATTCGCGCCCGCCCATTCGATGCCGGCCTCCTCAAGGCGCACCGAGAACGACATGTCGCTGGCGCAGGACTGCACGCCGAGGTGGTCGAAGAGCGCAATCAGGTTGGGATAGGTGCGATCGTTGAACACCAGGAAGCCGGTGTCGACCGGCGCGCTGATGCCGTCGAGTGTGACGTCGACCGTATGCGTATGCCCGCCGAGGTAATCGTTGGCCTCGAACAGGGTCACCGCATGGCGACGTGACAGCAGCCAGGCTGCGGACAATCCGGCGATGCCCGAACCGACGACGGCGATGCGCCTGCCCTGCGTTGCGGGATGCATGTTATTTGACCCGCTCGACCAGGGCATAGGCCGAATGATTGTGGATCGATTCGAAATTCTCGGCTTCCACGGTGTAGGCGAGCACGCGCGGATCCGCATCGAGGCGCAGCGCGATGTCGCGCACCAGGTCCTCGACGAACTTCGGATTGTCGTAGGCGCGCTCGGTGACATATTTTTCGTCGGGCCGCTTCAGCAGGCCGTAGACCTCGCAGGAGGCTTCCTGCTCGGCGAGGCCCGCCAGCTCCTCGATCGCCAGCGGCTCCGCGCACTGCACCGTGATGCTGATTTCGGAACGCTGGTTGTGGGCGCCGTATTCCGAAATTTCCTTGGAACAGGGGCACAGGCTCGTCGCCGGCGCCGACACCCGCGTGGTGAATGCCGGCCCGGCGGGCGTCTGTTCGCCGCGTAACATCACGCGGTAATCGAGCAGGCTCTCCACGCCCGACACCGGCGCGCGCTTGCGGATGAAATAGGGAAAACGCATCTCGATCATGCCGCTCTCCGCGTCGAGCCGCTGCAGCATGCGTTCGAGCAGGCGGGCGAAAGCCGGCGGGTTGATCGCCTCGTCGCACTGCTGGAGGACTTCGACGAAGCGCGACATGTGGGTACCCTTGACCTCGGGAGGCAGACCCACGGTCATGTCGACCGTCGCCACGGTCGGCACTGCTTCGCCGCCGGCCGCGGCAATGCGCAGGGGATGAACCAGTGCCTTCACGCCGACGCGGTTGATGTAGACGTTGCGGCGATCGGCAATCGCCTGCACATCGGGTAACCGCCATTGTTCGGGTGCATTCATGATGCGCTCCTGTCTTGGGCAAATTGCAGCAGTTCTGGGGTGGTCAATCGGGTATTCCGGCTCGTTCTGACACAGGGCTGACCCGCAAAGGCATTGCCAGTGATTGACTTTGTTCAGCCAGTGACCAATAATGTCTTGGTCAAAGATACAGAAATGAACCGGAAATTCCCATTTTTTGCCATTTAATCCTTATAATGTCTAAGACAAATGACTGAGATACTGGACAGCACAGTGGATCCCCAGGGTGCCTGCTACAACATCGCTGCCGTCGAACGTGATACGGGTTTGTCCAAGGACACACTGCGGGTCTGGGAACGGCGCTACGGCTTTCCCAAGCCGCAGCGCGACCAGCACGACGAACGCCTGTACTCGCTGCCCGACCTCGAAAAGCTGCGCCTGCTGCGCCTGCTGATCGACTACGGCCACCGCCCCGGAAAGATCATCAACCGCAGCACCGCCGAGCTGTCGCAACTGGTCAGCGCGCGCACGCCGGACCAGTCTCCGCCGCCGGAGATCGCCGCGATCATCGAGCTGCTGCTGCAGCATGACGTCGACCAGTTCCGCAATGCGCTGCTGCAGGCGCTGATGAAGCAGGGCTTGCTGCGCTTCGTCACCGAAACCGTGGCCGGACTCAACCACTGGATCGGCGAAGCCTGGCTCGCCGGGCGGGTGCCGGTGTTCGACGAGCATCTCTATTCCGAACACATCCAGAACATCCTGCGCAACGCGATCATTGCCCAGCCCGGCCGCGGTTCGGGACCGCGGGTGCTGCTCACCTCGCTGCCCGGAGAAAAACACCGCATCGGGCTGCTGATGGTCGAAGCCGTGCTGACCGCGGAAGGCGCGGCCTGCGTCGCCCTCGGCACCGAAACGCCGATCATCGACATCAAGGACGCAGTGCCGGCGTATCGCGTGGACGTGGTCGCACTGTCCTTCAGCAGCGCAATCACCCAGACCGCGGCGCTCTCCGGACTCGCCGAATTGCGCACGCTGCTGCCTGCAGGCGTCGAAGTCTGGGGCGGCGGCGGCGCACTCGCGCGCGCGCGCAAGGCGGCGCCCGGCGTGCTGCTGCTGCGTTCATTTGACGATCTGCGTTATGCACTGGAGCGCTGGCGCGTCGAACACGCGCTGCGCTGAGTGCTGCGGCAGGCATGTGATGCGCAAATCCGAGCTCCCCGCGAAAATCTGCAGCGCCTGCGGGCGCCCCATGGTCTGGCGCAGGCGCTGGGCGAAGAACTGGGATGCCGTCAAATACTGTTCCGAGCGCTGCCGGCGCGGACGCTGAGCCATGCGCAACCTCGTCCTGATCCTCGGCGACCAGCTCGACGCCGACGGCGCCGCGCTGGCCGGCTTCGACCCGTTGCGCGACCGCGTGCTGATGATCGAATCACCGGCCGAAGCCGTCCATGTCTGGAGCCACAAGGCGCGCATCGTGCTGTTCCTGTCGGCGATGCGGCATTTCGCGGACATGCTGCGCCTCCGCGGCTGGCCGGTCAGCTACCGAGCCGGCGATGATCCGGCCCCCGCGGCCTCCCTTGCCGACGGCCTGCTGGCGGCGATCGGCGAATACCGTCCCGGGCGGGTGGTCGCCTGCGAACCGGGAGAACTGCGTGTGCGTGAATTGCTCGAACAGGCCTGCCGCAGCGCGGGCGTACGACTGGACCTGCGCCCGGACGCACACTTCCTCTGCAGCAGCACGGAGTTCGCGGACTGGGCCGGCAAACGCAAAACCCTGCGCATGGAATTTTTCTACCGCGAAATGCGCCGCCGGCACGGCATACTGCTGGACGATGGCGCCCCTGCGGGCGGGCGCTGGAATTTCGACGCGGCCAACCGCTCGGCTTTTCCGAAGGACGGTCCGGCCGGCCTGCCGCAGCCGCCGCGGTTCGCGCCGGACCGCATCACCCGCGAAGTGATCGACATGGTTGCGAAGCGGTACGCAGATCATCCCGGCACACTCGACGACTTCCACTGGCCGGTCACGCGCGACGAAGCACTGGCGGCGCTGGACGATTTCATCACATACCGCCTGCCCGGATTCGGCCTCCACCAGGATGCGATGTGGACCGGCATGCCCTTCGGCTGGCACTCGCTGCTGTCGGCGGCGCTGAACCTCAAGCTGCTGAACCCGCGCGAGGTGATCACCGCGGCGGTCGCGGCCTGGCAGCGCGGGCAGGCGCCGCTGGCCGCAGTCGAGGGTTTCGTGCGCCAGATCCTCGGCTGGCGCGAATTCATCCGCGGCGTCTACTGGCTCGACATGCCGCGGCTGCTCGAAGCCAACCATTTCGGCCACGAACGGCCGCTTCCGGCCTGGTACTGGAACGGCGAGACAGGGATGAACTGCCTGCGCCAGGCCATCGGCCAGACGCTGCGCCACGGCTACGCCCACCACATCCAGCGCCTGATGGTGACCGGCAATTTCGCTCTGCTGGCCGGCCTGCAGCCGCGCGCGGTGCACGAGTGGTACCTCGCGGTGTATGTCGACGCCGTGGAGTGGGCCGAACTGCCCAATACCGCGGGCATGGCGCTGTACGCCAACGGCGGACGCTTCACCAGCAAACCCTACATCGCCTCCGGCGCCTACATCGGCCGCATGAGCAACTACTGCCGCGGCTGCCGCTACGACCCGAAGCTGCGCAGCGGTCCGCGGGCCTGCCCTTACACCGCGCTGTACTGGAACTTTCTCGACCGCCACGAGGCCGAATTATCCGGCAACCCCCGAACCGCGCTGATGGCCCGCAACGTCTCGCGCCTCGGCCCGGCGGAGCGGCGGGCCATCCGGCAATCCGCCGATCGCATTCTTGCAACAATCGAGCAACTATGATTAGGTTTGACACGCCATGCCCCCGGAGCCCCTGATGCAGCCCCACGCCGAATTCGTCACCAGCGGACACATGCTGTATCCCGAAATATTCAAGTCGCTGGAGAGCATCCGCTGGAACATGGCCGATGACGTGCCCTGGGACAGTTTCGACGGCAGCCTGCTCTCCGACGAGCAGGCGCTGACGATCAAGATGAACGCGATCACCGAGTGGGCGGCGTTGCCGGCCACCGAGATGTTCCTGCGCGACAACCGCCATGACAGCGATTTTTCCGCGTTCATGTCGGTGTGGTTCTACGAGGAGCAGAAACATTCCCTGGTGCTGATCGACTACCTGCGCCGTTTCCGTCCCGAACTCGCCCCGACGCCGGAGGAACTGCACGCCGTACGCTTCGATTTCGACCCGGCGCCGCACCTGGAAACGCTGATGCTGCATTTCTGCGGCGAGATCCGCCTCAACCACTGGTACCGCTGCGCGATGGAATGGCACACCGAGCCGGTCATCAAACAGATCTACAACCTGATTTCGCGCGACGAGGCGCGCCACGGCGGCGCCTACCTGCAGTACATGAAACGCGCGCTGAACAGCACCGGCGAGCCGGCGCGTGCGGCTTTCGCCAAAGTCGGCGTGCTGATGGCGAGCTCCGGGCGCAGCGGCAAGCCGCTGCATCCGACCAACCTGCATGTCAACAAGGCGCTGTTCCCCAACGACACGGTGCAAAGCCGGCTGCCGGATCCCGCCTGGCTCGAGCGCTGGCTCGACGAGCAGATCCGTTTCGACCGGACCTGGGAGGACAAGGTGGTGAAGGTCATCCTGCACAACCTGTCGCTGCTGTTCGGCCGCCGCTTTGAATCGGTGAAGGACCTCAACCGCTTCCGCAAGGACATCGCCGCCTGAAGTTCCGCGGCCGCGGGGTTTGTCGCGGCCTGCGCGGCCGCGTAGACTGCCGGGCCATGCACGACACTCCCGCATTCGAACAGCACATCTGCGCCCCGGAAGAAGCCGCGGCACGGATCGCCACTTTGCCGCGGCCGCTGGTCTTCACCAACGGCGTATTCGACATCCTGCATCGCGGCCATGTCACCTACCTCGCCCAGGCACGCGCACTCGGCGCGAGCCTGGTTGTGGCGCTAAACAGTGACGCTTCTGCGAAACGCCTCGGCAAGGGTGCCGATCGCCCGGTCAACACGCTGGCCGACCGCGCCGCCGTGGTGGCCGCGCTGGCCTGCGTTGACCTGGTGACCTGGTTCGACGCCGACACGCCGCTGGAGTTGATCCTCGCGCTGAAACCCGAGGTCCTGGTGAAAGGCGGTGACTGGACGCCGGAATCCATCGTCGGCGCGCGCGAAGTACGGGGCTGGGGCGGCAGCGTGCATTCCATCGCCTTCACCCACCAGCGTTCGACGACCGCGTTGTTGCAGCGGGTACGCGCCGGGAACACATAGTAAGCGTGCGCTCACAAACACTCCGGGCAGACGACAAACTCTATAAGCAATTGTTTTTATTGAATTTTATGGCTTTGCCGCTGCCGGACAAACAGCAGCCTTGATTTCCGTCGCCGGAAAATCGCGTTGCAGTTCGGTCAGGCGCGCCACGGTGGCCGGATCAGGCTCGCGCACGTAAAAAGCCACCTGCTTCAGCAGCTTTTCCCGCCGCACCACAGTGGCCGAGCGCACACCGCGCTGGCGCAGACGCTCAAGTTCGGCCCTTGCAGCCTCTTCGTTCTTGAACAGGCCGAGCGACACCGCATTGCGCCAGGGCCCGGCATCCTGCACCACAAAAAACTCCTCGATGCCCAGTGCCTTCAATTCGCCCACCTTGCGGTCGGCCTCGACCCGCGTCTTCAACGGCGGCATGTGCACCCAGTAACCGTCAATATCGGAAGTGCGGCGCTGCAGCGCGTCCGCCGGCAGGCCCAGTGCGGCGAGCGCAGCATCGGCCCGCGCCACTTCGGCGCCGCCAAACAGGCCCCATTCGACACAGGCCGCGGCCACGGTCTGGGAGGAGGCGTTTGCGGATGCGGGAACGGCGGTACCCGCGGCCACCGTACTGATGCGCTCGGGGCTGATCTGCAGCAGGGCAATCTGCGCCGCCGCCTCGTCGCTGGTGCCCGTCAGATGGTGATAGGCAAAAAAACCGAGGTTCGCAAACAGCAGCAGCAGGAACAGGATTCTCATGGACATTCAGACTCCGGGCTGCGTGGCAATGTGCAACAGCCCTTCAAGCACCAGATTATCCACAACCACGACCTGCGCGTTAAGCCGTTTCTCGATCAACGCCGCATCACCGCCTGACAATATCACCGGCGGCGCGGTGCCCGTGATTTCGCCCAGATGCCGCGCCATCCTTTCGACGGCACCGGCCAGCGCGTTCACCGTGCCGCTGAATATCGCATCGCCGGTGTTGTCGGGAAAATAACCGAATGAGCCGTCCCGCGCCGCCAGCCTTGCGGTGTCGCGGGCCAGTGCCTCGCGCATCAGCCGCGCACCGGGAACGATGCAGCCGCCGAGGAACACACCGTCGCTACCCAGCGCATCGACCGTCATCGTGGTGCCGGCATTGACAACCACGCAGGCCGCGCCGGTGACATGCCAGGCACCGATCAGCGCTGCCCAGCGATCGGGCCCCAGCGACGCGGGATCGGCATAACTGCTGCGCACGCCGCACTGCGCGGCCGACGCCTCCAGCCACAGCGGCGGCTCCGTGACCGCCGGCAACGCGGCTCCCGCCGCCACGCGCACTTCATCGCCGGCGACACAGGAGATGATGGCGCGCGTGATCGCCGGCAAGCCGGCAAACTCCGCCGCCAGCGCCTCCGGCCGCGTGCTGGGCACCCAGCCCTGGCGCAGCCAGCCGCCCTCACGGCCGCAGCCCCACTTGATGCGGGTGTTGCCGATATCGATGGCCAGGACGTTCATGCCGCCGCCCCGCGCAGGCTGACTTCGCCGCTGTGGCAGCGCTGCAGGCCGGCAGAGGTCTCCAGCAGCAATGCGCCGTCCCCGGCCACGCCACGCACAATGCCGGCGCGCGATTCGCCGTCGGGCAGCAGCAGGTTCACCCGGCGATCCTGAAAAGTGTGCAACTGCTGCCATTCCGCTCGCAGCGGCGCAAAACCCGATCCGGCAAATTGCGCCAGCACGCCGGAAAGTTCTGCCAGCATCCGCGCCAGCAACTGGTTGCGGTCGACCGTTGCGCCGGTCGCCGATTCAAGATCAGCCATCGGCTGATCGACCGCGGCGGCCACCCGCGGATCGGCGCGCACATTGACACCGATGCCGATCACCGCGGCGCTGGGTCCCAGAACATCGCCCTGCATTTCAATCAGGATGCCGGCGAGTTTGCCCGCAGGCAGCAGCACGTCATTGGGCCATTTCAGGACGACGCCGGGCGCGCCAGAGGCGCGCAGCGCCCGGGCCAGCGCCACACCCACGGCAAGGCTGAGGCCGGCGAGTTCGCGCGCACCCTGCGCAAAACGCCACAGCAGGGAGAAGGTCAGCGTGCTGCCGATCGACGATTGCCAGGCCCGGCCGCGGCGGCCACGGCCCGCCGTCTGCGCCTCGGCCGCCAGCACCAGCCCCGATGGAGCGCCTTCCGCCGCGCGCAGCATCAGCCGGGTGTTGGTCGAATCGACCCGGTCCAGCACCTCGAGCACGAATTTCGCGGATCCCGTGCCCAGCAGGTCCTTGACCCTGCCGGCATCGAGCAGCGACAGCGCGCGTGACAGGCGGTAACCGCGGCCGCGCACTTTCTCGATTTCAAAACCCGCGGCGGCAATGTCGCGGATGCCGTACCACACCGCGCTCCGGGTCACGCCGAGCATTCCTGCAATCGCCTCGCCGGAATGGAAGGCGCCGTCGGCGAGCGCGCGCAGGGTCTGGAAAGCCATGGTGTTCATGGGCTCAAGCATAGCCGATTGCGCGACCGGCCGACCCCGGACACCGGATGACGGGCCGTATTTTCGGCGGCAACGATGATGACATCGGGATATCATGGACGCCCTCACCGGCCATCCGACGACTCCCGTGCACAACGCCGAACCCGGCATCACCGGCCAATCACCGCCCGCCACCGCAACGCCGCATCCCGACGGCATCCTGCGGGCGGCCTGCGACGCCGTGCGCGTGGGCATCTGCCTGGTCGATGCCGGGGGGCGATTCATCCTCGTCAACCCGGAGTTCTGCAAAATGACCGGCTTCACCGCCGGTGAATTCATCGGCCAGTCCTGGACCATCGCCGCACCGGCCGACGTTGCAGCCAAGGCGGACGCCTTCCTGCGTGCGGTGCTTGCGGACTCCGCGCGGATCCCCGACCGCTGGAAACTGAAACGCAAGGACGGCACGCTGATCGATGCGCTGGTCAGTTTCCGCCCGCTGCAGCACGAAGGGCGGCAGTACGCGGTGCTCAGCTTTTCCGACATCACCGAAGCCAAACGCGCCGACGACCGCATCCGCGACCTGAACCGCGACCTCGAACGCGGCATCGCCGAACGCACTGCGGTCATCCGCCGCAACCGCAACGTACTGCTGCAACTGGCTGCGCTGGAAAAACACGAACGGCTGCCGGCGCTGCAGGCCATCCTCGGGGCCGGCGCACGCACACTCGGCATCGAACGCGTCAGCTACTGGCAGCTCGCCGGCGACGCCTCGGCGATCGAATGCGAAATGCTTTATGTGCTGTCCGGCGGCGCCATTGATGCAAGCTTCGCCGGCACGCGCCTGACCGCAGAACGTTATCCCGCCTATTTGCGCCATCGTCGAAAACCGGCCGGTGGTCGCCCGCAAGCGCAAACCGACCGGCGCCGCCAGTTGCGGCGGACTACCTGGTGCCCGCGGCATCTCCTCAATGGCCAAACTGCCGGTGTGGCTGCGCGGCAAGGTGGTCGGCGTGTTGTGCCACGAACACGTCGGCCCGGCGCGCGAATGGACCGCCGAGGACATCGATTTTGCCTCCTCCGCCGCGATGATGATTTCGCTGGCGCTGGAGGAGGCGCGCCGCCACGAGCTGAACGAGGCGCTGGTGCGCTCCGAGGAGAAATACCGGCACGTCGTCGAAAATGCGAACGAAGCCATCGTCATCGCGCAGGACGGGCGCATCCGCTACGCGAATCCGCAGACTTCGCGGCTGTCCGGCTACCCGCCGCAGGCGCTGGACAACAAGCCCTTCCTCGAGTTCGTCTATGCCGAGGACCGGGCCCTGGTCGCCGAAAACTACATGAAACGGCTGCGCGGCGAGCAGACCGCGGCCAGCTACGACTTCCGCATCGTCGACATGCAGGGACGCGTGCGCTGGCTCAACATCAATGCGGTCACGCTGGAATGGGACGGCCGTCCGGCAACCCTGAATTTCCTGACCGATGTCACGGAAACCAAGACGCTGCAGCAGGACCTGCAGCGCAACCTCGCCGAACGCGAGGCGCTGCTGCAAAGCGCGCTGGTCGGCATTTCCTTCGCGGTGAACCGGCGGCTGACCTGGGTCAACGAGACCTATGCGCGCATGCTCGGCTACAGCCGCGACGAGCTCGTGGGCCAGCTGTCGCGGGTGCATTACCCTGACGACGCCAGTTACGAGGCCTTCGGCGCCAGCGCCTATCCGGTGCTGTCCTCCGGCCGGCCCTTCGAAAGCGAACTGCAGATGCGCCGCAAGGACGGCGCGCTGATCTGGGTCCATGTCTACGGCATCGCGGTCGATCCGGCGGATCTCGGCAAGGGCGCGATCTGGACCAACATCGACATCACCGAGCGGCGCCGCGCGGAGGAGGAGGTGCGGCGGGCGCTGGCCAAGGAACGGGAGCTCAACGAGCTCAAATCGCGCTTCGTCGCCATGACCTCGCACGAATTCCGCACGCCGCTCGCGACCATCCTGTCATCGACCGAACTGCTCGAGCGCCATTACGACAGGCTGCCGGCGGCGGAACGCCAGGCGATTTTCTCGCGCATCACCACCGGCGTCGGACGGATGGCGCAGATGCTCGACAACGTGCTGACCATCGGCCGCGCCGAAACCGATGCGATGCACTTCCAGCCCGCGCCGCTGGACCTGCGCGGCCTGTGCCGGCAACTGGCGGAGGAAGCGCATCTGCAGCACGGCGGAAACCGCGATGTACGGCTTGAATTCTCGGGACTGACCGATCCCGTCAACATGGACGAGAAGCTGCTGCGCCACGCACTGGGCAACCTGCTGTCGAACGCGCTCAAATATTCGTCGCCCGGCAGCAGGACGACGCTCGCAGCACATGTCAACGACAACATGGCGACCGTCAGGGTTATCGACGAAGGCATCGGCATCCCGCTGCAGGACCAGGAGCGCCTGTTCGAGGCCTTCCACCGCGCACGCAACGTCGGCAACATTCCCGGCACCGGCCTCGGACTTGCGATCGTGCGCAAATCGGTGGAACTGCACGGCGGCACGATCGCCTTCATCAGCGAACCCGGCCGCGGCACCCGCTTCACGGTGCGCATCCCCCTCGCAAGGCACTGACCCGGTACGCCATGGCCCGCATCCTGATCATCGACGACGAAGCCGCGATCCGCGACAACCTCGCGCAGTTGCTGCGGCTCGAGGGTCACGAGACGCACCAGGCCGCCGACGGCATCGCCGGCCTCGATGCGGCCCGCAGGCTGCGGCCCGACGTGGTGTTCTGCGACATCCTGATGCCGGGCATCGACGGTTATGGCGTGCTGGCGGGCATGCGCGCCACGCCCGAACTCGCCGCGACGCCCTTCCTCTTTCTCACCGCCAGCGCAAACCAGGATGCCCGGGCCCAGGCGCTGAAGCGCGGCGCCGACGATTACCTGGTCAAACCCTTTAGAATCGCGGACGTGCTCGACGCCATCGCGCGCCAGCTCGACAGGACAGGCAACAACAGGGGAAAGACATGACCGGGAAAATCCTGGTGATCGAGGACGAGGCGGACCTGCGCGCGAGCATCGTGCGTTTCCTGCTCGCCGAGGGCTACGAAGTGCTGGTCGCCGGCAATGGCGAGGAGGGCGTGGAAGTCGCGGTGAAGGAAATGCCCGACCTGATCGTCTGTGACATCGCGATGCCTCAGATGGACGGCTTCGGCACGCTGTTCAGCCTGCGCGAAAACGTCACCACCTCGCATATCCCCTTCATTTTCCTGACCGCCAGCGACCGTGTCTATGACCGCAAGTTCGGATTCGAACTCGGCGCCAACGACTACATCACCAAGCCCTTTTCCTTCGATGCGCTGATGGCGGTCATCCGCAAGCGCCTGCCCGCCTGAACCGCGCATGGCCCGGAAAACCCAGATCATCACGATAGGAGGCGCCGCGCTGCCGCAGGATTCCGACAACCTGCTGCTGATCGACTACTTCCTGAAGCAGACCGGCAGGCGCAAGCCGAAGGTCTGTTTCATCGGCACCGCGCACGGCGACGCCGAAGCCGGCCGGCTGCGCTTTTATGCCGGCATGAGCCGGTTCTCCTGCACGCCCACCCACCTGCCTCTGTTCGCGCGCACGCCGCGCGACCTTGAATCCTTCGTGCTGGAGCAGGACGCGATCTTTGTCGGCGGCGGCAACACCCGCAGCATGCTAGCGGTATGGCGCGACTGGGGACTTGATCTCCACCTGCGCAGCGCCTGGCAGTGCGGCATCGTGCTCGGCGGCTGGAGCGCGGGATCGATCTGCTGGTTCGAACAGGGCATCACCGATTCGGTCGCCGGACCGCTGACCGTGCTCGACTGCCTCGGCTTCCTGCCCGGCAGCAACTGCCCGCATTACGACAGCGAGCCGCAGCGCCGCCCGACCTACCGCCGCCTGGTGGCGCAGGGACGGATCGGCGGCGGTTACGCCGCGGACGACGGCGTCGCACTGCACTTCATCGACGGCCGCCTCGCGCGCGCGGTCTCCGGCCGGCGCCAGGCTCGCGGCTGGCGGCTGCTGCAGAGCGGCCGGCGCGCCGGCGAACGCGCCCTGCCGACCCGCTACCTGGGCGGGCGCTGAGGCCGCTGCGGGTTAAAATCGCGCTTTAATACCCTGCACAGTCGCTCCAGCATGTCCAAACCCGCGAAGTCCGGCACCGAAGCCGCTGCAGCATCCACCTCGAATTTCATCCGCAGCCACATCGACGCCGACCTCGCCGCCGGAAAGTACGCGGCCAGGGGCTGGGCCGGCAAACCCGGCGACGCAAAATCGCATGCCGGCGCCGCCGCGGATCCGGCAAGAATCCGCACCCGTTTTCCGCCGGAGCCCAACGGCTACCTGCACCTCGGCCACGCCAAGTCGATCTGCCTCAATTTCGGGCTTGCCGAACATTACGGCGGCGCCTGCCACCTGCGCTTCGATGACACCAATCCGGAAAAAGAGGAGCAGGAGTACGTTGATTCGATCCGCGACGCAGTCAAGTGGCTCGGCTTCGACTGGGGCCCGCATGGTTATTTCGCCAGCGATTACTTCGATTTCATGTACGCCGCAGCCGAACACCTGATCGAGTCCGGGAACGCCTATGTCGACGAGCAGAGCGCCGAGGAAATGCGCAAAAACCGCGGCACGCTGACCGAGCCGGGCCGCCCCAGCCCCTGGCGCGAACGCCCGGCCGCGGAATCGCTGGCCCGCTTCCGCGAGATGCGCGACGGCAGGCATGCCGACGGCAGCATGGTGCTGCGCGCGAAAATCGACATGGCCTCGCCCAACATCAACCTGCGCGACCCCGCGATCTACCGCATCCGCCGCGCGACCCACCACCGCACCGGTGATGCTTGGTGCATCTATCCGATGTACACCTATGCACACCCGGTCGAGGATGCGCTGGAGCGGATCACGCACTCGATCTGCACGCTGGAATTCCAGGACCAGCGCCCCTTTTACGACTGGCTGCTCGGCAAACTTGCCGACGGCGGCCTGCTGGAGCGGCCGCTGCCGCAGCAGATCGAATTCGCGCGGCTCAACCTGAGCTATGTCGTGCTGTCCAAGCGCAAGCTGATCCAGCTGGTCGCCGAAAAACATGTCGACGGCTGGGATGACCCGCGGATGCCGACACTCGCCGGCGCCCGCCGCCGCGGCTACACCCCGGAAGGATTCCGGCTGTTTGCCGAGCGCATCGGCGTATCCAAGGCCGATTCCTGGATCGATTATTCGGTGCTCGAAGACTGCATGCGCGAGCATCTCAACGAAGCGGCCGAGCGGCGTATCGCGGTGCTCAATCCGCTGAAGCTGGTCATCGACAACTACCCGGAAGGCCGGCAGGAAGACTGCTTCACCCCCAACCATCCGCAGAAACCCGAACTCGGCAAACGCGCACTGCCGCTGACGCGCGAACTGTGGATCGAGCGCGAGGATTTCAGCGAAACTCCGCCGAAGGGCTATTTCCGCCTGTTTCCCGGCAACAGCGTGCGGCTGCGCTACGGTTATGTCGTCAAGTGCACTGGTTGCGACAAGGACGCGCAGGGCAATGTAACCGCAGTGCATTGCGAATACCTGCCCGACACCAAGTCCGGGACACCCGGCGCCGAGTCGGTCAAGGTCAAAGGCAACATCCACTGGCTCAGCGCGCAACATGCCGCGGCGGCCGAGGTGCGGCTCTATGACCGCCTGTTCCGCACCGCGCATCCCGGCGCCGGCGACCGCGATTTCCTGCTCGACCTCAACCCGGAATCACGCAGGATCGTCAGCGCCCGCGTCGAAGGCGGCCTGAGCGAAACCTTGCCGGGCCAGTGTTTCCAGTTCGAACGCCACGGCTACTTCGTTGCCGATATCGCGGATTTCCGCGCCGATGCACCGGTATTCAACCGTGCCGTGACGCTGCGCGATTCCTGGGGCAAATGAATCCACGGCAACCATCAGCGGATCACTGGCTGCAGCGCATCACCACAATCGCTGCGTTGCTGCTGTGGTGCATTGCGGCGCAGGCACAGGCGAGCCACCCGCCGCTGAAACTGGACGGTACTGCCGGCAGCAGTCCTGCGGCGCAGGTCGCGCAGGCGCTCGAAGATCCGGGGCATGCGCTGCAGGTCGAGGATGCAGCAAGGGCCCATGCCGCGGGCCGCTTCCGCCATGCCCTCAGGGAGGGCAGCCGCGGTGAAATCAATTTCGGCTACTCGCGCTCGGCATGGTGGCTTGCCCTGCCCCTGCAGGTCGATGCCCATGCGCCGGCGCGCTGGCTGCTCGAAATCGCGTACGCCTCGCTCGACCGCGTGGAGGTCTACACCCGGCGCAGCGACGGCGGCTTCGACCGCATGGCCGCGGGCGACCTGCAGCCCTTCTCCGCCCGCCCCTATCCCCACCGCAACCTGGTGTTCCCGGTGCAGCTGCAGCCGGGGCAGGAGCAGACGGTCTATCTGCGCGTGGTTTCCGCCGGCAACCTGACGATACCGCTGACGCTGTGGCAGCCGGAATCGCTGGCCCGCCACGACCAGGGCGCCTACATGGTGCTCAGCCTGTACTACGGCATGCTGCTCGCCCTCGGGCTCTACAACCTGCTGCTGTTCCTGACCACCCGCGACATCAATTTCCTCGCCTACGTGGCATTCACCGCGGCGATGGCCGTGGGCCAGGCATCGATGAACGGCTTCGGCAACCAGTTCATATGGCCGGAGTGGCCGGCCTGGGGCAATGTCGCGCTGCCCTCCGGCATGGCCGCCACCGGCTTCTTCGGCGCCCTGTTCACCCGCCTGTTCCTCGAAACCCGCAAGGGTTCGAAACTGCTCGATCTCAGCATCCTCGGCTGCGCGGCGTTGTTCGCATTCGCGGCGCTGTCGCCGCTGCTGCTGCCTTACCAGACCGTGGCCATCCTGGTTTCGGTGCTCGGCATCACCTTTTCCGCGGTCGCCGTGGCCGGCGGAGTATGGTGCCTGCGCCAGGGACATCCCGGCGCGCGTTATTTCCTGCTCGCCTGGTCGCTGCTGCTGGTGGGGGTTGCGGTGCTCGCCATGCGCAACCTCGGCTGGCTGCCGACCAACGGCTTCACGCTCAACGCCATGCAGATCGGCTCTGCGCTGGAAGTGCTGCTGCTGTCCTTCGCGCTGGCCGATCGCATCAACGTGATGCGGCGCGAGAAGGATCGCGCCAACGAAGCCGCGCTGGCGGCAAAACAGGAGGTTGTCGAGGCCTTGCGCGATTCGGAACAACGCCTCGAAGAGCGGGTTGCCGAACGCACCCGCAGCCTGGAAACCCTGAACCAGCGCCTGCGCGACAAGGAGCGCGAACTCGAGCACCTGGTGCGCCACGATCCGCTGACCGGCCTCGCCAACCGCCTGTTCCTCAGCGACCGCATCGAGCACGCGATCACCCGTGCGCGCCGCAACAAGACCAGCGTTGCGCTGCTCGTCATCGATCTCGACGGGTTCAAGGCGGTCAACGACCGGCATGGCCACGCCGCCGGG
Organism: Burkholderiales bacterium; assembly: GCA_019635015.1. GTDB lineage: Bacteria > Pseudomonadota > Gammaproteobacteria > Burkholderiales > SG8-41. The sequence goes on along the minus strand of JAHCAG010000001.1, from coordinate 32,947 downwards.
GATGAACTGCTGGTGCAGGTTGCCGACCGGCTGCGTGAATGCGTGCGTGAAACGGACACGGTGGCGCGGCTGGGGGGCGACGAATTCGTGGTAATGCTGGAAAACATCCGGCCCGCCGAAGACACCTCGGGCGTCGTCGAAAAACTCGTCGCCCGCATCCGCCAGCCGGTGCGCCTGGCCAGCGGCAGCGTTGAGGTCAGTGCCAGCATCGGTATTGCCTGCTGCCCGCTGCACGCCGGCAATGCCGAAGAGCTGCTGGAACGGGCCGATGCAGCGATGTACGCCGCAAAGGCCACAGGACGCAATTGCTGGACCATGGCGCCGGAAAACCGCACCGCATGACGCAACACATTCATCACCGAAAAAAGGATAAGCCATGAGCACAACACGCAAGGTCGCAGTCATCACGGGCGCCGGCAGCGGTATCGGCAAGGCCACCGCACTCGCTTTCCTGGAGGACGGCTGGAATGTCGCCTTCGCCGGACGGCGGCAGGAGACGCTGGATGCGGCGCTGGCCGAAGCCGGGCCCGCTGCCGCACACGGTCTCGCCGTCGCCACCGACGTCAGCGACCCGCAATCGGTCGCCGCGCTGTTCGCCGCCGTGCAGCACCGCTTCGGCCGCATCGACATGCTGTTCAACAACGCCGGCCAGAACGCGCCGGGCGTGCCCTTCGAGGACCTGCCGTACGACAAATGGAAATCAGTGGTCGACACCAACCTCAGCGGATCCTTCCTCTGCGCGCAGGCCGCCTTCAGGATGATGAAGAACCAGAATCCGCAGGGCGGCCGCATCATCAACAACGGCTCGATCTCGGCGCACGCGCCGCGCCCTGATTCCGCGCCCTACACCGCGTCCAAGCATGCGATCTCCGGCTTGACGCGGACCATCTCGCTGGATGGCCGCAAGTACGGGATCGCCTGCTGCCAGGTCGATGTCGGCAATGCAATGACCGGACTGGCGGAACGCATGGCGAAAGGCGTCAAACAGGCCGACGGCACGGTGAAGGTCGAACCGATGATCGACGTCACCGACGTCGCGAAGTCCGTGCTGTTCATGGCCAAGCAGCCGCCTGACGTCAACATCTACCACCTGATGGTGATGGCGACGAACATGCCCTACGCCGGGCGCGGTTGAAGCGGCGCTGCACAGCAAAAATGGCGCCCTCGGGCGCCATTTTTTATCAATAAAATCAAATACTTATGATTTAAGTGGTTTGAATCGCAGCCGCTTCGGTTTCGCACCCTCCTCACCCAGCCGCTTCTTCTTGTCCGCCTCGTACTCCTGGTAGTTGCCGCTGAAGAACATCACCTGCGAATCGCCCTCAAAGGCAAGGATGTGGGTGGCGATGCGATCTAGGAACCAGCGATCGTGCGAGATCACCAGCACACAACCGGCGAATTCGAGCAGGGCATCTTCCAGCGCGCGCAGGGTTTCGACGTCGATGTCGTTGGACGGTTCGTCGAGCAGCAGGACATTGGCTCCCGTCAGCAGCGTGTGCGCCAGATGCAGCCGGCCGCGTTCACCGCCGGACAGCGTGCCGACCTTTTTCTGCTGGTCCTGGCCCTTGAAATTGAAACGGCCGAGGTAGGCACGCGAAGGCATTTCGAATTTGCCGACGTTGATGATATCGAGTCCGCCCGAAATCGCTTCCCAGGCCGTCTTGTCATCGGGCAGTGATTCGCGCGACTGGTCAACCATCGCCAGCTTCACCGTCGACCCGATGACGATTTCGCCGGAGTCCGGCGTTTCCTTGCCGGAAATCATGCGGAAGATGGTCGACTTGCCGGCACCGTTGGGGCCGATGATGCCGACGATGGCGCCCGGCGGCACCGCGAAGGACAACTTGTCGATCAGCAGGCGGTCGCCGTAACCCTTGGACACGTCCTTGAATTCGATCACGCTGTCGCCAAGGCGATCGGCGACCGGGATGAAGATCTCCTGCGTCTCGGCGCGCTTCTGGTAATCGAAGGACGACAGTTCCTCGAAACGCGCAATCCGCGCCTTGGATTTGGCCTGGCGGCCCTTGGGATTCTGGCGCACCCAGTCGAGTTCCTTTTTCAGCGCTTTCTGCCGCGCTGATTCAGTCGCCTCTTCCTGCTTCAGCCGTTCTTCCTTCTGCTCCAGCCAGGAACTGTAGTTGCCTTTCCACGGAATGCCATGGCCGCGGTCGAGTTCGAGAATCCATTCGGCGGCGTTGTCGAGGAAGTAACGGTCGTGGGTCACTGCCACCACGGTGCCCGGGAACCGGTGCAGGAACTGCTCCAGCCAGTCGACACTTTCCGCATCGAGGTGGTTGGTGGGCTCGTCGAGCAGCAGCATGTCCGGTTTCGACAGCAACAGCCGGCACAAGGCAACGCGGCGTTTCTCGCCGCCCGAGAGATTGCCGATCTTCGCCTCCCATGGCGGCAGGCGCAGCGCGTCGGCGGCGATTTCGAGCTGGTGCCCGGTATCGGAGCCGGCATTGGCCAGCAGCGCCTCGTACTTGGCCTGCTCGGCCGCCAGCTTGTCGAAATCGGCATCGGGTTCGGCATAGGCGGCGTAGATCTCGTCGAGCTTTTTCTGCGCATTGAACACCTCACCCAACCCTTCCTCGACCGCCTCGCGCACGGTCTGCTCCGCGTTCAGCTGCGGCTCCTGCGGCAGGAAACCGATGTTGAGGTTCGGCATCGGCGTCGCTTCGCCGTCGAACTCCTTGTCGACGCCGGCCATGATCTTCAGCAGGCTGGACTTGCCCGAGCCGTTGAGGCCGAGCACGCCGATCTTGGCCCCGGGGAAAAACGACAGTGAAATGTCCTTGAGGATGACGCGCTTGGGCGGCACGACCTTGCTCACCCGGTTCATCGTGAATACATACTGGGCCATGGTGCAGAATTCCGGAAAAAAGTTTGCGAAAGACCGCGAGGATAGCCGAAAACGGCGGGGCGCCGGGCCTGCGTGCGCAAGTCATGGATAATGCGGGCTTTCCTGCTCTCTTTTTCATCAACCTTTACGGATCGCCCGCATGTCCATCGTCAGCCCCTGGCTCACCCTCGGTTACGTCATTCCCCACCTCTACACCGACATGGACGCCTACCAGTTCTACCGCGTCGCCCCCGACGGCATGATGCTGGTCACCACGGGCCTGAACCTCAAGGAATACAGCCTGGCCGCGGTGGAAACCGAACTGCCGGCGCTGTGGAGGGCCTTCGACATGCTGAAGCACAAGAAGGTCGATCGCATCGCGCTGAGCGGCGTGCCGGTGGCCTCGGTGCTGGGACGGAAAAAAATGCGCGAGATCCTCGACGAAGGTGCGCAGCGCACCGGCATCGCCTGCGACACCGACCTTGAAGCGCATATTGCGACCCTGCAGCATTTCGGCGTGACCAGACTGGCGCTGGCCACACGCTGGCCCGAGCACGTCAACAGCGCGCTGTCGAATTACCTGAAGGAAGCCGGCATCGAAGTGGTGTCACTGCGCGCCCAGGGCCGCAATCTCGACCAGAACAAGATCTCCAGCCCGCTCGCCGACCATGAACTGGCGCTGGAACTGGGCCGCGCTGCACTCGCCGCCGCCCCCGAAGCCCAGGCCCTGCTGCTGCCCGGCGGCCTTTGGTTCGCCATCCATGCCGTGCCCATCCTCGAAGCCGAGTTCGGCAAGCCGGTGCTGCTCAACATCACCTCGACCACGCGTACGGCGCTGGCTGCCGCGCCTCAGCCGCTGACAGTCAGGCCGGATGCCAAGTGGGGAAAGGTGATGGCGGGGTGTTGAGTTGCACCATCGGTCGCGTTATTGCGGGGTTCTCCGGAAAAATTCGACTCCGGTAATTTTTAGCTACGCCTGCGCGCGGTCGAGCAGGGTCAGGCGCCACATCTCGCGGCTATAGCGCTCATAGTCGTAACCGGTGGCGGAATGGATGGTGCAGCGATTGTCCCAAGCCACGATATCGCCGGGCTGCCAGCACCATTTCACCGTGTATTCCGGCCCGGTGATCGCGGGCAGCAGACTGCGGAGTATCTGAACGCTTTCGTGCTCGGTGCCTTCCAGATCGCAAACGTCCAACACCTCCGGCGCGATGTCCTGGCCTTTGGGCAGGATGGCGCAGGTGGAGGAGTTCAGGCCATAGAGCGCCGGCTCGCCGCTGACCGGATGTTTCAGGACGATGGGCACCCGGTTCGGCGGATTGGCTGCCCGCTGCGCCGGCGTCAGGATCGGATAGTCCGGCGAGTAGGTGTTGATCTTCCTGTCGTGATGGGCCAGCGAGCACACCGCTTCCAGCCCGTCCAGCTTCGCCTTGGTCGCGCCGTCCAGCCGCTGGTAGGCCGCGCGCATGTCGGCGAACAGCGTCTCGCCGCCTTCGTCGGGCGCAATCCTGCAATGAAAAACCGAGCCGATGGGCGGATGCTTGCGGAATGTGGAGTCCGTGTGCCAGACCGGGCGGCGGGTTTCCGGGTTATAGCGGATGTCGTCATCGCTGCGCAGCTGCGGCACCCGCGACAGGGAGGCCTTCAGTTTGCCTGCCTCGTCACGGATGTTGCCGATGCGCATGATGGGAAAGCCTTTGACTGACTTGTCTTCGCGGGCAGTCATGCCCTCGTATTCCACCGCGCCAAAAACCCCGGACCAGGCGACCAGTTCTTCCGGCGGAATGGCTGCCAAATCGTCACCGCGGACAGCCAGCAGGCCGCCCTGGCGGGTCCACAGGTCATAGGCTTCGCGCTGGAAGCTTGCGTCTTTCAGGTCGCGACGGCTGACGCCTTCAATCATCACGCCGAAATCACCGTTCAGAGGGCTGGTTTTATGCTGCATGGTCCAAGGCTCGCTTTGTTGTCAGAGGGGCCGAATTGCTTACGGTCAAGTCTAATACGCCCCTCTCTGGGCGGTCGAGAGGGCGCGTATATGAATTTCAAACCATTTTTTCCCGATCCGCGACGGTATCGCCGTCCCGGGAGCCGGTCAATCACGCGGTCTCCGGCAAGGATTCCCCGCTCTCAATGACGGTTCGCCCCCTTGATCGACCCAAGTTGCCTGACCTCAACGCATGCTGACCCCAGGCGCGCAAGCGTGGGCCGCGCGCAGACAGATACAGGAGGGCGATCCGTCCTTAAACTGAAAAGTAAACGTGTGCGTCCGCTTATGGCCGATAGCGGACGTAATAATTACCTCGTGCCCGCCGCAACCACCTTGCCGTTGACCAGGTCGTCGACCTCGGCATCACCATAACCCACCGACTTCAGCACCTCCCGCGTGTGCTCCCCAACATGCGGAATGTCGAGCCGGGTGCCGAAGCGCCGACCGTCCATTTCCAGCGGCAATACCGGCACCTTGGTTTTCACGCCGTTGTTGAGGCGCACCGGCGCGAGTCCGCCGGAGGCATTGAGATGTTTGTCCTCGAACAGGTCTTCCGGTTTGGCGATCGGGGCGAAAGGCAGGCCGAGCTGTTCGCAGCGTTCCATCAGTTCCTGCTTGCCCATCCTGGCGAAGATTTCCGTGACGATCGGCAGGATGCGCGGCCGCGCCTCGACGCGCTGCGGATTGGTCTTCAGCGACGGATCGTTGAACAGCTCCGTCAGGCCGAAGGACTCGCAGAACACCTTCCACTGGGTGTCTGTCACCACGCCGACGAAGACCAGTTCGCCGTCCTTCGTCTTGAAATTGTCGTAGAGCGCCCAGGCGCGGATGCGGTCGGGCATCGGTTTCACCGGCTGGCCGGTGGCATAACCTTCAAGCATGTGCTGGGCCATCAGGAAAGCAACGTTCTCGAACAGCGCGCTCTGCAGATACTGGCCTTCGCCGGTGATGCAGCGCTGGTTGATCGCGGCAAGGATGCCGATGGCACCGAACATGCCGCCCATCACGTCGTTGACCGAGGCGCCGGCGCGCAGCGGGCCGTGACGGCCGCCGGTCATGTAGGCGAGGCCGCCCATCATCTGCACCACCTCGTCGAGACCGGTGCGGTGCTCGTAGGGCCCGGGCAGGAAACCCTTCATCGAACAGTAGATCAGCCGCGGGTTGATTTTTTTCAGCGCCTCGTAGCCGAAGCCCAGTTTGTCCATCGCGCCGGGGCGGAAATTTTCCGTGACCACATCGGCGCTGGCGATCAGCTTCAGCACCAGCTCGCGGCCCTGTTCGGACTTGAGGTCGACGGCGATGCTTTTCTTGTTGCGGTTGTAGGTCGGGAAAAAGCCCGCGCCGGAAGCGGTCAGCTTGCGCGTGTGGTCGCCGTCCAGCGGCTCGACCTTGATCACCTCGGCACCAAGGTCGGCCAGCACCAGGCCGCAGGTCGGGCCCATGACGACGTGACAGAACTCGATGACGCGGATGTTTTCGAGGGGAAGTTTTTTGGTCATGGTCATTCCTTAGCGAGGTTGCGTGGCGGGCACAAAACCCTTGGTGACGCCCGCCAGCGGCACATAACCATAGAGCGGCTCTTCCGGCATGCCTTGCTTGAGGATGTCGCGGATCGCCAGCAGTTTGTCCATGTCGATCCCGGTACGCAGGCCCATAGCTTCCAGCATGAACACCAGATCCTCGGTGACGATGTTGCCGGAGGCGCCGGGGGCGAAGGGGCAACCGCCGAGGCCGCCGAGGGAGCTGTCGAATGTGGTGACGCCGACTTCCAGCGCCGCGACCACATTGGCAAGCCCGAGGCCGCGGGTGTTGTGCAGGTGCGCGCCCGAGAGTTTGTCGCCGATCGCGGCGCGCACCTTTTTGAACACGCGGCGGATCTGCTCCGGATTGGCGTAGCCCGTGGTGTCGGCGAGTCCGACCTCATCGCAGCCCGCTTCCACCGAAGCCACGGCCATGCGCACAACCTCATCCTCGCTCACCGCACCTTCCAGCGTGCAGCCGAACACCGTCGACAGCCCGGACTCGATCACCGGGCGCTTGTCTTTCGGCAGACTGTCGCGGAATTCGCAGATTTTTTTCGCGCTGGCAATGGCTTCATCCGGCGTCATCCGCACATTGGCGAGGCTGTGTTCGCGCGACACCGATATCGTCAGCGTCAGCTTGTGCACGCCGGCCTCCATCGCGCGCTGCGCGCCCTTGAAGTTCGGCGCCAGCGCCGCGACATGCAGCCCGGGAATGGTCAGGCTGTGCGCGACCACCTCGGCCGCGTCGACCATCTGCGGAATCAGTTTCGGCGGCACGAAGGAGCAGACCTCGATTTCGCGGATGCCGGCCGCAGCTGCAGCGCTGATCCAGCGCTTCTTGTATTCGGTCGGCATGAAAGCCTTGGTGTTCTGCAGGCCATCGCGCGGCCCCACTTCGCTGATCAGGATGTCGATATCGTCGTTCATGGTGATGTTCAGGGTGATGGCGGAAGCAGTGCCGATACTGACACGGCCGTCGCCGGGCTGCGAATGAGCAGGCCTACAGCTCCCGCGGAATAATATAACTATTTGTTTTTATTAATATATTTATGATTCCCGGGGAAATCGCCGAAAACCGAAATCGGGATCGCTGGCCACCGCATCGAGCAGCTCCACCTCCCATTTCAGGTACTCGCGCATCGCCTCCTCGACCTTGTCCTTGCGGTCCAGCGCACGATAATTGAGGTCGTCGGCAGCGCCCGTCATGCGCGTGTCTCCTGTCTCCAGCGGGAACCCCGCAGCGCTCCAGCCCGCGGCACCCCCGGCCAGAACCTGCACCGGTATTGTCGTCAGCCGCGAAGCATCCGCCGCCGCCAGTCGCGCCAGCGGTTCTTCGGCGGCACTGAACACCAGCAGCGGTGTCGCCGGAATCTTCGGCAGTTGATCCTGCAGGCGCGAACGCACCACATGCCAGGCACCGGGAATGTGGCCTTCGCGGTGCTGCAGGCTGGAGTCGAGATTGGCGACCTGCGCCTGCCCGGCGTCCAGCGCCCGCTTCAGTTCCGCCGCGCTGATCGATGCTTCATGCAATTCGGCGCCATCAAGCATCGCGGGCGCCGGCGTGCCGCGCCCGCTGCAATCCGCCGCACCCGCGGCAACCACATACACCTCCTGATGCCCCATCTGCACCAGCCAGGCCGCGGTCATCGTCGCGCGCACGCCGTCGCTGTCGGCGAGCAGCACCACCGACGGCCGCACCGCGATGAAGGTGTCGGTGGCCTGCACCATCTGCCCGCCCGGGGCATGGATGGCTCCCGGCAGGTGGCCGGCCTCGTATTCCTCGGGATTGCGCACGTCGAACAGATAGGTCGTGCGCGACTTGTCGGCCTGCAACTCGCGCAGCCGCTTGAGGTCGATGCGGCGCACGCCGAAACGCCGCGCCACCCGCTCCGCCGCCTGCTGCGGCCAGCCCTTGCCGCCGTCGGCGGGCGGCGGCACGGCTTCCGTGCGGCCGTGGTTCAATTGCAGCCCGGCGAGTTTCCAGCCCTGGGTGCCGTCACGCAGCGCATAAACCTTGTTGGGAAAACCGGCATTGATCAATACCTGCGCGCCGATGATGCTGCGTGTGCGCCCGCCGCAGTTCACCACCACCGTGGTATCCGGCGACTTGACGAAGGCCGGCATCCGGTAAGGCAGTTCGGCGCTGGGACAGTCGTACGCCCCGGGAATGCTGTTGCGTTTGAATTCCGCCAGCGGCCGGCTGTCGACCACGACCATGTCCTTGCCCGATTTCATCCAGGCATCGAGCTCGGTGGCCGTGACTTCCGGCGGCGCATCCTCGTGCTGGATGTATTCGCCGAAGGCCTTGCTCGGCACGTAAACGCCGGTGTAGAGCCGCCCGCCCGCAGCCTTCCACGCGGGAGTGCCGCCGTCGAGCACACTGACATCGGCATAACCGCCCGCCTGCAGTTTCTCCGCGGCCTGCGCGGCAAGCCCTTCACCGCCATCGCAGACAACGATGCGCACGGTCTTGCGTGGCAGTAGCGCCGGCACACGCAGTTCGAGCACGCTCAGCGGCACATTCGAGACCCGCAGCAAATGTCCGTCGCGCGAATAAACGCCCTCCTCGCGCACGTCGAGCGCTGCGAGTTCCCTGCCATCGTCATAGAACTGCCGCAGCTGCTGCGGTGTGATTTTCTGAATCATCAATCGGTTCCCTGTCTGCTTGTCCTGCCTGGTTGTCAGATGCGGCACTCCTCGGACCCGCAACCGAGGTCGCGGTCCGACTCGGCGAGCAACCGGTCGAAGGACTCCGGCGTGCGCACCAGCTTGCCGATCACCGCCGGCGAATGCCCCTGCAGCCACTGGCTGTGCGTCGGATGGTCGCCGCCGGCAACGAGGAAGACCAGGTTTTCCGGCTTCATCGCGATCGGCCAGGGGTCAAGTTCGAGGCTGGCGCGCGCCTTCGGATTCGCATCGATCTCGATCCAGGCGCGGCCACCGGCGCGTTTGATCATCTCCATCGGGATCTTCGAGTGTTCCCACAGGAAGTCCTGCAGCTTCGCCGGCGTCCAGCCGAGTTTCGCCATCATGCCGGCGACCACCGGCGAGATCAGCATCGCACCCGGCGTGCCTTTCTCCCAGCCGGCCAGCGCGGCGAAATTCGGCGTGCGCATGAAATCAGCCATGCGATAGAGCCCCTGGGTGATGTCTTGCTCCGGGGTTTCCTTTTTCGCGCCGCGGCGGCGGATGTTGGTAACGCCGCTGGCGAAAAACACCGACACCGAGTTGGTGCCCGGGGCGTAGCCGTGGCGCCTTGTGCCATGCGGCTGCCAGCCCTCGGGCAGGCTCGCCTCGTCCTCGGCGAACACCGCGTTGGTGTAACGCATCGCACCGTAGATCGCCATCGTGCCGATGCCGGGCAGCGCGCCGCCGACGTTCTGCTGCATGAGCCGCAGCGCACGGCCGATACTGGCGCCGGCGGGGCGCTGCGGATCGGGACCGAGGCAGCCAAAACCCGAGTTGAGGCGGATGTCCTTCGCGATCGGGCCGTTGACGATGACCACCGGGAAGGGCCCGCCCGAAGTCGCCTGCAGCTGGTCGAACAAGAACTCCGGCGCGAGACAGGCTTCAACCGCGGCAATCAGCACCGGCAGGTACTCCGGCCGGCCGCCGGCCATCGCCAGTGCGATGGCGCAGGTCTCGACCGTGGTCACACCGCCGCGCGGCGGAAACTTGCCCAGCACCTGATCACGCGGCAGCGCCGAGCCGCGCAGCATCCAGTCGACGCGCTCCCGCGTCGCCGGCCACACCGGCAGGCCATCGCCCCAGAGGTTGGTCAGCAGCAGGTTGTTGGCTTTCTGCAGCGCATCCTCGTAGCTCGCGCCTTCGACGGAAAGCATCTTCGAGCCGCCCGCAGCCTGCTCGAAACCGGACTGCCATTTCGTCAGTCCGTTGTAGAACTCCTTCTTGCGGGCCGTGATCGCGGACAGGTCGCTGCCCGGCAGGAACATGTCGATCGGAAAAGTCACCATCGCCGCGTCGGGCGCGAGGCCCAGCCCGGAGACGGCGTTTTTCATGACGCCGACAAAATCCGTCCGCGTCAGCGTGACGGTGGGAATGCCCAGTGTTTCGATCCTCGCGACAGCACGGCCGCAAGCGGTGGCGCAGGAGCCTCAGGCCGCGTTGCCGACAATGACCGCATCGACGCCGCTTTTTTTCACCAGCGCCGCGGTCTCTTCGGTCGGAATCAGCACATTGCCCTGTGGATATGCATCGATCGGCAGCAGCTCCGCCGTCGGAAAATCCGCCTTCAGCAGGTCACGCAGCAGCGGCAGCATGCGGAAGGCCTGCCACTGCTCGTTGCTGACAAAGCCGATGCGTTTGCCCGCCAGGGTGTCGATACGCGACGCAAACGGCTGCGTCACCTCCAGCGCCCCCGACGGATCGTGGAATTCGATTTTGGCCATTATGGAACCCTCCTTGGTGCAGCCATTCTAAAGGACAGGTCACCGGCAGGCATGGGGGCCGTCCATTTAATTGACATCCGCAACAGGCGGCTGAACCCGGGAATAATGCCCATCATCATGCACAGGCCACTCATCTTCCGCATATTGGGCGCTGCCATCGGGCTGATGCTTTGCGGCCAAGCGGCCGCCCGGATTCCGCCATCCGCCGAGACACTGTTGAGATCGGCGGTTCCTGTCAGCAAGACCGTGCCGGCAAGCCGCGGTACGGCGCCGCTGCACAGCGTCGTCGGCGTTGCGCCGGGGCAGGTGGGCTACGTTCACTATTTTCTGCTGCGCATGCCGGATGACAGCGTGGAAATCCAGGTCGGCATCGAACTCGAAGACCAGCGCATCGCCTGGTCCTTCCCGGAACTGGGTGTCGTCATCTCGCCCTTCATCAGCGGCGAAACCCTCGAGGTCGGCAACAACAGCTACGACGTCTGGCATCTCTACGGCCTGCGCCCCTTCCCGGACAACGCCGCGATGGCGCGGCTGCGCAAGACTCTGCCGGCAAGGGTCAATTCATGGGTCAAGGCGGGCATTCCCTATTGCCTTGACGACAGCCCGCAGGGCAAATGCATGAGCTGCATCGGCCTGGTCCTGCGCGCGCTGTTCCCCGGCAGCCGCGGTTACCCGGACATGCCGCGCGATTTCTGGCGCACCAGCTCCGGAAACCGCTACACCCCCAACGATCTGCTGCTCTACCTGACGGGGATGCTCGATCTGCCGGACCGCAACACGCGCCTGCAGCGCCTCTCCCGGCTGGCACTGCCGGCCGATCTGCGCAACGATCTGGAGGCGCTGATCCACACCATAGGCACCGGCGAATCAAAACCGGCGGTCGCCACCGGAAACCGCCCGGGAATGCGGCGCGAGAGACTCTAGACCGCGTTATTCCAGCAACAGGCTCAGTTCGCGAACTCCTCCGGCGGACAGCTCCTCCAGCGACTCCAGCAACTGCGTGACCCGCGCCGCGCGGGCCGCATCCAGGCGCGTCGCCAGACAATCGGCGACTTTTGCGCGATGCTGCTCCAGGTCGAGCGGCGCTCCCCAGAAACCCGGCGGACGCGTGCAGGTGGCGCGATGCACCCTGCCGTCGCGCATCGTCACCTCCACCGAGACCTGCATGCGGTTGAAAGCCGTCGGCAGCGACGCATCGGGACTGACCCTGATCCTCGGCAACAGCTCGACAATGTCGTCGCTGAAACGACGGCTGTCATGGAACGATCCGATGCCGACCCTGCCATCGAGCAGGGCACAGGCTGCGGCGTACTGGAAACTGAACTTGCCCTCCAGCCCGGATACCGGTTGCGGCCGCTCAACATCCGGCATCGTCGGTGTGACCAGGTTCACCGTGGCGATGTCCCGCGGATCGGCAATCGCGCGGCGGGTTTCCAGCGCGGCACTGATCGCGAAATGGGTCGGATATTTTGACGGATAGTATTTGATCGCCATGCCCGGATCGCTGAAACGGAAGGGCCTGCCATAACCAAGCAGCATGTCGCGATCAATGCCTTTCGGGAAAAAAGCGGCAACGAATCCCTCACCATGGCCAAGGATGTCCTCGTTCGCGGTCAGTCCGCGCGCGGCAAGCAGCGCCGCCTCCAAACCCGCGGCGGCAGCGTTACCGCAGTGGGTGCATTTCACGCCATGTCCGATGTTCGCGCGCAGGGCGCCGCTGCGCGAAGCCGCGATTGCCAGCGCATGATTGAGCCTTGATGCGTCGAGGTCCAGCAAATGTCCCGCCACCACCGCGGACCCGAAAGGCCCGACAACGCCGGGGGCGTGGAATTTGGAACTTTCCCGGCGATGGTCCACCGAGGCCAGCAACCGTCCCTGGACCTCAAAACCCTTGGCGCAGGCCGTCAGCAGCGCACGCCCGTCGAGGCCATCGCGGACCGCCAGCGCGAACGCGACCGGCACTGTCGGCGACACGGCATGCGTCGAAGGGCTGGACATCGGCTCGAAATCAAGCACGTGCATGGACACCGCATTGGCATACGCCGCCGCCACCGGCGAGCTGCGGAAACCAAAACCCCATACCGGACACTGCTCGCGTCCGCCCAGCTCGCGCACATGTCCGGCGAACAGGCGCGGCGCTTCCTCGCCACTGCCGGCCACGGCGACGGCAATGCCGTCAGCGATCAGCCGCTTTGCGGTCTGGACGTCGGCGGTCGACAGTGAATCGAAGGTGGTGCCACGGATGATGGCGGCAAGTTCTGCAGTCAGGCTCATGGCTACTCAATCCGGCAAAGTCAGGTCCTGGATTATGGCCGGACAGTCCGCACCTCAGTCAAACAACGGCACGGCATGGACTTCGGTCACCGCGCCCGGCGGCGACAGCGCACCCACCCGCACCCCCAGCAGCCGGATGCGCCGGTCCAGCGGCACGCGTTTCAGGCATTCGCCGGCGGCGCGGCGGATCGCCGTCGCATCCTGGGTCGGACTGTCGATCGTCAGGTCGCGGGTGACCGTCTGGAAGTTTTCATAGCGGATTTTCAGGCCGATGGTTTTTCCGGCATACCCCTTGCGCTGCAGGTCGTCCGCGACGCGCCGGCAAAGCTCGGTGAAAATCGTTGTCAGCCGTGCCCTGTCGCGCACGGGATGCAGGTCGTCCTCGAAAGTGGTTTCGCGGCTGATCGACTTGGGCTCGCTCCAGGTCACCACCGGCCGGTCATCCTCGCCACGGGCGGCGCGGTGCATCCATGCGCCATGGCTGCGGCCGAACTGCTCCACCAGCCAGGCCTCGTCCTTGCGTGCCAGCTCGCCGATGGTGGTCACACCCAGCCGTTCCAGTTTTGCGTTGGCCTTGGGGCCAATGCCGTTGATCTTGCGCGCCGCCAGCGGCCAGACCACGCCGCGAACGTCGTCGGGGCGGATCACACTGATGCCGCCCGGCTTGTTGAGTTCGGAGGCGATTTTCGACAGCAGCTTGTTGGGCGTGATGCCGATGGAGCACGACAATCCGGTGGCTTCGCGCACCGCGCGCTGGATGTCGAGCGCCAGCGCACGGGCGCGCGCCCAGGGGTCCGGTGCGCCTTCCGCGGCGCTGGCGGCCACCCCCTCGCTCAAATCGATGTAGATTTCGTCGATGCCGCGGTCCTCGACCTGCGGCGCAATCGCGCGCACCGCCTCCTTGAACATCCGGGAATATTTCCGGTAAGCGTCGAAATCCGCCGGCAGCAGGACAGCATCGGGCGCCAGTTTCGCCGCCTTCATCAGCCCCATTGCCGAAAACACACCCAGCGCGCGGGCCTCATAGGTCGATGTGGTCACCACGCCACGTCCGGTATAGCCGCGCAGCGTTGCGAAAATTCCGTCATCCGCCTGCTCCTGCGCGGAACGACGGCGGCCGCCAACCACCACCGGTCTGCCGCGCAGCTGCGGATAACGCAGCAGTTCCACCGACGCGTAGAACGCGTCCATGTCGAGATGGGCGATGTAGCGCGCCGGGCGCGCCGGATTTGCGGATTCCATATTGCAGCGCTGCCATTCTAATCGCGGATGACAAGCCGCCGCGGTTCAGTGTTTAATCCAGCGTTCCGCAACCCGTAACGCGACAGGAATACCCGATGACCGAAGTCACTCCCGCCCTCCGCTCCGAATTTGCGCCCACCGGCACGCTGCGCGTGGGTCTCAACATGAGCAATTTCCTGCTCACCCGCACCGATGCCGCCAGCGGCAAGCCGCTGGGTGTCGCCCACGACCTCGGCCAAGAACTGGCGCGCCGCCTGGGCCTGCCGGTCGAATTCGTGCCGCACCCGAATCCGGGCGCGCTGGCCGGTGCCGCCGGCAGCAATGTCTGGGACGTCGGTTTCCTCGGCGCCGAGCCGCAACGCGCCAACGAGATCGATTTCACTGCAGCTTACGTCGAGATCGAATCCACCTATCTGGTGCCGCAGGGCTCAGCGCTGAAACACGCCAATGATGTGGACCGCAAGGGCGTGCGCATCATTGTCCCGGAGAAAGCGGCGTACGAGCTCTACCTCACGCGCACCATCAAGAATGCAGAACTCATCCGTGACAAGGGCGGCGACCTCTGTTTCAAGCGTTTTGTCGAAGAAAAATTCGACGCGCTGGCGGGCCTCAAGCCACGGCTGATCTCCGACCAGGCCAAACTCCCGGGCTCGACCATCGTCGAAGGCAACTTCACCGCCGTACTGCAGGCAGCGGGCGTGCCCAAGGGCCGGCCCAATGCCGCGAAATACCTGGCCGAATTCATCGAGGATGCGAAGGCCACCGGTCTGGTCGCCAAGGCCATCGCCGACAACAAGGTGGTTGGACTGACCATCTCCGCGCTGGCCTGAACGGCACGGCTGCCGGGTCAAGCGGGAGGGCGGAAAGAGGAAACTGTGTGGATTGCGTGGACTGCGGGAGGGGGTCACATAATATGACGCCCGCAGTATACCATCCCGCTTGCGGAAGCGTCCGCCGGCGGCGTAAAACGCCTTCAGACCGCAAGCCCTGCGGAGTCCCAAAAAGGAAAACGCCATGAACCGCATCGTCCATCTCGCCCTGAAGGTCGAGGACCTCGACAAGACCACCAAATTCTACGAAGAGGTCTTCGGCTTCTGGGAAGCCGAAACCCGCAAGACCCGCGACCACCTGTCGCGCCACCTGACCGACGGTGAAATCGATTTCACGCTGATCAAGTACGACGAAGGTACGCAGTCGGCTGAATCCAAGGCCGCCGGCGAAGGCCCCTGCATCCACCATTTTGCAATCGAGGTGGAAGACATGGCGGCGGCAACGGACAAAATCAAAAGCTACGGCTGCCAGATCATCAGCGATCCCGGCGTAATCCCGGTCAAGTTTCGCGCCCCCGGCGGCACCGTCGCCGAACTGGTGCCCGTCGGCCGCTACAAGAAACCCGAGCGCCCAGCCCACAAAGCCTGATGTCGTCTGGCATCAGGGCCGTCTACGAAGCGGTCGCGCGGCAGTTCGACCGCGACCGCAGCAAGGCCCTGATGGAGCGGCATTACCTCAATGCCCTGCTGTCGCGGCTGGGCGGGCGACGTGAAATTCTCGACCTCGGCTGCGGCAGCGCCGAACCGATCGCGAAATTCTTCATCGATGCCGGCTGCCGCGTCACCGGCGTCGATGCGGCATCGGCAATGATCGCACTGTGCCGTGAACGTTACCCGGACGGCGACTGGCTCGAGGCTGACATGCGCGGACTCGACCTCGGCCGCCGCTTCGACGCAATCATCGCCTGGGACAGTTTTTTCCATCTCGATCCGCAGGAGCAGCGCGCGATGTTTCCGGCATTCGCGCGCCATGCCGCGCCGGCCGCTCTGCTGCTGTTCACCTCCGGGCCGCAGGCTGGCGTGGCGATGGGCGGGATTTACGGCCATGCGCTGTATCACGCCAGCCTGGACAGCACGGAATACGAAACCCTGCTCGCCGCAGCCGGCTTCCGGGTCCTGCTGCACCGGGTCGAGGATCCGGATTGCGGCGGGCATACCGTATGGCTGGCGCAAAGGCCGACGGAGGGCTAAAGCCCGGCCGACCGCTGCCGTTAATGAAAACAGCTTCGGCAGTTCCGGAACGGGGCAGTTACCCGGACCAAAGTGCAACCCCCGGTTGCTGCCACTGACCTTCGCTGTTGTGCGCGCCCCTCGTCGGGTGTACCTGATGCGAAGCGGCGGCGACCACCCTGAACGGAAGTTCGAGGGTTGCCCCGACCGGAAGGCCGAAGTGAACCCGGAGGGCGTGGCGCGAGCCGCGCCCTTTGCTTTTGCGCAGGCTGCGGCCTATGGCCATCCGGCGAAATGGACCACGTACCACCCCCTGATCTGCTCAAGAAAGAGGCAGCGGCTGCCGATAATGAAGGCACGAGTCAACGCTGCACCATGTGCCCACGTTGAGTTCACAGGAGGTCGCCGCATGAAGCAACTCGTCTTGCCGCTGCAATCCGACCCTGCCGCCGATTCCGCGCTGCGCCGGGCCTGGCTCGCGAGCCGCCTGCGCATGCCCTTCCATGTCGCAGTGAATATCCCCGCTGTCGCGATCTGCCTGCGCCACATGGCCGCCGCCGAGAATCGCCGCCGCGGCTGCGTCACCCGCTGAACTCCACCGCCGGACACAAAAAAGCCCGCGGCCTGCCGCGGGCTTCCGTGCCGTGGCGCGAGTTGCTTATTGCGTCGCTTCGCCGCGGATCTGCACGCGGTGCATCATCCGCCGCTGGCTCGCATCAAAAGAGTCTCGACGGTGAATCAGGCAGCGGTTGTCCCAGATGAGCGTGTCACCGGCCTTCCATTCATTGTGCCAAACGAATTCCGGCCGGGAAGCATGAGCCCACAGCTGGTCGAGCAGGCGCTCGCTGTCCTCCAGCGGCAGGCCGACGATATATGCGTTGCGGCGGCGGCCGAGGTATAGCGCCTTGCGCCCCGTCTGCGGATGGGTGCGGAACACCTTGTGCCGTGCACCCGGCGCTTCGCGCGGATCCGTGATCTCCTTGAAGCCTTTGCGCAACTGGCCTCCGCTGTTATAGGTCTCGTCGTGGATCACCTCGAGGCCATCGAGCTTCTGCTTCAACTCGTCCGAAAGTGCTTCATAGGCCATATACTGGTTGGCGAAATAGGTATTGCCGCCGCTCGGCGGCACTTCCAGTGCATGCAAAATCGCAATCGTGCAGGGTTTCGGACGATATGACATGTCGGTATGCCAGATCGCTTCGCCTGATCCAAGATTACCTTTTGGAATTCCCTGCTCCATGACATTCGAAATCACCAGAATGTCGGGGAACTCGTCAAGGTATGGCTTGCCGATTATGCTCATACCCGGCGGCTCCAACTCGCCGAAGGTCTTGCCCAGCGCGATCAGCTGCGGGTCGGAAATCGGCTGGCCGCGGACCACCACCACCAGGTGCTCCCGCACCGCGCGGTGCAGCGTCTCCACGGTAGCCGGATCGAGCGCGGCGAGGTCGACGCCGGTAACTTCAGCGCCGCAGCCCTTGCCGGAGGGAATGATTTGAGGGGCCAACTCTTGCTTACGGGCTATTTCCTGGGCTGCTTGCACAGTGCGTCTCCTAGGGTCTCAGACGATCTTTGAATATAATACATGCGTATCATACGTATCTTTTAAAGGATTGGCAACTGAGCTATAATTTCCATATATATCAAGCGCATATTCATGCCACAAAAACAACATTCTACCGGGCTCGATGTTAGTGGTCCCGACCCTCTCTACAAGCAGGTTGAGCAGCGCATTCTTCAATGTCTCGCCGAAGGCGAATGGAAGCCGGGTGAGCAACTACCGACCGAAAACCAACTCGCCGAGCGCTTCGGCGTCGCAGTTTTCACAATCCGTGCCGGCATCGGCGAACTGGTGGCTTCGAACATCCTTGTGCGCAAGCAGGGCAAGGGCACCTTTGTCGCACGTCACTCTCGACTTCGCCAGCGCTACCAGTTTTCGCATATTCATGACAAAAATGGCCGCCAGATACTGCCGGGCCGGGAACTGCTCTCGTTCGTTAAGGATGTTGCCACGCCCGAAGAGTCGGCACGGCTCGCACTGCCCTCTGACGGCAAGACGCCTGTTTTCCGCTTATCCATGATTAGCATCGACGAAGAGAAAACCGTGGCGACACTGGACATTACCTTGCCGGCACGATTGTTCAGCAAACTTACTGCCAGCGCGATCCGCAACGCACAGGAAAATCTTTACGCCGCATATCAGGATGAATGTGGCATCAACGTAATTCGCATTGAAGAGCATATTCATGCTGCATTAGCCACACCTGCTGACGCCAAGGCACTAAAAATCCGTAACAACAGCCCCGTGCTGCGCGTCGAAAGAACTGCATACACGTATCGTAATGCGCCTGTCGAATTTCGCACACGCATTTTTGACGCCACTAAATATCATTACCGGACCATTGAAGGCAGCATTTAGGCCGTCGCCAACACCGTATAGCGCGACTCTCGCGTTTGGTGCTCACGCAACGCTTTGCGATCAACAATCGGCCAGTACCCCGGGCGCAGAACGATATCGCCACGCTCGAACGGTAGCGAGTTAACCAACAGTTTTGTCTTGGGCTTCAAAAAGCCATTCATGTCGCCTGCGCCAGCTAAGAACCCGCGCGATACACAGGCTTCGATCCAGCACAAAATCTCGGTGGCAACACCATCGCCCAGGCAAATTCCCAGCCCCAGCTCCTTTGCACGGCGCATCGCACTCAAAGCCCTATCAACTCCACCAACCCGTTTCAGTTTGAGCTTGACATAACGCACGCCCGGCAATGCAGCGGCACGCTCTATGTCCCGCACGTTACGAATGGATTCATCCAACATCAACGGCACCTTCGACAACTTTGCAATCCGGGCGTTAGCCTCCCACTCATCGGCCTCACAAGGTTGCTCAAACAGAAGTATCCCTTCCGGATCAAGTGCGGCAGCGAAGTGTGCTCCCTGAGCAGCGTCGTATCCCCGATTGGCATCCATGGTAATCAAGGCGCGACCGCGCAGGGCTTGCTGCACCCACCGGACGCGCTGCAGATCAGCATCCACATCCCAGCCCACCTTGACCTTGAACGTGCGATAACCTTGTTCGAGCCGCTCTTCAACTTCCGCGGCAATGGCCGCCTTCTCTGTCGCCGATACCGGCACCAGCAACGGGACGCGTATCTCCGAGTCCACCACAAGGGCGGGGTGACGAGTGACCATCGCCACCGCCGACATCATGGCGCAGGACGCGAAGGGCGACTCTTCCACTTCGGCATCAATTAAATCTCCGATTTCGGCGGCCGTTCTGCCAACCAGTCTTTCCGCATGCGAACAGCAAAACTGCCATGCGCTCTCGGCCGTTTCCCGGGTAGACCCGGCCGGAACGTAGGCCTCACCCCAACCTACCGAGCCATCCTCGGAAACCATTTCGACGATTACCGGTTCGAACTCGGTATATGTACGGAAAGACACTTTATAGGGCTTAGTCAGGGGCAAACACAGTTGCCGGACCACGATTTCGCGAATAACCATGTTCATGCCTTCATTAAGGGTTGTAAGAATAAGAAATTTACGTATCATACGTATGAGTTGAAGGATATAACAACAATTTTCCTCAACGCAACCAGAGGAGATCTCATGCGTCATATTTCATGGCAGGCTTTCGCACTATTCTCGTTGGTGAGTTGTCAGGCTCTTGCAGCCACGGCCGACCAATACCCCAATCGACCGGTCCGAGTCGTCGTCCCGTTTGCCGCAGGTGGAACTTTTGATCTTGTGGCACGAGCGGTGTCCACGCGCCTGACTGATTTATGGAAACAGCAAGTGATTGTTGACAACCGCCCCGGTGGAGGCACTTTGATAGCGACTGGAATCGTGGCCAACGCGTCGCCGGACGGATACACCATATATCTTTCGCCGAACGCGCTGGCCGCCAATCCGGCGCTGCACAAGAAGCTGCCTTACAACGCAGAACGGGATCTGGCGCCAGCCGTGCTGATCGCAGCACAACCGATGGCGTTGGGAACACACCCCTCATCAAAAGCAAGCACCGCCAAACAACTCATCGAACTTGCCAAATCTCAACCAGGAAAGCTCAGCTATGGCACAGCGGGCGTAGGAAGCGGCGGGCATCTGGCCGGAGAGATCTTCAAATCAGCCGCCGGAATTGACGTCGTTCACATCAGTTACAAAGGCGGCAATGTAGCCATGTTGGATGTGGTATCAAACAACATTCCGCTCGTAATGACGGGATTGCCCAACCTACTGCCGCTGCACAGATCTGGGCGAATACACATCATCGGAATCACCTCTGCCAAACGGTCTGCCATCGCAGAAGAAATTCCCGCACTGGGTGAAACGGTGTCTGGCTACGAATTCAAAAACTGGTTCGGGTTCATCGTCCCGGCAGGCACCCCAAAAGCAATCATCGGGAAGATCAACGCCTCGGTGAATGAGGTGCTGAATACGGGCAACACGCGCCAGAGGCTGGTCAGTCAGGGTTTCGACGTGCTCGGTGGGAGCCCGGGCGAGTTTGCGGACACCATACGCCAGGATACGCGCACTTTCGCCGACATACTGCGCAAAGCCGGCGTGTCCGCAAATTGAGGCTGAGCAGCGGGACAGAAGGTCGACATGGCCATTGCTCCAGGGTTGTTATGCGCACTGCATGGATATCTCGTTTTCCCCGAGCCGCCCGTGTCGAAGCTTTCCATCTCGCAATCATCGAACGTTGGTGCTTTGGCAAAAGTGGGGATCAATGCAAAAAATACGGGAACAACGGCTTGCAGCTGCCGTTGTTCCCGTCAGGTACGGCCGGGTCTGCGTACCGGCCGCGGGGTCAAACCTTGCGCGTGCGCCGCAGCCGCGAGCTGAGCGGCTGCAGGTAACGAAAAGCGAGCTTGCCGTAATAGGCCGCATAGTCGCGGGTGCCGTCGGGCAGACGGCGCCAGGCGCGATGCACCCAGTGGTATCCCGGCGGTGCAGGTTCCTCGTCTTCGGGCAGAGTCAGCTGCCCCTCGGGCAGCCGGTTCAGTTTCGCCAGTTTTGCCGCGGCGATCGACTTGCCGAGCGCCACCACCAGCAGCGCGCCCATCGCCGGTGCAAAGTTGTGGAGCCAGTGCGCCTGGCCATTGACCCATTCGGCGATCGCCGGATCCGTCACCAGCATCTCGCCGGCGACCCAGCCGAGGATGCCGCCGCCCAGCGTGATGATCACCGGGAAGCGGTTCATCAGCTTCAGGATGAAGGTGCTGCCATAGATGATCAGCGGGATGCTGATGCCCAGCCCGATCACCAGCAGCACGACATTGCCCTTGGCCGCTGCCGCGACGCCGAGCACGTTGTCGAGGCTCATGATCAGGTCGGCGACGATGATGGTCTTGATCGCCGACCACATGTGGGCATGGCCGTCGATTTCCTCGTCGGCCTCGTCAGGCACCAGCATCTGGATGCCGATGTACCCCAGCAGCACGGCACCCACCAGTTTCAGGAACGGCAGGTCGAGCAGCATCACCGCGAAAAACGTCAATGCGATGCGCAGGAAAATCGCGCCGAAACTGCCGAACAGGATCGCCTGTTTCTGCTGGCGCGGCGGCAGGGAGCGGCTGGCCATCGCGATGACCACGGCGTTGTCGCCGCTCAGCACGATGTTGATCATCATGATCTGTCCCAGCGTCACCCAGAAAAACGAACTGCCCAGTATTTCCATCCGAACTCCTCCGTCAATCCCGCGGCTTTTGCACGGTCGATCAGCAGAGGATACGGATGCAGGCTTACGGCAGCCGCGCGCCTGGATGAGCGCAGGCTTTCCCGTAAATGAACGGAAGCTTACAGGCCGCGGGGCCTCAGGCCGGCGGCAGGACCAGGCTGAAAGTATTGCCGATGCCGTCGGAAGAATCCTCGCGCAGCGTGATCTCGCCGCCGTGAAGTTCGGCGATCTCGCGAGCAATCGCCAGGCCGAGGCCGCTGCCCTCCGCGCCGCTGCCGAGCAGGCGGTGGAAACGCTCGAAAACGCGCGCCTGCTCTTCCGGGGGAATGTGCGGCCCGTCATCGCTGACATCCACCCGCGGCGGCTCTGCCGAAACGCGGACCGTGATGCGCCCGCCGTCGCGGCTGTAACGCACCGCATTGTCCAGCAGGTTGTCGAGCAGCTCGCGCAGCCGTGCCGCGTCGCCGGACACCGTCACCGGCCGTCCCGCATCCTCGAAACCGAGATCGATCTGCCGGCGCAAGGCCTCAGGCACCCAGGCCGTGGCGATGTCCAGCGCCAGCGCATTCAGGTCGAGCGGGGCCAGCGTCACCGCGCTGACGGCATCCGGCTCGTTGCGCGCCAGTGACAGCAGCTGCGAGACCAGGCGCTGCATCCGCTCCAGCCGCGGATAGATGCCCTCGAGCGCCTCGCGCATGCGCTGCGGATCGGTTTCGCGCAGCGCCACCTCGAACTGCGTTTTCAGGGCCGCCACCGGCGTCTTCAGCTGGTGCGCGGCATCGGACACGAAGCGGCTCTGCAGCGTCAGCACGTGGTCGAGCCGCGCCAGCAGGCCGTTGATCGAATCCAGCAGCGGGCCGACCTCGCCCGGCACGCTGTCGACCGTGACCGGACTGCGGTCGCGGACCGAGCGCCGCGCCACCGCCGTCTGCAGCCGCTGCAGCGGGGCCAGACCGCGCACCACCCCGATCCACACCACCAGGCCGGCAATCAGGATCAGCAGCAACTGCGGCAGCACCACGCTCAGCAGGATCTCGCGCGCGAGCTCGTTGCGCTTGTTCAGGGTTTCCGCCACGCGCACCACGGCGTTGTCGGACTCGATGCGCAGTTCGACGATGCGCACCGGATCGCCGTGCATCATGCCGTCGTAGAACACGCCGGGCCGGCGGCGCACCGCGGCATCGCCGCTGGGGGGCATCACCGCCTCGCCGTCGATGCGGCGGCCGTCCGGCTCGGTCACCTCGAAAAACAGCCGGTCCTCAGGGTCGGTGAGCAGCACCCGGCGCGCTTCCGGCGGCATGTCGAGCAGCAGCCCGCCGTCACCGCGCCGCAGGTGCAGCCCGACTTCGCGCGCCACGCCGACCAGCGTGCGGTCGTGCGCGCGGCGCGAAAAATCGAGCGCCACCCAGTAGCTGATGAAGGTGTCTGCGGTCAGCAGCAGGAACAGCGGTGCCAGCAGCCAGGCCAGCAGCTGCGTGCGCAGCAGCGGCCGGCGCGGAGATTCAGCCATTCGCCTTTTCGACCAGGTAACCCATGCCGCGCACGGTGGTGATCGAAACACCGGAATGTTCGAGTTTCCTGCGCAGGCGATGGATGAAAACCTCGACCGCATTGCTTGAGGACGCATCCTCCCAGCCGTAGAGGTGGTCGATGATCTGCTGCTTGGTGACCACCTTGCCTTCACGCAGCAGCAGCAGCTCGATCACGGCAAGTTCGCGCTGCGACAGCTCCAGCGGCTGGTCATCGCAGTACAGCCGCCGCCCGGCCATGTCGAGTCGCAGCCGGCCGTTGACGATCTCCGAGCTGACGCTGGCATTGGCGCGACGGATCAGCGCACGCACCCGCGCCTCGAGTTCGGACAGGCGGAAGGGTTTGGTCAGGTAGTCGTCGGCTCCGAGATCCAGCCCCTTGACCACATCCTCCGGCGCATCGTTGGCGGTCAGCATCAGCACCGGCACGGTCGACCGGCGGGCACGCAGCCGGCGCAACACCTCGAAGCCATCGATTTTCGGCAAACCCACGTCGAGCAGCACCAAGTCGTACTGCTCGGTGGCCAGCACGCGGTCGGCCTCCTCGCCGCTGCGCGCGCAATCGACCGCGTGTGCGGACTGGGTCAGCGCCCGCGTCACCGCCTCGGCCAGCATCGCATCATCCTCGACCAGCAATATGCGCATCGGCGGCCTCGAGGAGGATTTAATATAAGTTATTGATTATATTGATATTTTTACAATCCAGCCTGGGTCACGAACTTGCCCACTAGGTACGGTTCCAGCGCTTCCAGCCCGCCCTCCGAACCATAGCCCGAATCCTTGACGCCGCCGAAGGGCACTTCGGGCAATGCAAAGCCCAGGTGGTTGATGGTCATCATGCCGGTCTCGACCTGCGCCGCGATCGCGGTCGCCGTCTTTGCCGACTTCGTCCATGCATAAGCCGCCAGGCCGTAGGGCAGTCGGTTGGCTTCCGCCACCGCGTCGTCAAACGTCTTGAAGGGATTGATGATCGCCAGCGGGCCGAAGGGTTCGGTATTCATCGCCATCGCGCTGGTGGGCAGTTCGGTGATCACCGTCGGCTCGAAGAAATTGCCCTTCTCGCCGATCGGATAACCGCCCGTCTGGACCTTGCCGCCGTGTTTCTTCGCGTCTTCGACATTGGCCACCATCGCGCTCTGCCGGCGCGGATTGGCCAGCGTCGCCATTTTCGTGTCCTTGTCGAAGCCGTCGCCGACCTTGATCGCCTTCGCGCCTTCGGTGAATTTTTCGACGAACTGCTTGTAGACGCCCTCCTGCACCAGGAAACGCGTCGGCGACACGCAGACCTGGCCGGCATTGCGGTACTTCATGAAGGTCATGGTCTTCGCCGCAATCTCGATGTCGGCGTCGTCGAAAATGATCACCGGCGCATGGCCGCCCAGTTCCATCGTCGCGCGTTTCATGTGCTGGCCAGCGAGCGCCGCCAGCTGCTTGCCCACCGGCGTTGAGCCGGTGAAGGTCATCTTGCGGATCACCGGATGCGGAATCAGGTAGCTCGAAATCTCCGCCGGACTGCCGTAGACCAGGTTGATCACGCCCGGCGGTACGCCGGCATCGGCAAAGGCGCGCACCAGCTCCGCGGGCGAGGCCGGGGTTTCCTCCGGCGCCTTCAGAATGATCGAGCAGCCGGTGCTGAGCGCCGCCGACAGCTTGCGCACGGCCTGGTTGATCGGGAAATTCCAGGGGGTGAAGGCCGCCACGGGACCCACCGGCTCCTTCACCACCAATTGATAGACGCCCTCGGCGCGCGCCGGAATCACCCGGCCATAGGCGCGGCGGCCCTCTTCCGCGAACCAGTCGATCAGGTCGGCACCGGCCAGCACCTCCAGTTTCGCCTCACCGACCGGCTTGCCCTGCTCGAAGGTCATGTACGTCGCGACAGTATCGGCACGCTCGCGGAATATGTCCGCGGCCTTGCGCATGATCTTGCATCGATCAAAGGCCGACATCTTGCGCCAGACCTTGAAACCCTGCTCCGCCGCTTCCAGCGCGCGGTCGAGGTCGGTCTTTTCGGCATAGGCGACAGTGCCGATCTCCTGGTGGTTGGCGGGATTGACCACCGGCAGCGTGCGGCCCGAAGCCGCGGCGCACCACTGGCCGTTGATGTAGAGGAGCGTGTTGGTATACGACGACATGGCAATTCCCTCGTGCGTGATGAATGGTGAAAATGTGCGGGAAGCGGAAGGATAAACGGTTTTGACGCTCAGCGCGGCGGCTCGCCGCGCAGCTGCACCCGCAGGAACTCGCGCCCCGGCGCAGCGGCCGCATCGTGGCAATACAGCAGACCGCGGTTGTCCCAGAACAGCGTGTCGCCGGGCTGCCAGGTGTGGCGCCACTGCAGTTCTGGCTGTGTCGCATGCGCCCACAGCGCATCAAGCAGGGCCTCACTCTCCTCCAGCGGCAGGCCGATCACCCAGGCGTTGCGCTGGCGCCCGAGGTACAGCGCCTTGCGCCGGGTCTCCGGATGTGTGCGCAGGATGCGGTGCTGGGCGCCGGTGGATTCGCGCGGATCCACGATCTCAGAATGCCCCTCGCGCAGCCGACCCTCGTTGTCGCGGCTCTCGTCGTGCAGCAGCATGCGCCCCTCGACCCGTGCCTTCAGTTCTGCCGGCAGCGTGTCATAGGCCCGGTACTGGTTGGCGAAAGCCACCGTGCCACCGTTGCCCGGCAAAGCGCGCGCATGCAGGATCGCGATCGAACAGGGCCGCAGGCGGTAGGCAAGGTCCGACTGCCAGATCCCGGCACCGCCGCCGAGGCTGCCGGTCGGCCGCGCCGGAGCAGCGGCGCTCGAGGCCACCATCTGTGCAGCCGACATCCCGGCCGCACCGCCGGTCAGCACGCTGATGCCCTGGCCCTCCGGCGTGCCAAGAGCCTGTCCCACAGCGAGGAGTTGAGCTTCGGAAAGCGACCGGCCACGGATCACCACGGCGAGATGCTCGCGCAGGGCCTGCTGCAGCGCCTCGATCATGATCGGCCCGGGTGTCGTGAGATCGATGCCGCGCAGCTCGACGCCGCAAGCCGCGCCGGAAGGGATCAGTTCAGGGCTGCGCATGGACAATAAACTCAAGCACCGATTTTTTTGAAGTAGGCCTTGTTCGCGACTTCGACCACGCTCATGCCGGCTGCCACGTCGCAGTTGCGTTCTTCCTCGCCTGCCGACAGCGCCTGCGCGCGCACCAGCACGTCATGAATGCGCGCCTTCGGGATGAAACAGACGCCGTTGTCGTCGGCCACCGCGAGGTCACCGGCATTCACCGGCACACCGCAGATCTGCACCGGTCCGTTGATTGCCACCGTTTCGACGCGCCACTTGCCGGTCATCAGGCTCACGCCGCGCGCCCAGATCGGGTAACCGATGCTGCGCGCGGTGTCGACGTCGCGCGTCGCGCCGTCGACGATGGCACCCGCCTCGCCCTGGCGCTTGCCGACGTTGGCCGAATTGCCGCCGAGGCTGGAGATGTGTTCGACGCCCTCGATCACCAGCACATCGCCCGGTTTCGCCAGATTGTGCGCCTCGATGTCGGCCTGCTTCGACTGGCGCGCCTGCGCGCCCAGCGTCGGCGGCGTCGACTGCATGATGTTGCGCACGGTCGTCACCGGCCCGACCATGCGCGCGCCCGGCAGCATCGGCTGCAGCTTCGCCGCCGGGATCGCGCCGTGGATGCCCAGTTCGTCCATCGCATCCGATACCGTGCCGGCGAGGTCGGTCAGGGCGAGAAAAGCCTCGATCACGGCTTTGTCGGGCCGCGGAATGTCGAGCATGACGATGCGCTCGCGCGCGATTTTTCCGGTCAACCGGGGTTCGGCAGGGGGGTTCACGTGATGTCCTCGGCGTTCAGCGGTTTACAAGATGTGACACCGGGCGATGATATCAAGCCGCTTTGTGAAATACTCTGGCCACTGGCAACATGTCCGCCACGGAGGAGAACACCTTGGCCCTGAAACTGCGCCGCCTGTCGAACGCGCTGGGCGCCGAAGTCTGCGACATCGACCTCGCGAAGCCGATGAGCGAAAGCACCTTCGGCGAAATCCACAATGCCTTCCTGCAGCACGGCATCCTGCTGTTCCGCAACCAGGACATCAGCCGCGAGCAGCACATCGACTTCAGCCGCCGCTTCGGCGAACTCGACGACCATGCCTCGCTGCCGCGCGACCGCCACCCGGATTACCCGGAAATCCTGCTCGTCACCAACCGTCCCAATCCCGACGGCACGCCTTCGGAGTCGCGTTACACCGGGCGTTCCTGGCATACCGATTTTTCATACACCACCCGGCCCGCACTCGGTTCCCTGCTGCGCTGCTGGGAACTGCCGGACGTCGGCGGCGACACGCTGTTTGCGAACATGACCATGGCCTACGACACACTGTCGGACGGCATGAAAAAACTGATCTCGAATCTCCACGGCATCCATCTCTCGGGCACGCGCAAGATCAACGTCGCCGATGCCGGCAAGGCACGCCGCAATGAAGTGATGAAACTGAATCCGCCGATCGCCCAGCCGGTGGTGCGTGTGCACCCTGAAACCGGGCGCAAGGCCATCTACCTCGGCGAGAAGGTCAAGCGCTTCGACGGCATGACCGAAGAGGAAAGCAGGCCGCTGATCGATTACCTGAACCGGCACGCCACACGCCCCGAGTTCGTCTACCGCCACCAGTGGCGCAAAAACGACCTGCTGATCTGGGACAACCGCTGTACGCTGCACCAGGCGCTGGGCGACTTCGATGAAACCCGGCTGCGCCACATGGAACGCACCACGGTAATGGGCTCGCCTTCGGGTTACGTTGTCGCCGACGCCTGACGCCGCCGCATCAGGAAAACTTCCACCACAGCACCGCCGCAACAGCCGCCGGCAATCGCGGATAATAGGGCGCTTTTTTCATTGCGGAAGGAGAAAATCATGCGGTGGTGGCAGGTTGCGGCGCTGTGCGCGTCGCTGGCGGCAAACACGGTGCAGGCACAGGAGCGGTTTTCGATTTTCGCGGGCAGCAGCCCGGAAGCAGTCGAACGCATGGTGAAGCTGGCCGAACTGCGCGACGGCGACCGCGTGGTCGACCTCGGCTCCGGCGACGGACGCATCATCTTCACGGCGCTGGATGCCCACCCCGGGGTGCGCGGCTGGGGTGTCGATCTCGATCCCAAACTGGTCAAGGAAGCCACTGCGGAAGCACAGAAACGCGGCCTCGCCGAACGCGTGCAATTCCTGCACCAGAACGCCTTTGACGCCGATCTCTCGAAAGCCGACGTGATATTCATGTGGCTGTGGCCCGAGGTGATGTACATGCTGCGCGCCAAGATCCTGCGCGAAGCACGGCCCGGCACCCGCGTCGTCACCAACATCTGGGACCTCGGCAGCTGGAAACCGGATTACATCGACGAAACCGCCCTGCCGGTGAACCTCTGGCGGGTCCCGGCAAAGGTCGGCGGCTACTGGAACTGGACATTGCCGATGAGCGGCATCAAGCACAACTACGCCGCGGTGTTCGAACAGCACTTCCAGCAGCTTGAGGGCGTGGTACGCAGCGGCGACCGCCGCGGGGTTTTCAAGAACCTTGAACTGCACGGCGCCCATATCTCGTTCTCTCTGGACATGACGCTTGACGGCGAAGGCCTCATCCGCCACCACTTCAGCGGCACCGTGGATGGAGACCGCATCGACGGCACGGTGCGCACCGTGCTGATACTGAAGGGGGAGGAAACCGCCGAAAGGCTGGAACTGCCCTGGCAGGCCACACGCAGCACGACCAGCGCCTATTTCGAACCCACCGGACTGGTAATACGCTGAGTCAGCCCGGCGCAGCGGCCACCGCTTCCGCCAGGAAATCCAGCGCCGCCGCGGCAAAAGCCTGCATGTTGCCAACGCGGTCAGCCTCGCCGGTTTCAAGGGTGATCGCGCGCTCGATCCCGGGGCCGGCCACTGCGAAACAGGCATGCCCCGGCGGATAACCGTAACGGCTTCCCGTCGGGCCGGTGGCGCCGGTTTCGGCGAGGGTCCAGTCGGTCTTCGCGCGTTCGCGCAGGCGGCGTGCTTTGAGCAGCGCATAGGTTTCGGTCGAGGGAGTGAAGTCTTTCATCTCCTCGTCGCTGATGCCGAGGATCGCGCGGCGCATGTCGTAGGTGTAGATCACCACGCCGCCACGCACGCAGGCCGAAGCGCCGGGCACCGCGAGCAGCGCCGCGGTGATCAGGCCGCCGGCCGAGGATTCGGCCACCGCGATGCTTTGATGGCGCGCCTTCAGCGCGGCAATCGCGCGTTCGGCATGGGGCAGCAGCTTATCCATGAAGTCCTTTCGGTTTGGGCAAGTTATCCCAGTTTGCCGGCAGTCCGATCTTTTTGCCCACCGGGAAGCCGAGCACGCCGTTGTGCGCCAGCACGTAAATGCTGTTGCGGCCGAGGTCGCCGGTGACGACCACCTGGAAATCCTCCGCCCGCCACACCAGCGGCACCCGCCGCTGCGGATCATCGGACTCGTGGAACACTTTCGGGATGCGTCCCGCGGCATGCTCTTCAGCGAGATTCCAGTTCGGCTTCTGCGTCCAGTCGCGCAGCATGCGCTCGAAGTCCGTCGCGGTCATGCGCGCATGTTTGAACAGCTCTTCCTTGAAACGCTGCTTCGACCAGCCGCCGGCGGCGATGGTCTCGGCGATGATCGGCGACAGCAGCAGCAGCGGGCGCACCGTGTCATAACCTTGGCCGACGCTGAACATGATCTGCCAGGAATACTGGCGCGCCACGGCATCGGCGATATAGGGCAGCAGTTCCTCCGGCGTCGCGCCCGACACCGAGGAGATGTGGTTGCCGCCGGTGTAGCGCGCAACCGACACCACGTTGTCGCCGGGTTTGAAACCGAACTCCGCGCTGTGCAGCGGCCAGCCGATTTTCGCGGCGACCTCCTCGTTCTCCGCCACCACCACGCGCCAGGTGTTGCCGAAAGTCGCCTTGTCGTTCTTGTGCGGCAGGAAACCGGCGACATTGCGCAGCATCAGCCGCCAGAAACGGCCGACCGTGGTGTTGGCGCGGAAACCGTCGCGCATCACCCCCTGGGTGTAGTTGAAACCGAGTGTCTTGATGATCGGGCCGTTGAGCACGATCTGGGTCTCGCCGCCCGGCGTGTTGCCGCTGTGCTCGACGCCATAGGCCGGATCGGCCATCGCCTCGGTCAGGGCCACCAGCACCGGCATGTACTCCGGCCGGCAGCCCGCCATCACGCCGTTGACCGCGACGCTCCATACCGTCGCCGCGCGGTTGTCGGGCAGCAGCACGCCCAGCACCTCTTCGGCCTTGCGGTCGGTGTAACGCAGGAAAGCCTCGACCTTCTCCACCGTCGGCGGCACCACCGGCAGGCCGTCGGAGAATTCATGCGCGATGAAATACTCGTTGACCTCTTCAAAGCTGCCGCTGCAGATCACCTCGCGCGGACCCGGCTCGCCGCCCAGCGTTTTCGCCGCCGGCATCTTGAACAGCGCCTCGAGCACGCCGTCCAGCGTCAGCTCGCGCACATTGCGCTGCAGCTCTTCCTTGCTCTGCAATCCCGGATGGCCGCGCACCGGCGCCACCGCGATGTTCGGATAACCCAGCCCCTGCGACGCCGCCTTGGCCAGCGTCATGAAACTCTCGCAGACCAGCGTCGCCGAAGGAATGCCGGCGTTTTCGGCCGCCACACTGGCCCGCAACACGGCGGGCGTGCAGCTGCCTCAACAACCCATTCCGGAGACGACGGCGTCGGCCCCGAGCTCGCGCAGCCTCTGCGGCAGCGCCGCGATCACCGCGCGCTCGTCGCTGCCGTGGGTATTGCCGAAGACTTCCCAGTGCACAAACTTCACGCCGGGATATTTCGCGCGCAGGCTGGTCTCCAGCTGCTCGAACACCTCGTCGCCGCGGAACACGTAGTCCCACAGCCAGGCCACGGTCTTGCCCTCGAGTGTGTCGAGCCGTTTCGCCAGCGGCTTCACCTTCGCCTGGCGCGGGCCGCGCGGCCACAGCGCGGCGTAATGCGTGTCGGGCATTGCAGTCTCCAAAAGACAATCGCCGCAAAAGCGCGGCGACTTACAAAATAATCAATAAAAACAAATACTTATATTGATTTTACCTGTCACTCCGAACCGCTGCGCCTCCGGAATGACAGCCCCGGTGCGTCAAGCCTTTTCGCGCACCACCGGGTTGCGCAGGACGCCGATGTCCTTCTGCACGATCTCGCAGACCTGGCCATGCGCGAGGTTGGGTTCGGTGGCATCGTCGGTGCCGAGCCAGATCACGTCGCCCGGATGCAGCGTCATGTATTTCGTGATCTCGGCGATGTAGCGCTGCGCCGAAAACAGCATCTTGCTGGTGTTGTAGCCGGCGACGCGTTGGCTGTCGATGCGGATCTCGACGTCGAGGTTCATCGGATCAAGCCCGGTCACGATGAAAGGACCCATCGGTTTCCAGCTGTCGCAGTTCTTCGCGCGCCACAGCGTACGGTCGGACTTCTGCCAGCTGCGCTCGCTGACGTCGTTGCCCAGCGTGTAGCCCAGGATGCAGGACAACGCGTTGTCTTCCGTCAGGTGTTTCGCGGTCTTGCCCACCACCGCCACCAGTTCACCCTCGAACTGCACCATCTCGGTGGCGTCGGCAGGGATCACGATCGGTTCATCGGTCGCGCACAGCGCGTTGGGCGAACGGTAACCGACGTCGGCCTTCTCCGGCAACTTCACCGCCAGGCCCTTGCGCTTCGCCGCCCATTCGATATGCGCCGCATAGTTGAGGCCGGCACAGTAGAAATTGCGCGGCTCGCAGGGCGTGAGGATTTTAAGCGCCGACAGCAGGTGCGCGTTGCTGGTGGGCTTGTAACTCGTGAACGGCGAGCCGTCGAGTTCGACGACCTGCTCGCCTTCGACGAGGCCGTAGAAAGTGCGGGATTGGTGCTGGAAGCGGCCGAATTTCATTTCATCCTTTCTACTTTTTATAACTTTAATAAATCAGCTAAACGACTTTAGCAGAACTAAACATATCAATATCTTCGATTAACTTGATCAGCTCATCTGGAATCTCACTAATTTTCATAGCGTCAATAATGGCAGTAGGCGTAATTGACACCTTCAAGTGGCTCTGAATTTGTTCATTTATTGCCGAGAGAGCCTCCTTTCCAGGTATCAAATGAAAACTAGCTTGTCGACTAGCCCAACTTTCTTCTAATTCCGCCAATATCGTCTCAGTCACAGTCTCCTCAGCAATTCCTTTTTGCGCCACACGTGCAAAACGCCGACCATTAGACAAAAACTGTGAAGCAATATAGTTCTTTTTGTTGCCACAAAACTCACTTAAAAAAATCTCAACGTCAAAACTGGATTTTGTGGTTTCTCCCCCCCTTCTTTCACGCTCTATAATTTTCTGTGAAATTGCTCTATCTATTGCACTTGGTACGGTAATCCCCCCATTTTTAGCATCAGCCAGAAGTGGGTTTAAGCAGCGAGCTTCAGTTTCTGT